>NZ_JBHVQS010000004.1:0-277662 GCF_042886435.1 Streptomyces sp. NPDC058000
AATCCCCTCCCGAAAGAGGTTCATCGTTCGACTTGCATGTGTTAAGCACGCCGCCAGCGTTCGTCCTGAGCCAGGATCAAACTCTCCGTGAATGTGTACCGGTAATCCGGTGTGACACTCGCGTTGAGCGGAACCACGAGGAGGAATAATCCTCACGGTTCACAGCGTCCTCGCTGTGTGCCTCCCAAAAACTTGGGAGGGCTTTCAAAGGAACCTCATCTCCATGATGGAGACGGGGTATCAACATATCTGGCGTTGACTTTTGGCACGCTGTTGAGTTCTCAAGGAACGGACGCTTCCTTTGTGCCTGTTTCACCAGGCTCTCCGGGCGCTTCCCTTCGGTCTTGCGTTTCCGACTCTATCAGATCCTTTCGGCCCTGATTTTCGCCGGTGCGATTCGGCCTTTCGGCTTCTTCGCGATTCCAACCTTACCAGATCCGTTTCCGTCTCTGGCCCCCTGCTGGAGCGGGGTCCGGCCGCTTCGCTTTCGCTTTTCGGCCTTTCCGACTTTATCAGATCCTTTTTCGCTTCCGGTTCGCTTCTCAGTGAGGCGCTACCGGTTCGAATTCGGTTCCGATTTCCCGTCGGAGGGGTTTGCCTTTCGGCGTGGTCACTACTTTAGCGACTTTTCCTGACGGCTCATAATCGGGCCGCTCGGGTCGAATTTCGGCAACGCCGAAAAAGACCCGCCAGGGAGTGGTTCAAAGTAGTGGTTTCTGCCGCCTCCGGGTTACGCAGATAGCGCTGCCCGTGTCCAGCGGCTCGGGCCACGTTAGGCGTTTGGCGGGACAGAGTCAAGTAGCCGTGGTGGTGCGCCGCCTGGGGGCGTGGGGGCGGTAGGGACTGACGGTGGGGTCGCCGTCGATCCAGTAGCGCCAGGGGTGGTCGGCGCCGTCGCCGCCGACTCCGGTGCGGGGACCGTTACGTACCCGGGCGCGTGGGGCCGGGGTGCCGGAGAGGATCGTGATCGGGGAGTCGGCGGGGGCGCAGACGTCGGTGCCGTCGAGGGAGCGGTCGATGTCGAGGGCGGTGGCCAGGCGGGCCGGGCCCTTGGCGAGCTCGTTGGTGTTGCGGGCCTTGGGGCGGCGGCCGGTGGCCAGGTCCGTACCGGTGAGGATCTCGCCGGCGCGCAGCAGGACCGCGCTGGCCTGGCCCTCGGGGCCGCAGACCAGGTTGATGCTGAACCACATGCCGTAGATGAAGTAGACGTACGCGTGACCGGGCGGGCCGTACATCGTGGCGTTGCGGGGGGTGCGGCCCCGGTAGGCGTGGGAGCCCGGGTCGCTCTCGCCGTCGTACGCCTCGACCTCCGTGAGGCGGAGTTCGATCGGGCCGTCGGGGCTGTGGCGTACCAGGGTGCGGCCGAGCAGGTCCGGGGCGACGTCCAGGACGGGGCGGTTGAAGAAGTCGCGCGGGAGGGGCGTGCGGTCCGGTACGTCGGTCATGGGTTCCGAGCGTAGTGGAGGGGGGCGGGCGGGTGTCGGGGCCGGTTTGGGCGGGTGTGGAAACGGAATTGGGCTGATCGGAGGGCGGTGCGTAAGGATCGGCCCACGATCGGCCGGCTATGCGGGACGCGTTGTGTCAGGGGAGGACGAGCATGGGGTTCAGGAAGCTGCTGGCGAGTCTGGGGGCCGGGGGCGCGTCCGTGGAGACGGTGCTCTTCGAGGAGAACGTCGTGCCCGGTGGGGTGGTGCAGGGGGAGGTTCGGATCCAGGGCGGGTCGGTGCCGCAGGCCATTCAGGGGTTGTCCGTCGGGTTGCAGGCGCGGGTCGAGGTCGAGCACGGGGACGAGGAGGTGCGGCGGGACGTCGAGTTCCACCGGGTGCGGTTGGGCGGGGCGTTCGAGGTGCAGGCCGGGGCCGTGCACACGGTGCCGTTCGGGCTGGAGATCCCGTGGGAGACGCCGATCACCACGTTCCTGGGACATCCGCTGCACGGGATGGGTGTGGGGGTGGCGACGGAGCTGGCGATCGCGCGGGCGGTGGACTCCAGTGATCTCGACCCGGTGCAGGTGCATCCGCTGCCGGCGCAGCAGGCCATCCTGGACGCCTTCGAGCGGCTCGGGTTCCGGTTCAAGACCGCCGATCTGGAGCAGGGGCAGATCCACGGGACGCGGCAGCAGCTGCCGTTCTTCCAGGAGATCGAGTTCTCGGCGCCGCCGCAGTACCGCGGGCTGAGTGAGGTCGAGCTGTCCTTCGTGGCGGACGACCAGGAGATGGACGTGGTGCTGGAGATGGACAAGAAGCCGGGCCTGTTCAGCGAGGGGTCGGACACCTACCGGTCGTTCACGGTGGGGCTGCACGACTTCGGGGGGACCGACTGGGCGGGATATCTCAACCGCTGGTTGGCCGAGGTCGGCGGGCGGCGCAACTGGCTCTAACCTGGCCGGACAGAGTGTCAGCAAGCGACCAGGAGGTCCGAGGTGTCCGAGCTGAAGCGGCGGCCGCTCCCGCACGATTTCCACCCGCCGGTGGCGGAGTTCACCGTGGTGAGCGAAGAGGTGGAGCCGGGCGGGACGCTGCGGCCGGAGCAGGTCCACGCCGGGGGGAACCGTTCGCCGCAGCTGCGGTGGGAGGGCGCCCCCGCGGGGACCAAGAGCTACGCCGTCACCTGTTACGACCCGGACGCGCCGACCGGTAGCGGGTTCTGGCACTGGGTGCTGTTCGACGTTCCGGCGTCGATGACGGAGCTGCCGGCCGGGGCGGGCAGCGGTGACATGAAGGGTCTCCCCCAGGGGGCCGTGCACGTCCGCAACGACTATGGGACGCGGGACTTCGGGGGCGCGGCGCCGCCGCCCGGCGACGGGCCGCACCGCTACGTGTTCACCGTCTACGCGGTGGACCAGGAGAAGCTGGGGCCGGACGCGGACGTCTCGCCCGCGGTGGTGGGCTTCAACCTGCGGTTCCACGCGATCGGGCGGGCCCAGCTGATCGGCGAGTACGAGGTGCCCGCCGGCTGAGACGGGCCGGGCCGTCGGGCCCGGGAGAAATGCGTTGCGCCCCGGCGCTTCCGCCACCCACAGTGGTACGCGTACCGCCGCCTCCATGAGGCGGCGGGCAGCTGGTACCGCAGTGGCGGGAGCGTCGGGGCGTAGGTGTGTTCGCCCCTTGTTCGCCGGAGTCCCACGCACAGGGGCGTCCGCGCCGGCTGCCGTTCGCTCCGGGTTCCGGGTATGCACGGGGGCCGGGACCCGGAGCGCACTCTCTTCGGGTGCCCCTCACGGCGGCTCCGCCTCGGCTGTGGCACACCTCTTCTTCATGCTGCGCTCACCCGCCATTTCCCTTGTGGCATACGGAAATTGCGTTGTCCGGGAAATACCTGCCCCTGCACAGTGGAGCCACTTCGCCACGGCGGCGATCAGGGTCCGGGAGGTGGACGGGATGCGCGAGACGCTGGTGCTGAATGCGAGCTTCGAGCCGCTGGCGACGGTGTCGCTGCGGCGTGCGGTGGTGCTGGTGATGCAGGACAAGGCGGTCGTCGAGCACGCCCACCCGGGGATGCGGATCCGGGCGGCTTCGATGGACGTACCGGTGCCACGGGTGATCAGGCTCAGCAGGTACGTCCGGGTGCCGTTCCGAAGACAGGCGCCGTGGTCGCGGCGCGGGGTGCTCGCCCGTGACCAGCACCGATGCGCGTACTGCGGGAGGCGGGCGACGACCGTGGACCACGTGCTGCCGCGGTCGCACGGCGGTGGGGACACCTGGCTGAACACCGTCGCTTCGTGCGCGGAGGACAACCACCGCAAGGCGGACCGGACGCCGGAGCAGGCGGGGATGCGGCTGCTCCGGCGGCCCTTCGAGCCGACGCCGGCGGATGCGCTGGTGTCGGCCCTGGGGGTGTCCGTGCGGGACGAGCTGCCGGACTGGCTGCGGGCACTCCCGGCATAACCCCGCAGAAGGCGGGTGGCGTTCGCCCAACTACCTCTACTTCAAGAGGAGTTGGGCGATGGCCACCAGCCCGACCGCGACGATCACGGCACGCATGGCGGCAGGCGGCAGACGGCGGCCGATCTTGGCCCCGATCTGGCCGCCGAGGGCGGAGCCGACCGCGATCAGGATGACCGCGGTCCAGTCGAAGTGGGCGACGAAGAGGAAGAAGATCGCCGCGACGCCGTTGACGAGGGCGGCGAGGACGTTCTTGAGGGCGTTGAGGCGCTGGAAGTCGTCGCTGAGCAGAACGCCCATCAGGGAGAGGTAGATGATGCCCTGGGCCGCGCCGAAGTAGCCACCGTAGACACTGGCGAGCAGCAAGCCGGTGAACAGGGCGATTCCGCCGTCGCGGTGGGCGGTGGTGCCGTTGCGGTCGCGGTGCGCGCGGACCATGGCGGCCAGCCGGGGCTGCGCGACGACGAGTACCAGCGCGACGGCGATCAGGCCGGGGACGACCGCCTTGAAAGCGCTGGACGGCAGGGCCAGCAGCAGGATCGCGCCGGCCAGACCGCCGATGAGGGCGCCGACTCCGAAGCGCAGCACGCGGCGCCACTGGTCGCGCAGTTCGCGACGGTACCCTATGGCGCCGCTGATCGAACCGGGCACCAGGCCAAGGGAGTTGGAGACGTTGGCGGTCACCGGCGGGAGGCCGACGGCGAGCAGGACGGGGAAGGTGATCAGGGTGCCGGAACCGACGATGGTGTTGATGGTGCCGGCGCCGAGGCCGGCGGCGAAGACTGCGACTGCTTCCCAGAGGGACACGTCGTTCTCCTTACATGATCAGGGTTGCCTCCCCGCCGTGGAGGTCGAGGGGCAACCCTGATCATGCACGAGACTCTGGCGCCGTCAGTCGATGGGGGGTGCCTGGCGCTCGGGGCTGCTGGGCTTGGGGATGTTGCCGCCGCCCATGGGGTTGAAGTTGCCGAGGGCGCCGCCGAGGCCCTTGAGGGCGTCGCCGATCTCGCTGGGGACGATCCAGAGCTTGTTCGCGTCGCCCTCGGCGATCTTCGGGAGCATCTGGAGGTACTGGTACGAGAGCAGCTTCTGGTCCGGGTCACCGGCGTGGATGGACTCGAAGACCACCCGGATCGCCTGGGCCTCACCCTCGGCGCGCAGAGCCGCGGCCTTGGCCTCACCTTCGGCGCGAAGGATCGCGGACTGCTTCTGACCCTCGGCGGTGAGGATTTCGGACTGCCGGACACCTTCGGCCTGGAGGATGGCGGCGCGCTTGTCACGGTCGGCGCGCATCTGCTTCTCCATCGAGTCCTGGATGGAGGTCGGCGGCTCGATCGCCTTGAGCTCGACGCGGTTGACGCGGATGCCCCACTTGCCGGTGGCCTCGTCGAGGACGCCGCGCAGGGCCGCGTTGATCTCCTCGCGGGAGGTCAGGGTGCGTTCGAGGTCCATGCCGCCGATGATGTTGCGGAGGGTGGTGACGGTGAGCTGCTCGATCGCCTGGATGTAGCTGGCGACTTCGTAGGTGGCGGCCCGGGCGTCGGTCACCTGGTAGTAGATGACGGTGTCGATGTTCACGACGAGGTTGTCCTGCGTGATCACCGGCTGCGGCGGGAACGGCACGACCTGCTCGCGGAGGTCGATGCGGTTGCGGATGGTATCGATGAACGGGACGACGATGTTCAGGCCGGCGTTGAGGGTGCGGGTGTAGCGGCCGAAGCGCTCGACGATGGCGGCGCTGGCCTGGGGGATGACCTGGATCGTTTTGATGAGTGCGATGAACACGAGCACCACCAGGATGATCAGGACGATGATGATCGGTTCCACAGCGGCTCCCGTGCCCTTCGTTGCTGGTCCATCCGGCCGCGGCCGGCTTGTTGTTGATCAGTCTTTCAGAGGTGCGGGGCGTAGCGCACCGGGTTCGGTCAGATGACGAGGGCGGTGGCGCCCTCGATCTCCACGACGTCGACCTGCTGGCCCGGTTCGTAGACCCGATCGCCGTCGAGGGCGCGGGCGGACCAGACTTCCCCGGCGAGTTTGATGCGGCCGCCGGCCCCGGCGTCGACCCGCTCCAGGACGGTGGCGGTCTTGCCCTTCAGGGCGTCGATGCCGGAGGCGAGCCGTGGGCCCTGGCCGCGGTGGCGGTTGGCGATCGGCCGGACGACGGCGATCAGCGCGACCGACACCGCTACGAACACCAGGAATTGCGGAACGGTGCCGCCACCGAGCGCTGCGGTGACGGCACCGGCGACGGCGCCGACCGCGAACATCCCGAATTCGGGCATCGCGGTCATGACGAGCGGAATACCCAGCCCTACGGCGGCGATCAGCCACCACACCCATGGATCCACGGCCTCATGGTAGATCCGCCGGGTGGCTTGGGGACAGGGCGCGATCGGTCAGTGACGGGCCATTACTTGAGGGGCAGGCCCTGGGCGGTCCAGCGGTCGCTGCCGTTGTGGTCGACGATGAGCGGGAGGCCGAAGCAGTGCGAGAGGTTGCTGGAGGTCAGTTCCAGTTCGAGCGGGCCGGCGGCCAGAACCTTGCCCTGACGGATCATCAGGACGTGGGTGAAGCCCGGCGGGATCTCCTCGACGTGGTGGGTGACCATGATCATCGAGGGGGCGTAGGGGTCACGGGCGAGCCGGCCGAGGCGGCGCACCAGGTCCTCGCGGCCACCGAGGTCGAGGCCGGCGGCGGGCTCGTCGAGGAGGAGCAGCTCGGGGTCGGTCATCATCGCGCGGGCGATCAGGGTGCGCTTGCGCTCGCCCTCGGAGAGGGTGCCGAACTTCCGGTCGAGGTAGGCGTTCATGCCGAGGCGGTCGAGGAAGGCCCGGGCGCGCTGCTCGTCGATGTCGTCGTAGTCCTCCCGCCAGCTGGCGGTCATGCCGTAGGCGGCGGTGAGGACGGTCTGCAGCACGCTCTGGCTGCGCGGCAGCTTGTCGGCGAGCGCGATGCCGGCGATGCCGATGCGCGGGCGCAGGTCGAAGACGTCGACGCGGCCCAGCTGCTCGCCGAGGATCCGGGCGGTGCCGGCGCTCGGGAAGAGGTAGCTGGAGGCGACGTTCAGCAGAGTGGTCTTGCCGGCGCCGTTGGGGCCGAGGATCACCCAGCGTTCCCCCTCCTTCACCGACCACGAGACCTGGTCCACCAGAGCCCGTCCTTCGCGGACCACGGATACGTCCACCAGCTCCAGCACATCGCTCATGAGCGCACTGTCTCCCATTGCTTCTCGGTCGTCGTGTGCGCCTGTAGGCGCAGCCCCCCTGCAAACCTACGCCACTCGTTGTCAGTGCCGTTCCCTAGGCTGGGGACCATGCTCGATGAACCTCGTTCCGGACGGCTGGCAGCATGGGGAAATGCCCTTTTGGCCGGACTTGTCTCACCTGATGATGCCGCGCACCGCATCGCGGACGACGACGCGGTGCACCGCGTCTCGGGCCTGCCCGGGGAGGACGCCCCGGTCGGCCTGACACTCGCCCTGGGGCGGCTGCGGACGCTCGGCGCGCTCGGCCTGCGGGTGGCGCTGCCGGTGCCGGGGCACCCGCTGGGGTTGAGCGGCCCGCCGGAGTTCAATGCGCGGGCGCTGGAGGCCGGCGAGGCGGTGCTCGCCCAGGGCGCCGGGCTCGGGCTGGTCCCGGAGGTGTTCGAGGCGGGTCCCGAGGGCGCCGCCGGCCCCGATGTGCACGTCGAGGTGGTCTGGCACTGCCTGCCGGCGCGGGAGGCGCCGCCGGCCGACGTACCGTCGCTGGGCGAGGCCGAGCGGGAGCTGGCGGAGGCGCTGCGGGAGGCGACGGAGGTGCTCTCGCGGCTGGACGTGGCCGGATCCGGCCCGGTGGCGGACGCGGCGCTGGCGGCGTACCGGGCCCGGGCGGAAGCCGGCCGGCAGGTGCTGGCGCCGGGCTACCCACCGCGGGCCGTACGGGTGCTGGAGCTGGCCCAGCGGGTCGGCACCCTGATCGGCATCGCCCAGGGCGCGGGCGGGGACGGCCGGGAGCACGGCGCCGCGGTCAGCTCGTCGGAGATCGCGGCCCGCGCCGAGGCACTGCGGCCGGTGGAGCGCACCGCCCGGCGGGCGCAGGTGGCGGCGTACAACTCCGCGGTGGAGGAGCAGGAGCGGCGCCGGGGGTGAACGGCAGCAGGTCCCGCCGGCCATGGCGCGGCCGACGGGACCTGTCAGGAGAGCTGGGGCTGAACTGCCCCGGGCGGCCCGGGGAGTTGCACCCCGGGCCGGCGGCGTCAGTTGTTGACGGCCGGGTTGCCGAAGGCGGAGTTGAGCACGCCCACGACGTTGGTGCTGTTCCCGGAGATGTTCGCGGGGATGTGCACCGGGGCCTGGACGAGGTTGCCCGAAACGACGCCCGGGGAGTTCACGGCCTTGCCCTCGGCGTGCCCGCCGTCGTGGGCGAACGCCGAACCGGCGGCGGCACCGACGGCGAGACCGGTGGTGGCAAGGACAAGGGCGGCCTTTTTGACGCTGTTCATGGTGGCGTGTTCCTCACGTGGTGGCACAGGGCCGGAATGACGGTGTATGTGGAGGACGGACCGGCCGCATGGCCAGGGCTGGGCGGGGCCGGTCCGGAGTGACCCGCGCGGGCCGGTGCACGGCCCGGCGCAGGGGTCAGCCGGTCGGAGCGGAAGCTCCTGGGCTCACTTGTTGACGCAGGTGTTGCCGAAGACCGGGTTGAGCAGGCCGATCACGGAGACGGTGTTGCCGCAGACGTTCACGGGGACGTGGATCGGCGCCTGGGTGACGTTGCCCGAGACGACACCCGGGGACTGCACCGCGGCACCCTGGGCCTGCGGGCCGTCGTGCGCCGAGGCGACACCGGCGCCCGCCAGGACGAGACCGGCGCCCGCCATCGTGATGGCCGCAACCCGCTTGATGTTCTTCACTTCTCTTGCTCCTCGTTGCCGATGCCGTGGCCAGCCGCCACGACTGCACTGGGAAACGGCCCGGCACGGAGCTGGGATACGCCAAACGGGCTACGTATACACGACAGTATGAATCTAGGATCCGCGAGGCGACGGTCGGTTCATAGCTTTGAGGGACCGTCAGGATGCTCGTCTCCCCCGGTATTCAGGCACCGATGCCGTGCCGCACGGCCCACAGCGCGGCCTGGGTGCGGTCGGCGAGGTCGAGTTTCATCAGGATGTTGGAGACGTGGGTCTTGACAGTCTTCTCCGAGAGCACCAACGCGCGGGCGATCTCGCGATTGGACCGGCCGTCCGCGATCAGGCTCAGCACCTCGCGCTCCCGGTCGGTGAGGGAACTCCCGCGCCCCTGGCCGCCGTTGCCGTCTTCCTGGGAGAGCAGCGCGCCGGCCACCTCGGGCTGGAGCAGCACGTGTCCGGCGTGCACCGAGCGGATGGCGCCGGCCAGGGCTTCCGGGTCGATGTCCTTGTAGACGTAGCCGGCCGCACCTGCGCGCAGGGCCGGGACGACGGTGCGCTGTTCGGTGAAGCTGGTGACGACCAGCACCTTGGCCGGGTTGTCGAGCGTACGGAGCTGGCGGAGGGCCTCGATGCCGTCCATGCCGGGCATCTTGATGTCCATGAGGACGACGTCCGGGCGCAGTTGCTCGGTGGCGGCGATGCCCTCGGCGCCGTCCGACGCCTCTCCCACCACCTCGATGTCGTCCTGGACCTCCAGGAACGTCCGTAGGCCGCGGCGTACGACCTGGTGGTCGTCGACGAGCAGGACGCGGATCGCGCGCCCCTCGCCCGTGGCCCGTTCCGTACCGCCTTGCGTGCTGTCAGCCACCGGGCACCTCCATCTCGACAGTGGTGCCCGTGCCGGGCTCCGATTCCACGGTGAGCTTGCCACCGACGCCGCCGGCGCGGTCACGCATCGACACCAGTCCCAGGTGCCGGCCGGCCCGGCGGACCGCGCGGGTGTCGAAGCCCCGCCCGTCGTCGGCGATCCGCAGCAGGGCGCCCTGGCCGTACCGGGTGAGGCTGACCTCGACGCGCTCGGCGCCGGAGTGCCGCAGCGCGTTGTGCAGCGCCTCCTGGGCGACCCGGAGCATCGCTTCCTCCTGGGCGCTGGGCAGGGCCCGTACGCCCTGGGCGGCGAAGGTGACGCGGGCGGAGTGGGCCCGGTCGAGGACCTGGGCCTGGGAACGCAGGGTGGCCACCAGTCCGTCCTCGTCGAGGGCCGCGGGGCGGAGCTCGACGACGGCGGCGCGGAGCTCGTCGGCGGCCTCCGCGGCCAGCGCGGCGACCTGGTGGAGCTCGTCCTTGGCGCGGGCCGGGTCGCGGTCGACCAGGGCGGTCGCGGCCTGGGCGGTGAGCCGGAGCGAGAAGAGCTTCTGGGAGACGGCGTCGTGCAGCTCGTGGGCGAGCCGGGCGCGCTCGCCGGCGATGGTCAGTTCGCGGCTGCGCTCGTAGAGGCGGGCGTTGGTGAGGGCGATGGCGGCGTGCTGGGCGAGTATCCCGAGGAGCCGCTCGTCCTCTTCGGTGAAGCCGCAGCCGCCGGTGGGCTTGGGGCAGCGCTTATTGGCCAGGAAGAGGGCGCCGAGGATCTCGTCGCCGTCGGCGACCGGCAGGCCGAGGAAGTCGGACATGTCCGGGTGGGTGGCGGGCCAGCCGCCGAAGCGGGGGTCCTCGCGGACGTCGGCGAGCCGCTCGGGGGTGGCGTTGTGCAGCATCGCGGCGAGGATGCCGTGCTGGCGGGGCAGCGGGCCGATGGCCTTCCACTGCTCGGCGCTGACGCCGTCCACGACGAACTGGGCGAAGCCCCCGTGATCGTCCGGCACACCGAGTGCGGCGTACTCGGCGTCCAGCAGCTCGCGGGCCGAGGCGACGATCGTCTTGAGGACGTCGCGCACCTCCAGATGCCTGCTCATGGCCAGGATCGCGGTGCTCACCGCGGGGATCCCAGCTCCCGGTCCGTTGCTCATGCGTTCACCGTACCGGCGCGCCGAGCGGTCCGTATCGGTCCGCCGACGCTCCGTGCCTAGGCCAGCAGGCCTAGGCCGAACGCCCCGACCCGGCCGTACGCGGGCACTCCACCGCGACCCCTCTCCTCCATCTTTGCGTAGTTATGTTCCTTATTTGCTCTCTATGTATAGAGGTGCGGCTTATGCATGTAGAGACCCCTATATATAGGGGCATCCCATATGGGGTCCGGCGAGGTGTCCGAGGGGGCGGGACGGGCGGGGAACGCAGGAGTCCGGGTTTGTCCCCTTATATAGGGACAGGGTGGATGGGCTCGGCGGGCGGCTTCGCGTCGTTCTCGCCGGGGAGGCGGGCGGTATCGGCACACCTGCGGTGGTCTGGGTCTCATGGCGTCGGTGCGACCCCAGACTCGGGGCATGTCCTCTTCATCTCAGGCGCGCTCCGCGCCGACCACCCCGACGAAGCACTGGACGCCGACCCACGGAGAGCCGTACCGGCCGGTGCCGTACCGGCCCGAGCGGACACCCGCGGCCGAGTCGCTGGCCCGCGCCGCCGAGCTGCGGGAGCGGATGGACCGGCGGCGGACGGTCCGGCAGTTCGCCGCCGACCCGGTGCCCGAGCAGGCGGTCCGGGACGCGATCGCCTGCGCGGCCACCGCACCGTCCGGGGCGCACCAGCAGCCGTGGACGTTCGTCCTGGTCAAGGACCCCGAGGTGCGTCGCCGGATCAGGGCGGCGGCGGAGGCCGAGGAGCAGCGCTCCTACGAGGGGCGACTGGGCGAGGAGTGGCTGGCGGCGCTGCGGCCGCTGGGTACGGACGAGGTCAAGCCGCACCTGACCGACGCCCCGTACCTGATCGTGGTCTTCCAGCAGCGGCACTGGCTGGGACCGGACGGCACCAAGCGCAAGCACTACTACGTGGACGAGTCGGTGGGGATCGCGGTCGGAATGCTGCTGTCCGCGCTGCACCTGTCGGGGCTGGCGGCGCTGGTGCACACGCCCAGTCCGATGCGGTTCCTCCAGGAGGTGCTGGGGCGGCCGGCCAACGAGAAGGCGTTCGCGGTGATTCCCGTCGGGTACCCCGCAGCGGACTGTCAGGTGCCCGATCTGGTACGGAAGACCCTTGACCAGGTGCTCGTCGAGGTCTGACGGCGCACAGCTCGCCCACAGCATGCGTACAGCGTGTGCGACTGCAACTACTACCGGCGAGATAAACCCCTGCCCGATGTGACCCCGCGCATAGGGCGCAGGTCACTTACGACCCTGGTTAGTGGATCAACAAATCGGCCTTGAACTGGGAATATTCCGTCCTGGACGCAATCCCGGCAAGCCCGGTTCCACTAACCGGGGTCGTACGTCACATCATTGCCCGGCGAATTTCCGGCCGCTAAGAATGGCTCCCGTCGCTCGGCGCCGTGATGAGAACTCGGCGTTCTGCCGCCGCTCATGGCCCGTGTGACGTCCCCCATTGGAAGGTCGAGCCGCCATGTCCAAGTACCCCGTCTCCGGTCTGAACCTGACCCGTGTCCACAAGCTCACCGCCGCCGGCATCGCCGCTGCGGGTGCCGCCGCACTGGTCTTCACCGCCGTCCCGGGTGCTGACGCCAGCCAGGGCAAGGCCGAAGCCGCCTCCGCCAGCCTGAACGTCAAGCCGGTCGCCTTCAGCGCCGTCGACACCGCCGCCCGCGCCCAGCAGGCCACCATCGCCCAGCAGGCCGACGCCTCCGCCGCCCAGGGCAAGGCCGAGGCCGCGGCCGCCAAGCAGAAGGCCGCGGCCGCCACCAAGGCGAAGGTCGAGAAGGAGCGCCAGGTCAAGCAGGCCGTGAGCCGCGCCGCCGTCCGCCAGGCCATCCCCGCCGCGGTCCAGAAGCCGGCGAAGGTCTACCCGAACAACCTGGACGGCTGGATCCGCGAGTCGCTGCACGTCATGGCCGAGCACAAGATCCCGGGCAGCTACAACGGCATCTACCGCAACCTGATGCGCGAGTCGTCCGGCAACCCCATGGCGATCAACCTCTGGGACTCCAACGCCCAGGCGGGCATCCCGTCCAAGGGCCTGCTCCAGGTCATCGACCCGACGTTCCGCCAGTACCACGTCCCCGGTACCGTCTGGAACATCTACGACCCGGTCGCCAACATCACCGCCGCCTGCAACTACGCGGCCGCCAAGTACGGCTCGATGGACAACGTCAACTCGGCCTACTGAGCCGGACGTTCGCCGCGGACGCGGCACCGCACACACCGCCGAGGGGCGGCACCCGAAACCGGGTGCCGCCCCTCAGGCGTGCCGTAGCGGTGGCCGCGCGCTACTTGCGCATGACCTCCGGCTCGTGGCGGCGCAGCAGCCGCGCGACGATGAAGGCGAGCGCCACGCCCAGGGTGACCAGGATGACCACGTCCATCACGTAGACGCCGGTCTGGTGCTTCCACAGCGGGTCCGGGGTGCCGGGCTCCCACGGCAGCAGGGTGTTCATGTCCTCGGTGGCGCCGAGTGCGGCGACCGCCCAGCGGGACGGCATCAGCCAGGAGACCTGGGAGACGCCGACGGTGTTGAAGAGCTGGAAGAGGACGCCGGTGAAGACGACCTGGACGATGGCGAACATCACCAGCAGCGGCATGGTCTTCTCGGCGGTCTTGACCAGCGACGAGATGATCAGGCCGACCATCATCGAGGTGAAGCCGAGGGCGATGATCGCGATCGTCATCTCGACGGCCGGGGCCTTGGCGACGAGCAGGCCCTGGGACGGCATCGGCCGGGTGGAGAAGCCGATGGCCGCGATGATCACGCCCTGGAGGGCGGTGGCCACGCCGAGCACGATGATCTTGGACATCAGGTACGCCGACCGCGACAGGCCGGTGGCCCGTTCGCGCTCGTAGATGACCCGCTCCTTGATCAGTTCGCGGACCGAGTTGGCGGCGCCGGAGAAGCACATGCCGACCGCGAGGATCAGCGAGATGGTGCTCGCGTCGCGGTTGGTCTGGTGCTTGGCGACCGGGCCGTACCCGAGGCCGTAGTCGCTGGGGATCAGCAGCGAGACCACGCCGAGGACGGCCGGCAGGATCACCATCAGGGCGAGGAAGCCCCGGTCGGAGGCGAGCACCGAGACGTAGCGCCGCATCAGGGTCCACAGTTGGGAGCCCCAGCTCTGGGACTTCTGTATGCGGGCCGGCGGGGCCTGGACGTTGACCGACTGCGGCGGGGCGGCGTCGAGGTCCGCGGCGTACATCTGGTAGTGCGGGGATCCGCGCCAGCGGCCCGCCCAGTCGTAGTCGCGGTAGTTCTCGAAGGCGGAGAAGACATCGGCCCAGGTCTCGTACTGGAAGAAGTTCAGCGCCTCCTCGGGCGGGCCGAAGTAGGCCACCGAACCGCCCGGGGCCATCACCAACAGCCGGTCGCACAGGGCGAGTTCGGCCACCGAGTGGGTGACGACCAGGACCGTGCGGCCGTCGTCGGCGAGGCCGCGCAGCAACTGCATGACGTCGCGGTCCATGCCCGGGTCGAGGCCCGAGGTCGGCTCGTCCAGGAAGATCAGCGACGGCTTGGTCAGCAGCTCCAGGGCGACCGAGACGCGCTTGCGCTGGCCGCCGGAGAGCGAGGTGACCCTCTTGTCCTTGTGGACGTCGAGCTTGAGCTCGCGCAGCACCTCGTTGATCCGGGCCTCGCGCTCGGACTCCGCGGTGTCGCCGGGGAAGCGGAGCTTGGCGGCGTAGCGGAGCGCCTTGAGGACGGTCAACTCCTTGTGGAGGATGTCGTCCTGCGGGACCAGGCCGATGCGCTGACGCAGCTCGGCGAAGTGCTTGTAGAGGTTCCGGTTGTCGTAGAGGACGTCGCCCTGGTTGGCGGGGCGGTAGCCGGTCAGCGCCTTGAGCAGCGTCGACTTGCCGGAACCGGAGGGGCCGATGACGGCGATCAGCGACTTCTCGGGGACGCCGAACGAGACGTCCTTGAGGATCTGCTTGCCACCGTCGACGGTGACGGTGAGGTGGCGGGCCGAGAAGGAGACCTCGCCGGTGTCGACGAACTCCTCCAGGCGGTCGCCGACCAGCCGGAAGGTGGAGTGACCGACGCCGACGATGTCGTTCGGACCGACCGGCGCGCTCCCGGACTTGGGGACCGGCTGGCCGTTGACGTAGGTGCCGTTGTGGCTGCCCAGGTCGCAGATCTCGAAGCGGCCGTCGGGGGTCGCGCGGAACTCCGCGTGGTGGCGGGAGACCTGGAGGTCGGAGACGACCAGCTCGTTGTCGAGCGCACGACCGATCCGCATCACCCGGTCCATGTCCAGGCGGTGGAAGGTGGTCGGGCTGCGGTCGCCGCCCTGGGCCTGCGGGGCCGGGTGCTGCTGCTGGGGCTGCGCGGACTGCTGCGGCGGGACGGCCTGCTGGGGCGCGCGCTGCTGCGGCTGTTGGGCCTGCTGGGGCGGGACGTACGGCTGCTGGCCCTGCGGCGGGGCCTGCCAGTCCTGCTGGGCCGGCGGCTGCTGCTGCGCGGGCGGCGCCTGCCAACCCTGGTGCGGCGCGGCCGCGGCGGGCTGCGCGCTGAAGGCGTCGGCGGGCGCCGCGGCGGCGGACAGGCTCAGCCGGGGGCCGTCGGTGGCGTTGCCCAGATGGACGGCGGTACCAGGGCCGATCTCCAGCTGCTGGATGCGCTGGCCCTGGACGTAGGTGCCGTTGGTGCTGCCGTGGTCTTCGATGAGCCAGCTGCGGCCGGACCACCGGAGGGTGGCGTGCCGCCAGGAAACCCTGGCGTCGTCGAGCGCCATGTCGCCCTGCGGATCACGCCCCACGCTGTAGGACCTGGACGGATCGAGCGTCCAGGTCCTTCCGTTCAGTTCCAGTACGAGTTCAGGCACTCCATGCCCCATTTACATAGTCCCCCGAGTGACGCCCTGTGTGGGAAGTCTAGGGATGGCGAAACATCGTGAGGAACTATTTCAGGCTCGGCCCACGGACCGGAAACCGGGACGGGACCGGGGTACGGGACGCTCCTGCCGGCATCCGGCGAACCCTCCCGGAGAGCCGGAAGGGCCCGTTCTGCCGGAAATGCCAGAAATTCAGGCCATTCGGTACACCGAGGCGGCGCCGATCGCCACCCCTGAGATCGAAAACGCCATACCAAAAGGGGAGTTGGAGTGCCAGCCGGGTCCCCCGGACCGGTGCAACCGGGCGGACGCGGATACGAGTCCATAACGATCACGCCCGACCCCGGGACCCGGGCGTACGACCGGCCCGGTGGCGGCCCGGACCCCGGGGCGGCGGGGTCCGAACCCCGGACACCCGTACGGTCGCCGCCGCCCGCCGGTTACCGTAAAGGCACCATGAGCGCATCGCAGATCCCGCCTGCCGCCGCCGCACCAGGCGAAGACGAACCGACACTCCTCGTCAAGATCTTCGGAAAGGACCGGCCCGGCATCACCGCGGGCCTGTTCGACACCCTCGCCGCCTACGCCGTCGATGTCGTGGACATCGAGCAGGTGGTGACCCGAGGCCGCATCACCCTGTGCGTGCTGGTCACCGCCCCCTCCCCCGGTCAGGGCACCACCGGGTCCTCCGAAGGCGACCTCCGGGCCACCGTGCACAGCTGGGCCGAGTCGCTGAACCTCCAGGCCGAGATCATCTCCGGCCGCGGCGACAACCGTCCCCGCGGTGTCGGCCGGTCCCACGTCACCGTGCTGGGGCACCCGCTCACCGCGGAGTCGACGGCCGCGATCGCCGCGGCCATAACGGCCACGGGGGGCAACATCGACCGTATCTTCCGGCTCGCCAAGTATCCCGTCACGGCCGTCGAGTTCGCGGTCTCCGGCGCCGAGACCGAGGCGCTGCGCACCGTGCTGGCCCCGGAGGCCGCGAAGCTCGGGGTGGACGTCGCGGTGGTCGCGGCCGGGCTGCAGCGCCGGGCGCAGCGGCTGGTGGTGATGGACGTCGACTCCACGCTCATCCAGGACGAGGTCATCGAGCTGTTCGCGGCGCACGCCGGCTGCGAGGCCGAGGTCGCCGAGGTGACCGCCGCCGCGATGCGCGGTGAGCTGGACTTCGAGCAGTCGCTGCACGCCCGGGTCGAGCTGCTCCGCGGGCTGGACGCATCCGTGGTGGACCTGGTCCGCAAGGAGGTGCGGCTCACGCCGGGGGCCCGCACCCTGGTCCGGACCCTCAAGCTGCTCGGGTACCAAGTCGGCGTGGTCTCGGGCGGTTTCACCCAGGTCACCGACGCGCTCCAGGAGGAGCTGGGGCTGGACTTCGCCTCCGCCAACACCCTGGAGATCGTCGACGGCAAGCTCACCGGGCGGGTCACCGGCGACATCGTGGACCGGGCCGGCAAGGCCCGGCTGCTGCGACGGTTCGCCCACGAGGCCGGGGTGCCGCTGGTGCAGACCGTCGCGATCGGCGACGGCGCCAATGACCTGGACATGCTCAACGCGGCCGGGCTGGGCGTCGCCTTCAACGCCAAGCCGGTGGTCCGCGAGGCCGCGCACACCGCGGTCAACGTGCCCTTCCTGGACACCGTGCTCTATCTGCTGGGGGTCACCCGCGAAGAGGTCGAGGCGGCCGACACCCACGTGGAGTGAGCCGCGGGGCCGCCCGCCCGCGGCCCCGCGGGGCCGCGGCGGCCCGAGGGGCCATCGCCTCCGGTCCCGGTCCGGACAGCCGGAAGGCCCCGGTGCGCACACCGCGCACCGGGGCCTCTTCGTCGGTCACCCGCCGCCGCGGGCCGCTCACCGTCCGGGACGGGCGCCGCGGCGGCCGGTGCCCGGCCGGACCGGACCGGGCGCCGTCCCGCGGGGCGCCGCAGCGGCCTCAGGCGTGCGGAGACCAGAAGGCGACGAGCCGGCCGACGCCGTGCTCGACCGACTTCCAGCTGCCGTTGAAGGTCAGCACGGCCATCGCCGACGTCGGGAAGCCGCTGCGGTTCATCCGCGCCAGCAGGTCCCCCTCGGCCTCTCCCGCCAGGGCGTCGGCGAGGGCGTGCACCCCGGGGTTGTGCCCGACGACCATCACGTCGCTCACTTCGTCGGAGGTCTCGTTCAAGATCGCGATGAGCTCGCCGAGGGAAGCCTCGTACAGCCGCTCCTCGTAGACGGTCTTGGGTCGATGCGGGAGCTCGGAGACGACCAGCTTCCAGGTCTCGCGGGTACGGACGGCGGTCGAGCAGAGGGTCAGGTCGGGGGCGATCCCGGCACCGGCCAGCCAGCGGCCGGCGACCGGGGCATCCCTGCGGCCGCGATCGGTGAGCGGACGCTCATGGTCGCTCTCGTCCGACCATTCGGCCTTGGCGTGTCGGAGCAGGACAATCCGGCGGGGTGTATCGACGCTCATGCGTCCCAGCTTCGCATGAAACCCGCCGCCCGGCGCGGGGTGTTGAAGCGCTCCGCTCGGCCGGGTGACCCGCCCCCGGCCACCGCCTGGAGGCACCCCCGCACGGGCCCCGTTCACCCCCCGAGCCGGAGCACCCCGGCGAGGAACTCCAGCAGCGGCGCCAGGCTCTCCGGGGCCCGCGCCGCACCGGCCGCACTCGCCGCGCCGGGACTCGCCACCAGCAACAGCAGGACTATGAAGGAGACCACCGGCAGCGCCAATCCCCACCACGGCAGGGCCTTCCGCAGGCGCGGTGCCTGCACTGCGGACGGGCGGCTGAACGCGGCGGACATGGCGGGCTCCAGGAGGTGGCGCGGGAACGGCGCGACCGCGAACGGCGGCGTGCCCACCGCGGTTCCGCGGTGTGACGCTGACGCTACGGATCTCCGGCGGCCGTTCCTATCCGGGAAGCCACCCATTGATCCCTGAGACCGGCCCCCTAGGGGATCGGGGGACAACCCCACCCCGGGCCACGGCGACCGGACCACGGCGGCCGGGCCGAGCGCCCGCCCGCCCGCGGCCGGATCATGGCGCGGCGATGCTCGCGATGATCGCGACGACGACGGTCACCCCGAGCATCAGGCCCAGGACGAGCAGCAGCTTCTTCTGGCTGCCCTGCGGATTCGGTTCGAGCACTGGCATGCGCCCAGTGTCGCACCCGCCCGCCGCGCCGCTCCGGCCAGGGCCCGCGACCGGGTACGAGCGGCGCGCAACGCCGTCCGCGGAACCGCGTCCCAGGCGGCGGGCGGTCGCTCAGCCCGCGGCCGCCGCCGTCACCGCTCGTCCTCGATGCGGCGGTTCCGCCCCGCCAGCACGCCCACCGCGATCTGCGGCACCATCAGCCCGACCATCAGCGCGATCGGCAGCCCCCAGCCACCGCTGCGCTGGTAGAGCGTGCCGACCAGCAGCGGCCCGGGGATGGAGATCAGATAGCCGACGCTCTGCGCGAACGCGGAGAGCTTGACCACCCCGGCCGGGCTGGTGGCGCGCATCCCGATCATCGTCAGGGCAAGCGGGAAGGCGCAGTTGGAGACGCCCATCAGCAGCGCCCAGACCCAGGACCCGGCGGCCGGCGCCAACCACAGACCGGTGTAGCCGGCCAGCCCGCAGCTGCCCAGGACCACCACCAGCGGCCCCTGGTGCCGCATCCGGGCCGCCAGCCGCGGCAGGACGAAGGAGAGCGGCACGCCGACGGCCATGGTGGTGGCCAGCAGCACCCCCGCGGTGCCCGCCGAGACCCCGGCGTCGCGGAAGATCTGCGGCATCCACCCCATGGTGATGTAGGCGGCGGTCCCCTGGAGGCCGAAGAAGACGGCCAGCGCCCAGGCGGTCGGCGACGAGGTGATCCGTATGGGGGTTTCCCCGGAGCCGGACGTACCGCCGGCCGGTGCCGGTGCCGTCGCGGCCGGCCGCCGCAGCAGCACCACCAGCCACGGCAGCACCGCGAGCACGGCGAGCAGCGCCCACACGGCCAGCCCGGTGCGCCAACTGCCGCCCAGCGCAGCCGTCATGGGGACGGTGAGCGCCGCCGCCAGCGAGGTCCCCAGGGCCAGCGCCATCGAGTAGAGCCCGGTCATCGACCCGACCCGGTCGGGGAACCAGGTCTTGATGACCACCGGCAGCAGCACGTTGCTGACCGCGATACCGGCCAACGCCAGCGCGCTGCCGGCCAGGAAGCCGGGCGTACCACCGGCGTACGGGCGCACCACGACGCCCACCGCGATCGCGACCATCCCGGCGCAGACGATCGCGCCGGGCCCCCAGCGCCGGGCCAGCCGGGGCGCGGCGAAGCCGAAGACGGCGAAGCACAGGGCCGGCACGGAGGTCAGCAGGCCGGCGACGGTACCGCTCATGCCGAGCCCGTCGCGGACCTCCTTCAGGAGCGCGCCGAGGCTGGTGATCGCCGGCCGGAGGTTGAGCGCGGCGAGGACGAGACCGGCGATCACGATCCCCGACAGCCAGCGGGCGGCGGGCCCTTGGTCCGGGACCCGCTCGGGTGCGGCGGCGGACCGCGCCGCACCGGGGTCGGCGGGCGGGGCGGTGGGGGTCAGGGGCTCGGCGGCCGAGCCGAGGGTCGCGAGGTCTTCGTCTGCCATAAGGGACATCATAGAATCATGGGATGAATACTTGTCCAGCCGATGTCGGTAGCCTCAGCTCGCCCCCACGGCGCCACGGACTCCCACGGCCCGCCGCCGTCCACGCCGCTACCGCCCGCCCGGCCCACCGACCCCCGCACCCCGGAGCCCAGCCATGCCCCTGACCTCGCCCCGCCGGTCCGCGCTGGCCGACCAGGTGATCGCGCAGCTGCGCGCCCAGATCACGTCCGGCGACTGGCCGGTGGGGTCCCGCATCCCGACCGAACCGGAACTCGTCGAACAGCTCGGAGTGGCCCGCAACACCGTCCGCGAGGCCGTACGGGCACTGGCCCACAACGGCCTGCTCGACATCCGCCAGGGTTCGGGCACCTACGTGATCGCGACCAGCGAACTGGCCGGGGTGATGAACCGCCGGTTCGCCGACGCCGACCCCCGCCACGTCGCCGAACTCCGCTCCGCCCTGGAGGCCGAGGCCGCCCGGCTCGCCGCACACCGCCGCACCGCCCAGGACCTGCGCCAGCTCGACGCCCTGCTGGAGCGCCGCGAGCGGGCCTGGGGATCCGGCGCCGCGGAGGCGTTCGTGGAGGCCGACGCGACCCTGCACATGGCCGTGGTGGCGGCCTCCCACAACGACGTACTGGCCGCGCTCTACGCCGACCTCGGTGGCGTCCTGCGCAACTTCCTACGGGCCGACGTCGGCACCGTGCTGCGCCCCGAGGCCCACATGGACCACTCCCGCCTGGTCGAGGCGATCCGCGCCGGGGACGGCGAACGAGCCGCCGCCGAAGCCGGCGCCCACCCCTTCGGATGCCGACCGGGGACGGAGCCCTAGGGGCTCTAGGGGCGGTCGAACGGAACCCGTAGGGGGTGCGGAGGCCCCCTACGGGCCGCAACGGGGCGGAGGTGAGGGGTATTCCCGGCCGGGACGGCGGGCGTTCCCCCGTTCCCCGGGCGCGAACGCGCAACTGCCCGCCCCGGCGGACCGGGACGGGCAGCGTCGAGCGCGGTGGGCGTCAGGCGCCCATCATGTGCACACCACCGTCGACGTGCACGATCTCGCCCGTCGTCCGCGGGAAGAAGTCGGACAGCATGCCGACGACACCGCGGCCGGCCGGCTCCGGGTCGGCCAGGTCCCAGCCGATCGGGGCGCGGTGGTTCCACACGTCCGCCAGCTCCTCGAAGCCGGGGATGGACTTGGCGGCCATCGACTTGATCGGGCCGGCCGACACCAGGTTGCAGCGGACGCCCTTGGGGCCCAGGTCGCGCGCCAGGTAGCGGTTGGTGCTCTCCAGCGCCGCCTTGGCCACGCCCATCCAGTCGTACTTCGGCCAGGCGATCTGCGCGTCGAAGGTGAGGCCGACGATCGAGCCGCCGTGCTCCATCAACGGCAGGCAGGCCATCGCCAGCGACTTGTAGGAGTACGCCGAAACCTGCACGGCCGTCGAGACGTCCTCCCAGCCGGCCTCCAGGAAGTTGAAGGCGCCCTGCGGACCGAACGCGATGGAGTGCACGATGCCGTCGAGGCGGGCGTCCTCGCCCTGGTGCTCACGGACCTTTTCGGCCAAACCGTCCAGGTGCTCCTGGTTGGTCACGTCCAACTCGATGACCGGGGCTGGCTTGGGCAGCCGCTTGGCGATCCGCTCCACCAGGGAGAGCCGGCCGAAACCGGTGAGGATGACGTCGGCACCCTCGTTCTGGGCGACCTTGGCCGCCTGGAACGCGATCGACGACTCGGTCAGCACACCGGTGACCAGAATGCGCTTGCCTGCGAGGATTCCACTCATGCTGATCAGTGCCCCATGCCCAATCCGCCGTCGACAGGAATGACGGCTCCGGTGATGTACGCGGCCTCGTCGGAGGCCAGGAAGCGGACCGAGGCGGCGACCTCCTCGGGCTGCGCGTAACGCGCCAGCGGCACCTGCTTCACGATGTTCTCCCGCTGCTCGTCGCTGAGCGCCCGGGTCATGTCGGTGTCGACGAAACCGGGGGCGACGACGTTCACGGTGATGTTACGGCTGCCCAGCTCGCGGGCGAGCGAGCGGGAGAAGCCGACCAGTGCGGCCTTGGAGGCGGCGTAGTTCGACTGCCCCGGCGCGCCCATCAGGCCGACCACCGACGAGATCAGGACGATCCGGCCCTTGCGGGCCCGCAACATCGCCCGGTTGGCGCGCTTGACCACCCGGAACGTGCCGGTGAGGTTGGTGTCGAGGACCGTGCTGAAGTCCTCCTCGGACATCCGCATCAGCAGCTGGTCCCGCGTGATGCCGGCGTTGGCCACCAGCACCTCGACCGGACCCTGCTTCTCCTCGATCTCCTTGTACGCCCGCTCGACCTGCTCGGCGTCCGTGATGTCGCACTTCACGGCCAAAAATCCCGCCGGAGGCTCGCCCGAGCGGTAGGTGATGGCGACCTTGTCGCCTGCCTCGGCGAAGGCACGGGCAATGGCCAAGCCAATGCCGCGGTTGCCTCCGGTGACCAGAACCGAGCGGCTCAAGAGATCACCCTTTCCGTTTTCTGTCCGTCTTGCGTTCGGTACGAAACTATCGGTCGGGGAGCCCGTACGAGGAATCGAGCTCACACAGGGGCGCGCCCCCGTTCACTGTCGGGTCTCCACAGAAGCACGGCATGATGCATCCGCCGACTACGGGAGGATGCCGTGCCAGCCGCACCCCATGACCTTGACGAGACCTTCCTCGCGCTCCCCCTGCGCGCCCTGGCCGACGCCGCACTGGCGCGGGCCCGCGCACTGGGCGCGGAACACGCCGACTTCCGCCTGGAACGGGTGCGCAGCGCGATGTGGCGCCTGCGCGACGCCCGCACCTCGGCCACCTCCGACACCACCGACCTGGGCTACGCGGTACGCGTGGTGCACAACGGCGCCTGGGGCTTCGCCTCCGGCGTCGACCTGACCATGGACGCCGCCGCACGGGTGGCCGGCCAGGCCGTGGCGATGGCGAAGCTGTCCGCCAAAGTGGCCGAGACCGCCGGCACCGGGGAACGGGTGGAACTGGCCGAGGAGCCCGTACACCCGGACCGCACCTGGGTCTCCTCCTACGACATCAACCCCTTCGACGTCCCGGACGCGGAGAAGACCGGCCTGCTGGCCGAATGGAGCGCCCGGCTGCTGGCCGCACCGGGCGTGGCACACGTCGACGCGCACCTGCTGGCCACCCAGGAGAACAAGTTCTACGCGGACACCGCGGGCACCAGCACCACCCAGCAGCGGATCCGACTCCACCCGGAGCTCACCGCGGTCGCGGTGGACCCCGCCACCGGCGACTTCGAATCGATGCGCACCCTCGCACCACCGGTCGGCCGCGGCTGGGAGTACCTCACCGGCGGCTACGACTGGGACGGCGAACTGGCCCGGATCCCCGAGCACCTCGCCGGGAAACTCCGCGCCCCGAGCGTCGAGCCCGGCACCTACGACCTGGTGATCGACCCGTCCAACCTCTGGCTGACCATCCACGAGTCGATCGGACACGCCACCGAACTGGACCGGGCCCTGGGCTACGAGGCCGCCTACGCCGGCACCTCCTTCGCCACCTTCGACCAGCTCGGCACGCTCGGCTACGGCTCACCGCTGATGCACGTCACCGGCGACCGGACCGCCGAGCACGGACTCGCGACCATCGGCTACGACGACGAGGGCGTCGCCGCCCAGTCCTGGGACCTCGTCAAAGACGGGATCCTCACCGGCTACCAACTCGACCGCAGGATCGCGAAGCTGACCGGCTTCCCGCGCTCCAACGGATGCGCGTACGCGGACTCCCCCGGCCACGTGCCGGTCCAACGGATGGCCAACGTCTCGCTCCGCCCGGCGCCGGACGGCCCGTCGACGGAAGAGCTGATCTCCGGAGTGGAACGCGGTATCTACCTCGTCGGCGACCGCTCGTGGTCCATCGACATGCAGCGCTACAACTTCCAGTTCACCCAGCAACGGGCCTTCCTCATCCGGAACGGACGGCTGGCCGGGCAGCTGCGCGACGTCGCCTACCAGGCCACCACCACCGACTTCTGGGGATCGATGACCGCGGTCGGCGGCCCGCAGACCTACGTCCTGGGCGGCGCCTTCAACTGCGGCAAGGCCCAACCGGGCCAGATCGCGGCGGTCTCGCACGGCTGCCCCTCCGCCGTCTTCGAAGGCGTGAACATCCTCAACACGACGAAGGAGGCCGGGCATTGAACGCACAGCACCGATCCGGCCGGGGTTCCGGGGGGCGTCCCCCGGGCCGGCACAGTCTCAACACGACACAGGAGGCGGGGCGATGAGCCCGCGCGGTACGCGCAGCAACCGGCCGTACGAGATCGTCGAGCGGGCCCTGGAACTGTCCCGCGCCGACGGCTGTGCGGTCATCGCCGAGGAGCACTCCAGCGCCAATCTGCGCTGGGCCGGCAACGCCCTCACCACCAACGGCACCACCCGCGGCCGGACGCTCACCGTCGTCGCGACCGTGGACGGCGCCCAGGGCACCGCCTCCGGAGTGGTCTCGCGGTCGGCGGTCACCGCGCACGAGCTGGAGCCGCTGGTCCGGGCCGCGGAGGCGGCCGCCCGGGACGCCGGCCCGGCCGAGGACGCCCAGCCACTGGTCACCGACGGCACGCCGACCGCCGGCTTCACCGACGCCCCCGCCGAGACCTCCGCGGACGTCTTCGCCGCGTTCGCCCCGGCCCTCGGCGAGTCCTTCCGGCAGGCCCGGGCCGGCGGCCGCGAACTGTACGGCTTCGCCCAGCACACCGTCGTCTCGTCGTACCTGGGCACCTCCACCGGCCTACGGCTGCGCCACGACCAGCCCTCCGGGACGCTGGAGCTGAACGCCAAGTCCCCCGACCGCACCCGCTCGGCCTGGGCCGGCCGGGCCACCCGGGACTTCACCGACACCGACCCGCGCGCACTGGACGCCGCACTCGCCCGGCGGCTGGGCTGGGCCGAGCGCCGGGTCGACCTGCCCGCCGGCCGCTACGACACGCTGCTGCCGCCCAGCGCCGTCGCGGACCTGCTGGTCTACCAGCAGTGGTCGGCCACCGCCCGGGACGCCGCCGAGGGCCGTACGGTCTTCTCCCGGGCCGGCAACGGGGAGGGCGCCGCCCGGACCCGGGTCGGCGAACGGCTCTCCGACCTGCCGCTGACCCTGCGCAGCGACCCGACGGCCCCCGGGCTGGAGTGCGCCCCGTTCGTCCTCGCCCACACCTCCGGCGCGGACGCCTCGGTCTTCGACAACGGGCTGCCGTTGACCGCCACCGACTGGGTGCGCGACGGGGTGCTCAACCGGCTGGTGGCCACCCGGCACGGCGCCGCGCTCACCGGGCTGCCGGTGGCGCCGGCGGTCGACAACCTCCTGCTGGAGGGCGGCGGTTCGCGCACCCTCGACGACATGGTGGCGGCCGCGGGCCACGACGGCCCGGCGCTGCTGCTGACGTCCCTCTGGTACATCCGCGAGGTGGATCCGGCGACGCTGCTGCTGACCGGGCTCACCCGGGATGGTGTCTACCTGGTCGAGAACGGCGAGGTCACCGGCGAGGTCAACAACTTCCGGTTCAACGAGTCGCCGGTGGACCTGCTGGGCCGGGCCACGGAGGCCGGCCGCACCGAGCGGACGCTGTCGCGGGAGTGGGGCGACTACTTCCCGCGGACCGCGATGCCGCCGCTGCGGGTGCCGGACTTCAACATGAGCTCGGTCAGCCGGGGCGTGTGAGTGGGGGCGCCGCCCGGCCTCCGGGCGGCGCCCCCACCCGCGGCCGGAGCGGCGGCCGGGCCCGCGGGCACGGCGGCCGGGCCCGCGGATATCGCGGTGAGCGGCCCATCCCGGCCGAATAGACTGTCCCCTGTCCTCCCCTCGGGGAACCACGATCGATCAGGGACGCCATGACACGCCTCGGCGAATCCGTCGCCCGCGCCAGCGCACTGCTCTCCACCGACCTCTCCTCGGACGACACCGTCCGGGAGCTGCTCCAGGAGACCGGTGAGCGGCGCTATCTCGACCTGACGGACCTGTCGCCCAAGGAGCAGGCCGAGCTGATCGCGTCCCGCACGGTCGAGGTGCTGCCGGGCGTTGCCAAGCTGGCCGAGCGCATCGACGAGCGGCGGACGGCCGGCAAGGGCCTGCACATCAAGCTGGGCATCGACCCGACGGCGACCGATGTGCACCTCGGGCACGCGGTGCCGCTGATCATCCTGAGCCGGTTCCAGCGCCTCGGCCACGACGTCACGCTCATCATCGGCGACTTCACCGCCAAGATCGGCGACCCGTCGGGCCGTACGGCCGAGCGGCCGCCGCTGACCGACGACGACATCGCGCACAACCTCGCCACCTACCGCGAGCAGGTGCGCCCGTTCTTCGACTTCGAGAAGGTCAGCTTCCGGCAGAACAGCGAGTGGCTGGCGCCGTACACCTTCCCGGAGCTGCTGGGACTGCTCGCCCAGGTGCCGGCGTCGCAGCTGCTCCAGCGCGAGGACTTCCGCAACCGGCTGGCGGCCGGTTCCGGCCTGACCATGACCGAGCTGCTGTACCCGATCGCGCAGGGCCTGGACTCGGTGGCGCTGGAGTGCGACGTCGAGCTCGGCGGCTCCGACCAGCTGCTCAACCTCCAGATGGGTCGCAAGCTGATGGAGCTGCGCGGGCAGCGGCCGCAGCTGGTGGTGACCATGCCGCTGATCGAGGGCACGGACGGCAGCGGCGCCAAGATGTCCAAGTCCAAGGGCAATTACGTCGGGCTGGGCGCGCCCGCCGACGACGTCTTCGGCAAGATCATGTCGGTGCCGGACCGGCTGATGGAGCCGTACCTCAAGGCGTGGACCGAGTGGACCGACGACGAGATCGCACTCGCCCTGGGCCGGGTCGCCGAGCGGTCGGTGCACCCGATGGACCTCAAGAAGATCCTCGCGGGCGAGGTCGTGGCGGCGCTCTACGGGCTGGACGCGGCGATGGCGGCCCGGGCCGGTTTCGTGGCCCAGTTCTCCAAGAAGTCGTTCGCGGACGTGGAGTCGCTGCCGGTCGTGGACGCCGGGGAGCACGGGGACCTGCCGGTCGCGGCGGTGCTGACGACGGTGCTGGAGTTCACCCCGAGCGCCTCGGCGGCGCGGCGGCTGGCGAAGCAGAACGCGCTGCGGCTGGTGATCGAGGGCGAGTCCGGCCAGTCGACGGTGGTGCTCGCCGAGGCCGACGCGGTGCGCCCGCTCTCCGAGGTCCTGTCGGAGAAGCTGTCCGGTACGGAGGGCGTCGCGTACCTGAAGGCCGGTCGCAAACTGGCCCAGATCACCGGCCGTTAGGGCTCGTCCCGCGCCTGTGCCGCCGTAATGGCTGACGTTCCCCCGTCCACTCTCCTGTGGGCGGGGGGCCAGCCGGGCGGCCCCAGAACCCCCTGTCACCGGAAGCGCCCGCGCCGCGGGAGGCCACCGCACGGCTACGACGTTCGGGGTACCGGTCCGTACGCCAACGACGTGACCCGGTCTCGTAGCGCCGGGAAGGGCGGCGTACCGTGGGATCTGACCGGAATGCGGGGAGAATCCGGCGCGACGGAGCGGGTGGTGGAACGAGATGCGGAAGCAGAGCGGTGGAGTCGAAGCCTTCCGGATCACGGGAGCGCGCCAGGGACTGACCGAGGACGTACGGGGACGCCAGCGGCGGTACGTGATCTCGATGGCGGTGCGGACCGTGGCCGTGGTGCTCACGGCCGTGCTGTGGAACATCGAGCGACCGGTTGCCATTGCAACGCTCGTGATCGGGGTGGGGCTCCCCTACATCGCGGTGGTCATCGCCAACGCCGGTCGGGAGAACGTCCCTTCGCTGCCGTCGACGTTCGTCAAACCCGTGCGGCAGGCGCTGCCGTCGGGGCCCGCGGAACCCGTTGCGGAACGCCCGGCGGAGGAGTCTTCGCCCTCGCGTGAGGAGCGCGGCTGAGCTTCGCTGGGGCCGATCGCTCAGCAAAGCTCAAGAAAAGCTCAGATCAATCATGCGGTTCCGCTGCACCGCGCAGCATTCCCCGTGACATACTGCGTACGCGCTCCGCATCCCCCGTCGGAGCGACGGACCGACGCCGGGCGGCTCCCCCCGTGGCTGCCCGGCGTCGTCATGTCCGCAGGGGAGATGACCCCGGAGCGGGCGCGGGGACGGGACGTAGGGTTGAGGCGTGAACTCCCCGAACGATTCCCAGAACATCACCATCTGCTCGGCCAAGGGCTGCCGCGCCGACGCGGTGTGGGTGGTGGCCTGGAACAACCCGAAGTTGCACACGCCGGACCGGCGGAAGACCTGGCTGGCGTGCGACGAACACCGGGAGCAGCTGTCGCAGTTCCTCGCCGTGCGCGGGTTCCTCAAGGACGTGGTGACGCTGGCGGAATGGGAGCGGCTGCGGTCAGCCTCCGATAGCTGACATGGGGCGGTCGGGCTGGAGGAAGGTGGGGTCGTCGAGGCCGGATCCGGCCTTCTTGCCCCACATGGCCAGCTTCCAGAGGCGGGCTATCTCGGCGTCGGGGGCGCCGGAGCGCAGGGCGGCGCGCAGGTCCGTCTCCTCGGTGGCGAAGAGGCAGGTGCGAACCTGACCGTCGGCGGTGAGCCGGGTGCGGTCGCAGGCGAGGCAGAACGGGCGGGTCACCGAGGCGATGACGCCGACGCGGTGCGGGCCGCCATCGACGATCCAGCGCTCGGCGGGGGCGGAGCCGCGCTCGTCCTGGCCCTCGGGGGTGAGGGTGAAGCGGGTGCGCAGCGAGGTGAGGATGTCACCGGCGGTGATCATTCCGTCGCGCTTCCAGCCGTGTTGGGCGTCCAGCGGCATCTGCTCGATGAAGCGCAGCTCGTAGTCGTTCTCGACGGCCCAGGCGAGGAGGTCGGGGGCCTCGTCGTCGTTGAGGCCGGGCATCAGGACGGTGTTGACCTTGACGGGGGTGAGGCCGGCGGTGCGGGCGGCTTCGAGGCCGTGGAGGACGTCGGCGTGCCGCTTGCGGCGGGTCAGGGTCTGGAAGACGTCGGGCCGGAGGGTGTCGAGGGAGACGTTGACACGGTCCAGGCCGGCGTCGCGCAGGGCGGCGGCGGTGCGTGCCAGGCCGATGCCGTTGGTGGTCAGCGACATCCGGGGGCGGGGGGCGAGGGCGGCGACCCGCTCGACGATGCCGACCAGGCCGGGGCGGAGCAGTGGCTCGCCGCCGGTGAAGCGGACCTCCTCGATGCCGAGGTCGCGCACGGCGATGTCGATCAGCCGGACGATCTCGTCGTCGGTCAGCAGATCGGGCTTGGCGAGCCATTGCAGGCCCTCTTCGGGCATGCAGTACGTGCAACGCAGGTTGCACCGGTCGGTGAGCGAGACGCGCAGGTCGGTGGCCACACGGCCGTAGGTGTCGATGAGCACTGGGCCCCCTCCCCGAGAGTGTGGATCGGTCCGTCGATCAGTACGTCTTCGAGACTACGCGATGGGTCCGACACTGAGGAGGCGTGAGAAGCACGAGGTGGGCGGGGTGACGTCGTAGGTCTCTACGACGTCACCCCGCCCGTGTCCTGTAGGGACGGCTCAGTGTGCGCCGGTGCCGGTCAGGGAGCGGACCTCCAGTTCGGCGTACTTGGCGGCGTCCGGTGCTTCCCGGGAGAGGAGGGAGCCGAGCCAGCCGAGGAGGAAGCCCAGGGGGATGGAGATCAGGCCCGGGTTCTCCAGGGGGAACACCGCGAAGTCGGCGCCGGGGAACATCGAGGTCTCCTTGCCGGAGACGACGGGCGAGAAGAGGACCAGGAGGACGGAGGAGAGCAGGCCGCCGTAGATGGACCAGAGGGCGCCCTGGGTGGTGAAGCGCTTCCAGAAGAGGCTGTAGAGGAGGGTGGGGAGGTTGGCGGAGGCGGCGACCGCGAAGGCGAGCGCCACCAGGCCGGCGACGTTCAGGCTGCGGGCGAAGACGCCGAGGACGATGGCGACCGCGCCGATGCCGACGGTCGCCCAGCGGGCCGCACCGACCTCTTCCTTCTCGGTGGCCCGCCCCTTGCGGAGGACGTTGACGTAGAGGTCGTGGGCGAAGGAGGAGGACGAGGCGAGGGTGAGGCCGGCGACCACGGCGAGGATGGTGGCGAAGGCGACGGCGGAGATGACGGCGAGCAGGATGGCGCCGCCGGTGGAGCCCGCGCCGCCGCCGATCTCCTGGGCGAGCAGGGGGGCGGCGGTGTTGCCGGCCTTGTTGGAGGCGGTGATGGTGGCGGGCTTGAGGAGGGCGGCGGCGCCGAAGCCGAGGGCGAGGGTCATCAGGTAGAAGACGCCGATGATGCCGATCGCCCAGTTCACCGACTTCCGGGCGGCCTTGGCGGAGGGGACCGTGTAGAAGCGGATGAGGATGTGCGGCAGGCCGGCGGTGCCCAGGACGAGGGCGAGGCCGAGCGAGATGAAGTCGATCTTCGAGGTGGCGGTGGCGCCGTATTTGAGGCCGGGTTCGAGGAAGGCGGAGCCCTTGCCGCTGTTCTCGGCGGCGGCGCCGAGCAGCGCGGAGAGGTTGAAGTGGAACCTCCACGCCACCAGGAAGGTGATCAGCAGGGTGCCGGCGATCAGGAGGACGGCCTTGACCATCTGGACCCAGGTGGTGCCCTTCATGCCGCCGATGGTGACGTAGAGGATCATCACGATGCCGACGAGGACGACGACGAGGATCTTGCCCGCTTCGCTGGTGATGCCCAGGAGCAGGGTGACCAGGGCGCCGGCGCCGGCCATCTGCGCGAGCAGGTAGAAGATCGAAACGACGATGGTGGAGGTGCCGGCGGCGGTCCGGACCGGGCGTTGGCGCATCCGGTAGGCGAGGACGTCGCCCATCGTGAAGCGGCCGGAGTTGCGCAGGGGTTCGGCCACCAGGAGGAGCGCGACGAGCCAGGCGACGAGGAAGCCGATGGAGTAGAGGAAGCCGTCGTAGCCGAAGAGGGCGATGGCGCCGGCGATGCCGAGGAAGGACGCGGCGGACATGTAGTCGCCGGAGATGGCCAGGCCGTTCTGGAAGCCGCTGAACTGCCGTCCGGCGGCGTAGAAGTCGTCCGTGCCCTTGGTCTGCCGGCCGGCCCAGACGGTGAGGCCGAGGGTGGCGGCGACGAAGACCGCGAAGAGGGTGACGATCAGGGTGCGGTGGTCGCCGGCGCCGCCGGCGGCGAGGTGGTGGGGGAGGTTCATGCGCCGGCCTCCTGTACGCCGGTCGGCTCGGGGCCGTCTTCCGGGGCTGCGGCCTGTCGGGCTGTGGTCTGTTGGGCGGGGGCGGGGGCCTCCAGGCGGGCCTTGATGGCTTCGGCGCGGGGGTCGAGTCGGGCGGCGGCGTGCCGGGAGTACCACCAGGCGATCAGGAACGTGGTGGCGAACTGGGCGATGCCGAGCACGAAGGCGACGTTGAGGTGGCCCGCGACCTTGATGGCCATGAAGTCGCCGGCGTAGCTCGACAGCAGCACGTAGCCGAGGTACCAGAGGACGAAGGCGAGGGTGAGCGGGAAGGCGAACGAGCGGTGTGCGCGGCGGAGTTCGGCGAACTCCGGGCTCGACTGGACCTGGGGGTAGTCGGGCGGGTCGTGCTGTCCCGGGTCGGCGTTGGGTGCGGTGATCACGGGTCTCCTGACGCTCGGTGAGCTGGTGCGGGGCTGACGATAAGGCCCGGATAAGTGACGTGGATCACGCATCGTAGGGCCGCCGGACGCGATGCGACAGACGATGGATGGTTGAATTCCCGAAGAAATCGGGGGAATGGGTGCACCGGCCGCCACCGCCCGGGCGGCACTTCGTTGAGCCGGTCATGACTCCGCCGCCCCAGCAGGACCCGTCTCCGTACGCCCCGCGCCGGCGCCCGTACGGCAGTGTCCGGCTGTCCGCGCCGGTCTCCGTCGCCCCCGCGCGGCCGCGTCCCGGGGTGGGCGCCCGGCGCTGGTACGGTCCGCGGATCCCGCTGCCGCCGCTGAGCATGGGCACGCTGCGGCGGCGCGACGGAGCGGGGCGGCGGGACTGAGGGCGTCGCGGGCCCGACCTCACGCGAACCCCCATACCAGATACGACGCCTGACTTGCCGTCAATTTTCCGTGCCTGTGAGGTTTTCTCCGCGTTCCATTGCTGCGCGCCGGTGATCGCCGATAGCTTCACCTGTCATGCACCCGCCTGTGCGCACCCCGCGTACGGGCGGTCCGACGGATGAGGTGGAGTACCCATGGCACGTCCCCTTGCACATCGCCGGAACAGACGCATGCGGGCCCTGGCCGTACCGCTCGGGCTGGCACTGACGGCAACGACCGGGTTCCTCGGATCCCTCCCGGCCGCGGCCGGCGCCGCGCCGCCGGACAGTGGCCCGCTGCTGTCGTACGTCGTGAACACCGTCCCCGGTCACGCCACCGTCGACAAGGTCGAGCGGGCGATCGACCGGGCCGGCGGCAAGGTGATCACCGCCCATGAGCGGATAGGCGTGATCGTCGTCCATGCGGCCAACCCCCGGTTCGCCGCCACAATCCGGACGGTGCCGGGCGTGCAGTCGGCGGGCGCGACCCGCACCGCGCCGCTCAAGCTGTCCGGCACCGCCGACGTCGGCAAACCGCAGAAGGTCACCGCGGCCCAGCTCGCGGCGGCGGAGCGGACCGCGAAGGCCAAGGGCGAGGAGCCGCTGGAGCCGCTCCAGTGGGACATCCCCGCCATCAAGGCCGACCAGGCGGCGAAGGTGAACCCGGGCAGCCGCAAGGTGACCGTCGCGGTCATCGACACCGGTGTGGACGACACCCACCCGGACCTCGCACCGAATTTCTCCGCCCGGCAGTCCGCCAACTGCGTGGGCGGCGTGCCGAACACCTCGCCGGGGGCCTGGCGGCCCTACGACCCGGTCGAGGACGCCCACGGCACGCACGTGGCGGGCACCATCGCCGCGGCCCGGAACGGCATCGGGGTGACCGGCGTCGCGCCGGGCGTGAAGGTCTCCGCCATCAAGGTGAGCGAGCCCAAGACCAGCCTGTTCTACGCGGAGAGCGTGGTGTGCGCCTTCGTCTTCGCGGCCGACCACGGGGTCCAGGTCACCAACAACAGCTATTTCGTGGACCCGTGGATGTTCAACTGCAAGGACGACGCCGACCAGGCGGCCATCGTTGACGCGGTCGGCCGGGCGGCGAAGTACGCGCAGGACAAGGGCGTGGTCAACGTCGCGGCGGCGGGCAACGCCGACGCCGACCTCGCGGCCGACAAGCTCACCGACACCGGCAGCCCCAACGACTCCACGCCGGTCAGCCGCACCCTCAGCCCCAAGACCTGCTGGGACGTGCCGACCCAACTGCCCGGGACGGTGACGGTCGCGGCGACCGGTTCGCACCGCCTGAAGTCCGGCTACTCCAACTACGGCCTGGGGCAGATCGACGTGGCCGCGCCGGGCGGCGACTCCAAGCAGGTGCCCGAACTGCCGGCCAAGAACGGCAACATCCTCTCCACGATCCCCGGAGGCGACTGGGCCTTCTACGCCGGTACGTCCATGGCCTCCCCGCACGTCGCGGGCGTGGCGGCGCTCCTGAAGAGCGCGCACCCGAAGGCGAGCCCGCAGGAGATCCAGTGGCTGCTCAAGGAGCAGGCCGACAATCCCGGGTGCCCGGCGGGTGACGCCACCTGCACCGGCACCCCGCGCGTCAACAGCCACTTCGGCTACGGGATCGTCGATGCGCTGAGCGCGGTGAAGTAGCCGGCGGCGCGGCGGGCCGGGCGGGGCGCGGGCGGATGGTCGATCATCCGCCGGTGGCCCCGCCCGGCGCGGTACGCCGCCGCGTCCGTCACACCGCCCCGCGGGTCACACCGTGCGCCCCAGGTAGGCGGCGAGCCGGTCCGCCGCCGTGACGCCGGGTGGGGCGGGGCGCTCCGGGGCGAACGAGCCGCCTTCGGTGCGCGGCGCGGCCCCGTAGATCCGGTGCGCCGCCGCCAGGGTCTCCTCGGCGACCTCCGGGGCCAGGGCGGTCTGGGCACCGAGCGCACGCGCCAAGTCCCAGCCGTGCGCGAGGAGTTCGACCACCACCTGTTGGACGAGCAATGCGCCGGGTGCCTCGTAGGGGCCGAAGGCGCGCGTCAGCATGCCGCTGCTCCGGAAGGTGGCGAGCGCGGTGCGGGTGGCGTCCTCGAAGGCGGTGCGGGGGTCGTGGCCCAGGTGGTCGGCGGCGTGGTCGGTGCGCGGTGCCCCCTTCGCGATCGAGGTGACCATCAGGCTCTCCCACACGAGGTGGTCGAGCAGTTCCCGTACGGTCCATCCGGCGCACGGTGTGGGCCGGGCGAGGTCCGTCGGCCGCAGGTCCGCGACCAGCGCGCCGACGGCCCGGCCGACCCGCTCGTAGGCGTACAGCACCCGCTCCGGGTCGGTGGCGCCGAACGCGGTGCGGTCCACCTGGAGGGGGGTCAGGTGGGCGCGCAGGGCGGCGGCGGTCCAGGTGCCGGCGGTGCCCCAACGGGGCGGTGCGGGGCGGCCGGTGGCGGTGCACAGCAGCCGCCAGTAGTGCTCGACGAGGGGTTCGGTGGCGGCCTGGAGCTGTTCCAGCAGGCGGGTCCGGGCGGCCGGGCCGTCCTCGGTGGGCGGATCGGGGGTGCCCGACTGGGTGGGGAGCCAGGCGGCCACCAGTTCGGCGACGAGTGGGGCGGCGGCCGGTGAGTCCGGTGCGATGCCGTCGGCGACGGCGGCCTCGGCGCGGGTGTGCATCAGGGTGGCGACGCGCCGGGCGTCGGCTGCGAGGCCGGACGCGGACGCGGTGTCGGACGCGGTGTCGGACGCGGTGTCGGACGCGGTGTCGGACGCGGTGGCGCCGAGGGCGGGTGTCGCGGCGTGGCCCGCGTGGTCGGGGTGGTCTGTGTGGCCGGTGTGGTCGGCAGGGGGAGCCGTTCGGGCGCTGTAGGCGGCCAGGCGGCGCAGGGCGGCGCGGAGTTCGGGGTCGCGGACCAGGGCGGCCAGCTCGATCCAGGCGTGGAGTTGTTCGGGGGTGGGGTCGTCGGGGAGGTCGGGGGTGGCGGCCAGCAGGCCGTTGCGGTAGGCGGGGGCGGGCACGCCGTCCAGGGCGTCGTCGATGAAGTCGGCGACGATCCGGCGGCGTTCCTCGGTCGACAGGCGGGCGAGTCGGGTCATCTGCGGCAGTTCCTCTGCTGCGCTGCCCCGTGCGGCCACCGCGCGGAGGACCGCGCGCTGCGAGCGCAGCGCGGCGATCTGTGCGTCCAGGGCGTCCGCCGAGCGCTCCGCCGTGTCGGCGAGGGTGCGCTCGCGGTGCAGGACGGCGCGGATCGCGGCGGTACCGACGCCCAGGTCGCGCAGGCTGCGCACGATCTCCAGGCGGGCCGGTGCGTCCGGTCCGTAGCGGCGGTAGCCCGCGGGGGTGCGGGCGGCGGGCGGCAACAGGTCCTGGTCCGACCAGTTCCGGATCGTCTTGACGGAGACGCCGGTCAGGCGCGACAGCGCGCCGATCGACAGCAGTCCCGTGCCGTCCTCGTACATGCCCCCACCTTCGGGTCTCCCACGGGGGGAGACTCAAGGGGCACGGTACGCGACCGCCGGGCGGGGCACCGCGGACGCCGGGGACGCCGGGTCGTCCGGGCCGGTCGCGGCCGCCAACACCCCGATGGCGAGGGCCCATTGGGCCGATGTGTAGGTGAGCATGATCCAGAACTGTGGGGCGGGGAGCTGCGGCCACCGGGCGATGCCGCCGGCGATCAGGGAGTCGGAGAGCAGGAAGAGCAGCCCGCCGACCGCGGCCCAGGGGGCGGTCCAGAGCGCGCCGAACGCCATCACGGTGAGCAGCAGGCTGTATCCGGCGACGGGGATCCGCAGGTCGGCGGGGAGGTCGGGCCACAGCAGCAGCACGGTGGCGACCAGGGCGGCCGCGTACAGTCCGGCGGCTCCGACGGTGCGCGAGCGGCGCTCTCCGGTGCGAGCACCGGCCCCGCTGGAGCGGCTGAGGCCGCGCCTCCTTCGGCCGTGCCGGGCGAACAGCACCAGGTAGCAGACGTGTCCGGCGGCGAACGACCCCATGCCGACGAGGAACGCGGTGCCGCCGCCGATCTGGAGGAAGGTGTCGCCGCCGCAGCCGAACAGCAGCGCCACGACCAGGAGCGGCGGCCCGCCGCGGAGCAGGACGTGAGCGGCGAGCAGCGGCATCAGTACCGGTTTGGTGAGGCGGACGGCGGTGTCCGCCAGGGACGCGGGGCCGCTGCCGGGCGCGGCGCCGGCGTGCGCCACGAGGGCGGCGAGGTGGCCGACGGCCAGGACGGCGAAGACCAGGAGCAGGGCCCGTGCGGCGCGGGGCCGGGGCGCGAGCGGTCTCACGCGGCGGACTCCCCCACGGCGGGCCCGGCGGCCCCGGTCCGGTCCGTGGCCGAACGGCTGCCGGCCGGCGCACCGGCCTTCTCCGCCGTGGCGGCGTCGGCTGCGGCGGCCTCGGCGGCGGCGGCACGGACCCGGGCCGGCTGCCAGCCCGGGCCGCGGAACACCCGTCCGGCGCGCTCGCCCCAGCCGTCCGCGGCCCGGATGTCGCGGGCGATGGCGGCGTACTCGTGGGTGGCGACCCGCAGCGGGTTGAAGGAGCCGACGTTCTTGGTGAGGCCGTAGACGGGCCGTTCGGTCTCGGGGACGAACGAGCCGAACATCCGGTCCCAGACGATCAGGATCCCGCCGAAGTTGCGGTCCAGGTAGCCGCCCTGGGAGGCGTGGTGGACGCGGTGGTGGGAGGGGGTGTTGAACACGAACTCGACGGGGCGGGGCAGTTTGCCGATCCGCTCGGTGTGGACCCAGAACTGGTAGACGAGGTTGGCACCGGAGGTGAAGGCGATCACGGCCGGGTGCACGCCCAGCGCGATCATCGGCACGTAGAACGGCCAGACCGTCCAGGTCGTCCAGGGCTGCCGCAGTGCGGTGGTGAGGTTGAACTTCTTGCTGGAGTGGTGGACCACGTGGCAGGCCCACAGGACCCGGATGACGTGGTGGCCGCGGTGCGACCAGTAGTAGAAGAAGTCCTGGGCGAGCAGCATCAGGGGCAGCGTCCACCACAGGATGGGGATGCGCAGCGGGGTCAGCTCGTAGATCGCGGCGTAGATCGCCACGATCGGGATCTTCCACAGCGCGTCGAAGACCAGGCTGCCCAGCCCCATGGTGACGCTGGTGGCCGCGTCCTTCGCCTCGTACCCCTCGGCGTCGTCGTCGGGGTGCAGGCGGTAGCTCACCATCTCCACGACGGTGAGCAGGACGAAGGCGGGTACGGACCACAACACGACATCGGGCAGGTGCGGCATGCCCCGCACCATAAATGCGCCGACGGGCGTCCCGCTAGAGGTTGTTACTCAGAAGTATGTAAGACGCGGCGTCAGCTTCGGGGCGCGGGCGTACCGACGGTAGCCCCGGGTCCGGGCGGCGGTGGGTACCGGCGCCCGGACCGAGGACGTCCACCGGCGGTGGAGTGTTCACCACACCCGCACCGAAGCCCCCGTCGCGAAGGCCGGGCTGGTGGCGTCGGGAGGTGGTGTGGTGAGGGGTTCGGTGATTTCGGTGGTGGTGGGGCCGACCCGGGCGGCCACGGGGGCCAGGGCGGTGAGGTCGAAGCCGTAGACGCGGGCGGCGTTGCCGCCGGTCATGGCCGCGATCTCGGCGGGCGGGAGGCCGGCGTAGGCGGCGCGCAGGGCGTGCCGGGAGTAGGGGTGGGTGCCCTCGTCGTGGGGGTAGTCGCTGCCCCACATGATCTTGTCGAGGCCGATCCGGTCGCGCAGCGGGACCTCGTGGGGGCGCATGAAGCTGGCGCCGACGTAGCAGTTGGCGTGCCAGATCTCGGTGGGGGTGCGGTCCAGGGAGGCCGCCAGGCCGGCGCCGAAGCGGGATTCCGCGGTGTTGGCGCGAGCCCCGGCGGCGACCAGGCGGCCGTGGTAGTAGTCCAGCATGTCCAGGACGCCGGGGATCCAGCCGGAGCCCTGTTCGGTGAGGACGAGGGTCAGCTCCGGGTGGCGGGTGAAGACGCCTCCGAAGATGAGGTGCCACAGGGCGCGGTGGGAGAACCAGGTGGTCTCCACCATGAAGACGGCCCGGGCGGCGGGTTCGTCGCCGAGCGGCGGGGAGGCCGAGCCGCCGTGGTGGTTGACCGGGACGCCGAGGTCTGCGCAGACCGCCCAGAGGGGGTCGTAGAACGGGGAGTGGAGTTCCGGGAGGCCGGAGCCGGGTGGGGTGCCGGGGAGCATGATGCCGCCGGTGAGGCCGGCGTCCTTGGCCCGGCGGACCTCGCGGACCGCCTCGTCGACGTCGTTGAGGAGGATCTGGGCGACGCCCGCGCGGCGCCCGGGGGCCTCGGCGCAGAAGTCCGCGAGCCACCGGTTGTGGGCGCGCAGGCCGGCCCAGCGCAGCTCGAAATCGGTGCCGGTGGGTGCCGGTGCCATCAGGGACGCGCTGGGGAAGAACGGCGGGATGGTGTTGGGGAAGACGACCTCGGCGACGATGCCGTCGGCTTCCTGTTCGGCCAGCCGCCGGTCGGAGTTCCAGTTGCGGTCGGCGGTGTCGGCGAGCAGGTCCTCGTGCGGGTTGACGTAGGTGGCGGCCCAGGCGTCGAACTCCTCGTGGTACCGGGAGGGGAGGTAGGGCCGGTAGTCGAGGAGGTCGGCGCCGGCGTGGCAGTCGGCGGAGATGACGGTGTAGCGGGGCGCGTCGGTGGTCGCGCCCGGCACGGCGGTGGGCTCAGGCACGGGTCACCCCCACGTACGGGAAGTCGTGTCCGGTCAGCCAGTGGCGGCCGGTCTCGCGGGCGCGGCGCCAGGACTCCTCGACCGCGCTCTGGTCGGCGGGCTGGCCCAGTTCCGCCGGGGTGGGGCCGACGCGGCGGGCGTGCGGGGCGAGCCGGGCCGGGTCGAAGCCGAAGACCTCGGCGGCGGACGTGCCGAGGATGCGGCGGGTCTCGGCGACCGGGATGTCGTGGAAGGTGTTCGTCAGCCACTCCCGGGTGCGCGGCCAGGTGCCCTCCGGGTGCGGGAAGTCGCTGCCCCAGAGGATGTTGTCGACGCCGATCTCGTAGCGCTGGGCCAGTTCGCGGCGTTTGGTGTTGGTGGCGCAGACGAAGACGTTGCGGTCGAGGTACTCGTGCGGCGGGCGCCGCAGTCCGGCGAACGGGGAGAGCTTCTTGCCGCCGTGCGCGCCCAGGTAGAGGCGGTCCATGAACCACAGGAGGTTCGGCAGCCACCAGCAGCCGGACTCGGCGACGCCGAACCGCAGGCCGGGGTGGCGTTCGAAGACCCCGGACCAGAGCAGGAACCACAGCGGGCGGGCCGGCCACCAGGTCACCTCGCTGACGAAGATGCCGAGGTGGTCGCCGTACTCCTCGCGCGGTGCGGTGCCGGAGTGGGTGACGACCGGCATCCCGGCCTCGGCCGCGGCGGACCACACCTGGTCGTAACACCGGTCGTGGTAGGGGGCGTTGGTGCCCCACATGGCGGGGATCATCAGGGCGCCCAGGCCGTCGGCGCGGGCGCGGTGGATCTCGGCGACGACGGTGTCGGGGTCGGCGGTGACGGGTAACAGGGCGACGCCGCAGTGGCGTTCGGGGTCGGTGGCGCAGAACTCCGCGAGCCAGCGGTTGTGGGCCCGGGCCCCGGCCATGCCCAACTCCGGGTCCTGGTCGCCGGTCAGGCCGAGGCCGACGCCGAAGGGCGCGGCGGTCGAGCTGTCCACGGCGTCCGCGTCCGGGAAGACGACCTCGGCGGCCACCCCGTCGCCGTCGAGTTCCTTCGCCCGCTGCGCCGGGTCCCAGCCGCCGCGCAGCCCTTCCTCGTGGTCCTCGAACCACTGGGCGGCGAAGGTCTCGTTGCGGACGCCGAGCCGGGTCATGGCCGCGCGGCGGGCGTCCCGGCCGGCCAGGAAGTCGTCGAAGGCGCGGTGGAAGCGGCGCTCCAGATAGGGGCGGTACTCCTCGGTGGGCAGTCCGGCGTGGCAGTCGGAGGAGATGACCAGGTACGGGTCCTGGGGGCCGGGGTCCGGCGGTGGGCCGTCGTGCGGTGCGGGGTGCGGCGGTGCGGGGTGCGCTGCGGTGGTGTCCTGGTACGGGTCGCTCATGGCGGTCCCTCACTCGTGGTCGAGGATGAAGTGCTCCAGGTACGTGGGTGCGGTGCGGTCGAGTTGGGACCGCGCCCGCGCCCGGATCTGTGCGTCGGTGTGCTCACTGGGCGGCAGCATCCAGAAGCGGCCGGCCCGGATGCCGTCGACGACCTGCTCGGCGACGTCCTCGACGGGCGTGAACGCCACCTCCCGCCCGCCCTCCGCCATGGCCGCCTCCCACTCCGCGAGGCTGCGGTAAGGCGTCCGGCGGGGACGGGACTTGGCGTGCCGCGCGGGCCGGTTGCGGTGCGACTCCCACAGGCCGGTACGGAGCATGTGCGGGCCGGGGAAGAGCACCGACGCCCCGATGGGCGCGCCCTCGGCCGTCAGGTGCGCGTACAGCGACTCGGTCAGCGTCACCACGGCGGCCTTGGTGACGGCGTAGACGGAGGCGGTGGGCAGCGGCGCGATCCCGCCGTCCGTGGACGAGGTGTTGACGACGTGGCCGGGCTCCCCGGAGGCCAGCATCCGGGGCAGGAAGCACTGGACGCCGTGGAAGACGCCCCAGACGTTGACCTCGAACGCCCACCGCCAGTCGTTGGGGTCGTGCTCCCACATCCGGCCCTCGGCGCCGGAGCCCACCCCGGCGTTGTTGCACAGCACGTGGACGGCGCCGAAGGTCTCGTAGGCGGCGCCGGCCAGCGCCTCGACCTCGGCCCGCACGCCGACGTCCACGGTACGGACCAGCAGTTCGGCGCCGTCCGCGATCAGTTCGTCGGCGGCGGCCCGCAGCGGGGCCTCCTCGACGTCGGCGAGGACGACCCTCAGGCCCTCGGCGGCGAAGCGGCGGGCCATCGCCCGTCCGATACCGCTCGCCGCACCGGTGACCACCGCGACCTGACCGGCCCGCAGCTCCATCACACGCTCCCTTCCGGCGGGGCGTCGAGGACCTGCCGCGGGTCGTCGTAGCGCTGGTGGATGTAGGGCAGCAGGGCCTCGGCGCGGACCCGCCCGACGACCTTGCCGCTCTGGTCGGAGGTCTTCTCGCCGAGGGTGATCCCGACGAGGGCGTGTACCGGGAGGTCGGCGACCGGGTCGTACATCGACTCGCGCAGCACCACGTCGCCGGTGATCCGTTCCAGCTTGCGGACCCTCTCGGTGCGCCGGCAGTGCACCAGGACCGGGTCGCCGTCGAAGCCCGAACCGTCCACGGCGGGCAGGAACTTGAAGTAGAAGTCGGTCCGTACGTCCGGTGCGGGCAGCGGCAGCGGGCCGCTGACCGCGCCGCGCACCTCCACGAAGGCGATGCCGTGCCGGGTGAGGGCGGCGCGGACGGTCAGACCGTCGCGGTCCACGGTGACCTCGCCCAACTTCTTGGGTTCGCCGAAGACCTCGCGGCCGCCGGTCAGCGCCCGTTCGTGGGTCATCGGCATGACCAGCGGGTACCAGCCCTCGGTGCCGTCGTGGGCCGCCGCGACCGCGACCGAACCGGCGCCCAGCGGATAGCCGGGCAGGTCGACGGTGCTGACGGTGGCCCGGACCAGCGGGCGGCCGGTGGGGGTGAGCGGGGGCGGCAGGACGGCCGCGACGGCCTCCGGGTCGGTCTCCCACAGGGCCACCACGCCGGTGGACCAGATGTCGGGGAGCCGGGCGCCGGCGGCCCGGGTCGCGGCGATCTCCGCCTCGGTGCGGGCTCCGTAGCGTATGCGTGCCATGGCGTACCACCCTTCGTCGTCCGTAACGCGCGGGGGTCGTGCGAGGCGTCTGTAACACAGTTACACCGCCTCCGATGAAGGGTAAAGAGCCGTGCGGCGAAGGGAGTTGGGTGATAGTGGGGTGCTATGACACGTACTGCACTGACCGGTGAGGAGGTCCTGGCGGCGGCCGCCCGGCTGGTCCGGGCGCACGGCCCGGCGGCCCTGACCATGCGCCGGCTCGCCACCGAACTCGGCACCGCCGTCACCTCCATCTACTGGCACGTCGGCAACCGCGAGTCCCTGCTGGACGCGCTGGTGGCCCGCACCCTCCAGGAGATGGGCGAGATCCGGCCGACCGGCGGTACGCCCCGGGCGCGCGTCCTCTCGGTGGCCCGCGCGCTGCGCACCGCGTTGGGCGAACGCCCGCACCTGATCGCGATGGTGCACGAACGCGGGCTGACCGAGCGGATGTTCCTGCCCGCTCAACAGGCGCTGGTCCACGAGGTGCACGCGGCCGGGCTGCGCGGGGAACTCGCCGCCGAGGCGGTGCGCGCCGTGCAGTTCCTGGTCGTCGGCTCGGTCCTGGTGGAACGCAACCGCGCACGCTCGCCCGCGCAGCACCCCAGCGAACGCGAGCTGTGGGACTCCCCCGCCGCCGGACGGGATCCGGCGCTGGCCCGCGCGCTCGCCGCACCGGCCGACGCCGAACGGCTCTTCCTGGTGTCCCTGGAGGCACTGGTGGCCGCACTCCTCGGGCCGGACCGGCAGCGCGCCTGAGGGCGCGGGGCGGGCGTGGGGTGTGGGGCGGGCGTGGGGGCCGGCGGGCGGCCGCGGTGCGGGGGGCCGTACGGCGTCCGAGCCGGGTCCGTACCGCGTCCGAGCCGCGTCCGTACCGGCGTCCGCGCGGGCCCGCCCGGCCGGCGCCCGGCCGTGGCGGCGCGCGGTGTCCCGGCCGGATGCGCCCCCGGCGATGCGGTGGCTGTCGGTGGCGGCCCGTATCCTCAGTGACCATGCTCGAAGACCGCAGCGCAGCCGCCCCCTCGATCGCGCCGAAGATCGGCCGGCAGCCGGGCCCGCAGACGCCGGCTGACTGGCCGGCCGGGTATCCCCAGGGGTACGCGGTGGTCGACGTGGAGACCACCGGCCTGGCCCGCGACGACCGGATCATCTCCGCCGCCGTGTACCAACTCGACGCCCACGGCGAGTTCCAGGACTCCTGGTACACCCTCGTCAACCCGCAGCGCGATCCCGGACCGGTCTGGATCCACGGGCTGACGAGCGAGGTGCTGGCGGACGCCCCGCTCTTCCCGGAGATCGTGCCGGAGCTGTCGGCGCGCCTGACGGACCGGGTGCTGGTCGCGCACAACGCCATGTTCGACTGGTCGATGCTGGCCCGGGAGTACGCCCGCGCCGCGGCGGTCGCCCCGGTGCGCCAGCGGCTGTGCACCATCGCGCTCTCCAAGGAGCTGGGCCTGCCGCTGCCCAACCACAAGCTGGAATCCCTCGCCGCGCACTTCGGCGTCATACAGGAACGCGCCCACCACGCCCTGGACGACGCCCGGGTGCTGGCCGAGACGTTCCGCCCCAGCCTGCGCCGGGCCGCGCAAGCGAACGTCCGGCTGCCGCTGCTGACCTGCCAGCCGCTGACGGAGTGGTCCGACGCCCCCGCGCCCCGCTCGCACAGCAGCGTCTCGTCGTACCGCCCCGTCTCCTGGCGGCCGGCCCGCAAGCGCCCCGCCTGCCCGTACCCCAACCCGGGGCGCTACGAGCCCGGCGGCCGGCTCGTCCAGGGGATGCGGGTCGCCTTCTCGGGTGACACCTCCGTCGATCGCGAGCTGCTGGAGGACCGGGCGATCGAGGCCGGGCTGCACGTGGCGACGAGCGTGTCCCGGCTGACCAGCCTGCTGGTGACCAACGACCCGGACGGCCGGACGTCCAAGACGGTCAAGGCCGCCACGTTCGGCACGGCCGTCATCGACGAGGCGGCGTTCATGCAGCTGCTGCGCGACGTGGCGCCCGCGGCGTCGGCACCGGGGACACCGGCGTCCGGGTGAAGCCCGGCCAACACACCCACCTGCGCCTCGCCCGGTAGCGGCCCCACCCGCACTCTGTGGCGCATGGCACGTTGTGAGGTTTGCGGAAACGACTACGGCATGACGTTCGAGGTGCACGCGCAGGGCGCGGTACACGTCTTCGACTGCTTCGCCTGCGCGATCCATCGGATGGCGCCGATCTGCGAGCACTGCCGGGTGCAGATCATCGGGCAGGGCGTGGAGGCCGAGGGGCAGTGGTACTGCGGTGCGCACTGCGCCCGCTCGGCGGGGCGGGTGGGCATCGTCGACCGGGTCTGACGCCGGTCGAGGCCGCGGCCCACAGCGGTGCCCGGCGGCCCCTCCCGGCGCCTCCGGGGGGACCCCCGGGCCGGGCGTCCAGGGACGCGGGGTACCGTCGCAGCCGTGTACCGCTTCCTGTTGACCCGGCAGTGGGTGATCCTCACCCTCGTGGGCCTCGTCCTGATCCCCGTCATGATCAAGCTGGGGTTCTGGCAGTTCCACCGCCATCAGCACAAGGTGGCGCAGAACGCGCAGATCGCGCACAACCTGGCCGCCACCCCCGTCCCGGTGACCGAGCTGGCCGCGGTCGGCCGGGGGCTGCCGCACGGCGACATGTGGCGCCGGGTCACCGCCACCGGAAGCTACGACACCGCGCACGAGGTCGTCGTCCGCCAGCGCACCGCCGCCGACGAGCAGACCATCGGCTACTACGTCCTGACGCCGCTGGTCCTCGGCAACGGCGACGTCGTCGTGGTCAACCGTGGCTGGATCCCGGCCGGCGACGACCTCACCAAGTTCCCGCACATCCCGGCCGCCCCCAAGGGGACGGTCACGGTCACCGGTCGGATCATGGCCGACGAGACCACCGCGGAGAGCGGGATCAAGGACACCAAGGGCCTGCCGCCCCGCCAGGTCATGCTGATCAACAGCAAGCAGCAGGCGAAGCGGGTGGGCCGCCCGACGCTCGGCGGTTACATCGAGCAGACCGGGCCCAAGAGCGACACCCCCGAGCAGGTGCCGGAACCGGACCACGACTCCATCGGCCCGCACATGGCGTACGCGATCCAGTGGTGGCTGTTCGCGGCGGCGGTGCCGGTCGGCTGGGTCGTCCTGGTGCGTCGGGAGCGCCGCGACCGACTGACCGCCGCGGCCGAGGCCGCCGACGCCGGGGCGACCGGGGACACCCCCGAACCCTCCGGTGCCGGGCCCGTCGGCACCGAGCCCGTCGGCACCGAGCCCGTCGGCGCCGAGGCCGCGGACGGGGAGCCCGTAGCCCGGACGGCCGTCGCCCCCGAGTAACGCGGCCGCCGCGCGGGAATGGCCGCGGAGTGCACCCACGCATCGAGGACTACGCACTCATCGGCGATCTCCAGACCGCCGCGCTCGTCGGCCGGGACGGCTCCATCGACTGGCTGTGCCTGCCCCGCTTCGACTCCCCCGCCTGCTTCGCGGCCCTCATCGGCGGCCGGGACAACGGCCACTGGACCCTGGCCCCGCAGTCCGGTGAAGCCCGCGCCGAACGCGCGTACCGCGGGGACTCGCTGATCCTCGACACCGTCTGGGAGACCCCCGAGGGCAGCGTCCGGGTCACCGACTTCATGCCCCAGCGCGACCGCATGCCCGACGTCGTCCGGGTCGTCACGGGGCTGCGCGGCCGCGTCGAGATGCACAGCGTGCTGCGGCTGCGGTTCGACTACGGGCGGGTGGTGCCCTGGGTGCGCGCCGCCGAGGGCTGCCGGGTGGCGGTCGCCGGCCCGGACTCCGTATGGCTGCGCACCCCGTCCCAGGGCACCACCTACGGCAAGGACTTCAGCACCCGCTCGGACTTCACCGTCGCGGCCGGCGAACGCACCTCGTTCGTACTCACCTGGCACCCCTCGCACGAGCCCCGGCCCGTCCAGATCGACCCGTTCCAGGCGCTGGCGGACACCACCGACGACTGGCACGCCTGGTCCGCCCGGTGCCGCTACGAGGGCCCGTACCGCGCCGCGGTGATCCGCTCCCTGATCACCCTCAAGGCCCTCACCTACGCGCCCACCGGCGGGATCGTGGCGGCCCCCACCACCTCGCTGCCCGAGGAGCCGGGCGGGGTCCGCAACTGGGACTACCGCTACTGCTGGCTGCGCGACGCCAGCCTGACCCTGAACTCCCTGATCTCCGCCGGGTATCTGGACGAGGCCGGGGCCTGGCGGGACTGGCTGCTGCGCGCGGTGGCCGGCGTCCCCGACGACCTCCAGATCATGTACGGGCTGGCCGGGGAACGGCGGCTGCCGGAGGCCGAGGTGCCCTGGCTGTCCGGGTACGAGGGATCGGTACCGGTGCGGATCGGCAACGCCGCCGTCACACAGCACCAGCTCGACGTCTACGGCGAGGTGATCGACTCGTTCCACGTCGCACGCACCGCGGGACTGCCGGCCGAAGCGCACGCCTGGGGCATCCAACGGGCGCTGGTGGACTACCTGGAGTCGACCTGGCGCGACCCCGACGACGGCATCTGGGAGATCCGCGGCCCGCGCCGACACTTCGTGCACTCCAAGGTCATGGCCTGGGTCGCGGCCGACCGCGCGGTGCAGTTGCTGGAGCGGTACCCGAAGCTCGGCGGGGACGTGGACCGTTGGCGGGCGATGCGCGACGAGGTGCACCGGGAGGTCTGCGCACGCGGCTACGACGCCGAGCGGGGCACCTTCACCCAGTCCTACGGCTCGACGGAACTGGACGCCGCGACGCTGCTCATCCCGCGGGTCGGCTTCCTCCCGGGGAACGACCCGCGGGTGGTCTCCACCGTCGACACCGTGCGCCGCGAACTGTCTCTCCCCCATGGCCTCAAGGGCACGGGGGGTGCCCCCATCGGTCTGGTACGCCGTTACAGCACCGAGGGACGGACGGTGGACGGGCTGCCGGGCGGCGAGGGCGCGTTCCTGGTCTGCTCGTTCTGGCTGGCGGACGCGCTGCTGCTGACCGGGCGCCGGGCGGAGTCCCGGAAGCTGTTCGAGCGGCTGTTGGCGCTACGGAACGACGTGGGGCTGCTCTCCGAGGAGTACGACCCGGTCACCGGGCGCCAGTTGGGGAACTTCCCGCAGGCGTTCAGCCACATCGGCCTGGTGGGGACCGCCTTCGCATTGCACCACGGCCGGGGGGCAGACTAGGGCCATGGATCTTGGACTCACCGACCGGACGTACCTCGTCACCGGCGCCACCCGGGGCCTGGGCTTCGCCACCGCCCGCGAACTGGTCGCCGACGGCGCCAATGTGGTGATCACCGGGCGCTCGGAGGAGGCCGCGACCAAGGCGGCCGCCGCCCTGGGCGAGCGGGCGCTGGGCGTCGCGGCCGACAATTCCGACCCGGAGGCCCCGGCCCGCCTGGTGGCGGCCGCCCGGGAGCGCTTCGGCCGCTTCGACGGCATCCTCATCAGCGTGGGCGGCCCGGCCCCCGGCACCGCCGCCGACAACACCGACGACCAGTGGCAGACGGCCTTCGAGACGGTCTTCCTGGGCGCGGTGCGGTTCGCCCGCACCGCCGCCGCCGAACTGGGCGAGGGCGGCGCCATCGGCTTCGTCCTCTCCGGCTCCGTCTACGAGCCGATCGCCGGGCTCACCATCTCGAACGGCCTCCGCCCGGGCCTCGCCGGCTTCGCCAAGTCCCTCGCCGACGAGTTGGGGCCGCGCGGCATCCGCGTCGTCGGCGTCCTCCCCGGCCGGATCGCCACCGACCGGATGACCCAACTCGACGCGCTCTCCGGCGACCCCGAGGGCTCCCGCGCCCGCAACTCCGCCACCATCCCGCTGCGCCGCTACGGCGATCCCGCGGAATTCGGCCGCACCGCCGCCTTCCTCCTGTCCCCCGCCGCGTCCTACCTGACGGGCGTGATGGTCCCGGTGGACGGCGGGGCCCGACGGGGCTTCTGAGGACCGGGGGCGACTTCCGGGGCCCGGCAGGACAGCCGCCGGGCCCCGGCCCGCCCTCCGAGCGGACGACGAACCTGTGACGACGGACGTGTGACGACGGACGTGTGACGACAGGGCCTGGACGCCGAGACCCAGGGCCCGTCCGACCCTGATCCACCGGACAGGCCCTAGCTGACCCGTTCCGCCCGGTGGCGCAGCGCCCGCAGGCGGACCTCCGTCGGTAGTCGATCCAGGCCCGCCGACGTGCGGGCGTGCGCCACCGCCCCGTCGGACAGCCGCCGCACCACGGTCCCGGGGTCGGCGTGCGGGGCGAGGACCAGGAAGGCACGCACCCGGGGGGCCGTGCGGCGGCCGGTCAGTGCGACGGCCGCCCGGTCGACGCCGTCCACCGCCACCGTCTCGGCCGCCAGAACGGCCTCCAACGCCCGCCCGCGCACCACCGCGCCCGCCCCGTCGCCGCTGTCGACCAGCACCGCGCCGAGCCGGCGCCGCCGGAGCTGGGCGAGCAGCCACCACAGCAGCAACAACAACAGCGCGGCCAGCCCGGCGATGACCACCGGCCACCACCAGCCGCGGTCCGTGAACCGGGTGCGCTGCTCCGCGGGGAGCAGGACGTCGTCCGGGCCGGCCCAGGGCCAGCCGGCGGGCAGGTCGAGGTGCCACCGGGCGGGCAGGTCCAGGCCGCCCAGGAGGGCCAGCCCGCCGGTGCCGAGCAGCAGCAGGCCGACCAACCCGAGCAGCACCCGGTTGACGGTCGCGCGGGCGGTGCGCATCGCCCGCTCACCTCCCCTTGGGGCGTTGGACGTCGACGCTCAGGCGCAGCCGGTGCGTCAGGTCCAGTTGCCGCAGCCCGTCGTCGAGCACCGTGCCGAGGTCGCCGCGGACCTCGTCCAGTTCCCGGAAGTGCACCACGGCCCGCGCCCGCGCCCGGCGCCGGCCGACGGTTATCCGTACCGACTGCACACCGGAGACCTCCATGGCCCGGTCGCGCAGCACCAGCGCGGCGGCCGGCCGGTCCAGTCCGGCCCGGATGTCGGGGGCGGTGCGCCGCATCGGCAGCACCGCCCGCAGGCCCGGGGTGGCGGCCAGCACGAGCAGCCAGACCCCGAGGGCCATCGCGGCCGCCGCGCCGCCCATGACCCAGGGGTCGTCGAGGTGCCGGACGGCCAGTTCGTGCGCGAGCCGCCGGCGCCAGGCCATGGCGGTGCGGCCGGCCCGCACCGCGGCCACGTCGTAGAGCAGCAGACCCGTGGCGCCCAGCAGCACCAGCGCGACCAGCGCCGCCGGCACCCGGCGGGCCGACCAGAAACGCCCGGCCGGCCCGCCGTCGACCGGTCCGGGGACCGTGGCGTCCGGTGCCGCCGCCGGCAACCCGCCCGCGGCACCCGGCCGTTCACCGGACCGTTCACCGGACCGCCCGTCGGCCCCTTCGCGGGCCTCCGCTCCCCCTGCGCTCCCGGGCCCCGTCATCGCAACCGCTCCCGGTCGACCAACAGCGGCGAGTTCAGCCGTTCGACCTGCACCGCCACCTCGGTGACCGTCATGCCCGCCAACGTCCGTACGTGGTCCGCCACCTGACGCCGCACCAGTCCGCACCGCGCGCCGATGGGGACGGGGTAGGGCAGCTCCACGGCGATCCGCAGTCGGGCTTCGCCGAACGGCGGGTGGACATCGCGGCGGGTCACCGTCACCGTGGCGTGGGCATCGGTGGGGCCGCCGGGGGACGCCTCGCGCAGCGCCTCCCGGGCCGCTCGCGCGGCGATCTTGGCGACCACCCGGTCGGCGATCCTGGTCGCGCCGCGCTCACCGGCCGGTACGTCGGCGGCAGCGGCCGACGGGGACACCGTCGCCATCCGGGTTCACCGCCGCCGGTCGTCGCGGTCGCCGGTCCGGGTGCGGAAGAACTCCCCGGCCTCCAGGTCGCCCTCCAGGAACCTGCCGGCCACGAACCCGACGGCGCCCAGCGCCGCCACCAGGACGAAGGCCCCGAACCCGCCGAAGTACCCGGCGAAGCCCAGCGCCATCCCCGCCACGAGACCGATCACGGCCATGCTCATCGTGCGCTCCTTCGCTACCGCTCCGGCCGGGCCCGGTCACTGGAGCCGCGGCTCCGCTCCCTCGACCCCGCCTTCGTCGCCTTCCTCGTCATCCTCGTCGGGCAGCTTCACGTCGCTCACCGCGATGTTGACCTCGACGACCTCCAGGCCGGTCATCCGCTCCACGGCGGAGATCACGTTCTCCCGGACGGCCCGGGCCACCTCCGCGATGGCGACCCCGTAGTCGACGACGATCTCCAGGTCCAGCGCGGTCTGCACCTCACCGACCTCGGCCTTCACCCCGCGCGTCGCGGTGGCCGACCGTCCGCCGCCGGGCACCCGGTCGCGCACCGCGCCCAGCGTGCGGGCGAAGCCGCTGCCCATCGTGTGGACGCCCACCACGTCGCGGGCGGCGAGCCCGGCGATCTTCTCCACGACGCCGTCGGCGATGGTGGTCCGGCCGCGGGTGGCGGGGTCGCCCCCGCCCCGTTTCACCGGCGGCTTCGTGGTGTCCGCGCTCTGCTGGCTCTCGGTCATCGCCGTGCGTCCCTTCTGCGCCGCATCACGGACCCGCCGCATGACGGATCACGGGCCTGCCGTGGTGACGGACCTGGCGCACATCGAACGACTCGCGCCTTTCACGCCATTGATCCAATTCACATCGTTCGCGCCATTCACCCTGTTCCCCACAGTAGGGGCGGGCGAGCGGGTGCGCTCCGGGGACGCGGCAGCGGAGTGCCGTGGGCAGCCGGGGCGGGCGGACTGCGGCAGGCTGGGAGGTGGTCCGGGAAAGGGGTGACGCGGTGGCCGCGAACGCGGTGGCACGCGCCGTGCGGGAACAGCTCGGCCTCGGCCGGGTCCTGCCGCTCGGCGGCCCGGCGGACGGCGCATGGATCACCGAACGCGCGGCCCGCGCGGCGCTCCTGCGGGCCCCCGGCGCCCCGCCCGGCATCCGACTGGGCGACCTGCGACTCTCCCTCGCCGCCCCCGACGACGCCCCGGCACCGACCGTGCCGGCGCCGCCCAGCGCCCTGCCGCCGGGCCCGCTGCGCATCGCGGCGGACTTCGCCGCACCGCCCGGCCGCCCCCTGCCGGCGCTCACCGAACAGCTCCGGACGGCCCTGCTGACCGCGGCCGAGGAGGGCCTGGGCCTGCGGGTGAGCGCGGTGGACCTCCGGATCGGCGACCTGCTGGACGAGGCGGCGGAGCCGACGGCTGCGACGCCGGACGCGGCGGAGGACGCTCACCGGGCCGGCGCGGGCCCGGGCGCCGAGGACCCGGAAGACCTCGCCGCCCGGGTGCTCGCCGTCCCCGGGGTGGCCGGGCTCGCCCCGGCGCTGGCGGGACGCTCCCGCCCGGTGGCCCGCAGCGGCGACGGGGACCACGTACTGATCCAGTTGGCGACCGCCGCCGGTCATCGCCCGTTGGACGTGGCCCGCGCCGTCCGCCGGGCGGTCACCGGTCGGCCGCCGGCGCCGACGTCGGCCGCGGTGCTGGTCACGGCGGTGGCCGGCGCCTGACGACCGGTGCGCGCGGGGTGGGCGGTCAGTCGCCGACCCCGGCCAGGTCCCGCAGCCGCCGCGCCTGGGCGGCGCGCTCGGCCCGGCGCTGCTCCTCGTAGGTGCGCTCCGCGGCGCCGGCCAGCAGGGCCTTGGTCTCGATGACGGCGTCCCGGGGCGCGGCGGTGAGCGCGGCGGCCAGGTCGGCCACCGCGGCGTCGAGTTCGTCACCGGGCACGACGAGATTGGCGAGGCCGATCCGCCCGGCCTCTTCGGCGTGCACGAAGCGTCCGGTGGCGCAGATCTCCAGCGCCCGGGCGTAGCCGACCAGGCCGACCAGGGGGTGGGTACCGGTCAGGTCCGGGACCAGGCCCAGGCTGGTCTCGCGCATGGCGAACTGCGCGTCCTCGGCGACGACCCGCAGGTCGCAGGCGAGAGCCAGCTGGAAGCCCGCGCCGATGGCGTGGCCCTGGACGGCGGCGATGGACACCAGGTCGTTCCGCCGCCACCAGGTGAACGCGTCCTGGTACTCGGCGATCGTGGCGTCCAGCGCGTCATCCGTACCGCGCGCCAAGTCGAGGAACGACGGCTCGCCGTCGAACCCTTCGGGCGTGAACGCCTGCCGGTCCAGCCCCGCGGAGAAGGACTTGCCCTCACCGCGCAGCACCACGATCCGTACGTTTCCCGGCAGCAGCGAACCCGCCTCGACCAGTGCCCGCCACATGGCGGGGCTCTGGGCATTGCGCTTGGCCGCGTTGGCGAGGGTCACCGTGGCGATCGCGTCGTCCACGGTGAGCCGCACACCGTGCTTGTCGAGCAGAGTCATGAGGGCGCCTCCGAGTCAGCCACCGCACCTGCGTGCGTAAGTGACTGAACGGTAACCTCCCGGCCGAACCATCGGCCGGCCGGGGGGCACCGCCTGCACCCGGAGCCGCGGTACTCAGACTGAGACGGCCTTCTTGCCTCGCGTGGCTCCGCCGCGGCCGCGCAGGACCACGCCGGATTCCGTGAGCATCCGGTGCACGAATCCATAGGAGCGGCCGGTTTCCTCGGCCAGCGCCCGGATGCTCGCTCCGGAGTCGTACTTCTTCTTCAGGTCTGCCGCGAGCTTCTCGCGCGCGGCGCCGGTCACCCGGCTGCCCTTCTTCAGAGTCTCGGCCACCCGTGCCTCCTCGTGGGAAGTGCGCTCTGGACTCTCATGATCACCCCTCCCCGGCTTCCTGGCCACCCATTCCGCAAGGTCTGTGGGACATCCTTTGCCGTCCCGCCGGCGCCCGGTGCGCTCGGAATTCCCGCTTCCGTGCGCACCGCGGCCCTCGCGCGCACCCCGATATGCGGGAAGTGCCAGGTCAGGTGGTGTGCCGCAGAAAAGGCAACGGCCGGGCCCGAGAGGCCCGGCCGGTCGCCGCAGGCTCGCCGGTGTACGAGCCGTTCTCACTCAGATGATGGATCACCCATGGGCCGAATGATCCAGCAGGCGTGATCCATCCGGCGGCACCGGTACGGCGGTGATCAGGCCAGTGCGACCAGGTCCGCGTAGTCCTGGCCCCACAGGTCCTCGACACCGTCCGGCAGCAGGATGATCCGCTCCGGTGCCAGCGCGTCCACCGCGCCCTCGTCGTGCGTCACCAGGACGACCGCGCCGCTGAAGGTGCGCAGCGCGCCGAGGATCTCCTCGCGGCTGGCCGGGTCGAGGTTGTTGGTGGGCTCGTCGAGGAGGAGGACGTTGGCGGAGGAAACGACCAGGGTCGCCAGGGCGAGGCGGGTCTTCTCACCACCGGAGAGCACGCCGGCGGGCTTGTTGGCGTCGTCGCCGGAGAACAGGAAGGAGCCGAGCACCTTGCGGACCTCGACGAGGTCCATGTCGGGCGCGGCGGAGCGCATGTTCTCCAGGACCGTGCGGTCCGCGTCCAGGGTCTCGTGCTCCTGGGCGTAGTAGCCGAGCTTGAGGCCGTGGCCGGGGAGGACCGCACCGGTGTCCGGCGTCTCGACGCCGGCCAGCAGCCGCAGCAGGGTGGTCTTGCCGGCGCCGTTGAGGCCCAGGATGACGACCCGGGAGCCCTTGTCGATGGCCAGGTCGACGTCGGTGAAGATCTCCAGGGAGCCGTAGGACTTGGAGAGGCCCTCGGCGGTGAGCGGGGTCTTGCCGCACGGCGCGGGGTCCGGGAAGCGCAGCTTGGCGACCTTGTCGGAGACCCGCACCGCCTCCAGGCCGGCCAGCAGCTTGTCGGCGCGCTTGGCCATGTTCTGGGCGGCGACGGTCTTGGTGGCCTTGGCCCGCATCTTGTCGGCCTGGGAGTTGAGCGCCGCGGCCTTCTTCTCGGCGTTGGCGCGCTCGCGCTTGCGGCGCTTCTCGTCGGCCTCGCGCTGCTGCTGGTAGAGCTTCCAGCCCATGTTGTAGACGTCGATCTGGGAGCGGTTCGCGTCCAGGTAGAACACCTTGTTCACGACGGTCTCGACCAGGTCGACGTCGTGCGAGATGACGATGAAGCCGCCGCGGTAGGTCTTGAGGTAGTCGCGCAGCCACACGATGGAGTCGGCGTCGAGGTGGTTGGTGGGCTCGTCGAGCAGCAGGATGTCGGAGTCCGAGAAGAGGATCCGGGCCAGCTCGACGCGGCGCCGCTGACCGCCGGAGAGGGTGTGCAGGGGCTGGCCGAGGATGCGGTCGGGCAGCCCCAGGCTGGCGGCGATGGTCGCGGCCTCGGCCTCGGCGGCGTACCCGCCCTTGGTGAGGAACTCGGTCTCCAGCCGCTCGTACTTCTTCATGGCCTTCTCGCGGGTGGCGCCCTGGCCGTTCGCCATCCGGTCCTCGTTCTCCCGCATCTTGCGCAGGACGGCGTCCAGGCCACGGGCGGAGAGGATGCGGTCGCGGGCCAGGACGTCCAGGTCGCCGGTGCGCGGGTCCTGCGGGAGGTAGCCGACCTCGCCGGAGCGGGTGACCGACCCGCTGGCCGGCATGCCCTGGCCGGCCAGGACCTTGGTGAGGGTGGTCTTGCCGGCGCCGTTGCGGCCGACCAGGCCGATGCGGTCACCCCTGGCGATGCGGAAGGAAGCGGATTCGATGAGGACGCGGGCGCCGGCGCGCAGCTCAAGGCCGGAAGCGGTGATCACGGGAAAACTCCAGGGCAGGAAGACGGCGGGTTGGACGGACGGTCCGAGAGCGGTCTACGCCGTCTAATGAACCCAAAGGAGAACTGCCATAGAGGCAGTCTAACGGGCCGGTGCAAGTCGTTATCCGGCGATGTCAGACCCCACTGCGAGACTGTGAGCCAGGACACAGGAGTCCGGGCGGCGGACGGCCGTCCGGTGACGCGAGGGGGGCGGTGATCAACATGGCGGGCAGGCCGGCGGTGTTCCCGACGCTGCCGTTCGGGGCCGCCCCGGGCGCCCTCCGGCGGCTGACGGAGGCGTTCGGATGCACCGTCGCCGCGCGGTACGACGGTGCCGACGGAGCGGTACCGCACGCCGAACTCGCCTACGGGGAGGGGAAGATGATGCTCGGTCCGAAGGGCCACGGCGGCCCGTTCGACGGGGCGGTGGGGGACGTCGAGGACGCCGTTCGGCGCTTGGGCACCTACCGGCCGGGCGGGACGGGGCCATGACCCGCCGGCGCCCGGCCGGGGTGACCGGGCGGTCAGGCGCCGCCGGTGTGCACCTGGAAGGCCGCCCGGCGGACGGCCTTGGCGAGCGCCGGGTCGGGATGGGCGGCGGCCAGCGCCACCAACACCTGGACGGTGCGCGGATGGCCGATCGCGCGGACCTCCTCCAGCAGCCGCGGCACTGAGCCCTGGACGGCCGAGTCCAGGTGCCGGACCAGCAGTTGGGTCTCGCCGTGGTCGGCGACGGCCGCCGCGGTGTCCACCCACAGCCAGGTCGACTCCTCGCGGGTGAGGACGTCGGGCGCGGTCTCCGGGTCGCCGCCCTCGTGCTCGAAGAGCCACAGCAGGGCGTAGGGCCGCAGTACCGGTTCCTCGGCGACGGCGCGCACGGCGGGTTCGGCGGGGGGGCCGACCGCGCGCAGCGCCTCGAAGGCCAGCCCGCGCAGCAGCGCGTCCTCACCGCGGGCGGCGGCCAGGAGTTCCTCGACGGCCGCGCCGACGGAGCGGGCGGCGAGCCAGGCGCGGTATTCGGCGCGGGCCGGGCCCGGGGTCAGCCGGGCGCAGCCGCGCAGCATCGCCTCCGCGGACTGCTCGATGTTGCCGGCCGGGCTCTGCGCGGCGACGCAGATCTGCTCCAGTTTGACCCACACCGACCAGTTGCCGAGCGGTGTCAGCTGCGCCTCCTGGCCGTAGTGGCGGCCCTCGTCTGCGCCCTGGTCGGCGTTTTCGGGGGCGCCGTCCGGCGGCATCAGCGCGCCGACCGCGAGCAGCGCGTCCAGCGCCCAGCGCAGGAGGTCGGTGAGCGGCGCCCCCGCGGCGTCGCTCACCGTCCCCCCGGCGTCGGTGCCGTCCGCGGCCGGGTCCGCCTCGTAGGGGACCTCGCAGCGTTCGGTGCGCAGTTCGGCGACGCGCTGGCCGAGCATGTCGAGCAGTACCGGCAGCCGTACCGGCCCGGCGGACAGGTGCAGCAGGGACAGCAACTGCGGGACGGCTTCGACGACCTCGGCCACGGCGGCGGGGCCCGCCTCGGCCGGGGTGGGCAGGGCCAGCGACCAGGCGTCGAAGAGCGCGACCCAGCCGCGCAGCGCGGCGGTGTCGTCGCGGTCCCAGGCGCGCAGTCGCCAGCCGGGGCGGGCGAGGCCGTCGTGGAGCTCGACCAGTCCGGCGAGCCGGGCCCGGTCCCAGTCGGCGCGGACGTGCCGGGCGGGCAGGCCCAGGGCGTCGGCGGCGTCGACGACCGCGGTCTCCGGGAGCGATCCGTCGGGGCCGGCGCGGAGGCTGCCCGCGCGGTCGGCCCAGCGTGCGAGCCGGGCCGCGCCGGCCAGTACGACGCGCGCCTGACGGGCCAGTTCCGCGGGCGGCGGGGTGCCCTCGGGGGGCCTGGGCGCCGGGCGGGTGGCCCGGGTGCTCACCGCCCGGCGGGCGGCCGCAATCGGTTGTCGGGGGACGAGTCGGAGCCGGGAGTCGCGCGGAGTACGGGACGTCACAGGAGCAGTCTTGCCGCTGACGGCCCGAAAGCCCAATCGGAACCCGGTTTGCGGCTCTTCGGGCCCGCGTCACCGCGCCGCCCCACTCCTGAGGGGGGCCGTTGTCCCCCCGTACACCTCCGGGCCTGGCCTGAGTCCTTCGGGGGCGGTGCCGGCCGTCGGTCGGCGGTGTCACATGAGCGGGGTGAGGAAGCGGCGCAGGGTCTCCTCGTAGCGGTCCGGGGCGGCGTTCCACATCGCGGCGTGCGGGGCGTGCGGGACGGGCTGAAGGGTGATCAGTTCCGGACGGCGGGCGGCGAAGCGGCGGGAGGCGTCCCAGGGGGCGAGGGTGTCCTCGGGGCCGTGGAAGACGAGGACGGGCGCGTCGAGTTCGTCGGGGTCGACGGCGTCGGCGGGACGGTCGACGGGCAGCCCGGTGTGGCCTTCGGCAGCGCGGACGGCCAGCGGCAGCAGGGCGCGCGGGATGTGGCGAGCGGTGGCCAGGGCGCGGACGGTGGCGTGCCGGTCGAGGACCGGGGAGTCCAGGACGAGGCCGGAGACGCGGTGGCGCAGCCCGGAGTTGACGGCGGCGCGCAGCGCCATGGTGGCGCCGGTGGACCAGCCGTGGAGGACGACCGCGCGGGCACCGTAGCTGACGGCGTAGCGGATGGCGGCGTCCAGGTCGCGCCATTCGGTGTCGCCGAGGTGGTGGATGCCGTCGGTGGTGCGCGGGGCGCCGGCGTCGTTGCGGTAGGCGAGGGAGAGGACGGGGAAGTGGTGGCGTTGCAGGAACGGCAGTACCACCATGGGGTGTTCGCGGGTGGTGCCGATGCCGTGGACGGTGATGACCCAGGTGTCGCGGGCGCCGGGCACGAACCACGCGGGCAGGGCGCCGAGTTCGCCGGGGATGTCGACGTCGGCGCAGGGGATGCCGAGGGTGTCGTAGGGGTTGCCGACGTGCACCTGCGGGGTCAGCCGCATCCGGGCGCCGGGCCGCAGGGTGCCGTGGGTGACCCGCTCCAGCCGGCGCACCACGGCGTCGGCGGGGTGCGGGGTGCCGTGGACGACGGGTCCGACCACCGCGTGGCAGCCGGCGCCGGAGAGACCGTAGGTGCCGGGCCTGAGGGAGACCAGGCTGCGGGTGAGGGCGATGTGCTCGCCGGCCGCGGAGTGGACGGTAAGCCGGGAGTCACCGGGGAAGGGATGGCCGGGCGACGGTTTCAGGGCAACATCGCCGGCGTACCGCCCGGCCGCCACGGCGGCCACCACGGCACCGGTCACGCTGGTGGCGGTCACCGCCGCCACGGTCCCCAGTCGCACCTCTCCAGTGTGCGCAGCGCCGCCGGTCCCGGCCACCGGGCGCCCGGTGCCGGCGGCCGGACCAGCGGTGTTGTGCGGTGCAGAGGGCCGTGCGGGGTGCGGTGGGGGGTCCCGCCGAGGGTTACGCGGGGTCGTCGGCGGACTGGCCGTAGCCGCGCAACCGCTTGCCCGCGGCGTCGAGCTGGGCGGGCGACAGCAGGCTGGGGGTGTGGCCGGGCACGGTGACGGCGGTGAGCCAGACCCGGCACATCCATTCCAGTTGGGCGGTGCGGTCCAGTGCCTGGGCGAGGTCGGCGCCGTAGGCGATGGTGCCGTGGTTCTGGAGGAGTGCGGCGGTGCGGTCGCGGAGCGCGTGGAGCATGTGGGCGGCGAGTTCGTCGCTGCCGTAGAGGGCGTAGGGGGCGACCCTGACGGGGCCGCCGAGCGCGGCGGCCATGTAGTGGATGGGCGGGAGTTCGGTGACGAGGGTGGAGACCGCGGTGGCGTGCGGGGCGTGGGTGTGCACGACCGCGGTGGCGGTGGTGTTGCGGTAGACGGCCAGGTGGAGCGGGAGTTCGCTGGTCGGGCGGAGTCTGCCGATGATCGCGCGGCCGTCGAGGTCGACGCCGGTGAGGTCGGAGGGGCCGAGCCGGTCGTAGGGGACGCCGCTGGGCGTGACGAGGATCAGGTCCTTGACGCGGACCGAGACGTTGCCGGAGGTGCCGACGACGAGGCCGTCGGCGGCGGTCCGGCGGGCGGTGGCGACGAGCTCACTCCAGGCGTCGGCGAGGTGGTCGGGGTGGTCCTTCATGCTGTCCTCCGGTGCGACGCTGCGGGACGTGCGGAAACACACGAGGGCGCTGCACGACACCGTACGAGCAGGCCGGGGCACTGTACGCCCTGATACCAACTGTCCGGTATCCGCCATATGGGGGTAACTGGCAGCCTCAGGGCGATTGGCCGGGGATCGACCATCTTGCGCCGATCATCCATTAACGTCGAGTGAACTACACCCCTCACATGTCATCACCCAGGGGGACCCATGACCTGTGACCGCTCCACCCCCCGGACCAGGCTGGCGACCGCGATAGCGGTGGCGTCACTGGCCGGCACCGCACTCGCCGAACACCCTTCCCGGGCCGTCGCGGACAGCCGACCCCTCGGGCACGACGTCTCCTCGTACCAGAAGCAGATCGACTGGCGGGCGGCCCGCGCGAAGGGCGCGCGATTCGTCTACGTCAAGGCCACCCAGTCGGACAGCTACCGCAATCCGTACTTCTCCGCGCAGTACAACGGCTCCCGGGCGGCCGGACTGCTGCACGGCGCCTACCACTTCGCCGTGCCCAGCGCGTCGTCGGGCACCCGGCAGGCCCGGTACTTCCTCCGGCACGGCGGCCACTGGAAGGCGGACGGCTGGACGCTGCCGCCCGCCCTCGACATCGAGCACAGCCCGTACGACGCCCGGCAGCCGTGCTTCGGGCTGGATCGGACGGCGCTGGTCCATTGGATACGGGCGTTCAGCGACGAGGTGCGGCGCAGTACCGGCCGGCGGCCGGTGATCTACACCACCGCCCGCTGGTGGGACCGCTGCACGGGCGGCAGCCGGGCCTTCGGCGCGACCCATCCGCTATGGCTGGCGGACTACTCGGGCGCGGCGCGGCTGCCCGGCGGCTGGTCGTACCCGACCATTCGGCAGTACGCCTCGCACGGGCCGCTGCCCGGAGATCAGGACCGCTGGAACGGGACCCTGGCCCAGCTCAGGAAATTTGCCGACGGATGAGGAGGAAGTGACAGCAGGGGCGCCTCCGCGTGAACACTGCGGGGGTGTCACCGCGGCGCCCGGCCGAGTTCACTTTCCGTTCACCCGTCGTCCGTACGGTCCCCACGACACTGACCATCGAGCGGATTGCCTGGGTGAATGGAACACATCACGCTTCTCATCGGGATCGTGATCGTCACGGCCTTGGTGTTCGACTTTACGAACGGCTTCCACGACACGGCCAACGCAATGGCCACCACCATCTCCACCGGCGCCCTGCGACCCAAGGCCGCGGTGGCGATGTCGGCGGGACTCAATCTCGTCGGGGCGTTCCTCTCCGTCGAGGTGGCCAAGACCATCTCCGGCGGCATCATCGACGAGAGTGCCGGCATCAGACCTGAAGTGATCTTCGCCGGTCTGGTCGGCGCCATCATCTGGAACCTCCTGACCTGGCTCGCCGGCCTTCCCTCCAGCTCCTCGCACGCCCTCTTCGGTGGTCTGATCGGCGCGACGCTGGTGTCCGTCGGCACCGGCGGCGTGCACGGCCAGGCCGTTGTGATGAAGGTCCTGATCCCGGCGGTGGCCGCGCCGTTCGTCGCGGGGCTCGCCGCGATGGCGGCGACCCGGCTCACCTACCGGCTGACCCGCGGCCGCGCCGAGGCCGACACCGCCAAGGGCTACCGCGCCGGGCAGATCGCCTCGGCGGCACTGGTCTCACTGGCCCACGGCACCAACGACGCACAGAAGACGATGGGCGTGATCACCCTCGCGCTGATCACCGGCGGGGTCATCGCCCCGCACTCCGACCCGCCGATGTGGGTGATCGCCTCCGCGGGCCTGGCCATCGCGCTCGGCACCTACCTGGGCGGCTGGCGGATCATCCGCACCATGGGCAAGGGCATCACCGACATCCGGCCGCCGCAGGGCTTCGCCGCCCAGACCGGCGCCGCGGCCACCATCCTGGCCTCCTCCCACCTCGGCTTCGCGCTCTCCACCACCCAGGTCTGCTCCGGCTCCGTGATGGGCTCCGGACTGGGCCGCAAGGGCGGCGTGGTGCGCTGGTCCACGGCCGGGCGGATGGTCGTGGCCTGGGGGCTCACCCTGCCGGCCGCCGGTCTGGTCTCCGCGGGCGCCGCGTTCCTCGCCGACCAGGGCACCTGGGGCGTGACCGCGGTCGCCGTCCTCGCACTGGCCGTCTGCGGCGGCATCTGGGCCGCCTCCCGGCGCAAGCCGATCGACCACACCAACGTCAACGAGGGTCCGGCGGCGGAGCCGGCCGGTGTCGTCACCGCGGCGCTGAAGACCGTCTCCCCTCCCCCGGCGGGCCCGATCGCCCCGGCGACCCCCGCCCCGGCAACCACCGAAGCGCCGGACGCCGCGGCGGCTCCCAACCAGCCCAACGCACCTGTCGTTCCCACCCAACCCATCCCAGCCGTTGCCCCCGCCCAACCCGCGTCAGCCACCTCCTGACGCCGACCGCCCTGACCTAAGGACTACGCAATGCACATCGACTGGGCAGCTCTCGGCCAGGTCTTCGGCGTCAGCCTCGTGGTGACGGTGGGGATCGTGGGCCTGTTCACCGTCGGGATCGCGGGGACCTCCCGCAAGCCGGCCGTGGACGGCGACGCGGGGGCCACGACGGCACCGGGCGCGGGGGCGCGCGCCGGGGCACTGGCGGCCTTCGCACTCTGCGCGGCCGCGGTGGCGTACGGGATCTACCTGATCGTCGCCGCCTGAGACCGACGCCGGCCCGGCCGGCAACGGGTGGGGCGTCCGGCGGGCGCGGCAGCAGCCGCGGCCCCCGGGCGCCCCGTCCGCGTTCTCGGGGCCTCGCGTCCGTGCGCCGGGGCGCCCTGTGGTGTTGGCCACAGGGTCGGCGGCGGGGCTGCATCGCAGGTCAAGGGCGAGTTGACGGACCCTCGCGGGCGTGGTGGACTGCCGGGGCCAATCGGCGACAGCAGAGGAAGTCCGGTGCGAATCCGGCGCGGTCCCGCCACTGTCACCGGGGAGTGCTCCTCCAGCGAGGGCCACGGCCCGTACGCACTCCGTACGGGCGGGAAGGCCGGGGGAGGCACCGATCCGGGAGCCAGGAGACTCTGGTCGCCGTCACGTCGAGCCAGGGCGAGGACCCTGAGTGAGGACAAACCACCATGCCTGGCTGCCCGTCGAGAGCTCCACTGCCCGCTGCCGCAGGGCCCCTTCGAGGGTGCACGGCGGCCTGATCCGATGCGCGGCGAACACGCGGGATATGCGTGCGGCGCGGCCCTCGGCTTCCTCGGTGACCTGATCGCGGCGGATCCACGGCGCGGCCATCCGGTGGCCGCGTTCGGCCGGGCCGCAGCCGCCGTCGAACGCCGACTGTGGCGCGACCACCGCGGCCACGGGGCGGCCCACACCGTGCTGTGCGCCGGCGGTGCGGCCGCCGGTGCCGCACTGCTGGAGCGCGCCGTACGGCACCACCCGGGCGCCCGGGCCGCGTTGACCGCGGCGACGGTGTGGGCGGTGCTGGGCGGCACGTCGCTCGGCCGGGAGGCACGGGCCGTCGGCGGTGCGCTGGCGGCGGGCGACCTGGACGCGGCCCGGGCGCGGCTGCCGCACCTGTGCGGGCGCGATCCGCAGGCGCTGGACGGGCCGCAGATGGCCCGGGCGGTGGTCGAGTCGGTCGCCGAGAACACCTCGGACGCGGTGGTCGGCGCCCTGGTGTGGGGCGCCGTCGGCGGAGTGCCCGGTCTGGTGGCGTTCCGGGCGGTGAACACCCTGGACGCGATGGTCGGTCACAAGTCGCCGCGCTACCGGCGGTTCGGCTGGGCCGCGGCCCGCCTCGACGACGTCGCCGGCTGGCCCGGCTCCCGACTGACCGCGGCACTGACCGTACTGGCGGGCCCGGACCGGCGCGGCGCGCTGCGGGCCTGGCGAGCGGACGGCGGGGCACACCCGAGCCCCAACGCGGGCCCGGTGGAGGCGTCGTTCGCGGGTGCCCTGGGCATCCGCCTGGGCGGCACCCTGGCGTACGGCGGGCGGGTGGAACACCGGCCCGTACTCAACGGCGGCGGGCGGCCGCCCGAGGTGCCCGACATCGAGCGGGCGGCACGGCTGTCCCGGCGGGTGAGCCTGCTGGCGCTGGGCGTCACGGTGGCGGGTCGGTTCGCGGCGGGCGCGGTACGGCGCCGCATCAAGGGAAGGGTGACCCGGTGAACGGGCGGAGGAAGACGGCCGGCGGGGCCGTGGGCGGCGGGCTGCTGGTGGCCGGGACGACGTCCGATGCGGGCAAGAGCGTGGTGACCGCCGGCATCTGTCGCTGGCTGGTGCGGCAGGGCGTCTCGGTGGCGCCGTTCAAGGCGCAGAACATGTCGCTGAATTCGTTCGTGACCCGGGAGGGCGCGGAGATCGGCCGGGCGCAGGCGATGCAGGCGGCCGCGGCCCGGGTGGAGCCGACCGCGCTGATGAACCCGGTGCTGCTCAAGCCCGGCAGCGACCGCAGCAGCCAGGTGGTGCTGCTGGGGAAGCCGGTGGGCGAGCTGAGTGCCCGTGGCTACCACGCGGGCCGGCAGGAGCAGTTGCTGGGCACGGTGACCGACTGCCTGGCGGAGCTGCGGCGCACCCACGACGCGGTGATCTGCGAGGGCGCCGGCAGCCCGGCCGAGATCAACCTGCGGCGGACCGACATCGTCAACATGGGCATCGCCCGGGCCGCGCGGATCCCGGTCGTGGTGGTCGGCGACATCGACCGCGGCGGCGTCTTCGCCTCGTTCTTCGGGACCACCGCGCTGCTGTCCGAGGAGGACCAGTCGCTGGTCGCCGGCTACCTCGTCAACAAGTTCCGCGGCGATGTGACGCTGCTGGAGCCGGGGTTGGAGATGCTGCGCGGGATCACCGGGCGGCGCACCTACGGTGTCCTGCCGTACGCGCACGGGCTGGGCATCGACGAGGAGGACGGGCTGAGTGTGTCGCTGCGCGGGGCGGTCCGCGAGTCGGTGGTGGCGCCGCCGGCCGGCGAGGACGTGCTGCGGGTCGCGGTGTGCGCGGTGCCGCTGATGTCCAACTTCACCGACGTGGACGCGCTGGCGGCCGAACCGGGCGTGGTGGTGCGGTTCGTGGACCGGCCCGAAGAGCTGGCCGACGCGGACCTGGTGGTGCTGCCGGGGACCCGCGGCACGGTCCGCGCGCTGGCGTGGCTGCGCGAGCGCGGACTGGCGGACGCGGTGGTCCGGCGGGCCGCGGAGGGCCGCCCGGTGCTGGGCATCTGCGGTGGCTTCCAGATGCTCGGCGAGCACATCGAGGACGAGGTCGAGTCGCGGGCGGGCGCGGTCGAGGGGCTGGGACTGCTGCCGGTCCGGGTCCGGTTCGCGGTGGAGAAGACCCTCACCCGGCCGTCCGGTCGGGCGCTGGGCGAGCCGGTGGAGGGGTACGAGATCCACCACGGCGTGGCCCAAGTGGCCGGCGGCGAGACGTTCTTCTCCGATGACCGGGGCAACGGCCTGGACGGCTGCCGGGTCGGCGCCGTGTGGGGCACGCACTGGCACGGCTCCCTGGAGAGCGACGGTTTCCGGCGGGCGTTCCTGCGGGAGGTGGCCCGGGCGGCCGGTCGCCGTTTCGTACCGGCGCCGGACACCCGCTTCGGGGCGCTGCGCGAGGAGCAGTTGGACCGGCTGGGCGATCTGATCGAGGAGCACGCGGACACCAAGGCGCTGCTGCGACTGATCGAGGAAGGGGTGCCGGAGGGGTTGCCGTTCATTCCTCCGGGGGCGCCATGAGGGCGGATGCAGGGGACACGACAGGAGCCGGCCGGCGACGTGAAGGACGACAGGGCATGACAACGACTCAGAACCCGACCCGGCAGTACCCGTTCACGGCGGTCGTCGGCATGGCCGACATGCGGCTGGGACTCCTGCTGAACGCGATCTCGCCCGCCATCGGCGGGGTGCTCGTCCGGGGTGAGAAGGGCACCGCGAAGTCGACGATGGTGCGCGGACTGGCGGAGTTGATGCCGGTCGTGGACGTCGTCGACGGCTGCCGGTTCTCCTGTGCACCGGCCGCGCCCGACCCCGGCTGTCCCGACGGGCCGCACGGCACGGTGGACGCCGGGCAGCGGCCGACGCGGATGGTCGAACTGCCGGTGGGGGCGTCCGAGGACCGGCTGGTCGGCGCGCTGGACATCGAACGGGCCCTGTCCGAGGGCGTGAAGGCGTTCGAACCGGGCCTGCTGGCCGATGCGCACCGGGGCGTCCTGTACGTGGACGAGGTCAATCTGCTCCATGACCACCTGGTGGACCTCCTGTTGGACGCCGCCGCCATGGGCGCCTCCTACGTGGAGCGCGAGGGCGTCTCCGTGCGCCACGCCGCCCGTTTCCTGCTCGTCGGGACGATGAACCCCGAAGAGGGCGAGCTGCGGCCGCAGTTGCTGGACCGGTTCGGGCTGACCGTGGAGGTCGCGGCGTCCCGGGATCCGGAGCAGCGGGTCGAGGTGGTCCGGCGCCGGCTGGCGTACGACGACGATCCGGCGGGCTTCGCGGCGCGCTGGGGGGACGAGGAGCGGCAGCTGCGGGAACGGATCGGGCTGGCGCGGGAGTTGCTGCCGTCGGTGCGGCTCGGCGACGCGGCGCTGCGGCAGATCGCGGCGACCTGCGCGGCGTTCGAGGTGGACGGGATGCGGGCGGACATCGTGATGGCCCGCACGGCGACCGCGCTGGCGGCGTGGGCGGGGCGGACCGAGGTGCAGCCGGAGGACGTCCGGCAGGCGGCGCTGCTGGCGCTGCCGCACCGGCGGCGGCGCAATCCGTTCGACGCGCCGGGGCTCGACGAGGACAAGCTCGACCAGGTGCTGGAGGAGTCCGCCGGCACGGACGGCGACGACGACCCGGAGCCGGAGGGGCCGGACGGGGGTCCGGACGGCCCTGGCGGGGGTCCGGACGGGGGGCCCGGCGGGCTGCCGCCGCAGGACGGCGGGGACCGGGAGCAGCCGGCGGACGCCCCGCACCCGGACGTGCCGCGGCAGCAGGAGCCGGAGCGGCCGGCGCCGTCCGAGAGCCCGGAGCGGGCGCCGGAGGGCGAGCCGGCGGCGTCCGGGCCGGGCCGGGAGCAGGCCGCGGTGGGCGCCACCGAGCCGTTCCGGACGCGGCGGCTGGACGTGCCGGGGCTGGGCGAGGGCGCGGACGGCCGCCGGTCCCGGGCGCGTACCGCGCACGGCCGGACGACCGGGGCGCGGCGCCCCCGAGGGGCCCTGGGCAAGCTGCACCTGGCGGCGACCGTGCAGGCGGCGGCGCCGCACCAGTGGGCCCGCGGGCGGTGCGGGCCGGGCCTGGTGGTGCGCCGGGACGACCTGCGGGAGGCGGTGCGCGAGGGGCGCGAGGGCAACCTCGTGCTGTTCGTGGTGGACGCGTCCGGGTCGATGGCGGCCCGGAAGCGGATGGGCGCCGTCAAGGGGGCGGTGCTGTCGCTGCTGCTCGACGCGTACCAGCGGCGGGACAAGATCGGGATGATCACCTTCCGGGGTTCCGGCGCCGAGTTGGCGCTGCCGCCGACGTCCTCCGTCGAGGCGGGCGCGGCGCGGTTGGCGCAGCTGCCGACGGGTGGCCGGACGCCGCTGGCGGAGGGGCTGCTGCGGGCCCACGAGGTGCTGCGGGTGGAGCGGATGCGGGACCCGTCCCGTCGGCCGCTGCTGGTGGTGGTCACCGACGGCCGGGCCACGGGCGGCTCGCAGCCGGTGGGGCGGGCGCACCGGGCGGCGCGGTTGCTGGCCGCCGGGGGCACCGCGTCGGTGGTGGTGGACTGCGAGGCGGGTCCGGTCCGGCTGGGGCTGGCCGGGGAGCTGGCCCGGGAGTTGGGCGGTACCGCCGTCACCCTCGACGAACTGCGCGCGGACAGCGTCTCCGCGCTCGTACGGACCGTGCAGGGCAGGCCCGGTCGCGGCGGCGGCGGTGCCGGCCCGGACCGGGATCACGATCACGTCAACAGGGAGAAGGTCGCGTAATGCCACAGGGACAGCCCTCCGTCGTACCGGAGGACGGGCTCACCACCCGCCAGCGCCGCAACCGCCCGCTGGTCCTGGTCCACACGGGCCAGGGCAAGGGCAAGTCCACCGCCGCCTTCGGGCTGGCGCTGCGGGCCTGGAACCAGGGCTGGCCGGTCGGGGTGTTCCAGTTCGTGAAGTCGGCGAAGTGGAAGGTCGGCGAGGAGCGGGCGCTCACGGTGCTGGGCGCCACCGGGGAGGGCGGCACCGTCGCCTGGCACAAGATGGGCGAGGGCTGGTCCTGGGTGCAGCGCGACTCCCAGTTCAGCAACGAGGAGGCGGCCCGGGAGGGCTGGGAGCAGATCAAGCGGGACCTGGCCGCGGAGACCTACAAGCTGCTGGTGCTGGACGAGTTCGCCTACCCGCTGAAGTGGGGGTGGGTGGACGTCGAGGAGGTGGTGGCGGTGCTGCGGGACCGTCCCGGGACGCAGCACGTCGTCATCACCGGGCGGGACGCGCCCGAGGCGCTGCGGGACTTCGCGGACCTGGTGACGGACATGACGAAGGTCAAGCACCCGATGGACGCGGGGCAGAAGGGCCAGCGGGGCATCGAATGGTGAGCACGTCATGAGCGGCGGCGCCGTCCCCCGGCTGGTGATCGCCGCGCCGTCGTCGGGCGCCGGGAAGACGACGGTGGCCACCGGTCTGATGGCGGCGTTCGCCGAGGCGGGTCTTGTGGTGTCGCCGCACAAGGTGGGGCCCGACTACATCGATCCGGGCTACCACTCGCTGGCCACCGGCCGGCCCGGCCGCAATCTGGACGCCTATCTGTGCGGCCCGGAGCGGATCGCGCCGCTGTTCCTGCACGGGGCGGCGGGCGCGGACCTGGCGCTGGTCGAGGGCGTGATGGGCCTGTTCGACGGGGCGTCCGGGATGGGTGAGCTGTCCTCGACCGCGCAGGTGGCGAAGGTGCTGCGGGCGCCGGTCGTGCTGGTGGTGGACGCCTCGTCGCAGTCCCGGTCGGTGGCGGCGCTGGTGCACGGCTTCGCGTCGTGGGACCCGGAGGTGCGGCTGGCCGGGGTGATCCTCAACAAGGTCGGTTCGGACCGGCACGAGGAGTTGCTGCGGGACGCCATGGGTTCCTCGGGGGTGCCGGTGCTCGGGGCGCTGCACCGTACCGAGCAGGCGCGCACGCCGTCCCGGCACCTGGGTCTGGTGCCGGTCGCCGAGCGGCGGGCCGAGGCGTTGGACTCGGTACGGGCGCTGGCCGCGCGGGTGCGCGAGGGCTGCGACCTGGAGGCGCTGCTGGCGCTGGCGCGCAACGTGCCGGAGCTGCCGGACCGGCCGTGGGACCCGGCGGAGGCGGTGGCGGAGCCGGCCGCGGGGGCCGGGCGGCCGGTGGTCGCGGTGGCCGGCGGGCCCGCGTTCACCTTCTCGTACGCGGAACACGCCGAGTTGCTGACCGCGGCGGGCGCCGAGGTGGTGCCGTTCGATCCGCTGCGGGACGAGCATCTGCCGGCCGGTACCCGGGGGTTGGTGATCGGTGGCGGCTTCCCGGAGGTGTACGCGCCGGAACTGTCGGCGAACGCGCCGCTGCGGGCGGCGGTGGCGGAGCTGGCCGCGTCCGGCGCGCCGGTCTCCGCCGAGTGCGCCGGGCTGCTCTACCTCTCCCGGTCGCTCGACGGGAAGCCGATGTGCGGGGTGCTGCCCGCCGACGGCCGGATGACCGAGCGGCTGACCCTCGGCTACCGGGAGGCGGTGGCGCTGACCGACAACGCGCTGGCGGTGGCCGGGACCCGGGTGCGGGGCCACGAGTTCCACCGGACGGTGCTGGAGCCGGGCGCGGGCGCGTCCCCGGCGTGGGGCGTGACGCATCCCCGGCGCGCGGTGGAGGGCTTCGTGGCGGGCGGGGTACACGCCTCGTACCTGCATGTGCACTGGGCGGCGGAACCGGCGCTGGCCGGGCGGCTGGTGGCGGGGGCGGCACGGGGCGCGGTGCCGGCCGCCGGCGCCCGGTGAATGCCGTGAATGCCGTGAATGCCGTGGACGGCGCGGCCGATCCGGGCACCGGGCCGGTCCTCGACCACCTCGTCTACGCCACGCCCGACCTGGACCGGACCGTCGCCGAGGTCGCCGAGCTGACCGGCGTATGGCCGGTGCGGGGCGGCAGCCACCCCGGGCGCGGCACCCTCAACCACCTGCTGGGGCTGGGCGGCGGCGGGTACTTCGAGATCATCGGGCCGGATCCGGCGCAGCCGGCGCCCGGGCGGTCGCGGTGGTTCGGCATCGACGCGCTGGACGGGCCGCGGCTGGTGGCGTGGGCGGTGCGGGTCACCGGGATCGCCGGGCGGGTGGCGCGGGCCCGGGCGGCCGGTTACGACCCGGGGGACCCGGTGGCGATGTCCCGTCGGACGCCGGACGGCACCGAGCTGGCCTGGCAGTTGACGCCGCCGGGGGCGGGCGGTGGGCTCACGCCGTTCCTGCTGGACTGGGGCGGCAGCCCGCATCCGTCGGGCGCCGGGCTCCCGGTGGTGCCGTTGGTCTCGCTGGCCGCGACGCACCCGGATCCGGCGGCGGCGCGGGCCGAGTGGGCGGCGCTGGGCGTCCGATGGCCGGGTACGCCGATCGCCACGGGGCCGGTGCAGCTGACCGCCGTCCTGGCGGGGCGGCACGGCCCGGTGTCGTTCGGGCGGGGAGCCGTCGCCCCGTGAGCGACGCACGGGCGGCCGCGGTCCCGGAGCGGGCGGGCGCGGTCCTCGTCGCGGGGGTGGGGGCCCGTCGGGGAGTGGCGGCGGAGGAAGTGGTGGAGCTGGTCGGCGCCGCGTTGGCGGTGGTCGGTCGGTCGCCGGCCGCGCTGGTCGGGTTGGCCACCGTCGAGGCCAAGGCGGCCGAGCCCGGTGTGCTGGGTGCGGCGCGGCGGCTCGGGGTTCCCTTGTGGTCGTTCCCGGCGGCGGATCTGGCGGCGGTGCGGGTGCCGGCGCCGTCCGCCGCGGCCCGGGCCGCGGTCGGTACGCCGAGCGTCGCCGAGGCGGCCGCGCTGTTGGCCGCGGGGCCGGGTGCCCATCTGGTGCTCGGCAAGCGGGTGTCGGCGCCGGAAGGGCGGCCGGCGGCGGCGACCTGCGCCCTGGCCGCCCCCGCCGCCCCGGACACTTGGGACACTCCGGCCATTACCTCCGGTACGACGGGCGCGGCCGACACTCCCCCGGCTGCTGCCGCTATCGTCATCCCCTCCCCCAACCCACGGGTGCACGCACCGGCTCCACCGGAGCGGCTGACGCCGCGCTCCACGACCGGCGCGGACCGGCGGGCGGCGGAGGTCGGCGGCTGCCACCCCGAACAGGAACTTCCCGGCACCAAGGAGACGTTTTGACCACCCGTCCCGCACTGCTCATCGCCGGTCACGGCACCCGTCACGAAGGGGCGGCCGACGCCCTGCGCGCGCTGGTGCGCGCGCTCGCCCAACGGCATCCCGACGTACCGGTCGCCGGGGGTTTCTTCGGCGCCGCGGCGTCGCCGCTGCCGCTGTCCGGCGCGGTCGACGAGCTGGTCGCGCGGGGCGCGACCCGGTTGGTCGCGGTACCGCTGCTGATGGCGCCCACCGGGGCCCTACGGGAGACCCTGCCGGACGCGGTGGCGCGGGCGGTCGCCGCGCACCCCGGTGTCCGCGCGGTCTGCGGTCCCGAACTGGGGCCGGATCCCCGACTGCTGGGGGCCCTGGAGCGGCGGTTGGACGAGGCGCTGGGCGGCGGTGCGCGCCGGCCCGAGGACCGGGCCCGTACGACGGTGCTGCTGGTGGGGCGGGGTGCGGCCGATCCGCACGCCAATGCCGAAGTGGTCCGGGCTGCCCGGCTGTTGTGGGAGGGCCGGGGCTTCGCGGGCGTGGAGAGCGCGTTCGTGACGCTGGCGGCGCCGGACGTGCCGGCCGGGCTGGACCGGTGCCGGGTGCTGGCCGCGGCGGCGCCGGGGCCGTGGCCGTCGCAGGGGCGGCGCCGGACCGTGGTCCTGCCGTACTTCTTCTTCGCCGGTGACCTGCTGGAGCGGCTGCGGATGCAGACCGAGGGCTGGGCGGCGGCGCACCCGGGCGCCGAGGTGCTGGGCGCGGAGCCGATCGGTGTGGCACCGGAGTTGGCCGAGGTGGTCATGGAGCGCTACCGGGCGGCGGTCGCGGACGATGCGGCGTTCGACGGCCGGGCGGCGGCGGAGGACGCCCGGCCGGCGGGCGGCGCGCTGCCGGGGACCGCCATGAGCGCCACGGCCGCCGGGGGCCCTGCGTGACCGGGCCGGCACTGTCCGCGGCGCGCACCGGGTCCGACTCCGGGGAGGTGGACCTGCGGCACCACGGTGACGCGGAGGTGCGCGGCGCGGATCTGACGGACCTGGCGGTCAATGTCCGGGCGGGCACTCCCCCGGCTTGGCTGAAGGCCCGGATCGCCGCGTCGCTGGACGGGTTGGCGGCGTACCCGGACGGCCGGGCGGCCCGCCGGGCGGTCGCCGTGCGGCACGGGCTGGCGGCGGACCGGGTGCTGTTGACGGCCGGTGCCGCCGAGGCGTTCGTGCTGCTGGCGCGGGCGGTGCGGGCCCGTCGGCCGGTGGTGGTGCATCCGCAGTTCACCGAGCCGGAGGCGGCGCTGCGGGACGCCGGGTACGAGGTCGGGCGGGTGCTGCTGACCGAGCGGGACGGGTTCCGGCTGGATCCGGCGGCGGTGCCGGACGATGCGGATCTGGTGGTGGTCGGCAATCCCACCAACCCCACCTCGGTGCTGCATCCGGCGGCCGTGCTGGCCTCGTTGGCGCGGCCGGGCCGCACCCTGGTGGTGGACGAGGCGTTCATGGACGCGGTGCCCGGGGAGCGGGAGTCGCTGGCCGGGCGGGTGGGTGACCTGCCGGGGCTGGTGGTGCTGCGCAGTCTGACCAAGACGTGGGGGCTGGCGGGGCTGCGGATCGGCTACGTGCTGGCGGACGAGGGGACGGTGGCGGCGTTGGAGCGGGCGCAGCCGCTGTGGCCGGTCTCCAGCCCGGCGCTGGCCGCCGCGGAGGCGTGCTGTGCGCCGGCGGCGTTGGCGGAGGCGGCCGCGGCGGCCGAGCGGATCGCCGTGGACCGGGCCCATCTGCTGGCCCGGCTGGGCGAGTTCCCCGCGGTGGCGGTGGCCGGTCCGGCGGCGGGGCCGTTCGTGCTGGTCCGGCTGCCCGGTGCGGCGGCGGTCCGCGCCGGGCTGCGGGCCCGCGGTTTCGCGGTGCGGCGCGGGGACACCTTCCCGGGCCTGGGCCCGGAGTGGCTCCGCTTGGCCGTCCGGGACCGGGCGACCACCGACCGGTTCGTGGCCGCGCTGGCGGACACGCTCGGCGGACCGCCGCAGTAACGAGGGCGCGGGCGGTCGCCCTGGGGGTGGTCCCCTCGCCGGGATGGTCCACCGGGCCACGCCCCGGCGGCCCCGGCGAGGGGTGGGTGCGCCGCGCGGGCCCGCGCGACGCACCCGGTCGTATCCGCGCCGGCGCCCCCACGGCACCGGTGCGGATACGGACTCGTCAGCCGCGCCCGTCCGACGCGGCGTTCCGGCGGCGGCGGGTGTAGCCCAGCGCCCCGGCGCCGCCGACGACCAACAGGGCCGCGCCGCCGGCGAGATACGGGGTGGCGGAGCTGCCGCCGGTCTCGGCGAGGTGCTGTGCGGTGGCCGGGCGCACGCCGCCGCTGCCGGAGTTCACCTGGGTGCCGCCGCCGGGGTGCGTACCGGTGCCGGGGCCGTGGGGCTGGCCGGGGGACGGCGGGGTGCCGGGCTCACCGGGGGTGCCGTGCGGGGTGGTGCAGGTGGCCTGGGCCAGGGTGACGTCGCCGTGCACCTCCGCCACGTTGAGCTTGAGCGGGTTGACGGAGACCCGGAGGCGGAGTGCGGTGGCGGCGGCGCTCGCCGAGGTGGTGTTCTTCTGTGACAGGTCGAGCCGGACGTCGCCGACCCCGGGGACCGTGACCTCGGTGGTCCCGCCGGCGCGGAGCGCGACCCGCTTGCCCAACACCACGACGTCGCCCAGCACCTGGGCCTCGGCCCGCGGCCGCTGTCCCGCCTGGCAGACGGCGCGGGCGGTGACCTGCTGGACCTGGGCCAGCGGCAGCGCCGGCAGGCCGGGCAGTTGGACCTTGGCCCGGACGAGGTTGGCGTAGCCCTCGGCGGTCCGCCCGTCGGCGGTGGCGCGGGCGGTGGCGACGTCGGCGCGCAGCAGGCTGACCGGCCGGCCCCCGTCGATGCCGTCGAGGCGGACGGTGAGCGCGGTCTTGTCGGCCGAGGCCGGGGCGTGGACGTCGTTGAGGACGGCCCGGACGGGGATGTTCAGGGTCTTGTCGAGCAGGCCGACGTCCAGGGCGGTGCGCAGCACCACCGCCCCCGAAGTGCCGTGGGTGCGGCCGTCGTTGTCACTGGCGTGGGCAGCGGGCGCGGCGGCGGCGAGGGCGACGGCGGGACCGGCCGTCAGGACGGCGGCGGCCAGGGCGGCGCCGATCCGTCCGGTCGTGCCGGTGGTGCCGGCGGAACTGGTGGACACGTGTGTGGAACCCCCACAGGAGAGATGGAGCCGCCGCCCGCGCCAATGGGGGACATCACGCGGGCCGACGGCTTCGACCCGCACATCGTGTACGCACCGAGGGTGAACGGGCAGCCACGCGAGGTGAGTTCACCCCAAAGGGTGGTTTCCGTGCCCTTATTCGATTCCTTCCGGCTCGTCCGCCCCGGCGGACACCCCACACCACAGCCGTACCGGGCCACGGTGGCCTGGTACGGCCGGCGGCACGCCCGCGTGGTCAGCGCATCAGGGCGCCGCCGTTGACGTCGTAGGTGGCGCCGGTGACGAACGACTCCTGGGAGGCGAGGAAGAGGGCGACCCGGGCGACCTCCTCCGGGGTGGCGATCCGGCCCATCGGCACCTGGTCGGTGAGCTCGGCGAGCGCCTCCGGGCCGATCGAGCGGACCATCGGGGTGTCGATCATGGCCGGGGCGACCGCGTTCACCGTGACGCCGTACGGGGCCAGTTCGGCCGCGAAGACCCGGGTGAGGGCGATCAGGCCGGCCTTGCTGGTGCCGTACGCGGCGCCGGTGGGGCGGGGTGTCTGGCCGGCGAGGGAGGCCATGTTGACGATCCGCCCGTAGCCGCGGTCGCGCATGTCGGCGGCGACCGCGCGGGTCAGCAGGAAGACCGCGCGCAGGTTGACCGCGAAGACCTCGTCCCACTCCTCGGCGGTGATCTCCCACAGCGTCCGGGCGAGCGGCCGGGCGGCGTTGTTGATCAGCACGTCGACCGGGCGCCAGGCGCGGACCCCGTCGTAGGCGGCGGCGAGCGCGTCCGGGTCGCCCAGGTCGACCCGGACCGGCCGGATCCGTTCCCCGGCGGGGTCGAGCCGCTCGACGAGGGCGCGGTTGGCCGCCTCGTCGATGTCCAGCGCGGCGACGTGGGCGCCCTCGGCGTGACAGGCGCGGACCAGGGCGGCGCCGAGCCCCTGGGCGCTGCCGGTGATCAGGACGGTCCGGCCGTCGAGTCCGGTGTCGAGCACAGCGGGCCCCCTTCAGGCCGTTCCGAAGAAGAGCGGACGCCCGACCCGGGCCTCGATGCGCAGATAGCGCCACAGCCGCCCGTCGCCGACCGGGGTGTCGCGGACGATGCCGCACACCATGGCGACGGTGTCCAGGTCGGGGACGTCGGCGAGGAGGTACGAGGTCCACGGCCAGGCGGGGGCGGCGCCGACCATCAGCTGGTCGTCGTCGAGGGTGCCGAGCACCGTGACGCCGAAGCGCTCACCCAGTCGGTCGAAGGCGGGCGGGATCGCGGCGGCCACGGTGGCGCGCAGCGCGTCGTCGGCGGCGAAGAAGTCCTGGGTCACTCCGATGCAGAAGAGCGTGCGCAGTGGCCCGCCGGAGGTCGGACCCCCGGCGGGTGCGGCCGGGGGAACGGGTGCGGGTGCGGGTGCCGGGTCGGCGGTGGTCATCGCGGAGCCTCGCGGGAGCGGTCGGTGCCGAGGGCGCGGGCGGGACGCCGGTGGCGTCGGGCGCGGGCACCGTCGGTGAATAATTAGAGGATCGTCAATGCATTGACGATCACCGACCGTATCACTCGTTTAGAGAGTTCTCGAACAATGTCTCGTACGGACCCGGGCGCGGCCCCTCCCCCGAGCCCTCAGGGGGTGGGCGGGACCCCCGACGCCACCTCCGCACCGGCCGACCCCGACCAGCCGGAGACCGCGCGGATCCGGCTCGGCGACCTGCTCCAGGCGTTCAGCGACCCGCTGCGGCGGCGGGTCGTGCATCGACTCGCCACGGAAGGCGAGGTGGGCTGCGGGGAGATCGAACTGCCGGTCAGCCGGGCCACCGGCTCCTACCACTTCCGGATCCTGCGGACGGCGGGCTGGACCCACACCCGCCGGGCCGGCCGCGAGCGCTACGTTTCACTGCGCCGCGCCGACCTCGAAGCGCGCTTCCCCGGCCTGGTGGAGGCGCTGCTGCGGGCCGACGCGGCGGAGCGGAGCACGGCGGCGGACGCACCACCGCACGATGCTCGGCCCCAGGACCGTCCTGCCGCTACCTGAGGGCGCTCAGCCGACGACCCGGCCGCGCAGCACCACCAGACGCGGCGCCGCCAGCACCCGGACGTCGGCCCGCGGGTCGGTCTCGAAGACGACCAGGTCCGCCGGGGCGCCCTCGGTCAGGCCGGGGCGGCCCAGCCACTCCCGGGCGCCCCAGGTCGTCGCCGAGAGGGCGGCCTCGACGGGCAGCCCGGCCTTCATCAGTTCGGCGACCTCGTCGGCGACCAGGCCGTGCGGCAGCGAGCCGCCGGCGTCGGTACCGGCGAAGATCGGCACGCCGGCGTCGTAGGCGGCCCGTACGGTGTCGTAGCGCCGGTCGTGCAGCCGGCGCATATGGTCCGCCCAGCGGGGGAACTTCGCCCCGCCGGCGAGCGCGAGCTGCGGGAAGGTCGCGATGTTGACCAGGGTGGGGACGATGGCGACCTGGCGCTCGGCGAAGAGCGGGATGGTGTCCTCGGTCAGACCGGTGGCGTGTTCGATGCAGTCGATCCCGGCCTCGACCAGCGGGGCGAGGGACTCCTCGGCGAAGCAGTGGGCGGTGACCCGGGCGCCGAGCCGGTGCGCCTCGGCGATGGCGGCCTCGACGGCACCGGCGGGCCAGCAGGCCGCCAGGTCGCCGGTGGAGCGGTCGATCCAGTCGCCGACGAGCTTGACCCAGCCGTCGCCGCGCCGGGCCTCCTGGGCCACGTAGGCGACCAGGTCCGCCGGCTCGATCTCGTGCGCGTAGTTGCGGATGTAGCGCTTGGTGCGGGCGATGTGCCGGCCGGCGCGGATGATCCGCGGCAGGTCGGGGCGGTCGTCGATCCAGCGGGTGTCCGAGGGCGAGCCGGCGTCCCGGATCAGGAGGGTGCCGGCGTCACGGTCGGTGAGCGCCTGCTTCTCGCTGGTGGCGGCGTCCACCGGCCCGTGCGCGTCCAGTCCGACGTGACAGTGGGCGTCGACCAGGCCGGGCAGTACCCAGCCGGCGACGGTCCTGGCATCCCGTGCCATGGCCGGTCGCTCGAACGTCACCCGGCCGTCGATGACCCACAGCTCGTCGCGGACCTCGTCCGGTCCGACGAGCACCCTCCCCTTGAGGTGCAGCACTGCACCTTCACTCATGGACGTCATGCACGCACTGTATGCGGGGGCCGCGGCCGGCGACCACGGTGCGCCCGCGGCCCGCACCGCACATCCCGCGCGTGGATATCCGAAATCGCGCCGCGGTTATGCGCTCTATCACCTTGCGACACTTCCCGCATCTTGTCGGAGTCGCGCTCCGGTAGCTTCTCGCGGACATTTTGGTGAACCGTCCGCGGCGCCTTCTGGCGGCGAATTCCCACTTCCCCAGAAGCCAGCTTCCCGTATTCGTATGCCCGCTTTTCCGAACCTCAAACGCCAAGATTTCGCTAGCATCAAGTCTCATTATTCAGGCACTTCACACGAGCGTTACTGAGCTGTGACCGACTACACAGAGTGTCCATTTCGTCCCGAACTTCCATGACGAACCATGACAACTTGCCGCCGGATCGCGCGCTCGCACGCCCCCGCGTGATAACATAAAAACGTCTCCCACGTAACCCGGACCCGCGATGCAATTTACTTTTCCCCTGGGTAAATTCAATTGCATGACCGCCGCACAAGCAGACCATGCCGGTGCCCGAAGCGATTTCAAGGAATTCCCGGAGGGCTTCAAGCTCGACACCCCACAGGTTGAGGACGGGGCAGCGATCTGGCGCATCGCCTGCGACTCGAAGACGCTGGACCTCAACTCCTCCTACAGCTACCTCCTGTGGTGCCGCGACTTCGCCGCCACCTCCGCCGTCGCCCGCGACGCGGCGGGCGAGCCGGCCGCGTTCGTCACCGGCTACGTGCGCCCCGACCGCCCGGACACCCTCGTCGTCTGGCAGATCGCCGTCGACGAGGCGCACCGCGGACGGGGCCTGGCCGCCGCCCTCCTGGACGGGCTGACCACCCGCGCCATCGACGAACTGGGCATACGTCGTGTCGAGACCACCATCACGCCCGACAACGACGCGTCCAACCGACTGTTCGCGTCGTTCGCCGAGCGGCACTCGGTGCCGGTCACGCAAGAGGTGCTCTTCGACGCCGCGCTCTTCCCCGAGCAGGGCCACGAGCCGGAAGTCCGACACCTCATCGGCCCGTTCGAAGCGCCGCCCGGCAGCAACCGCTGACCCGGGCCGCGCGCACGGCGCCGCCCCCAGACTTCTCTCCCCCCGCACTCATCTCCCAGGAGCATGCTGTGACCATCACCCAGCCCGATCTGAGCGTCTTCGAAACCGTCGAGTCGGAGGTGCGCAGCTACTGCCGTGGCTGGCCGACCGTCTTCGACCGCGCGCAGGGCAGCCGCCTGACCGACGAGGACGGCCACACCTACCTGGACTTCTTCGCCGGCGCCGGGTCGCTCAACTACGGGCACAACAACCCGGTCCTCAAACGCGCCCTGATCGACTACATCGAGCGGGACGGCATCACCCACGGCCTGGACATGTCCACCACGGCCAAGCGGGCGTTCCTGGAGTCGTTGCAGAACATCATCCTGCGGCCGCGTGACCTGCCCTACAAGGTCATGTTCCCGGGCCCGACGGGCGCCAACGCGGTCGAGGCCGCGCTCAAACTGGCCCGGAAGGTCAAGGGCCGGGAGTCGATCGTCTCCTTCACCAACGCCTTCCACGGCATGTCGCTGGGTGCGCTGGCGGTCACCGGCAACTCGATGAAGCGGGCCGGCGCCGGCATCCCGCTGGTGCACGGCACCCCGATGCCGTTCGACAACTACCTGGACGGGCAGACGCCGGACTTCCTGTGGTTCGAGCGGCTGTTGGAGGACCAGGGTTCGGGCCTGAACAAGCCCGCGGCGGTGATCGTCGAGACCGTGCAGGGCGAGGGCGGGATCAACGTCGCCCGCGCCGAGTGGCTGCGCGCCCTGGCCGCGCTGTGCAAGCGCCAGGACATGCTGCTGATCGTCGACGACATCCAGATGGGCTGCGGCCGTACCGGTGCCTTCTTCTCCTTCGAGGAGGCGGGCATCGTGCCGGACATCGTCACCGTCTCCAAGTCGATCAGCGGCTACGGACTCCCGCTGGCCCTGACGATGTTCAAGCCGGAGCTGGACATCTGGGAGCCCGGCGAGCACAACGGCACCTTCCGCGGCAACAACCCGGCCTTCGTCACCGCGGCCGCCGCCCTGGACACGTACTGGGCCGACGGTCAGATGGAGAAGCAGACGCTGGCCCGCGGCGAGATCGTCGAGGGACATCTGAAGGCCATCATCGCCGAGCACCCGGGCACCTTCGCCGAGTACCGCGGCCGCGGTCTGGTGTGGGGCCTGGAGTGCACCGACAAGGAGCTCGCCAACAAGATCGCCAAGCGCGCCTTCGAGCTGGGGCTGCTCATCGAGACCTCCGGCCCGCAGAGCGAGGTCGTCAAGCTGCTGCCCGCGCTGACGACCACCCCCGAGGAGCTGGACGAGGGCCTGCGGATCCTCGCCCGCGCGGTGCGCGACTGCGCCTGACCGCTCCCCGTCGTACGACGCCCCTCACCGTTCAACAGAAAGGCACCCGACGCACCATGATCGTCCGCTCGTTCAAGGACATCGAAGGCACCGACCGCCACGTCAAGGCCCAGTCCGGCACATGGGAGAGCAAGCGCATCGTGCTCGCCAAGGAGCGGGTCGGCTTCTCGCTCCACGAGACCGTCCTCTACGCAGGCACCGAGACGTCGATGTGGTACGCCAACCACATCGAGGCCGTGGTCTGCGTCGAGGGCGTGGCCGAGCTGACCAACGACGAGACCGGTGAGAAGCACCTCATCACGCCCGGCGTGATGTACCTGCTCGACGGGCACGAGAAGCACACCATGCGGATCAAAGAGGACTTCCGCTGCCTGTGCGTCTTCAACCCGCCGGTCACCGGCCGCGAGGACCACGATGAGAACGGCGTCTACCCGCTGCTCACCGAGCCCGAGCCCGGGGCGAGCTGAGCGCGGACACCGGACCGTCCACCGTCCGGCGTCACCGTGACGCAGTGAGATTCCGTACGAGAGGAGAGGAAGGCACCACCATGACCACCGCACCCGAGCGCACCGCCGACCTGTACCCGACCCGTGGGACCTCCGAGGTCATCACCCCGCGGCAGGACCCGGTGGTGTGGTCGCAGCCCGGAGCGGCGGGCCCCTTCGCCGCGTCCGAGCTGGGCGACTTCGAACGGGACGGCTTCTGCGCCCTCCCGGAGCTGCTCACCGCGGACGAGGTCGCGGTGTACCGCGCCGAGTTGGACCGGTTGGTCCACGACCCGGCGACACGCAGCGACCCGCGCTCGATCGTCGAACCGACGACGCAGGACGTCCGCTCGGTCTTCGAAGTGCACCGGATCAGCGAGGTGTTCGCGAAGCTGGTCACCGATCCGCGCGTGGTCGGCCGGGCCCGCCAGATCCTCGGCTCGGACGTCTACGTCCACCAGTCGCGGATCAACGTCAAGCCGGGGTTCGGTGCCTCCGGCTTCTACTGGCACTCGGACTTCGAGACCTGGCACGCCGAGGACGGGCTGCCGAGCATGCGCACGGTGTCGGTGTCGATCGCGCTCACCGAGAACTTCGACACCAACGGCGGCCTGATGATCATGCCCGGGTCGCACCGGCACTTCGTCGGGTGCGAGGGCGCCACCCCGAAGGACAACTACAAGAAGTCGCTCCAGATGCAGGATGCGGGCACGCCGTCGGACGAGGCGCTGACGACCATGGCGGACCGGCACGGCATCCGCCTGTTCACCGGCAGGGCCGGCTCGGCGACGTGGTTCGACTGCAACGCCATGCACGGCTCCGGCGACAACATCACGCCGTACCCGCGCAGCAACGTCTTCATCGTCTTCAACAGCATGGAGAACACCGCGGTGGAGCCGTTCGCGGCCCCGGTCCGGCGCCCGGAGTACATCGGGGCACGGGCCCCGTTCGTGCCGGTCAGGTAGGGATCCGCGGCGCGCCCGCGCGGCGGCGGGCGCCCGGATGACAGACGGCCGCCGCACAGCACCCCCGTGGCGCTGTGCGGCGGCCGCCGCGCTCCGCTGACTGACGTACCGTCAGTTACCTTCCAGGGCAGGGTAGTCCAGGTATCCGTGGTCGTCGCCGCCGTAGAAGCCGGCCCGGTCCGGGGTGTTGAACGGGCCACCGGCCGCCAGCCGGCGGGGCAGGTCGGGGTTGGCGATGAACAGCGCGCCGTACGCGAGCAGATCGGCCTCGCCCTGCTCGACGAGCGGGAGTTCCTCGGGGCCGGTGGGCCGGCCGTCGGTCGCCGGGTTGAGCAGGAACGGGCCGCCGAACCGCTTCCGCAGCCGGGCCAGCAGCTCCAGGTCGCGGACGTCGCAGGTGTGCAGGTAGGCCAGGCCCAGCGGGGCGATGGCCTCGACCAGCGCGGTGTAGGTGGCCTCCGGTGCGGGCTCGGCGATGTCGTTGAACGGGTTGCCGGGCGAGAGCCGCAGACCGGTGCGGTGCGCGCCGATCGCGCCGGCGACCGCCGTGACCACCTCGATCGCGAACCGGGCGCGGGCCGCGTCGGAGCCGCCCCACTCGTCGGTGCGCAGGTTGGCGTTGGGGGCCAGGAACTGGTGGACGAGGTAGCCGTTGGCGCCGTGGATCTCGACGCCGTCGAAGCCGGCCTCGATGGCGTTGCGGGCCGCGGTCGCGAACCCGTCGACGGTCGCGCGGATCTCCTCGTCGGTCAGCTCGCGCGGGGTCACGAAGTCCGTCGGACCGTTCTGGGTGAAGCCCTGGCCGGCCGCCTTCACCGCGGACGGGCCGACCGGCTCCAGCCCGTCGGGCAGCAGCACCGGGTGGCCGATCCGGCCGCCGTGCCACAGCTGGGCGAAGATCCGGCCGCCGGCCGCGTGGACGGAGTCGGTGACCCGGCGCCAGCCGGCGACCTGCTCGGCGGTGTGCAGGCCCGGCGTGAGCGGGTACCCGCGGCCGACCACCTCGGTCTGGGTGGCCTCGGTGACGATGAGGCCGGCCGAGGCCCGCTGGGTGTAGTAGCGGACCATGGACGGGGTGGGCACCCCCTCTTCGGTGGCGCGGTTGCGGGTCATCGGCGCCATGACGATGCGGTTGGCGAGCGGGACACCGGCGAGGTCTATGGGGTCGAAGGCAGTGGTCACTGACGGCCTCTCAGCTGTGGGTCACGGGTCATCAACTCGCCTGTCGAGCTGAATCCTTGGCCATTACATCAGCCATCACGCCCCGCCCCGCATCCCCCCTGGCCTGCGGAAACACCGCGGCAACGCACGGCAATCGCGCCGTCACGGGACCAGCAGCGCCAGCGCCCGTGCCACGTCCCGGGAGGAGTTGTAGAGGTGGAACGCCGCCCGGAGCAGCCCGCCGCGGACCGACACCCGCACCCCGGCCCCGGCCAGCCGCGGTTCGGCGTCCGCCAGCCCCGGGGTGGAGACGATCGCGGACCCGGGCGCGGGCCGCGGGGCGAACCCGGCCGCCACCAGCCCGGCCCGGTACTCCTCGGCCAGCGCCACGTTGTGGGCGTGGACTCTCGCCACGCCGATCTCCGCCAGCAGCCCGAGGGACTGTGCGGCGCCCACGTAGGAGAAGTGGGCGTGCGGCTCGTCGTAGCGGCGGGTGGTCGCCGCCGGCCGGTCGATCGGGCCGTAGTTCGACTCCCCCGGGTCCTGGCCGGCGACCCATCCCGCGTGCACCGGCACCGGCCACCCCGGGCCGCCCACGTCGCCGCGTGCCGCCCGCTCCCCGCCGAAGACCATGAACGTCGTCCCCTTCGGGCACAGCAGCCACTTGTACGCCCCGCACACCACGTAGTCGAAGTCGGCGACCGGCACCGGCAGCCACCCGGCGGCCTGCGTGACATCGATGTACGTCAGCGCCCCGTGCGCCCGGGCGGCGTCCCGGATGGCGGCCAGGTCGGCGATCCGGCCGTCCATGGCGTGCACCGCGCTCACCGCGACCAGCGCCGTCCCGGGCCGCACCGCATCGGCGAGCGTCTCCCGCGGCACCGCCCGCACCGTGCAACCGCCGTGCGCCACCAGCGGATTGACCAACGAGCTGAAGTCCCCCTCGGCGACCAGCACTTCGCTGCCGGCCGGTAGCGAGGCCGCGACGAACGCCGACTGCACCGCGACCGAACTGCCCACCGCGACCCGCTCCGCGGGCACCCCCATCAGCCGCGCGAACGCCCCGCGCGCCCGCTCCGCCGTGCCGAGGTAGTCGCGCCCCATCGTCCCGTACGACGCCGACTCCGTCAGCGCGTCCCGTAGCGCGGCGGCGGTCCGCGCGGGCAGCAGCCCGCTGGCCGCCGAGTTCAGGTAGACCGTCTCGGGCGCGAACTCGTCCCCGCCCAGTGCCGTGTGTCGCTGCATGGCCCCCACTCTGGTCGGTAACCGGTCCGGCGTCCACGGCATCGCCCGGGACGCCGGACCGGTACCGGTCGGCTCACGCCTCCGGGACGGCGCAGCCCCCGTCTCCGCAGGTGTCCGCGTCGCCGGCGGCCAGCACCTGGACGGCAGAGTCGGCGTGCGCCCGCTGGAGCGCCTGGTGGAAGACGTCCACCGGCTGGGCGCCGGAGATGCCGTAGCGGCGGTCGATGACGAAGAAGGGGACGCCGGTGGCGCCCAGTTCGGCGGCGGCGTGCTCGTCGGCGCGGACGTCGGCGGCGTAGGCGTCCGGGTCGGCCAGGACCCGGGCGGCCTCGTCGGCGGGCAGGCCGGCCTCGACCGCGATCCCGGTCAGCACGGCGGGGTCGCCGAGCTGCCGGGCCTCGGCGAAGTTGGCGTGGTAGAGGGCGGTGAGCAGCGCGTCCTGCACCCCGTGGGTCTTGGCCAGGTGGAGCAGGCGGTGCAGGTCGAAGGTGTTGCCGTGGATGCGGTCGGAGCGGTAGCCCAGGCCCTCCCCGGCCGCCGCCTCGGCAACCCGGGCCTCCATCTCCTCGGCCTGGGCCCGGCTGACGCCGTACTTCGACGCGAGCATGTCGAGGATCGGCAGGTCGGTGGCGGGCGGGGCGTCCCGGTCCAGTTCGAAGGAACGGTGGACGACCTCGACGTCCGCCCGGTGGGCGAAGGCCGCCAGACCGGCCTCGAACCGGGCCTTGCCGATGTAGCACCAGGGGCAGGCGATGTCCGACCAGATTTCGACGCGCATGGGGATGACTTTCCTCGGGGGGACCGGCCGGCGACCGGTCAGGTGTACGGAGGGGTCCAACGGCGCGGGGGCGGGGGTTATTCCGGGGCGGGCGACATGCCGGATCTTGCGGGGTTACGGACGGTACCGTCCCGATATGGGCATGCCATCACCGCACGCGACCGACGGGTTCTGGGAGACGACCGGGGCCGCCAAGACCTTCACCCACCCGATCGATCCCGGGCTGCTGGCGGAGTTCGTGCCACGGTCCGCGCGGGTGCTCGACTACGGATGCGGGTACGGGCGGCTCACCGCCGAGCTGACGGGGCTGGGGTACGGGGCGGTGCGCGGGGTGGACCGGTCGGCGGCGCTGATCGCACGGGGGCGGCGCGAGCATCCGGGGCTGGCACTGCTGCGGTGGGCGGGGTTCCCGCTGCCGTTCGCGGACCGGAGTTTCGACGCGGCCTTGTTGTTCGCGGTGCTGACCTGCGTACCGGACGACGCCGGACAGCGGGCGATCGTCGGGGAGCTGGCGCGGCTGGTGCGGCCGGGCGGGATGCTGTACATGAGCGACGTGCCGTTGCAGGACGACCCGTTCAACCGCGAGCGGTACGGGCGGTTCGCGGCCCGGTACGGGACGTACGGGGTGTTCGAGACGGAGGACGGCGGGGTGTTCCGGCACCACGCGCCGGAGTGGCTGCGGGGGCTGCTGCGGGCGGCGGGCTTCACGGGGCTGCGGGAGTGCCGGGCGACGGTGCCGACGCTGGACGGCCGGACCGCCGAGCGGCTTCAGATCATGGCGCGGCGGGAGCCGGCGGCCCCTCCGGAGGGGTCAGGCGCAGGGTGAGCGCGAGGTGGGTGGCGTCGGGGGCCGGGCGGCGGTCCGGATCGGGACGCCAGCCGAGGCGGTGGTAGAAGGTGCGGGCGCGGTGGTTGTGCCAGAGCACGTCGAGGACGGCCCGGGAGCAGCCGGCGGCGCGCCAGGCGTGCAGACAGGCGGCGTGCAGGGCACGGCCCACGCCGGTGCCCCAGTGGGTCGGGTCGACGTGCAGTTGGTGGAGCGTGACGGTGCCTGCGGGGGCGGTGCGACGGGTGTCCTCCCGCGCCGTTGGGGCGTGGGGGAGGTAGGAGGCGGCGCCGACGACCGTGCCGTGGCGCACGGCGCAGAGGGTCGGGGTCCCGTCGTGGTGAAGCACCCGGTCCCAGGCGTCCCGCCAGCGGGCGTGTTCGGCGGGGGCGTCGAAGGGCGCGTCCGGTATCCGGCCGCGGAGGTAGGCGGCGCGGGCGGCGGTGTGCAGGGCGGCGATCGGCTCCAGGTCGGCGGTGGTGGCGGGGCGGACCTGCGGGGCGGGGTGCGGCGGGGCGGCGGGGGTCATGCGTCGACCTACGCCCCCTCGGCCCGGCCGTCGACGCGGCGCGGCAGCCCCAGCGGGTTGGCGTCGCGCAGCTCGGGCGGGAGGAGGGCCGGCGGGGTGTCCTGGTAGGCGACGGGGCGGAGCCAGCGCTCGACGGCGGTAGCGCCGACGGAGGTGGCGGTGGAGGTGGTGGCCGGGTAGGGGCCGCCGTGGTGCTGGGCGGGGGCGACCGCGACGCCGGTGGGCCAGCCGTTGACCACGACCCGGCCGGCGAGCGGGGTGACCGCGGCGAGCAGTCGGGCGCCGCGGCCCGCGGGGTCGGTGCCGGTGCCCTCGGCAGTGGAGAGCTGGAGGGTGGCGGAGAGGGTGCCGGGGATCCGGGCGAGGACCGCGGTGGCCTCGTCGTCGCCGGTGCAGCGGGCGAGGACGGTGACCGGGCCGAAGCACTCCTCCAGCAGGAGGTCGTGCGGGCCACTGGTGACGAGGCGGGCGGCGGGGACGGTGAGCACGGCGGCGGTGACGGTGTGTCCGCCATCCTCGGCGGCTGGGGTCAACGGGGCCTGGACGTCCGGGAGTTGGGCCCTTTCGTGGACGCCGGCAAGGAAGGCGTCGCGCATCCGGCGGTCGAGCATGGTGCCCGGCCCGGTGGCGCCGGCGGCCGTGGTGAGCGCGGCCAGCAGTCGGTCGCCGGCCGCGCCGTCGGGCACCAGGACCAGTCCCGGCTTGACGCAGAACTGCCCGGTGCCGAGGGTCGTCGAGCCGGCCAGGCCGGTGCCGATCTCCTCGGCGCGTTCGGCGGCCGCGGCCTCGGTGACCACCACGGGGTTGAGGCTGCCCAGTTCACCGTGGAAGGGGATGGGGTGCGGGCGGGCCGCGGCGGCGTCGTACAGCGCGCGGCCGCCGCGGACCGAGCCGGTGAAGCCGGCCGCGGCGATGAGCGGGTGGCGGACCAGGTCGAGGCCGGCCTGGAAGCCGTGCACCAGGACCACGGTGTCGGCGGGCAGCCCGGTCTCGGCGGCGGCGCGGCGCAGCAGGGCGGCGCACCGCTCGGAGGTGGCCGGGTGGTCGGGGTGGGCCTTGACGACGACCGGGCAGCCGGCCGCGAGGGCGCTGGCGGTGTCGCCGCCGGGCACGGAGAAGGCGAGCGGGAAGTTGCTGGCGGCGTAGACCGCGACCACGCCCAGCGGGATCCTGTAGCGGCGCAGGTCGGGGCGGGGCGGGGCAAGCCCGGGGTCGGGGTGGTCGATCCGGACGTCGAGGAAGGCGCCCTCGTCGACCAGGTCCGCGAAGGACCGCAACTGATAGGCGGTGCGGGCGAGTTCGCCGGTCAGGCGGGCGACACCGAGGGCGGTTTCGGCGTCCGCGGCGGCGATGACCCGGTCGGCGTCGGCTTCGAGGAGGGCGGCGGCGCGGCGCAGCAGGGCGGCCCGTCGGCCGCGGTCGGCGAGCGGGCCGCGGGCGGCGTGGGCGGCGCGGACCGCGGTGTCCACCGCGTGGGCTGTGGCCTCCACCGCAACCCGCTCCCGACGCTTCCCGGTTCGGGGGTCGACGCTCCAGACTGGTGCTGCCACCGGCGCTGCTCCCGCTGCTGTCACCGTGCGTCCCTCCCGGGCCAAGTCGTTGCCGCGTGAACCCTTGCCGCACACGGGACAGCGTTGACAGCGTTCTATATGCTGAACGCTGTCCCAGATGGTGAATCCTTGGGACTCTATGGCTGTCCGAACAGAGGGGTCAAGGGCGATGTCAGCTGCCGAGGCCGGTGGAGCACAGGTCAAGTCCGCGGTGCGGACGGTGGAGTTGCTCGAATACTTCGCGGGCAGCCCCGGTATGCACAGCCTCGCCTCCGTCCAGGAAGCCGTCGGATACCCCAAGTCCAGCCTCTACATGCTGCTGCGCACCCTGGTCGACCTCGGCTGGGTGGAGACCGACGCCACCGGCACCCGTTACGGCATCGGCGTCCGCGCCCTGCTGGTCGGCACGTCGTACATCGACGGCGACGAGGTGGTGGCCGCCGCCCGGCCGACGCTGGACCGGCTCTCCGACGACACCGCCGAGACCATCCACCTCGCCCGGCTCGACGGCGTCAACGTCGTCTACCTCGCCACCCGCCAGTCGCAGCACTACCTGCGCCCGTTCACCCGGGTCGGCCGCCGGCTGCCCGCGCACTCCACGTCGCTGGGCAAGGCGCTGCTCGCCACCCACACCGACGACCAGGTGCGGGCGATGCTGCCGCCCACTCTGGCCGCGCTGACCGAACACACCCTCACCGACCGCGAGCAGCTGATCGAGGAGCTGCACACGGTCCGCGAACAGGGCTTCGCGGTGGACCGCGAGGAGAACACCCTCGGTCTGCGCTGCTTCGGCGTGGCGATCCCCTACCGCACCCCGGCCCGGGACGCGATCAGCTGCTCGGTACCGGTGGCCCGGTTGACCTCCGGCCACGAGCAGACGATCAAGGATGCGCTGTTCGACGCCCGGGACCGGCTGACGCTGGCCACCCGCCGGCTCTGAGGGCCGGGACGCCTGGTACCGGAGGCGGCCCCCGGCTCCGCCACACGGCGGAGGCGGATCGTCAGCGGGACCGAGGCGCCGGGGGGCCGACAGCGGAAGCGCGGCGGACGGCACGGACCGGGTCGCGGGCGCCACCGGCGGCATGACGGGCGCGGCCACCGCCGGACGCGCCCCCGGAGCCGTCCGGTGCGACTGACCGCGGGCCGGGTGGCGCGGCGCTGGGTCCATCTGGTGCTGGGCGGGGCGCTGTTGATGCCGTTCTATCTGCTGGCGTCGGTGGCGCTGCCGCTCCTCGTGGCCGGCGCGGACCCGCTGCGCCACCTCGGCTGGCAGTTCGCCGCGTTCGCCGGTGCGCTGCCGCTGGCCGCGCTGGCCGCCCTGCTCTTCCCGCTGCTGCGGCCGTTGGAGGTGGCCGCCGTCCGGGCGCTGTGCGCGGTGCCGGCGGAGCGACTGGCCGACGGACCGGCCGGGTCCTGGGCCGCCCGGCGGCGCAGCGCGCTGTGGTTCACGGCGCACCTGCTGGCCGGCGGGATCGTCAGCGGCATGACGCTGGCCGCGCCGCCGGCCGCGGTGGTGCTGCTGGCCGCGCCGTTCGGCGTCGACGTACCGCGGCCGGGGTGGCCGCGGTACGCCGACGGGTGGGCCGCGCCGCCGGCCGGTCTGGCGCTGTTGGCGCTGCTGTTGGGCACCGCCTGGGGCGCGGGGGCGCTGCTGGCCCGCTGCGCGCCGGCGCTGTTGGGCCCCACCACCGCCGACCGGCTGGCCGCCGCCGAACGCCGGGCGGCCGAACTCGCGGCCCGCAACCGGCTGGCGCGCGAACTGCACGACGCGGTGGGCCACGCGCTGAGCGCGGTCACCCTCCAGGCGGGGGCGGCCCGCCGGGTGCTGGACACCGACCCGGAGTTCGCCCGGCAGGCGCTGGCCGCCATCGAGGACACCACCCGCGAGGCGGTCGCCGAACTCGACACCGTGCTGGGCCTGTTGCGGGCCGAGGACGACACCGTTCCGGTCGGTCCGACCGCGCCCGCGCCCACCCTGGACGCCCTGGAGACGCTGCTCGACCGGACCCGCGCGGCGGGCGTCCAGGTCACGGCGGAGCTGTCCGGGGACCGCGCGGGGGTGCCGCCGATGGTCTCGCGGGAGGCATACCGGATCGTCCAGGAGGGGCTGAGCAATGCCCTGCGGCACGCCGGACCGGTTCCGGTGACCGTGCGACTTCGGGTGGAAGAGGGGGAGTTGACGTTGGACCTTCGAGAACGACGCCTACGTCTACGACGCGCTGCGGGCCGGCGCCAGCGGGTTCCTGCTCAAGCGGGCCCGCGCCGACGAGCTGGTCCAGGCGGTGCGGCTGGTGGCGCACAGCGATTCGCTGCTGTTCCCGGCCGCGGTGCGGGCACTGGCCGCCCGGCACGCCGACGCCGCGTCCCCTGATGCGGCGCGGGCACTGCGGGACCGGCTGTCGGAGCGGGAGGGTGCGGTGCTGCGGCTGATGACCGCCGGGCTGACCAACGCCGAGATCGCCGAGCGGCTGGGCGTCGGCCCGGCCACCGTGAAGACGCATGTCGCCGGGGTGCCGGCCAAGCTCGGGGTGCGGGACCGGACGCAGGCGGTGATCGCCGCGTACGAGTGCGGGTTCGTCCGGCCGGGGTGACCGCGGGCCCCGGACGGCGCAGTCGGGCGGGCCCGCTCACCCGTTCACCGTAGGCCAGCAGGACCGCGGGGCCCGCGGGGGCTTATCTCGTGGGAGGAGGCGCGGAACTCCACCGACTTCCCCAGTGGCACACCTGTGTCGCGACCGCGCTTCGCGGAGGTTGTTCCCATGCGTTCCACCCGACTGCTCACCGGTGCCGTGCTGTCCGCCGCCACGCTGGGTCTGGCCGCCACCGCGGCGTACGCCGGCGACTTCGGCACCATCGAGGTCTCGCCGGGCATGGCCGAGGCCGGCTCCACGGTCTCCCTCTCCACCATGGGGTGTGGGAGCAGCCGCTCGGCGAGCGTGGATGCCGCCGCCCTCGGCGGCGGCACGGTCACCTTCGCCCCGGGCTCCGCCAAGGGCTCCCTGGTGGGGAAGGTGATGGTCAAGTCCGGTACCAAGCCCGGCAATTACGGGATCGGCGGCAAGTGTGCCGACGGCAAGGAGCTCACCGGTACGGTCCGGGTCGGCACGCAGGACGCGTCCGCCGGGCCGAGCATGAGCCCCGGGATGAGTATGAGCCCGAGCATGAGCCCCGGGATGGGGCACGGCAGCGCCAAGCCGAGCATGCCCGCCAAGGAGCACTCCGCGATGCCCGCGCCGGGCGGCGCCGGCCCCACCATGCCGCCCAAGGGCAAGATGAAGACCGGTGAGGGCTCCACCAGCGAGGACGGTGTCAGCACCACCGAGATCGCCGCGGGCGCCGGTGTGGTGCTGGTGGCGGCCGCCACCGGGGTCTGGCTGGTCCGCCGGCGCCGGCCCGGCGGCCGGTACTGACCCGGCCCCCGCTCCCGGCCGCCCATGCCGTCCGACGGCTCCCCACGGCCCGGTTCCCCGCAGCCACCGCCCGGTGACGGCGGGGCCCCAGGGCGGGTGGGTCGGGAACAAAAAGCCCGGGCGGGCCGGGAACGAAAGGCCCGGGCGGGCCGGGAAACGCGGGTGGGCCGGGAACGGGAAGCGTGGCCGGCGGGCCGTGGACGCAGGGGCAGGCTCCGGGCGCGGCTGTCCGGTGCGCTGGCGGTGGCCGTCACCGCCGCCGCGTGCGGTGCCGGTGGCTGGTTGATCGTCAACGGCACCCGGGACACCGCGCCGCCCCAGCCGTCCGGCGCGCAGGGGTTCACCGCCCGGCCACCGGGCGCGGGGGCGGCGACCGGGCGCCCGGCCGTGCCGCCGCTGCCGGCCGCGGAGCCGCTCCGGGTGGCGGTGCCGTCGCTGCGCATCGACGCACCGTTGACCCGGCTGGGGCTGGCCGCGGACGGCAGCCTGGCACCGCCGCCGGAGGGCAACCGGAACCTGGCCGGCTGGTACGCGGAGGGCACCCCGCCGGGCGCCACCGGCACCGCCCTGATCGCCGGCCATGTGGACACCCGCGCGGGCCCCGCGGTCTTCTACCGCCTGGGCTCCCTGAAGAGGGGGCACACCGTGCGGATCCTGCGGGCGGACGGGCGGACCGCGGTGTTCACCGTCGACGCGGTGGAGGTGTACGACGGCCGGCACTTCCCGGACGAGAGGGTCTACGGCGAGGCGCGCCGCGCCGAACTCCGCCTGATCACCTGCGGCGGCGGTTTCAGTCGGTCCCGGCAGGAGTACCTGGGCAATGTCGTGGTCTTCGCCCATCTGACGGGAAGTCAGGTCGGCGGAGCGGACTCCGCGCCGCTGCCCTGGGCCCGGCCGCCGGCGGACCGGTTCAGCGCCCGCAGCGCTCCCCGTACCGCCGCCAGGTCCGCCGCGCCGGCCAACCCTGCGTGGTAGAGCCGCAGTTCGTTCGCGCCGAGCGCGGCGGCGTGGGCGGCGTCGGCGGCCAACGTGCCGGGGCTGCCGCCCATCCCCGCGACCACGGTGAGGTTGGCGGCCACCGTCGTGCCCGCCGGGCGTGGTGCGAACGGCCCGAGCGCGGCGGCCCGGGCCGCGGCGCCCCCGGTGCAGGGCACCACCACCCCGTCCGCGCACGCCAGGACCGCCGCCGGGTCCACCCCGGCGTTGGCCCCGCACCGGTGCGGGGCGGGGTCGGCGTGCAGCAGCACCCGGAAGCCGTCCACCGCGGCCCGGGCCGCGGCGTCCCGCACGGCGTGCACCACCGCGCGTTGCAGTGCGCCCGCCGCCCGGTCCCGCCAGGCGCGCACCGCACCGGCCGTCTCCGGACCCAGCAGTTCCTCGACGGCGGCCCACTCCCCCGCCCGGCCGCCGCCGTCCGGTGGCACGGCGCCGGCCCACACCGGCTCCAGGGCGCGCCGCACGGCCGCCGGCACCTCACCTTCGGCCAGGCCGAGTTCGGCGTATCCGGCAAGGCACACCGGGCAGCAGCACAGGGACATCAGGTACTCCGCGGCGCCGCCCAGCCCGACCCCCGCGAGCTTGTCGTGGCCGTGCAGGTGGGCCAGCCCGTACCAGCCGCAGGACTCCAGCTCCACGCCCCGGGCACCGGGCCGGACGGCGGCCTCGGCGGCGAGGCGGACGAGGTAGTCGCGCACTTCGGGGCGGGCGATGCAGGGCGCCCACGGGTAGCGGTCGCCGTAGGCGTTGCGGACGACCAAGGTCGGATGGTCGGCGCCCAGGCGGGAGTTGTGGGCGAGGACGACCCAGCTGTGCACCTCCAGGCCGGCGGCGGTCAGCGCCCGCGCGGCGGTGTCGAAGGGGTCCGGGTCGGCGACCCAGTCCTGGGCGTACGGGCGCAGCGCGCGGCCCGCCCAGCGGTCCGGGTCGGGCGGGTAGAGGACGGCGGAGTGCCGGGCGGTGACGATGCGGTGGCGGGGGTGGCGTTGGGTGAGGGCGCGGGTGGAGTGGTAGGCGGCGGCCAGGGTGACCTGGTGGAGGCCGAGTTCGGCGAGGTGGGCGGGGGCGCGCGGGTCGCCGACCACGTCCCAGGGGTAGAGGAAGGCGGCGGCGCGCATCAGGCGCCGGCCCCGGGGACGGTCGCGGCCAGCGCCAGGCCGTGGTCGAGGAGCCGGGCGAGGCGCTCGACGTGTTCGGGCCCGGGGTCGGACAGCGGTGGCCGCACCCCGCCGACGGCCGGCCAGCCGCGCAGTCCCACGCCCGCCTTGACCAGCGAAACGGCGTATCCGCTGCCCTCGTTGCGGAGTTCCACCAGCGGCCGGTAGAAGCCGTCCAGCAGGCGGGTGACGGTGGACTCGTCGCCGCCGTTCAACGCCCGGTGGAAGGCGAGCGCGATCTCGGGGGCGAAGGCGAAGACGGCGGAGGAGTAGAGGTGGACGCCCAGGCCCCGGTAGGCGGGGCCGGTGAGTTCGGCGGTGGGCAGGCCGTTGAAGTAACGGAAGGGGCGGCCGGGGGCGTCGGTGCGGACCGCGCTGATGATGCGCTGGAGCAGGTCCAGGTCGCCCAGGCCGTCCTTGAGGCCGATGATGCCGGGGGTGCGGGCGAGGGCGGCGACGGTGTCCGGTGCGAAGACGGCGTTGTCGCGCTGGTAGACGATGACCGGGAGCGGGGTGGCGGCGGCGAGCGCGGCGTAGTGGCGGAGCAGGCCGGGCTGGTCGGCGTGGACGAGGTAGGGCGGCATGGCGAGCAGTCCGTCGGCGCCGGCGGTGTGCGCGAGGCGGGCGAAGTGGCTGGCGAGCGCGGTGCCGTAGCCGGTGCCGGCCAGCACCGGGACCCGGCCGGCGGTCTCCTCGACGGCCGCGGCGACGCAGGCGGCGTACTCGTCGGGGGTGAGGGCGTGGAACTCGCCGGTGCCGCAGCAGGCGAAGACGGCGCCCGCGCCGGCGTCGACGCCGCTGCGCAGGTGCGCGCGGAAGGCGTCCAGGTCCAGTGCGCCATCGGGTGCGTACGCGGTCACGGGGAAGAACAGCAGGCCGTCGAGGCGGTCGGCGAGGTGGGGGGACCTCCCGGCGGCGGGGCGAGGGTGTGCGGTCACGGGCTCTCCCTGACGTACGCAGACGCGATCTCGTATACGTTTATGATCGATGTCCATATCCCTGAACGGCATCACGGTATTGCAGCCGGACAGGGCGGGTCAAGGGTCCCAAACCCGTGCCGTACAAGCCGATTTGACCGTCCCGTCAAGAGTCTTGACCGGCCAGGATCGACCTCCCTAGCGTGTCCCTCCATCTGGCGCGTCCACCCATATGAATCTGGTCCGTGCACACGACCACGCCGCCCAGCCGGAGGAGTACCGCCCATGACCGCACCCCGCACCGTCCTGCTCACCGGCGCCGCCGGCGGCGTCGGCACCCTGATGCGTGCACTGCTGCCGCCCTACGGATACCGGCTGCGCCTGTTCGACCAGCGCCCGATCGACGGCGAACCGGACGCCGTCACCGCGGAGTTGGCCGACACCGAGGCGCTGCGCGCGGCGGTCCGCGGGGTCGACGCCATCGTCCACCTCGCCGGCATCTCCCTGGAGTCGTCGTTCGAGGAGATCCTGCGGGCCAACATCGAGGGCACCTACCGGCTCTACGAGGCGGCCCGCGAGGCCGGCGTGCGGCGGGTGGTCTTCGCCTCCTCCAACCACGCCGTCGGCTTCACCCCGCGCCCGCCGGACGGCTCCGCCGCCATCCCGGTCGACACCCCGCACCGCCCGGACACCTTCTACGGCCTCTCCAAGGGCTTCGGCGAGGACCTCGCCGCCCTCTACTGGGACCGGCACGGCATCGAGACCGTCTCCCTGCGCATCGGCTCGTGCTTCCCGCAGCCGACCACGGTGCGGATGCTCTCCCTCTGGCTGAGCCCGGCGGACTGCGCCCGACTGCTGCACGCCGCGCTCACCGCCGACCACGTCGGCCACACCGTCGCCTACGCCTCCTCCGCCAACACCCGCCTGTGGTGGGACCTGTCCACCGCCCACGCCCTCGGCTACGACCCGCAGGACGACTCCGAGCCGTACGCCGCCCAACTCCTCGCCGCCCAAGGAGAACTCGACCCCGAGAACCCCGAACACACCCACCTCGGCGGAACCTTCTGCACGAACCCGCCCCTTTGGCGGCATTGACCGCGATTCCCGGGCGATCCGCCCTCGTACGGAACCTCGTCCCCGCCCCCCTGCGTCCTTGAGGGCACAACGCCCGCCGGCACCGCAACCAGGTGCCGGCGGGCGCGAGCACACGACGCGAGAACGAGGTAACACACCATGGGCATCGTCAGCTGGCTCCTCCTGGGCCTGATCGCAGGCGTCATCGCCAAGGTCCTGCTGCCGGGACGGGACCCGGGCGGCCTCGTCGGCACCACCCTGATCGGCATCGCCGGCTCCTTCATCGGCGGCTGGCTCTCCACCCGCATCCTGCACCGCCCGATCCCCAAGGACTTCTACGACCCGGCCATGTGGATCTCCGCGGTGGCCGGTGCCCTGGTCCTGCTGATCGCCTACCGGCTGCTCTTCGGCAACTCCCGCGCCCGACGCTGACCAGCACGGACGCCCACCCCGGCCACCCCGGGGCGGCGCCCGCAGGGAACCGCGTACACCCCCGGACCGTTAGGGCTGTCATGACCGCAATGACTCCTGGCTCGAACCTCCCGCTCACCGCCGCGCGGGTGGCGGTGACCGTCACCGCCCCCGTGCGGCTGGACGTGTCGGGTCTGCTGCTCACCGCCGGCGGCAAGGTGCGCTCCGACGACGACTTCGTGTTCTACAACCAGCCCGCGGGGCCGGGGGTGAGCCACGGTACGACGCCCGGCGGCGACACCATCACGGTGGACACCGCCGCGGTGCCCGCGGACATCGACAAGGTCGTGATCACCGCGAGCCCGGACGCGCCCGGCGCGACCTTCGCCGGCACCGAGCCGACCGGCACGGTCCGCGACGCGGACGGCGGCGGGGTCCTGGCCACCTTCACCCCGCCGCAGCTCGGCCCGGAGACGGCGCTGGTGGTCATGGAGATCTACCGCCGCGGCGGCGGCTGGAAGGTCCGCGCGGTCGGCCAGGGGTACGCGAACGGGCTCGCCGGCATCGCCACCGACTTCGGGGTGAGCGTGGAGGAGCCGGCCGCAGCGCCGGCACCCCAGGCGCCCGCCCCGGCCGCCCCGACCGTTCCGCCCGCCCCGCCCGTCCCGCAGTCCCCGCCGGCGCCCCCTGCCCCGCAGGCACCCCCGGCGCCCGTCCCCCCGGAGCAGTGGGCACCGCCGGCCGGCGCCCCGGCCCCGATCGCCCCGCCGGCGCAGGCCCCCGCCCCGGTGGCCCCGCCGGCCGCCGGCAAGGTCAACCTCGACAAGGGCCGGGTCAGCCTCCAGAAGAACCAGACCGTCTCGCTGGTCAAGGGCGGCCGGCCGCTGCTCAGCTCGGTCCGGATGGGCCTGGGCTGGGAGCCCGCCCGCCGCGGCCGCAGCATCGACCTGGACGCCTCGGTGATCGCCTACGGCCCGGACCGCAGCAAGATCGACAGCTGCTACTTCGGCAAGCTCCGGATCCTCGACTCGGCGATCCAGCACTCCGGCGACAACCTCACCGGCGACGGCGCCGGCGACGACGAGGTGATCACCGTCCACCTCGGCGGGATCCCCCCGGAGGTCTCCGGCCTGGTCTTCGTCGTCAACTCCTTCTCCGGCCAGAAGTTCTCCGACGTCGCCAAGGCGTACTGCCGACTGACCGACGCGCAGAGCGGGGAGGAACTGGTCCGCTTCGACCTGGCCGGCGCCGAACCGCGGACCGGCGTGATCATGGCCAAGCTGATCCGGCAGTTCTCCGGCGAGTGGGAGATGACCGCGCTGGGCTCGTTCGCCGACGCCCGCACGGTGCGCGGCATGGTCAAGCCCGCGGCCGCCGCGCTGTAGCCCGTTCCCCCCGGTGGACGCGGTGCCGGCGCCCGCGTCCACCGGGGCCGGCACCGCGCCGGCCAGCCCCGGCCGGCCAGCCCCGCCGGTCGCTCGAAGGACTCCGGCAGCGCCGCCCGGTCGTAACCGCTGGTGGTCACCAGCACCTCGTCCGCCGCGCTCCGCTCGATCAGCGTCCCGAGCTCCTGTGCGACCTGCTCCTCCGTGCCGTGCACATGCCCCCGCAGCGCGTCCGCGCAGAAGCCCCGCTCCCGCTCCGACATTCCCTCCCCGGCGGCCGCCGGCCGCAACGGCGGGAACACCCCGTGCGTCCGCGAGTACGCCAGCGCCCGCGCCTCCGGTACGAGCAGCCGCCGGGCAGCCTCCGCCGTCCCGGCCACCGCCACCGTCCCGTAGATCACCGCGTACGGCCGCGCCCAGAGCCCCGACGGGCGGAACGTGGCGCGGTACTCCTCGATCGCCTCCGACAGCTTCGCCGGGGCCCGGAAGTCGCCGATCACCAGGGCCGGCCCGGCCCGTGCCGCCACCCGCGCCCCGCCCCGGTGGCCAGCACGAACGCCGGCACCGTCAGCCCCTCGGGCGTGGACCTGCGGATGGGCGGTCCGGGTACCCGTGAAGTAGCCCAGCAGTTCGACGGGCTGCGCCTCGAAGTCCTCGGCGGCGTCCTTCTCCGTGCCCGGCACCCGACGGATCCCGCCGGTGAAGCCGACCGAGCGGCCCAGCCCCCTGCCGATCCGGTCCGGGAAGAGCGAGGCGAGCGCGCCATGGGGCCCCCACGCCTGCCGAGCCGGCTCCGCGGTGTCCCGCAACGCCGCCGCGGACGGGTGTCCCTCCCTGGTGCGGGAGCGGTCCAGGATTGAGAATTGTGTCATCCGCATCGTCGAGCTCACCTCCCCTTCGACATCCGCACGCGCCCAGGATTCCGTCCCCGCGCCCCCTCGGCCCCCTCCCCCCACGGCTTACGACGAGGAGCGTCCGATGACCGAGCAGCCGCCCCCGACCGGCGGATCCGGCCGGTCCGCGCACCCGGACCACCCGGACGGCGCAGCCCGCCCGGACCTCCCCGAGCAGGTCGCCGCCACCTACGGCGAGGAGGACCTCAGCACCGTCCCCGCGTTCACCGGCGGCTTCATCAACTTCGGCTACTGGGCCTGGCTGCCCGAGCCCGCGGACCGGCCGCTGACCGAGGACGACCGGCTCCGCAGCGAGCAGGACCTCTACCGGCTGGTGCTGGACACCTTCGACCGGCCGCGCGGCCGCACCGCCCTGGAGGTCGGCTGCGGCCGCGGCCTGGGCTGTGCGCTGGCCCTGCGGGAGTTCGACTTCGGGTCGGTGATCGGCCTGGACGCCCATCCGGACCAGATCGCCCGCGCCCTGGAGGCCAACGCCGGCCTGCTCCGCGAGGACACCGGCCCCCGCCGCCTGGAGTTCGTGCTCGGCCCGGCCCAGCGGATGCCGTTGCCGGACGCCTGCACCGACTTCGTCTACTCCGTCGAGGCCGCCCAGCACTTCCGCGACCTGGCCGGCTTCGCCCGGGAGGCGGTGCGGGTGCTGCGGCCGGCCGGCCAGTTCGCGCTGACCACGTTCTTCGCCCGGGTCCCGGAGGCGGTCCGGGTGCTGCCCGAGCTGCTGCCCCCGTACGCCAACGGGCTGGACGTGGCGCACCTGGTGGACGACGTGGCCGCCACGTTCGACGGGGCCGGGCTGGTCGACGTCGCGGTGACGCCGATCGGCGACGGCGTCTGGGAGTCGTACGACCGCTATATGGCGGAGCGGCCGGAGCTGCGCGACAAGTGGCCGCGCCAGTACCTGACCGCCTACCAGACGGGACTGCTGGACTACTACCTGATCACGGCGGCGGCCCCGGCCGGCTGAGCCGGGGCCCCCGGTGCGGGCCGGCTCAGCCGGCCTGTCGCGACCGCGCCTTGAAGGCGGCCTTGCGCGCCTCCTTGGCGGCCTTCTTGTCCGGGTGGAGCCGTCCCATGGCCTCCAGGACGTCGGCGGTGGCCGGGTGGTCCACCCGCCAGACCGCGTCGAAGAACCCGCTGTGCTGGACGCTCAACCCCCGTACCAGCTCCGTCAGTTCGGCGGTCGCCTCGTCGTCGGTGTCGCCGAGCTGGGCCGCGATGGTGTCCACCGTCAGCCAGAAGACCAGGTCCTGGGACGGCTCGGGGATGTCGGGCAGTCCGCGCTCGGCGAGCCAGACCCGGGCCAGCCCGCCCAGGTGCCGGTCGTCGAGCACCTCGCGCAGCGCCGGCTCGGCCTCGGGGGCGATCAGGGAGAGGGTCTGCTGGGCGGCGAGCCGGCGCAGCGGGCCGCGCTCGTCGTCGCCGCGGGCGGCCGCGAGCAGCTCCCGGGCGGCGTCCAGCGGGGTGCGGGCGGCGAGCCACTGCTCGGACTCCGCCTGGGCCATCGCCTCGGGGTAGTCGGGCAGCGCCGTCAGCAGGACCTCGGCGCCCTGGTCGGCGAGGTCGCCGACGGCGGGGGCGTCCACCCCTGCGTCCAGCATCCGGGCGCGGACCGCCCAGACGCCGAGCGGGGTGAGCCGGACCAGGCCGTAGCGGGCGACGTCCTCGTCCGCGAGCGGCTCGGCCGCACTCACCGTCTCGCCGTCCTCGTCGAGCTCCTCGATCAGCGCCTCGTCGACCGGCCGGTAGGCGACCAGGCCGATCGGCTCCAGCACCCGGAACTGGTCGTCGAGCCGCATCATCGCGTCGGAGACCTCTTCGAGGACCTCGTCGGTGGGCTCGTCCATGTCATCCGGGATGATCATGGAGGCGGCCAGCGCGGGCAGCGGGACGTCCTGGTCGGGGAGCTCGCCCAGGGCGCTGAGGAGGTAGAGGTTGCCGAGGATGCCGTCCAGCAGCTCGGCCTCCTCCTCCGGGTTCCAGTCCAGGGCGTCCAGGTCGAGTTCGTCGCCCTCGGCGAGCTGCTCGGCGATGTCGGAGAGGTCCGGGGCTACCGCGTCGGCGAGCACGGTCTCCATGCCGCCGAGCCAGATGTCCAGGACGTCCTGCGGGCTGCCGGAGGTGAGCAGGCCCAGCTCCTCGCCGGGGGTGGCGGTGCCGACCGCGGCGTCGTCCGGGAGGTTCGCGGCGTCGACCCCGTCGGCCCCGTCGCCCTCCTCGTGCTCGGTGATCTCGACCAGCCCGGTGTCCACCGCCAGCTGCCACGCCTCGGTGGTGTAGGCCGGGCCGTCCTCGTCGTCGGCCAGGCCCAGGTGCTCGGTGGCCGCGACCAGCGACTTCTCGACCAGCTCACCGCCGACGCTGACCGGGACGCCGGACTCGGCCCAGCGGGCGAGCTGGGCGGCCCGGGCCAGCAGCGGGGCGCTCAGTGCGGCGCGGGCCAGTTCCGCTTCGGAATGCAGCCGCACCGGCGGCATGGTGGGGCGGTCTGCGGACATCTGGGCTCAGCTCCTCGGACGGACATCGGCTCGTGCGCCGCCCAAGCGTAGACGGAATCCTCCCCATCTCGGGCGGTTCACCCGCTCGTACGCTCCCGTCCACCGGGAGAACCTTGACAACTCCCTTGCGCACACAAGAGATTGACGCGCGTAGCGAGCGCCGGTCCCGCTCCGCCACATCTCCTACCCCCCCTTCTCCGGAGGCATTGATGCCATCCCGTCGTACGCTCCGCAGACCGGTCGCCCTCAGTGCGGTGGCCGCCTGTGCCGCCCTCGCCGGCGGACTGCTCAGCGTGCAGTCCGCCTCGGCGGCCGGCACCCGGATCCACGACATCCAAGGCAGGACCCGAATATCCCCGCTGGCCGGCAAGCAGGTCGGCGACGTTCCCGGCACCGTGACCGCGATCCGGGCGTTCGGCTCGTCCCGCGGCTTCTGGGTGCAGGACCCGCACCCGGACGACGACCCGGCGACCAGCGAGGCGGTCTTCGTCTTCACCGGCAAGGAAACGCCGAAGGTCGCGGTCGGCGACGCGCTCACCTTCAGCGGCACGGTCAGCGAGTACTACCCGGGCGGCAAGGACGCCGGCGGCCAGTCCGTCACCGAGATCACCGGTGCCACCTGGAAGGTCACCGCGAGCAACCAGCCGCTGCCGGCCCCGGTCAAGCTCAACGCCGCCTCGATTCCCGCGACTTACGCACCCGACGCGGGCGGCCGGAGCATCGAGTCGCGCACCCTCCAGCCCACGAAGTACGCCCTCGACCGCCTGGAGTCGCTGGAGGGCATGCGGGTCTCGGTCGTCGACGCCCCGGTCGTCGGCCCCACCAACACCCACAACGAGCTGTGGGTGACCGCCACCCCCGGCCACCACCGCACCGCCCGCGGCGGCACGCTCTACGAGTCGTACGCCGACCCCAACGGCGGCCGCGTCAAGGTCCAGTCCCTCATCCCCTTCTCGCAGCGGCCGTTCCCCGTCGCCAACGTCGGCGACCGGCTGAACGGCACCACCGCCGGCCCGCTGGACTACGACAACTTCGGCGGCTACACCCTCCAGGCCACCGAACTGGGCACACTCGCCGCCCACACCCCGGCGCCCGAGGTCACCCGCAAGCAGACGGCCGGCGAACTCGCGGTGGCCACCTACAACGTCGAGAACCTCGCCCCGGACAACCCGCAGACCAAGTTCGACCGGCTGGCCAAGGGCCTGGTGCACAACCTCGCCGCCCCCGATGTCGTCGCCCTGGAGGAGGTCCAGGACGACAGCGGCGCCACGGACGACGGGACGGTCACCGCGGGGACCACCCTCAAGAAGCTCACCGACGCCATCAAGGCGGCCGGCGGCCCGGCGTACGAGTGGCGGGCGATCGACCCGCAGAACGACCAGGACGGCGGCCAGCCCGGCGGCAACATCCGGGTGGCGTTCCTCTTCAACCCGCAGCGGGTGGCGTTCACGGACGTCAAGGGCGGCGATGCGACCACGCCGGTCAAGGTCGTCGACGACCACGGCCGGGCCGGACTGTCCGCGTCGCCGGGCCGGATCGCGCCGACCGAAGCGGCGTGGAAGGCCAGCCGCAAGCCGCTGGCCGGCGAGTTCGCGCTGCGCGGCAAGCCCGATCGCCGGGTCTTCGTGATCGCCAACCACTTCAACTCCAAGGGCGGCGACCAGGGCCTGGACAGCCGCTTCCAGCCGCCGGCCCGGACCTCGGAGACCCAGCGCACCGCACAGGCGAAGCTGGTCAACACCTTCGTCAAGGAGCTGCTGGCCAAGGACCCCAAGGCCGACGTGGTGGTGGCCGGTGACCTCAACGACTACCAGTTCTCGCCCGCGCTGAAGACCCTCACCAGCGGCGGCGTACTCACCGACCAGGTCACCAAGCTGCCGGTCGCCGAGCGCTACAGCTACGTCTACCAGGGCAACTCCCAGGTGCTGGACCACCTGCTCACCAGCAAGGCGCTGACCCGCACCGACTACGACGTGGTGCACATCAACGCCGAGTACGCGGACCAGACCAGCGACCACGACCCGCAGGTGCTGCGGATCAAGCCCTGACGCCCGACATCCCTGCCCCTCGCCTCACCCGGGGTGACCGTCTCGTCACTCCATCGGCCCACCTCCGGGGGCCGACTGCGCCCCGGGGTGCGGTACTGGGAGGGCAAACACCGTTTCGGCGAGACAAAGGGAGTCATGATGCCGAAGTCGCAGAACCGTAAGTCGGGCAAGCAGGACCGAGCCGCCGAGCGGCGCTCCGAGCAGCACCGGCCGCAGTCGGAGGAGTCCGCCGCCGAGCGCACCCAGGACCTGAAGCCGCGGTCGCGCAAGGCTGACTGACGCGGGTAGGGCAGTACGCCCGAGCGGCCGCCGCACCACAGGGTGCGGCGGTCGCTCCGTCGTTCCGGGCGTCCCCGGGCGCGGTCACCAGGCGGCGGGCACCGCCCGTTCCTCCGGCTCCGGCCCGTCCGCCACCGCCGGCCCGGCATCCGGCCCGACGGGCGCCAGCTCCCGCACCAGCAGGGTGGCCCCGGCCACCGCGCCCGGCATCAGCAGCACCGCCACGAACGGAATCAGGAACAGCAGCACCAGCGGCGTCCCGAAGCCCACCGCCAGGGCCTTGCGACCGCGCAGCAGCCGCAGCCGCTCGCGGACCGGAATGTCCCGGCGCTGCATCGCCACCGTGGTCAGCTCGACGGCGAGGAAGAAACCGGAGACGCAGAACCCGAGGGCCGGAACCACGGTCTGCCCCACGAACGGCAGGAAACCCAGGAGGAAGAGCAGCACCCCGAACCCGGCGGCCCGCAGCAGTACATGGACCATGTCCCGCAGCGCGATGCCGATCTCCCGCCACAGCGGGCGACCCGAGCCGGGCGGGCAGCCGCCCTCGCTCTCCTCGACCTGCTCCGACAGCGACTCGTAGAAGGGGTCGCCGATCAGCAGGGTGACGGCGGTGAACGTCAGCACCGACAGCATCAGCCCGCCGGCCAGCAGCAGCGCCACGAACAGCCCGCGCAGCAGCCCCTGCCACGGCGAACCCCAGCCGTCGGCGAACGGCGTCGCCCAGGCGGCGAGGTCGCCGGACCACAGGGCCAGCACGGTGAGCAGCCCCGCGTACAGCACCAGCGCCACCAGTGCGGGGATCAGCCCGAACCCCCACCACCGGCCGTGCCCGGCGACCCAGCGCACGCCCCGGCCCAGATACCGCACCCCCGCCACAAGATCACGCATGGGGCCACCCTATCGGCGCGGCGGGGCAGTTGACCGGTCCGGGACAACGCTGCGCGGGACCGGGTCCGGACCCGCACACGCCCCGGGCCCGGCGGTGTGACCGCCGGGCCCGGGGCGAGGACTGCGGGACGGTGCCCGGTCAGTTGTGGCTGTGCAGGATCTCGTTCAGGCCGCCCCAGACCGCCTTGTTCGGGCGGGCCTCGACGGTGCCGGTGGTGGAGTTGCGGCGGAAGAGGATGTTGTCGGCGCCGGACAGCTCCAGCGCCTTGACGATCTGGCCGTCGGGCAGCGTGATGCGGGTGCCCGCGGTCACGTACAGACCGGCCTCGACCACGCACTCGTCGCCCAGCGCGATGCCGATGCCCGACTCGGCGCCGAGCAGGCAGCGCTCGCCGATCGAGATGATCTGCTTGCCGCCGCCGGAGAGGGTGCCCATGGTGGAGGCGCCGCCGCCGATGTCGGTGCCGTCGCCGATCACCACACCGGCGCTGATCCGGCCCTCGATCATCGAGGTGCCCAGCGTGCCGGCGTTGAAGTTGACGAAGCCCTCGTGCATGACGGTGGTGCCGGCCGCGAGGTGGGCGCCCAGTCGCACCCGGTCGGCGTCGGCGATCCGGACGCCGGCGGGCGCCACGTAGTCGGTCATCCGCGGGAACTTGTCGACGCTGGTGACCTGGAGGTGCAGGCCCTCGGCGCGGGCGTTCAGCCGGGCCGTCTCCAGCTGGTCGACCGGCACCGGGCCGAGCGAGGTCCAGGCGACGTTGGCCAGCAGGCCGAAGACGCCCTCCAGGCTCTGGCCGTGCGGCTTGACCAGGCGGTGGCTGAGCAGGTGCAGGCGCAGGTAGGCGTCGTGCGCGTCCAGCGGCTTGTCGTCCAGGGAGGCGATGACCGTGCGAACGGCCACGACCTCCACGCCGCGGACCGGGTCGGGCCCGATGGCCTTGAGGACGGCGGCGCCCAGCAGCTCGGCGGCGCGGTCGTCCGCCAGCTGCTCGGTGCCGGCCGGGCCGGGGGCGTCGACCAGCTCGGGCGCGGGGAACCAGGTGTCGAGAACGGTGCCGTCGGAGGCGACGGTGGCGAGCCCGGCGGCGACGGCGCCGGTCGTGCGGGAAGTTGCAGCATCGGTCATGTGGGAAACCTAACCGGAGCCCGCCCGCGGAGGCGAACCGGTCTCAGCGATCGGTCCCGGGCCGTACGGTCACACGATCCGGACCGCCCGCCCGCACCGTCCGGCTCGTAGGGTCGCACCAGCCGCCGGCCCGCGGGCCGCCGGTCACCGGGCGGCTCCCAGCACCCCGGCCAACCCCTCGCGTACCAGGGCCGGCTGGAACGGCTGACCGGTGAGCAGGTGCTGGAGCAGCAGCCCGTCGGTGAAGGCCACCACCGCCCGGGCGGTGGCCCGGTCGCCGATCCGCCGGGCGAGCAGCGCCACCATCTCGTCCAGGCACTCGGCCGCGATCGGCCGCACCGCCTCGTGCCGCAGCGCGGCCAGGTACAGCTCGTACTCCAGCTCCACCCGCGCCCGGTCCGCGGCGAGCGTCTGCGCGACCAGCCGGGCCACCTCGTCGGCGAGCGGCACGGCCGGGTCGATCCCCTCCACCCAGCGCGCGAAGTCCGCCAGCCACCAGCCGTTGGCCTGCCGCAGCGCGGCGACCAGCAGGTCGTCGAGGGTCGCGAAGTGGTACGTCGTGGAGCCCAGCGGGACGTCCGCCGCGGCCGCCACCGCGCGGTGGCTGAGCCCGGCGATGCCCCGCTCCCCGACCACCGCGATCGCCGCGTCGATGATCCGCTGCCGCCGCTCCGGGTCATACCGCCGGGCCATCAGTGCGCCCCGTCGAGGTTGAGCACCACTACCCCGGCGATCACCAGCAGCACCCCGAAGATCTTGAACGCGCTGGCGCTCTCGCCCAGGAACACCATCCCGATCGCGGCGATCACCGCGGTACCGGCCCCGGCCCAGATCGCGTACGCGGTCCCGACGCTCATCGACTTGAGCGTCTGGGCGAGCAGCGCGAAGGCGAGCACGTACCCGAGGACGGTGCCGAGCGAGGGCCACAGCCTGCTGAAGCCGTGGCTGTACTTCATCGAGGTCGTCGCGAGGACCTCGGAGAGGATCGCGCCGGCGAGCGTCAGATAGGCCATGCGTACGAGCGTACACAGCGTTGCGTACGGCCGTACACAACGGGGGGGCGGGACGACCGCAGCGCTCGGCGCCCGGAACGACGAAAGCGGCCGTGCCCACCGGAGGAACCGGTGGGCACGGCCGCTTGACCGTGCGGTGGTGCCGCGGAGCGGCACTCAGACGTTGAACCCCAGCGCACGCAGCTGCTCGCGGCCATCGTCGGTGATCTTGTCCGGGCCCCACGGCGGCATCCAGACCCAGTTGATCTTCAACTCGCTGACGATGCCGTCCGTGGCGGACCTCGCCTGGTCCTCGATGACGTCGGTCAGCGGGCAGGCCGCCGAGGTCAGCGTCATGTCGATGGTGGCGATGTTGGCGTCGTCGACGTGGATGCCGTAGATCAGCCCGAGGTTGACGACGTCGATGCCCAGCTCGGGGTCGACGACGTCGTACAGCGCCTCGCGGACCTCTTCCTCCGAGGCCGGCTTGGTGGTGGTCGGGGTGTCGGTCATGCGGTCTTCGCCTCCTGGGAAAGGGCCTTGGCCGTGGCGTCCTTCCAGGCCATCCAGCTGAGCAGGGCGCACTTCACACGCGCCGGGTACTTGGAGACACCGGCGAACGCCACCGCGTCCTCCAGCACCTCCTCCATGGCGTCATCCGGCTCCACCTGGCCCTTGGACTGCATCAGCTCCAGGAAGGTCTCCTGGATCCGCTGCGCCTCACCGAGCTCCTTGCCGACCAGGAGGTCGTTGAGCACCGACGCACTGGCCTGGCTGATGGAGCAGCCCTGCCCCTCGTACGACACGTCCTCGATGGTCGTGCCGTCGAGCCGCACACGGAGCGTGATCTCGTCGCCGCACGTGGGGTTGACGTGGTGCACCTCGGCGTCGCCGTCCCGAAGACCGCGCCCATGGGGGTGCTTGTAGTGGTCCAGGATGACGTCCTGGTACATGGAATCCAGCTTCACGACTCAGTCAGTCCTCGTCCTCATCCGCCGTGCTCATTAACCGCGGTGATCATTAACCGAAGAAGTTGCGGACGTGCTCCAGGCCCTCGACCAAGGCGTCGACCTCACCCGGGGTGGAGTACAGATAGAACGACGCTCGCGTGGTCGCAGGAATTCCGTAGCGCAGGCAGACCGGGCGCGCGCAGTGGTGCCCCACGCGGACCGCGATGCCCTGCTCGTCCAGAACCTGACCCACGTCGTGCGGGTGGATGTCGCCGAGCGTGAAGGAGATCGTCGCCCCGCGGTCCTCGGCCGTGCTCGGGCCGATGATGCGCAGGTCGGGGACCTCCAGCAGCCGCTTGACGGCGTACTCGGTGATCGCGTGCTCATGCGCGGCGATCTTGTCCATGCCGATCGCGGTGAGGTAGTCCACGGCCGCGCCGAGGCCGACGGCCTGCGCGATCGGGGGCGTACCGGCCTCGAACTTGTGCGGCGCGGGCGCGTAGGTCGAGGAGTGCATGGACACCGTCTCGATCATCTCGCCGCCACCGAGGAACGGCGGGAGGTCCTCCAGCAGCTCCTGGCGGCCCCACAGGACGCCGATACCGGTCGGACCGCACATCTTGTGGCCGGTGAAGGCCACGAAGTCGGCCTGGAGCGCCTGGACGTCCAGGACCATGTGCGGCGCGGCCTGCGAGGCGTCGATGCACACCAGCGCACCGACCTCCTGCGCGCGCCGGACGATCGTCTCGACCGGGTTGACGGTGCCCATGATGTTGGAGACCAGCGTGAAGGAGACGATCTTCGTCTGCTCCGTGATGACCTCGTCGATGTTGGACAGGTCGAGGCGGCCGTCGTCGGTGATGCCGAACCACTTCAGCTTCGCGCCGGTGCGCTGCGAGAGCAGCTGCCACGGGACGATGTTGGAGTGGTGCTCCATCTCCGTGATGACGATCTCGGTCTCGTGGTCCACGCGGTAGGGCTCGTCGGCCCAGCCGAGCATGTTCGCCACGAGGTTGAGCGACTCCGAGGCGTTCTTGGTGAAGATCACCTCGTTGCGGCTCGGCGCGTTGATGAAGGTGGCGACCTTGTCGCGGGCACCTTCGTACAGCGCCGTGGCCTCCTCGGCGAGCACATGCACGCCGCGGTGGACGTTGGCGTTGTGACGTTCGTAGTAGGCACTCAGGGCGTCGAGGACCTGGCGCGGCTTCTGCGAAGTCGCCGCGTTGTCCAGGTACACGATCTTCTTCCCGTCGTGGACCAGGCGGTCCAGGAGGGGGAAGTCCTTACGGATCGCCTCTGTGTCGAGGAGGCCCGGCAGCTGTGTCACGCGGTCGTACCACCCTTCACGTATGCCTCGTAGCCCTCGGCCTCCAGCTTGTCCGCCAGCTCGGGGCCGCCGGACTCGGCGATCCGCCCGTTGGCGAAGACGTGGACGTGGTCGGGCTTGATGTAGCGGAGAATCCGCGTGTAGTGGGTGATGAGCAGGGTGCCCACCTGGCCGGTCTCACGGATGCGGTTGACGCCCTCGGAGACGATCCGCAGCGCGTCGACGTCGAGGCCGGAGTCGGTCTCGTCGAGGATCGCGATGGCCGGCTTGAGCAGCTCCAGCTGGAGGATCTCGTGGCGCTTCTTCTCACCGCCGGAGAAGCCCTCGTTCACGTTGCGCTCGGCGAACGCCGGGTCCATCTGGAGACGCGCCATGGCCTCCTTGACCTCCTTGACCCACGTGCGGAGCTTGGGGGCCTCGCCGCGGATCGCGGTGGCGGAGGTGCGCAGGAAGTTGGAGACCGAGACACCGGGGACCTCGACCGGGTACTGCATGGCGAGGAAGACGCCGGCCCGGGCGCGCTCGTCGACGGACATCTCAAGGACGTCCTCGCCGTCGAGGGTGACGGTGCCACCGGTGATCGTGTACTTGGGGTGACCTGCGAGGGAGTAGGCGAGGGTCGACTTGCCGGAGCCGTTGGGGCCCATGATGGCGTGCGTCTCGCCCTGCTTCACGGTCAGGTCGACGCCCTTCAGGATCTCGCGCTGGCCGTTCTCGGCCTCGACGGAGACGCGCAGGTCGTGGATCTCAAGCGTTGCCATGGGGAACTCAGGACTCCTGGGTGACGGAGACGAGCACGTCGTCCCCTTCGATCTTTACGGGATATACGGGGACGGGGCGCGTCGCGGGAAGGCCGGACGGCTTGCCGGTCCGCAGGTCGAAGCTGGAGCCGTGCAGCCAGCACTCGATCGAGCAGTCCTCGATCTCGCCTTCGGAGAGGGAGACGTTGGCGTGCGAGCAGATGTCGTTGATCGCGAACACCTCGCCCTCGGTGCGCACCAGCGAGATCGGCGTGCCGTCGATCTCCACCCTCTTGGGGGTGTCCTCCTCCAGCTCGCTCAGCGCGGCCGCGCGTACGTAGGTCATGCCGCCGACGCTTCCAGCTCGGCCTCGATCTTGCTCATCAGTCGCTCTTCGACGTCCGGGAGTCCGATCTGCTGGACCAGTTCGGCGAAGAAGCCGCGGACGACCAACCGGCGCGCCTCGTCGGCGGGGATGCCGCGGGCCATCAGGTAGAAGAGCTGCTCGTCGTCGAACCGGCCGGTCGCCGAGGCGTGGCCGGCGCCGACGATCTCGCCGGTCTCGATCTCCAGGTTGGGCACCGAGTCGACCCGCGCGCCGTCGGTGAGGACGAGGTTGCGGTTCAGCTCGTAGGTGTCGGTGCCGGTGGCGGCCGCCTGGATGAGGACGTCGCCGATCCAGACCGCGTGCGCGTCCTGACCCTGCAACGCGCCCTTGTAGGTCACCTGGGAGCGGCAGTTGGCCACGTCGTGGTCGACGAAGAGGCGGTGCTCCTGGTGCTGGCCCTGCTCGGTGAAGTACAGGCCGTAGAGCTCGGCCTCGCCGCCCGGCGCCGCGTAGGTGATCCGCGGGTGGAGGCGGACGAGGTCGCCGCCGAAGGTGACGACCACGGACTTGAAGGTGGCGTCCCGGCCGACCAGGGCGTTGTGCTGGCCGCAGTGGACGGCGGTGTCGTCCCAGTCCTGGACGGAGACCACGGTCAGCTTGGCGCCGTCGCCGAGGAGGTAGTCGACGTTGGCGGCGAGCACGCCGTCACCGGTGTGGTCGATGACCACGACCGCCTCGGCGAACGCGCCCAGCTCGATGACCTGGTGACCGAAGGCGGTGCCGCCCTCACCGTGCACCCGGATCCGGATCGGCTCGGTGAGGACCGTCTCCTTGGGGACGGTGACCACCGACGCCTTCTCGAACACGCTGTACGCCTGCGCGGCGACCCGGTCCACCGGCTTGCCGGCCTTGCCGACCCGCGGGTCGGCGCGGTCGACGAGCTCGTGGGTGACGCCCTCGGGCGCGGTGATGTCGACCTTCAGGTCGGGACCGCCGGCCGCGGCGCTGCCGTCGTGCAGACCGCGCAGCCGCGCGAGCGGCGTGAACCGCCACTCCTCCTCGCGGCCGTGCGGCACCGGGAAGTCCGCCACGTCGTAGGACGGCGGGGCGCTCATCCGGGTGGCGACGGTGGACTCCGCGGCCACCGCGACGGAACCGGCGGTCGTGGAACCCAACGGGATGTTCTGAGCCTCAGCCATGGCTGTCGTCTAGCTCGCTTTCTGCGTTCTTGCGGGAGTCAGTCGCTGCGTGGGGCCGGGGTCAGCCGACCGCGCCTTCCATCTGCAGCTCGATCAGCCGGTTGAGCTCCAGCGCGTACTCCATCGGCAGCTCACGGGCGATCGGCTCGACGAAGCCGCGCACGATCATCGCCATGGCCTCGAACTCCGTCAGGCCGCGGGCCATCAGGTAGAAGAGCTGGTCCTCGCTGACCTTGGAGACCGTCGCCTCGTGGCCCATGGACACGTCGTCCTCACGGACGTCCACGTAGGGGTAGGTGTCCGAGCGGGAGATGGTGTCCACCAGCAGCGCGTCGCACAGCACGTTGGACTTGGAGCCCGCGGCGCCCTCGCCGATCTCGACCAGACCGCGGTAGGAGGTCCGACCGCCGCCGCGCGCCACCGACTTGGAGACGATGTTGGAGGAGGTGTTCGGCGCCATGTGGACCATCTTGGAACCGGCGTCCTGGTGCTGGCCCTCGCCGGCGAAGGCGATCGAGAGGGTCTCGCCCTTGGCGTGCTCACCCATGAGGTAGACCGCCGGGTACTTCATGGTGACCTTGGAGCCGAGGTTGCCGTCGACCCACTCCATGGTCGCGCCCTCGTAGGCGACGGCGCGCTTGGTGACCAGGTTGTAGACGTTGTTCGACCAGTTCTGGATGGTCGTGTAGCGGCAGCGGCCGCCCTTCTTGACGATGATCTCGACGACCGCGGAGTGCAGCGAGTCCGACTTGTAGATCGGCGCGGTGCAGCCCTCGACGTAGTGGACGTAGGCGTCCTCGTCGACGATGATCAGCGTCCGCTCGAACTGGCCCATGTTCTCGGTGTTGATCCGGAAGTAGGCCTGGAGCGGGATGTCCACGCGGACGCCCTTGGGCACGTAGATGAACGAGCCACCGGACCAGACCGCGGTGTTCAGCGACGCGAACTTGTTGTCACCGACCGGGATGACCGTGCCGAAGTACTCCTGGAAGAGCTCCGGGTGCTCCTTGAGCGCGGTGTCGGTGTCCAGGAAGATGACGCCCTGCTCCTCCAGGTCCTCACGGATCTGGTGGTAGACGACCTCGGACTCGTACTGCGCGGCGACACCGGCGACCAGGCGCTGCTTCTCCGCCTCGGGGATGCCCAGCTTGTCGTAGGTGTTCTTGATGTCCTCGGGCAGCTCCTCCCAGGAGGCGGCCTGCTGCTCGGTGGAGCGGACGAAGTACTTGATGTTGTCGAAGTCGATGCCCGAGAGGTCGGAACCCCAGGTCGGCATGGGCTTCTTGTCGAACAGCTTCAGCCCCTTGAGCCGCAGCTTGAGCATCCACTCCGGCTCGTCCTTCTTCGCCGAGATGTCGCGGACGACGGCCTCGGACAGGCCGCGCTTGGCGGCGGCACCGGCGACGTCGGAGTCGGCCCAGCCATATTCGTACTTACCCAGTCCCTCAAGCTCAGGGTGAGCAGTCTCCGTGGGGAGCGTCATGCGGGGTTCCTCCCGGCCGTGCTAGCAGATGCTGTGGTGGTCTTGGTGGGGCGCTCACCGGTGCGGTGAGCTGCCTTGCCGGCGCCGGCCTTCGGGACGAAGGTCGTGCACACCCCGTCGCCGTGGGCGATGGTGGCAAGGCGCTGTACGTGGGTCCCGAGCAATCGGGAGAAGACCTCGGTCTCCGCCTCGCACAGCTGCGGGTACTGCTCGGCGACGTGGACGACCGGGCAGTGGTGCTGGCAGAGCTGTTCACCGAGCTGTGGATTGGGCGCGCTGCGCGCCGTAGCAGCGTACCCGTCCGCGGTCAACGCCTTCGCAAGGGCCTGGGTGCGGGCCTCCGGCTCGGCCGTCTCGACCGCCTCGCGGTACCCCTCGGCCTGCGCGGCGAGCCGGGCCCGGGCGAACGCGGCGACCGCCGCCTCGCCCTTGGCGCCGCCGCCCGCGCTCTGCGCGATCCAGCGCATCGCATCGGCGGCGAGGCCGTCGTACGCCTGGTCGAAGGCGTCCCGACCGCACTCGGTGAGGGCGAACGCCTTGGCCGGACGGCCGCGGCCGCGAGCGCCGTAGACCCGCTTCTCGCGGGGCTCCACGACACCCTCGGCGACCAGCGCGTCCAGATGACGGCGGACCGCGGCCTGGGTCAGCTCCAGGCGGAGGGCCAGCTCGGCCGCGGTGGACGGGCCGTGGTCGAGGATGGAGCGGGCGACGCGGTTGCGGGTGCCGCGCTGCTCGTCGTGCGCGGGCGCGGAGGAATCCGGACCGGCGGTCTGCCGGGCCGCGGGCCTCTCCCGATCCTCGCTCACGTTTTTCACAACGCCATTGTTGCGTAATTCCTCAAAGCGATTCAAGCCTGTATCGCATTGCGGACCGGTGGCCTCCGTCACTTAGGGTTACCTAATTACGACGCCACCCGTCACGCTCCGGAACCGGCGCCTCCCCTTCCGGAGGGCACCTCCCCAGGCCGTCCCCGCACCGCTCCCGGACAGGTCCCGGCCCCAGCTCCCGGCGCCCCGTCCCGCTCCGTAGACTGCCCGGCATGCCCAGCACCTCCCCAGGGGACGCCCCCCGCTCCCCCGGCCGTGAGCCTGCCGTCGAGGTCGTCGGCCTGGTCAAGCGGTACGGGACCAAGACCGCCGTGGACGGTCTCGACCTCACCGTCGCACGCGGCACCGTGACCGCCGTCCTCGGCCCCAACGGCGCCGGGAAGACCACCACCGTCGAGACCTGCGAAGGCTACCGGCGCCCGGATGCCGGTCGGGTCCGCGTCCTGGGACTGGACCCGATCGCCGACGCCGCCGCCCTGCGACCGCGGATCGGCGTGATGCTCCAGTCGGGTGGGGTCTACGCGGGCGCCCGGGCCGAGGAGATGCTGCGGCACACCGCCACCCTGCACGCCCACCCCCTCGACGTGGACCAGCTGATGGACCGGCTGGGCCTGGACAGCTGCGGGCGCACGTCCTACCGGCGGCTGTCCGGCGGCCAGCAGCAGCGACTGGCCCTGGCGATGGCCGTGGTCGGCCGCCCAGAGCTGGTGTTCCTCGACGAGCCGACGGCCGGTCTCGACCCGCAGGCCCGGCGCGCCACCTGGGAGCTCGTCCGGGAACTGCGCGCCGACGGCGTCAGCGTGGTGCTGACCACCCACTTCATGGACGAGGCCGAGCAGCTGGCCGATGACGTGGCGATCATCGACGGCGGCCGGGTCGTCACCCAGGGCAGCCCGGAGCAGCTGTGCAAGGGCGGCGCCGAGAACAGCCTGCGCTTCACCGGCCGCCCCGGCCTGGACGTCGCCTCGCTCCTCAAGGCGCTGCCGGCCGACAGCGCCGCCGCCGAACTGACCGCCGGCACCTACCGCGTCCAGGGCCGGATCGATCCGCAACTGCTGGCCACCGTGACCTCGTGGTGCGCCCAGAACGGCGTGATGCCCGACGCGATAGCCGTCGAACGCCACACCCTGGAAGACGTCTTCCTGAAGCTGACCGGCAAGGAGCTGCGCGCATGACCACCGCGACCGGTACGTTCGCCCCCCGGCCCGGCGCCGCACCGCTGCCCCGGATGATCCGCGCCCAGGCCGCCCTGGAGACCAGGATGCTGCTGCGCAACGGCGAGCAGCTGCTGCTGACCGTGATCATCCCGACGCTGCTGCTGGTGCTGTTCTCCGCCGTCCGCGTCATCGACACCGGCGCCGGCAAGCCGGTGGACTTCCTCGCACCGGGCGTCCTGGGGCTCGCCGTGCTGTCCACGGCGTTCACCGGGCAGGCCATCGCCACCGGCTTCGAACGGCGCTACGGCGTGCTCAAGCGGCTGGCCGCCTCGCCGCTGCCGCGCTGGGGGCTGATGACCGCGAAGACCTGCGCGGTGCTGGTCACCGAGGTGCTCCAGGTCGCCCTGCTGACCGCGGTCGCCCTCGCGCTGGGCTGGTCCCCGCACGGCAACCCCCTCTCCGTGGTCCTGCTGCTCCTGCTGGGCACCGCCGCGTTCTCCGGTCTGGGGCTGCTGATGGCCGGCACCCTCAAGGCCGAGGCCACGCTGGCCGCCGCCAACCTGGTCTTCCTGCTGCTGCTCGTCGGCGGCGGGGTGATCGTCCCGATGGACAAGTTCCCGGCCGCGGCCCAGCAGGTGCTCCAGTTCCTGCCGATCTCCGCGCTCTCGGACGGTCTGCGGGAGGTCCTCCAGCACGGCGCCGGCCTGCCCCTGGCCGACCTGGGGATCCTGGCCGTCTGGGCCGTCCTGGGCCTGGGCGCGGCGGCGAAGTTCTTCCGCTGGGAGTAGCCGGGGCGCGCGTCGGGGCGCACCATGCCCCCGACCAGGCCCGCACGCCCGTTTCGCACCCCTCGTGAAAACACGCACAAGCCTCCACCTACGATGACTCCCGTGCCGAACACGCTGAATCCCCTTGAGCTGATCGCCCGCCACTGGCAGCCCTCCGCGCGCTTCGTCCGGCGGGCGGCGCTCGCCACCGTCGTGATGGCCGTGGTCATCGTCGTGACCGGCGGCGCGGTCCGGCTGACCGAGTCCGGTCTGGGCTGCTCGACCTGGCCCAAGTGCACGCCGGACAGCCTCACCCCGACCGCCGCGATGGGCATCAACGGCCTCATCGAGTTCGGCAACCGCATGCTGACCTACGTCCTGTGTGCGGTCATCGGGCTGTTCATCGTGGCCGCACGGGCCCGCGCCCCGCGCCGCCGCTCGCTCACCCGGCTCGGCTGGGCGCAGTTCTGGATCGTGATGGGCAACGCGGTCTGGGGCGGCATCGTCGTGCTGACCGGCCTGAACCCGTACCTCGTCGCCGCGCACTTCCTGCTCACCAGCGCCCTGCTCACGGTCGCCGTGCTCAGCTGGCAGCGCGCCAAGGAGGGCGACGAGGAGCCGCGCGACGTCGTTGCCCGGCCGGTCCGGCAGCTTTCCTGGCTCCTGGTGGCGGCGACCGGCGCGCTCACCGTCATCGGCACGGTCGTCACCGGCACCGGCCCGCACGCGGGCGACGCGCACAAGGTCCACCGCATCCCGCTGAACTGGCAGGAAATCACCCAGCTGCACGTCGACTTCGTCTACATCGTGGTCGGTCTGAGCGTCGCCCTGTGGTTCGCCCTGCGCGCGGTCAAGGCCCCGGCCGCCGCGCGCCGGGCGGCGCTGGAACTCCTCGGCTGCATCGCCCTCCAGGGCGTCATCGGCTACGTCCAGTACTTCGCCGGCCTGCCGGAAATCGTCGTCGGACTCCACATGCTGGGCTCGACCCTGGTGTGGATCGCCGTGCTGCGGGTCTGTCTGTCGCTGCGCGACCGCGGTCCGCTCCAGGAGGACGACCCGCGCCCGGCGGTCGCCGACGAGGCGACGGACGCTCAGCTCGCCTCCGCCGCCAGCCGGTAGACCCGGCGCGCGGTCCCCGAGCCGATCAGCTCGGTGATCCGCCGCCCGTCCGCGGCGGCGCACAGCCCCTCGGCGGTCCACTCCCCGACCACCCGCGCCATGGCCCGGGCGAAGAGCCGGGCCGCGGTGACGTAGAGCTCGGGCAGCCCGCGCGCCCCCGAGGAGAACAGCAGCTTGCCGAACGGCGCCTGGCCCAGCGTCTCCTCGGGGAACGGTCCGGTGTCCGCGTACACGTGGGCGTGCACCCCGGCGAGCTGCGCGGCCCGCCGGTGGTGCGGGGCCTCGGGCAGCAGCACGAGGTCGGAGCCGAGCCCGGCGGTGGCCCGTAGGAAGGCGGTCAGCGGCTGCGGGTCGGGGCAGTGCAGCTGCACCGGGAGCCCGGTCGCCATCGCGCTCCACAGCAGGTGCCGGACGAGCGCGGGTTCCCCCAGCGGCTCCCCTGGGCGGCGGCCGCGCAACCAGCGGTCCGCGGCCCGTCGCACCTCACCCGCCCCCGGGGCCCGCCCCTCGCAGTACACGGCGCCGGAGGCGAAGGCGGTGGCGTGCTGGGCGGCGGAGTAGAGGGCCTCGGCGGTGTAACCGAGGAAGGAGTCGACGCTGCCGGAGGTGTCGGCGACCTGCTCGGCGAGCGGTTCCAGCCGGACGACCTCATGGGCGCGGGCCTCGGCGGCGGCGGCGAGTTCGGCGGCCGAGGTCAAGCCGCCGGGGGTGCCGGCCTCCACCAGGAACGTGCCGATGCCGGCCCCGCGGAGCAGCATCCGGCCGGCGAGGAAGGCGCCCACCTCGCGCCGGCGGGCCAGATAGCGCACCGGCGCGCAGTGCGGCTCCAGACCCAGCAACGGGGGGCACCAGCGGCGTATCGCGAGACCGGTCCGGGTGTCGAAGTGACTGGTGCCGGCGGGGGCCGGGCCCTGGGCACGGGCCGCGGCGGCCAGCTGCGCCTCGAAGGAGCCGAGGCCCAATTCGCCGTGGACGGCGCCGTGGCTGTGCTGGTCGATGAGCGGGGGGAGTGTGTCCATCCGCCCCTCCTCGCCATCAGCCCGATGGGCGTGGCCGGTCCACCGCGCCTGTGAGCTTAACGGGCGAGCCGGTGGTGAGGTAGCGGGCGATGCGCCCCGGCGCACGGCACCGGGGCGGGAGTTCGGGCCTACGGGTTGGCCGGACCGCCCACCTGAATGCCGGCCATCCGGGACCACTCGTACGGGCCGGTGCGGACCTTGGCGGCCAACTCGCCGTCGAAGTCGCTCTGGAGGGTGATACCGGCCTGCTCGACGGCCCGCTCGGCGGCGCCGTAGCTGTCCGCGACCAGGTTGCCCCACTCGCCGTTGGCACCGACCAGGGCGATCCGGGTGCGACCGCGGCCGATGTGGGCGAGCTGCCCCTCGGCGCTGCCGCCGTGGGTGCTCGCGAAGGCCCGGATCTGCTTGGCGAGTCGGGCCGCCTGCTTGTCGGCCCGCTTCTGCGCCGGGGTCGCGGTGGCCGTGCCGCCCGCCGCCTGCTCGTCCGCCTGCTGGGTGTCTGCCATGGTCAGCATGCTACTCGCGAGTACCGTTTTTGTGGGGGTGATCCCCCACACCTCCTAGCGCAGGAACGGGTCCACGGCGACGGCGACGAACAGCAGCGACACATAGGTGATGGACCAGTGGAACAGCCGCATCTCCTTGAGCTTGGGCCCGGTGATGCCGGCCTTGGCGCGGGCCTGGAGGGCGTGCGCCTCACGGAGCCAGAAGGCGCCGCAGGCGACCGCGACGGCGGTGTAGAACCAGCCGGTGTAGCCCAGCGGCTGGAGCAGCAGCGAGACCGCGACCATCACCCAGCTGTAGAGGACGATGTGCCGGGCGACGACCTTGTTGCCCGCGACGGCCGGCAGCATCGGCACGCCGACCCGCTTGTAGTCCTCCGTGACCTTCATCGACAGCGGCCAGTAATGCGGCGGCGTCCAGAAGAAGATGACGAGGAAGAGGACGACGGACGCCCAGGAGACCGTGTTGGCCACCGAGGACCAGCCGATGAAGACCGGCATGCAGCCCGCGATGCCGCCCCAGACGATGTTCTGCGAGGTGCGCCGCTTGAGGATCATCGTGTAGACGACGACGTAGAAGAGCAGCGCCCCGAGGGACAGCATCGCCGACAGTGGGTTGACGAGGAACCAGAACCACGCGGTGGAGCCGACCGCGAGGGCGGTGGCGAAGACCAGGCATTCGCGCGGCGAGACCATGCCCGTCACCAGCGGCCGCTGGGAGGTGCGGTCCATCATCGCGTCGATGTCGCGGTCGAGGTACATGTTGTACGCGGCGGCACCGCCGGCGGAGAGGTAACCGCCGATGCAGGTCGCCAGCACCAACCACAGGTCCGGCACACCACCGGCCGCCAGGAACATCACCGGCACCGTGGTCATCAGCAGCAGCTCGATGACCCGTGGCTTGGTCAGCGCGATGAACGCCTTGAGCCGGGCCCCGAACGGCCGGTTACCGGGACTCCCGGGGACTTGAGAGAGCCCCCCCGCAGGACGGGTTTCGACGGCCGTCACGCACACCCCTGGAAGTTAACGTCAGCGGCCTGGGCCGCGGAGATAAGGCCAGCAAGCTCCGCCGGCGGTGAACACCCGGTAAAGGCTTGCGCTTACCACGCCACTTTAGACGTTGGCCATACGGCGGCTCTCGCGGGGGTGGGGTCGTGTTGGGCGCCCGGCCGCGGGGCGGTGGTGGCGGCATGCCCGGCGGACCCCGTGACGGTTTGTCCGGAGCTTTCCCGGGGCGTTCGCCCGGCGTTCAAGAGGCGGAGGCGCCCGGTGCCCGGCAGTCTGGTCCTATGGCGCGACCCCGGCGCCGGGAATACCCCAAGCATCTACTTCGTTGCCCTAAGCGACAATTGTTCCCCGACAGCCATCTGTCGAGTGAGCGCCCCGACCGCCGACTGAGCACCGACTGAGCGTGGAAATCACCGACTGAGCGTCGAAAAGGCGGGCGCATTTACGGGGGTAGGCTCGACACCGCCTGGCGGACATGACGTCCGCATTCGACATGTGGAGAGGAGCCCTGACTCAGGGTGAGCACCAAGCCGACCACCACAGATTTCGAGTGGACCGAACTGGACCAGCGGGCGGTGGACACCGTCCGCGTCCTGGCCATGGATTCCGTGCAGAAGGTCGGTAACGGCCATCCGGGTACGGCCATGAGCCTGGCGCCCGCCGCCTATGTTCTCTTCCAGAAGCTGATGCGGCACGACCCCGCCAACGCGGACTGGACCGGCCGGGACCGGTTCGTCCTCTCCGCAGGCCACTCCAGCCTGACCCTCTACATCCAGCTCTTCCTGGCCGGCTACGGCCTGGAGCTGGACGACCTGAAGAGCTTCCGCACCTGGGGCTCGAAGACCCCGGGTCACCCGGAGTACGGCCACACCACCGGCGTGGAGACCACCACCGGCCCGCTGGGCCAGGGCGTCGCCAACGCCGTGGGCATGGCGATGGCGTCCCGCTACGAGCGCGGTCTGTTCGACCCCGATGCGGCGCAGGGCACCTCCCCCTTCGACCACATGGTGTACGTCGTCGCCGGTGACGGCTGCCTCCAGGAGGGCATCGCCGCCGAGGCGTCCTCCATGGCCGGCCACCAGAAGCTCGGCAACCTCGTCATGCTGTGGGACGACAACCACATCTCCATCGAGGGCGACACCGAGACCGCGGTCTCCGAGGACACCCTCAAGCGCTACGAGGCGTACGGCTGGCACGTCCAGCGCGTCGAGCAGCTGCCCAACGGCGACCTGGACCCGGCCGGTCTGGCCAGGGCCCTTGAGGCCGCCAAGGCGGAGACCGGGCGCCCGTCGTTCATCGCGGCCCGCTCGATCATCGCCTGGCCGGCCCCGAACGCCCAGAACACCGAGGCCGCGCACGGCTCGGCGCTGGGCGACGAGGAGATCGCCGCCACCAAGCGCGTGCTGGGCTTCGACCCGGAGAAGTCCTTCGAGGTCGCCGACGAGGTCCTGGCGCACACCCGCGGTGTCCTGGACCGCGGCCGCGAGGCCCGCGCCGAGTGGGAGAAGTCGTTCGCCGCCTGGCGTACCGCCAACCCCGAGCGCGCCACCGAGTTCGACCGGATCGCCGCGGGCGAACTGCCCCAGGGCTGGGAGGACCACGTCCCGTCGTTCGAGACCGGCAAGTCCGTCGCCACCCGTGCCGCGTCCGGCAAGGTGCTCCAGGCGCTGGGTGCGGTCATCCCCGAACTGTGGGGCGGCTCCGCCGACCTCGCCGGGTCGAACAACACGACGATCGACAAGACCTCGTCGTTCCTGCCGGAGGGCAACCCGCTGCCGGGCGCCGACCCGTACGGCCGGACCATCCACTTCGGCATCCGCGAGCACTCCATGGCCGCGGAGATGAACGGCATCACGCTGCACGGCAACACCCGTGTCTACGGCGGCACCTTCCTGGTGTTCTCCGACTACATGCGCAACGCCGTCCGGCTGTCCGCGCTGATGCACCTGCCGGTGACGTACGTGTGGACGCACGACTCCATCGGCCTGGGTGAGGACGGTCCGACCCACCAGCCGGTCGAGCACCTGGCCTCCCTGCGCGCCATCCCGGGCCTGAACGTCGTGCGCCCGGCCGACGCCAACGAGACCGCCATCGCCTGGCGCGAGATCCAGCGCCGCTGGACGAAGGAGTTCGGCGTGGGCGCCCCGCACGGTCTGGCGCTGACGCGTCAGGGCGTGCCGACGTACGAGGCCAACGAGGACACCGTCAAGGGCGGTTACGTCCGCTTCGAGGCCGAAACGGCCGACGGCCGGAGCGCCGCGCCGCAGGTCGTGCTGATCGCCACCGGTTCCGAGCTTCAGCTGGCCGTCGGGGCCCGCGAGCAGCTCCAGGCCGAGGGCGTGCCGACCCGCGTGGTGTCGATGCCGTCGGTGGAGTGGTTCGAGGAGCAGGACCAGGAGTACCGCGACAGCGTGCTGCCGCCGTCCGTCAAGGCCCGGGTGGCCGTGGAGGCCGGCATCGGCCTGACCTGGTACCGCTACGTCGGGGACGCCGGGCGGATCGTGTCCCTGGAGCACTTCGGTGCCTCGGCCGACGCCAAGCTCCTCTTCCGCGAGTTCGGCTTCACCCCCGAAGCGGTGGCCACCGCCGCGCGGGAATCGCTGGCCGCCGCCGCGCGCTGACGCCCGTAATACGACAAGTAGGAGATGCTTAAACCCATGACAGACGCACTCAAGCGCCTCTCCGACGAGGGCGTGGCGATCTGGCTGGACGACCTGTCGCGCAAGCGCATCACGTCCGGCAACCTGGCCGAGCTGATCGACCAGCAGCACGTCGTCGGCGTCACCACCAACCCGTCGATCTTCCAGAAGGCGATCTCCTCGGGCGACGGCTACAGCCAGCAGCTGGCTGACCTGGCGACCCGCAAGGTCACCGTGGACGAGGCCATCCGCATGATCACCACGGCCGACGTCCGGGACGCCGCCGACGTGCTGCGCCCGGTCTTCGACGCCACCGGCGGTCAGGACGGCCGGGTCTCCATCGAGGTGGACCCGCGGCTGGCGCACCACACCGCGCCGACCATCGCCGAGGCCAAGCAGCTGGCGTGGCTGGTGGACCGCCCGAACACGCTGATCAAGATCCCGGCCACCAAGGCGGGCCTGCCGGCCATCACCGAGGTGATCGGCCTGGGCATCAGCGTCAACGTCACCCTGATCTTCTCGCTGGAGCGCTACCGCGAGGTGATGGACGCCTACCTCGCGGGCCTGGAGAAGGCCAAGGCCGCGGGCCTGGACCTGTCCAAGATCCGTTCGGTGGCGTCGTTCTTCGTGTCCCGCGTGGACAGCGAGATCGACAAGCGCCTGGAGCAGCTCGGCACCGACGGGGCCAAGGCGCTCAAGGGCAAGGCCGCGCTGGCCAACGCCCGGCTGGCGTACCAGGCGTACGAGGAGGTCTTCTCCTCCGAGCGCTGGGCCGCCCTCGACAAGTCGGGCGCCAACAAGCAGCGTCCGCTGTGGGCCTCGACCGGCGTGAAGGACCCCGCGTACAAGGACACCCTGTACGTGGACGAGCTGGTCGCCCCGGGCACGGTCAACACCATGCCGGAGGCCACCCTGCAGGCCACCGCCGACCACGGCCAGATCACCGGCGACACGGTGCGCGGCACCTACGCCGCCGCCCAGGCCGACCTCGACGCGCTCGCCGCGCTCGGGATCTCGTACGACGACGTCGTGCAGCTCCTGGAGGACGAGGGCGTGGAGAAGTTCGAGGCGTCCTGGAACGACCTGCTCAAGTCGACCGAGGCGGAGCTTGCGCGCCTCGCTCCTTCGGAGGGCTGATCCCTTGACCGCTGTTCATGGAGCGAACCCGCTCCGTGACGCCGCGGACCGACGGCTCCCGCGCATCGCGGGGCCGTCGGGCCTGGTCATTTTCGGCGTCACGGGCGATTTGTCGCGCAAAAAGCTGATGCCCGCCGTCTACGACCTCGCGAACCGAGGTCTGCTGCCGCCGGGCTTCTCGCTGATCGGCTTCGCCCGTCGCGAGTGGGAGGACGAGGACTTCGCACAGGAGGTGTACGAGGCCGTCAAGCAGCACTCCCGTACGCCGTTCCGCGAGGAGGTCTGGCAGCAGCTGGTCCAGGGCTGCCGCTTCGTCCAGGGCAACTTCGACGACGACGAAGCCTTCGAGACGCTCAAGGACACCATCAACGAGCTCGACAAGGCGCAGGGGACGGGCGGCAACTTCGCCTTCTACCTCTCGGTGCCGCCGAAGTTCTTCCCCAAGGTCGTCCAGCAGCTCAAGAAGCACGGGCTGGCCGATCAGAAGGCGGACTCCTGGCGCCGCGCGGTGATCGAGAAGCCCTTCGGCCACGACCTGGAGAGCGCTCAGGAGCTGAACCGGATCGTCCACGAGGTCTTCCCGCCCAACGAGGTCTTCCGGATCGACCACTACCTGGGCAAGGAGACGGTCCAGAACATCCTGGCGCTGCGGTTCGCCAACACCATGTTCGAGCCGCTGTGGAACCGCAGCTACGTCGACCACGTGCAGATCACGATGGCCGAGGACATCGGCATCGGCGGCCGGGCCGGCTACTACGACGGCATCGGCGCCGCCCGTGACGTCATCCAGAACCACCTTCTCCAGCTGCTCGCGCTGACCGCCATGGAGGAGCCCGCCTCCTTCGAGGCGGACGCGCTGGTCGCGGAGAAGACCAAGGTGCTGGGCGCCGTCCGGCTGCCCAAGGACCTCGGCAAGGAGACCGTCCGGGCGCAGTACACGGCCGGCTGGCAGGGCGGCGAGAAGGTCGTCGGCTACGTCGAGGAGGACGGTATCGACCCCAGGTCGAAGACCGACACCTACGCCGCGATCAAGCTGGGGATCGACAACCGCCGCTGGGCGGGCGTCCCCTTCTACCTCCGGACCGGCAAGCGCCTGGGCCGCCGGGTCACCGAGATCGCGGTGGTCTTCCAGCGCGCCCCGCACTCCCCGTTCGACCACACCGCCACCGAGGAGCTGGGGCAGAACGCCCTGGTCATCCGGGTGCAGCCGGACGAGGGCGTGACCGTGCGGTTCGGCTCCAAGGTGCCCGGCACCTCGATGGAGGTGCGCGATGTGTCGATGGACTTCGCGTACGGCGAGTCCTTCACGGAGTCCAGCCCCGAGGCGTACGAGCGGCTGATCCTCGATGTGCTGCTCGGCGACGCCAACCTCTTCCCGCGCCTGGAGGAGGTCGAGCTCTCCTGGAAGATCCTCGACCCGATCGAGACGTACTGGGACAAGCACGGCAAGCCCGCGCAGTACCCGTCGGGCACCTGGGGCCCCGTCGAGGCGGACGAAATGCTCGCACGAGACGGACGGAGCTGGCGTCGGCCATGAAGATCGATCTGACGGAAACCACAGCCAGCAAGATCAACAAGGCACTGGTCCAGGGCCGCCGCGCCGTCGGCACCCCGGCCATCGGCATGGTGCTCACCCTCGTCATCGTCACCGACGAGGAGAACGCCTACGACGCCCTGAGGGCCGCCAACGACGCCTCCCGCGAGCACCCCTCGCGCACCCTCGTCGTGATCAAGCGGGTCAGCCGGTCGCCGCGCGACCGCGCCAAGGCCCGCCTGGACGCCGAGGTGCGGGTCGGCACGGACGCCGGCACCGGCGAGACGGTGGTGCTGCGGCTGTACGGCGAGGCGATCGACCACGCCCAGTCCGTGGTGCTGCCGCTGCTGCTGCCGGACGCCCCGGTCGTGGTCTGGTGGGCGGTCAACGCCCCGCTGGACCCGGCCAAGGACCCGCTCGGCGCGCTGGCGCAGCGCAGGGTCACCGACGCCTACGCCTCCGAGGAGCCCGTCCGGGACCTCTCCGCACGCGCCGACACGTACACCCCGGGTGACACGGATCTGTCCTGGACCCGGATCACGCCCTGGCGTTCGATGCTGGCGGCGGCGCTCGACCAGTCGCCGTGCACGGTCACCTCGGCCGTGGTCGAGGGCGAGGAGTTCAACCCGAGCTGCGAACTGCTCGCCATGTGGCTCGCCAGCAGGCTGGACGTACCGGTCGAGCGCACCGTCTCGGCCGGCCCCGGGCTCACCGCGGTACGGCTGGAGTCCAGTGGCGGAACGATTGTCCTGGACCGCCCGGACGGCTCCCTGGCCACCCTCTCCATGCGCGGCCAGCCGGACCGCGCGGTGGCGCTCAAGCGGCGGGAGACCTCCGAGCTGCTCGCCGAGGAGCTGCGCCGGCTCGACCCGGACGACATCTACGCCGCCGCGCTGAAGTACGGCGTGGAGCGGATCGGCGAGCCGGGCGGGCAGCCGGCGGCACCGGCCGCGGCGGACCCGGCCACCGGCAAGGCCGCGGACGCGGACAGCGCCCCGGCCAAGCCGGCTGCGAAGAAGGCGCCCGCCAAGAAGGCGGCCGCCAAGTGAGCACACCGCAGGTCGTCGTCCACCGCGACAAGGAGCTGATGGCGAAGGCCGCCGCGGCCCGACTGATCACCAAGATCGTCGATGCCCAGTCGGCCCGCGGCACCGCCTCCGTCGTGCTCACCGGCGGGCGCAACGGCAACGGGCTGCTCGCGGCCCTGGCCGAGGCGCCCGCCCGGGACGCGGTCGACTGGTCCCGGCTGGACCTGTGGTGGGGCGACGAGCGGTTCCTGCCGGACGGCGACCCGGAGCGCAACTACACCCAGGCCCGCGAGGTGCTGCTGGACAGCGTCCCGTTGGACCCGGCCCGGGTGCACCCGATGGCGCCCTCGGACGGCCCGTACGGACATGACGCGGACGCCGCAGCGGAGGCGTACGCGGCCGAACTCGCCGCCGCCGCGAGCCCGGAGCACTACCGATCAGCGGCTACCGACGCGGGCGGCGCGGTGCCGTCCTTCGACGTGCTGCTGCTGGGCGTCGGCCCGGACACCCACGTCGCCTCGCTCTTCCCCGAACTCCCCGCGGTGTACGAGCGGGAGCGGGCCGTGGTCGGGGTGCACGGCGCCCCCAAGCCGCCGCCCACCCGGGTCACGCTGACCCTGCCCGCGATCCGCGCGGCACGGGAGGTGTGGCTGCTTGCGGCCGGCGAGGACAAGGCCAACGCCGCGGCCATCGCCCTGTCCGGTGCCGGTGAGGTGCAGGCCCCGGCGGCCGGGGCACGCGGCCGCAGCCGGACGCTGTGGCTGTTGGACGAGGCGGCCGCCGCCCAACTGCCCCGCGCCCTCTACCCCCCGGCGTCCTCCTGAGCCGGGCGGCGCACCGGGCCCACCGGAGCGTCGCGCACACGCCGACGGCCCCACACCCCCGCGGGTGTGGGGCCGTCGGCGTACTGCCTCAACGCCCGCGCAGCTCACGGTACTTGGCGACCAGGCCGGCCGTGGAGGCGTCCAGTCCCGGCACGTCGGCGCCCTCGGTGAGCGCCGGTTCGACGCGCTTGGCCAGGACCTTGCCCAGCTCGACGCCCCACTGGTCGAAGGAGTTGATGTTCCACACCGCGCCCTGGACGAACACCTTGTGCTCGTAGAGCGCGATCAACTGGCCCAGCACCGACGGGCTGAGCTCCGACGCCAGGATCGTGGTGGTGGGGTGGTTGCCCTGGAAGGTGCGGTGCGGCACCAGTTCCTCGGCGACACCCTCGGCCCGCACCTCGTCCGAGGTCTTGCCGAACGCCAGCGCCTGGCCCTGCGCGAAGAGGTTGGCCATCAACAGGTCGTGCTGGGCCACCAGGTGCGGCTGGAGGTCCTCGACCGGCTGGGCGAAGCCGAGCAGGTCGGCCGGGATCGTCTTCGTGCCCTGGTGGAGCAGTTGGTAGTAGGCGTGCTGGCCGTTGGTGCCGGGGGTGCCCCAGACCACCGGGCCGGTCTGCCAGTCCACCGGCCGGCCCTGGCGGTCCACGGACTTGCCGTTGGACTCCATGTCCAACTGCTGGAGGTAGGCGGTGAACTTGGAGAGGTAGTGGCTGTAGGGCAGCACGGCGTGCGACTGGGCGTCCCAGAAGTTGCCGTACCAGATCCCCAGCAGGCCCAGCAGCAGCGGGACGTTCTCCTCCGGCGGGGCGGTCCGGAAGTGCTCGTCGACGAGGTGGAAGCCGGCCAGCATCTCGCGGAACCGCTCCGGACCGATCGCGACCATCAGCGACAGACCGATGGCGGAGTCGTACGAATAGCGGCCGCCGACCCAGTCCCAGAACTCGAACATGTTGTCGGTGTCGATGCCGAAGCCGGCGACCTTCTCGGCGTTGGTCGACAGCGCCACGAAGTGCTTGGCGACCGCTTCCTCTCCGGCGCCGAGGCCGGCCAGCAGCCAGTCGCGGGCGGAGGTGGCGTTGGTGATCGTCTCGATGGTGGTGAAGGTCTTCGAGGCGATGATGAACAGCGTCTCGGCCGGGTCCAGATCACGGACCGCCTCGTGCAGGTCGGCGCCGTCGACGTTGGAGACGAAGCGGAACTGCATGTCCCGGTGGGTGTAGGCGCGCAGCGCCTCGTACGCCATCGCGGGGCCCAGATCCGAGCCGCCGATACCGATGTTGACGACCGTTTTGATGCGCCGGCCGGTGTGGCCCTTCCAGTTCCCGGAGCGGACCCGGTCGGCGAAGGTACCCATCCTCGTCAGGACGTGCTGCACCGCGGGGACGACGTTCTCCCCGTCGGTGGCCATGACCGCCGAGCCGGGCGCGCGCAACGCGGTGTGCAGCACGGAGCGGTGCTCGGTGATGTTGATCTTCTCGCCGCGGAACATCGCGTCCCGCAGCTCGGCCACGCCGGTCGCCGCGGCCAGTTCGCGGAGCAGCCGCAGGGTCTCGTCGGTGACCAGGTGCTTGGAGTAGTCCAGGTGCAGATCGCCGACTTGGAGGGTCAGGCGCTCGGCACGACCGGGGTCCTTGTCGAACAGCTCGCGCAGGTGCACCTCCCCCATCTGCTCGCGGTGCTTGCTCAACGCGGTCCACTCAGGCATCTGGTCGAGCCTGCCGCGGCCTTCTGCGTTCATTTCGGACATCAGCCTTCTTCGTCTCGTAGCGGCCCCGCCGTCCTCCAACCTAATTGATCAGGGCGCGGTATGAGGTATCTGTCCCCTGTCGGACGAGGTGCTGTCGCCGCCCCGAACAACCGGTATCAGCACCACGGCGCCCACCCCCAGCAGCGCGGCGGCCACCAGCGCCGGGGAGTTGGGCCCGCAGACCACCGCGGCCCCGCCGCCCAGCAGCGCGCCCACCGGGGTCCCGGCGATCGAGACCGTGCGGAACGCGGAGCTGATCCGGCCCAGCATCGCCTCCGGGGCGCGCTGCTGCACCACCGTGGTCTCCAGGACGTTCCACACCGTGCCGGCGAAGCCGAACAGGCCCAGCGCCAGGGCCGCGGGCCACAGCGCGCGCACCGTGCCGAACACCACCAGCACCGCGGTCTGCACCACACCGGCCCACAGCAGGGTGCGGAGCTGGCCGCCGACCGCGGCGACGACCCGGCCGACCAGCAGCCCGCCGAGCACCGTGCCGGCGCCGTATCCCGTGGTCACCGCGACGTAGCCGAAGTCGCCTGCGCCCAGCCAGTCCTTGACGATCACGACCAGCTCGGCGATCAGCGCACCGATGCCGACGTTGCCCAACGCCACCGAGAGGCAGCACCCCCGCAGCACCCGATCGCCCCACAACGCCCGTACGCCCTGCGCGATTTCCCGCCGCAGGGTGCGCCCGGAGGGGGCCGGCGGCCGGGGCGGTGCACCGGTGCGCAGGGACGCCACCAGAGCGGCGGCGATCAGATACGTCACCGCGTCGGCCACGAAGGGCAGCGCGACGCTCACCCCGATCAACACCGGCGCCACCGGTCCCCCGACGAACCGGCCGACGACCTCCTGCCCGGTCATCAGGCGGGCGTTGGCGGTGGTCAGCGCCTCCCTGGGCACCACCGCCGGCAGCAGGGCGGTAGCGGCGTTGTCGAAGAGCGTCTGGAGAGTGGTGAGCGCGAAGGCCAGCGCCAGCAGCAACCCGATACCGGCCGCACCCGCCGCCACGGCCACCGCGAAACCGCCCATCAGCAGCCCGCGCAGCAGATCGACCGCCCACATCGCCCGACGCTGGTCGACCCGGTCGGCGACCGCGCCACCGAGCAGCCCGAAGACCAGCCAGGGCGCGAACCCGCAGGCGGTGACCAGCGCGATCAGCAGCGGATCGGTGGTCACCGCATGGGCGAGCAGCGGGAGGGCGGTGCCCCGCAGCGCGTCACCGAAGCGGGAGACGACGGCGGCGCTCCACAACCGCCCGAACCCACCGCCCCAGGCGAACCCGGCAACTCCCGCCGCACCGCCCGCTCCCGTCCCCGCCATGCCCGCCCCCGTACCGCGCCCCGGGGATCCCCGAGCGGGATCCACCTCCCCAAACCGTACGGTCGAGCACTGACAACGGGCCTAGGGCAACCTCCCCATCCCACGCCTCAGATGCCACCGGCCCCGCCCGGCACTACGTGCCGGGACCCGGAAACGCGGCCGGCCCGGCGAGAGGGACGCGGTGTCCCTCCGGCCGGGCCGGTCGTGGTGAACTGTGTGAACGTGTGGTGCGGTTCCGTCAGATCTCGCCGCGGAGTTTGGCGAGCGCCTCGGCCAGGATCGCCTCACCATCGGCGTCGCTGCGGCGCTCCCGGACGTAGGCGAGGTGCGTCTTGTACGGCTCGGTACGCGGCGGGTCCGGCGGGCTGTCCCGGTCCTTGCCGGCCGGGAAACCACAGCGCGGGCAGTCCCAGGTGTCCGGCACCTGGGCATCGCCGGCGAAGCTGGGCTGCGTCTCGTGCCCGTTGGAGCACCAGAAGGAGATGCGGATGCGCGGCGCGGACTCGCCACGCTCCGCCTCCCCCATCGGCCCCGCCCCGACCCGACTTCCTCGGATCGCGTTGCCACTTGCCACGGTCGTAACTCCCTGCGTAATGGTGCCGCGTGCCTCTCACAGCGACTGCGCTGCGGGCGCCCCAGTCTACGAAAGGCCCAACGCGCGTCCAGTGACACGAGTTACCGTCCCGGGACGCTGCCTTCATGATAGGCCGCGCCCTAGACGGTATGTCAGCTGCCGAGCTTGACCATGACGCCCAGCACCACGATGCAGGCGAACCAGAGCAGAGCGATCACGATGGTGATGCGGTCGAGGTTGCGCTCGGCGACCGAGGAGCCGCCGACCGAGGACTGCATACCGCCGCCGAACATGTCGGACAGACCGCCGCCCTTCCCCTTGTGCATGAGCACCAACATCATCAGCAACACGCTGAAGATGATGAGGGCGATCGAGAACCCGATGACCACGGCTGGACCAACTCTCTGAGGACTGTCGGACGGAACGTACCGACCGCCCGGCGGGGCCGGACGGTGCGGGGCCGGGCGGTGCGCACGACACCGGACCCGGCCCCGACAGGGTACGACGGGCCGGGCCCGTCGTCATAGCTGCTACTGATCGCGGAAGCGGACGATCTTCACGAACTCGTCCGCGTCCAACGCCGCGCCGCCGATCAGGGCGCCGTCGACATCCGGCTGCCCCATGATCGCCGCGACGTTGCCGGACTTGACCGAGCCGCCGTACTGGATGCGGACCTTGTCGGCCAGCTCCTGGCTGTAGAGCTCGGCGAGGCGGCCGCGGATGGCGCCGCAGACCTCCTGCGCGTCCTCGGGCGTGGCGACCTCGCCGGTGCCGATGGCCCACACCGGCTCGTAGGCGATCACGATCGTCTCGGCCTGCGCGGCCGGGACGTCCTTCAGGCCGCCGTCGACCTGGGCGAGGGTGTGCGCGACCTGGTTGCCGGCCTTGCGGACGTCCAGGCCCTCGCCGACGCACAGGATCGGGGTCAGGCCGTGCTTGAACGCGGCCTTGACCTTGGCGTTGCAGATCTCCTCGTCCTCGCCGTGGTACTGGCGGCGCTCGCTGTGGCCGACGGCCACGTAGGTGCACTTGAGCTTGGCCAGCATGGCGCCGGAGATCTCACCGGTGTAGGCACCGGAGTCGTACGCCGACAGGTCCTGGGCGCCGTACTTGAACTTGAGCTTGTCGCCGTCGACGAGGGTCTGCACCGAGCGCAGATCGGTGAAGGGCGGCAGGACCGCGACCTCCACGGCGTCGAAGTCCTTGTCGTTGAGGGCAAAGGCGAGCTTCTGGACGTGGGCGATGGCCTCAAGGTGGTTGAGGTTCATCTTCCAGTTGCCCGCCATCAGCGGGGTGCGGTCACTCACGGTTGTTCAGTCCTCCAGAGCGGCGAGGCCGGGGAGCGTCTTGCCTTCGAGGTATTCGAGGCTGGCGCCGCCGCCGGTCGAAATGTGGCCGAAAGCATTCTCGTCGAAGCCGAGCAGGCGCACCGCGGCGGCCGAGTCACCGCCGCCGACGACGGTGAAGGCGGCCGAGTCCAGCAGCCCCTGCGCCACGGCCTTGGTGCCGTTCGCGTAGTCGGGGTGCTCGAAGACGCCCATCGGGCCGTTCCAGAAGACGGTGCCCGCGTCGGCGAGCTTCGCGGCGTAGAGCTCGCGGGTCTTCGGGCCGATGTCCAGGCCCTCCTTGTCGGCCGGGATGGCGTCCGAGGCGACGACGTCGAAGGTGGCCGGGGCCTTGGTCTTCAGGTCCGGGAAGTCGGCCGAAACCAGCACGTCGACGGGGAGCACGAACTCCACGCCGCGCTTCTCCGCCTCCGCCAGGTACTCCAGGCAGACCGGGATCTGGTCCTTCTGGAGCAGCGAGATCCCGACCTCGTGGCCCTTGGCCGCCAGGAAGGTGTACGCCATGCCGCCGCCGACCAGGATGCGGTCGGCCTTCTTGAGCAGGTTGTCGATGACGGCGAGCTTGTCGGAGACCTTGGCGCCGCCGAGCACCACTACGTAGGGGCGCTGGACGTCGTCGGTGAGCTTCTTCAGGACGCCGACCTCGGTGGCGATCAGGTCGCCGGCGGCGTGCGGGAGCCGCTTGGGCAGGTCGAAGACCGAGGCGTGCTTACGGTGCACGGCGCCGAAGCCGTCGCCGACGTACAGGTCGGCGAGCTCGGCGAGCTGGTCGGCGAAGGCGCCGCGCTCGGCGTCGTCCTTGCTGGTCTCGCCCGCGTTGAAGCGGAGGTTCTCCAGGACGGCCACCTGACCGTCGGCCAGGTCCACGGTCACGGCGCGGGCGGAGTCGCCGACCGTGTCGGTGGCGAACGCCACGTTCTGACCGAGGATTTCACCGAGCCGCTCGGCCGCGGCGGCCAGCGAGAAGGCGGGGTCCGGGGCGCCCTTGGGACGGCCCAGGTGGGAGGCGACGATCACCTTGGCGCCGAGCCCGGCCAGCTTGGCGATCGTCGGGGCGACGGCGCGGATCCGGCCGTCGTCGGTGATGGTGGTGCCGTCCAGCGGAACGTTGAGATCGGCGCGGACGAAGACCCGCTTGCCTGCGACGCCTTCCGTGGCGAGGTCGTCGATCGTCTTCATATGAAGTGACTCCGTTGTAGTCCGTCATGGGACGGGGCCCGTACGACGCGTTACCGCGTCCTACGAGCCCCGTCCACACATTCCGGTGCCTTGGGTGACGTCAGGCAGTGATCAGAGCTGGCCACCGACGAAGACGGTGAGGTCCACCAGACGGTTGGAGTAGCCCCACTCGTTGTCGTACCAGCCGACGATCTTGACCTGGTTGCCCTGCGCCATCGTAAGGGAGGAGTCGAAGGTGCAGGAGGCCGGCCAGTTGACGATGTCCGAGGAGACGATCGGGTCCTCGGTGTACTCCAGGATGCCCTTGAGCTGACCCTCGGCGGCCTTCTGGAAGGCGGCGTTGATCTCGTCCTTGCTGACCTCGCGGTCGAGTTCCAGGACCAGGTCGGTGACCGAGCCGGTGGGGACCGGGACGCGCATGGCGATGCCGTCCAGCTTGCCCTTGAGCTGCGGGAGGACCAGGGCGGTGGCCTTGGCCGCACCCGTCGAGGTCGGGATGATGTTCTCCGCGGCGGCCCGGGCGCGACGCAGGTCGCTGTGCGGGAAGTCCAGGATGCGCTGGTCGTTGGTGTACGCGTGGACCGTGGTCATCATGCCCTTGACGATGCCGAAGTTCTCGTCGAGAACCTTGGCCATCGGCGCCACACAGTTGGTGGTGCAGGACGCGTTGGAGATGACGTGGTGGTTGGCCGCGTCGTACTTGTCGTTGTTGACGCCCATCACGATGGTGATGTCCTCGCCCTTGGCGGGCGCGGAGATCAGGACCTTCTTGGCGCCGGCGGCGAGGTGCTTCGCGGCGTCCTCGCGCTTGGTGAAGATGCCGGTCGACTCGATGACGATGTCGGCACCCAGTTCGCCCCAGGGGAGGTTGGCGGGGTCGCGCTCGGCCATCGTCTTGAAGGTCTGGTTGCCGACCGTGATGGAGTCGTCGGTGTGGCTGACGTCCTGCTTCAGACGACCCAGGATGGTGTCGTACTTCAGCAGGTGGACCAGGGTGGCATTGTCGGTCAGGTCGTTGACACCGACGATCTCGATGTCCGCACCTTGCTCCAGGAGCGCGCGGAAGTAGTTGCGACCAATGCGGCCGAATCCGTTGATGCCTACGCGGATCGTCACGAACCGATCTCCTCGTTGGTACGCCGGTTTTGGATACCGGCGAGGTGTATGGACTGTCCCCGACCGCCTCCGACCCTACCTCCTGAACGAGACGTACGTGACATTGACATCGGCGCCCAAAGATGCTCAGGTGAGCGGCTTCGAGCCCCTCTGACGCCTACCCGTGCGCACCCCCTCACGGCGTCCGCACGCACGCGCCCCCGACACCCGGTGCGGGTGTCGGGGGCGCGGGTGAACGAGGGGCGCTCCGGGTCAGCTGACCATGCCGTCCGCGAGTTCCTCGCTGAGGTTGGATTCGGTGCCCGGGATGCCCAGGTCCTGGGCCCGCTTGTCGGCCATCGCGAGCAGCCGCCGGATCCGCCCGGCGACCGCGTCCTTGGTCAGCGGCGGATCGGCCAGCGCCCCCAACTCCTCCAGGGACGCCTGCTTGTGTTCCATCCGCAGCCGGCCGGCGGCGGCGAGGTGTTCCGGCACCTCCTCGCCGAGGATCTCCAGGGCGCGCTGGACCCTGGCGCCGGCGGCGACCGCGGCCCGCGCCGAGCGGCGGAGGTTGGCGTCGTCGAAGTTGGCGAGGCGGTTGGCGGTGGCCCGGACCTCGCGGCGCATCCGCCGCTCCTCCCACGCCAGCACCGACTCATGGGCACCGAGCCGCGTCAGCAGTGCGCCGATGGCATCACCGTCCCGGACGACGACGCGGTCCACGCTGCGCACCTCGCGGGCCTTGGCGCCGATGCCGAGCCGGCGGGCCGCGCCGACCAGGGCGAGGGCGGCCTCGGGGCCGGGGCAGGTGACCTCCAGGGAGGACGAGCGGCCGGGCTCGGTCAGCGAGCCGTGGGCGAGGAAGGCACCGCGCCAGGCGGCCTCGGCGTCGCAGGTCGCGCCGGAGACCACCTGTGGAGGCAGGCCGCGGATGGGACGGCCGCGGCCGTCGACCAGGCCGGTCTGCCGGGCCAGCTGATCGCCGCCGGCCACCACGCGGACCACGTAGCGGCTGCCGCGCCGCAGTCCGCCGGGGGCCATCACCACCAGGTCGGAGGAGTGGCCGAAGATCTCCAGGATGTCCTTGCGGAGCCGGCGGGCGGCGATGCCCGTGTCGAGCTCCGCCTCGATCACAATGCGGCCACTGACCAGGTGCAGACCACCCGCGAACCGCAGGATCGACGAGACCTCCGACTTCCGGCAGCAGGTCCGGGTGACGGGGAGCCGGGAGATCTCATCCTTCACCGCAGCCGTCATCGCCATGGGCCGATCCTTCCATGCATCCGAAAAATACGGTCGTACGCGGCTGCCAGCAGTTCCGGATCGTGCCGGTCGGGGGCTCCCCCGGCACCTGACCGGGTGTCCTCTCCGCGTGCAGCGACCGCGGCCAGCTCGACCTCGCTGCCCACCAGCTGCTTGGCGGCAACCGTCAGACCATCGATGTCGGGCACCGCGGCCTCGTCGGCCAGCACCACGTCGAAGGCGAGTTTAGGGGCGTGTCGGGCCAAAACCTCCAAATGACGCTGCGGGGAGAAGCCCTCGGTTTCTCCGGGTTGGGGTGCGAGGTTGAGCGAGAGCACCTTTCGCGCCTGGGTCTCCTCCAGTGCCTCGCGCAACTCGGGCACGAGAAGGTGCGGGATGACCGAGGAGAACCACGAACCGGGGCCCAGCACCACCCAGTCCGCGTCGCGGACCGCGGCGACCGCCTCCGGGACGGCCGGCGGGTCCTCGGGGACGACGTGGACGGACTGCACCTCGCCGCGGGTCAGGGCGACGGTGGCCTGGCCGCGGACCGTGCCGATCTCGTCCGGGTGATCCTGGTCCAACCCCTTGACCTGGGCCTGGAGCTCCAGCGGCACCGCCGACATGGGCAGCACCCGGCCGTGCGCGCCGAGCAGCTTGCCGACCAGGTCGAGCGCCTGGACATGGTCGCCGAGCTGCTCCCACAGCGCGACGATCAGCAGATTGCCCACCGCGTGGTCGTGCAGCTCGCCCTCGCTGTGGAAGCGGTGCTGGATCACCCGGGCCCAGGTCTGGCCCCAGTCGTCGTCACCGCACAGCGCGGCCAGCGCCTTGCGCAGGTCGCCGGGGGGCAGCACACCCAGCTCGTCGCGGAGCCGGCCGCTGGAGCCGCCGTCGTCGGCGACGGTGACCACGGCGGTCAGGTCCCGGGTGATGCGGCGCAGCGCGGCGAGCGAGGCGGACAGGCCCATGCCGCCGCCGAGCGCCACCACCTTGGGGGTGGCGCCCTTCGCCATGCGGGCGCTGGGGACGAAGCGGCGGACCCGGCGCAGCCGTGGCGCGCGGGGGGTCATTCGCGCCCCATGTCCCGGTGCACGACGACCGTCTCCACGCCCTCGGAGATCAGTCGGCGGGCCAGCTTCTCGGACATCGCGACGCTGCGGTGCTTACCGCCGGTGCAGCCGACGGCGATGGTCACGTAGCGCTTGCCCTCGCGGCGGTAGCCGGCCGCGACCAGGCGCAGCAGCTCGGTGTAGCCGTCCAGGAACTCCTTGGAACCGGGCTGGTTGAAGACGTACTGGGAGACCTCTTCGTTCAGGCCCGTGAAGGGGCGCAGCTCGGGGACCCAGTGCGGGTTGGGGATGAAGCGGCAGTCGACGACCATGTCGGCGTCGACCGGCAGGCCGTACTTGAAGCCGAAGGACATGACCGTGGCGCGCAGCTCGGGGACCTCCTCGCCGGCGAACTGGGCGTCGAGCTTGGCGCGGAGTTCGTGGACGTTGAGGCTGGAGGTGTCGATGACCAGGTCGGCGTCGCCGCGCAGCTCGCGCAGCAGGTCGCGCTCGGCGGCGATGCCGTCGACGATCCGGCCGTCGCCCTGGAGGGGGTGCGGGCGGCGGACGGACTCGAAGCGGCGCACCAGGGCCTCGTCGGAGGACTCCAGGAAGACGATGCGGCGCTTGACGTTCTGTGCGTCGAGGGTGGCCAGCGACTCCTTGAGGTTGGCGAAGAAGCGACGGCCGCGGACGTCGACGACCACGGCGATCCTGGCGACGTTGCCCTGCGAGCGGGCGCCCAGTTCGACCATCGGCGGGATCAGCTCGGGCGGGATGTTGTCGACGACGAACCAGCCGAGGTCCTCCAGGCACTTCGCCGCCGTGCTGCGGCCGGCGCCGGACATGCCGGAGATGATCACCAGCTCGGGGATCGCGGCGCTCTCGCCTTGGTCGGCTTCGCGCATCGTGCCCGTACTCACCTGTGCACCGTCTCTCTCGGGTTCCTGCGTCTCGTGCGGTGTGCTCATCGGTCCTGCCCCCGTTCTGCTGACAACGCGGCCGGTGGGGCCCCGTCATCCTCAATGATCTCTCCTGTGGCGGTATTCACCGCGGGGGCGGGCGGGGCCGCGGTGGCCAGCGCCGCGGCGACCGTCTCGGCGGTCTTCCGGCCGACGCCCGGGACCTGGCAGATCTCCTCGACCGTGGCGGCCCGCAGCTTCTTCAGCGAGCCGAAGTGTTTGAGGAGCGCCTGCCGGCGGCTCTCGCCGAGCCCGGGGACGGTGTCCAGTGGGGAGGACTTCAGCCGCTTGCCGCGCTTGTTGCGCTGGTAGGTGATCGCGAAGCGGTGCGCCTCGTCGCGGACCCGCTGGAGGAGGTAGAGCCCCTCGCTGCTGCGCGGCAGCACCACCGGGTCGTCCTCGCCGGGCAGCCAGACCTCTTCCAGGCGCTTGGCCAGGCCGCAGACCGCGACGTCGTCGATGCCCAGCTCGTCCATGGCCCGGCGGGCGGCCGCCACCTGGGGGGCGCCGCCGTCGACGACCACGAGCTGGGGCGGGTAGGCGAACCGCTTGGGGCGGCCGTCCTCGTCGGTGAGGTGGTCGGCGGAATCGGCATCGACCGCCGGTTCCGCAGCCGGGTCCGCAGCCGGGTCCACGGCGGCGGTCCCGGCGGGGTCCTCGGCGGTCGGCTCCTCGATCCATTCCCCGGACTTCTGCTTCTCCTGGAGGTAGCGCCGGAAGCGGCGCCCGATGACCTCGTGCATGGAACGCACATCGTCCTGGCCGACGAAGCTCCTGATCTGGAAGCGCCGGTATTCGCTCTTCCGGGCGAGCCCGTCCTCGAACACCACCATCGAGGCGACGACGTCCTCGCCCTGGAGGTGCGAGATGTCGAAGCACTCGATGCGCAGCGGGACCGTGTCCAGGTCGAGGGCCTGGGCGATCTCTTCCAGGGCGCGGGAGCGGGTGGTCAGGTCGGAGGCGCGCTTGGTCTTGTGCAGGGCCAGCGCCTGCTGGGCGTTGCGCGCGACCGTGGCCATCAGGTCCTTCTTGTCGCCGCGCTGCGGGATACGCAGCGAGACCTGGGAGCCGCGGCGCTGGGTGAGCCACTGGGCGACCGGCTCGACCGGCTCCGGGAGCGCCGGCACCAGGACCTCCTTGGGCACCGCGTCGCCCTGCTCGTCGCCGTAGAGCTGCTGGAGGGCGTGCTCGACCAGATCGCCGGTGGTGACCGCCTCGACCTTGTCGGTGACCCAGCCGCGCTGGCCGCGCACCCGGCCGCCGCGGACGTGGAAGATCTGGACGGCGGCTTCGAGTTCGTCCTCGGCGACGGCGATCAGGTCGGCGTCGGTGGCGTCGGCGAGCACCACCGCGCTCTTCTCCATGGCCCGCTTGAGCGCGCCTATGTCGTCCCGCAGGCGGGCGGCGCGCTCGTACTCCATCTCCTCGGCCGCCTCCTGCATCCCGCGCTCCAGGCGGCGGATGTGGGCGCCGGTGCGGCCCGTCATGAAGTCGCAGAACTCCTCGGCGAGTTCGCGGTGCTCCTCGGGGGAGATCCGGCCGACGCAGGGGGCCGAGCACTTGCCGATGTAGCCGAGCAGGCAGGGGCGGCCGATCTGGGCGGAGCGCTTGAAGACGCCGGCGGAGCAGGTCCGCACGGGGAAGACCCGCAGCAGCAGGTCGACGGTCTCGCGGATGGCCCAGGCGTGGGCGTACGGGCCGAAGTAGCGGACGCCCTTCTTCTTGGCGCCGCGCATCACCTGGACGCGGGGGAACTCCTCGCCCAGGGTCACCGCGAGGTACGGATAGCTCTTGTCGTCGCGGTACTTGACGTTGAACCGCGGGTCGAACTCCTTGATCCAGCTGTATTCGAGTTGGAGCGCCTCGACCTCGGTGGAGACGACGGTCCACTCCACCGAGGCGGCGGTGGTGACCATCGTGCGGGTGCGCGGATGGAGGCCGGCCAGGTCCTGGAAGTAGTTGGCCAGGCGCTGGCGCAGGCTCTTGGCCTTGCCCACGTAGATGACCCGGCCGTGCTCGTCGCGGAATTTATAGACCCCCGGCGAGTCGGGGATCTGTCCCGGCTTGGGTCGATAGCTGCTGGGGTCTGCCATGCCCACCACCCTACTGACCGCCACCGACAATCAGGGCCGTAGCGGCGGAGCCCGCCCCTCCGATACCCGGTGGACGGGGCGGAGGGACGGACTCCGGTGGTGCGGTGGTGCCGTGGTGCGGTGTCCGGTCAGCGGCTGCGTCGCCGCCGCACCGCCGCCGCTGCCGACAGGCCCAGGGCGAGCAGGGCGGCGCCGCCCGCCACGGTCGAGGCGGCGGTCACCGCGCCGTTCGTCGGATCCCCGGTGTCCACCGCGGAGGCCGCGAGCGGCTGCGGCGCGCGGCCGGTGTCGGCGGCCGGTGCCTCGTCGGGGCCAAAGCCGCCGGCCTCGCCGCGCTTGTCGTACGCGGAGCCGGGGAGCTTGTCGCCGTACGCCTCGGTGACCCGCTTCCGGTAGGCGGCGACGGTGGTGCCGTGTGCGCCCACGGCCTTGCGGGCCGCGGCGTCCAGGGGCTCGATGCGGTCGCCGCGCTGGACGTACCAGGCGTCGATCTGCGGCTCGTGGAAAACCGTTCCGGCACCCTGCGCGGCCGCGGTGTAGCGGGTCTCGTCGTCGCCGCTGGCGATGTTGACGACCTTCCAGGCGGAGCCCTTCCGGGCGGTCCACACGGAGGCCGTGCGGCCGTCGGCGGCGACCGCCTTGCTGGCCATGAACTCCACCCGGGCGACGGGGGTCCCGGCCTTGCCGCGGACGAAGTCGGGCGACAGGACGTAGACGGGCACGGTGGCGCCCTCGATGCGCGGGGCGGTCGAGGGCGGGGCGGCGAGACCTGCTCCGCCCTCGGCCCGGGCGCCGTCCTTGGCCGGTGCGGCGGCGAAGAAGCGGGCCAGGGTGTCCGCGGTCGCGGCGGAGGTGGCCACGTCACGGGCGGCGCTGACGGCGGTGCGCGGCGGGGCCTGCGGCACGGGCACGTCGGCGGCCGACGCGGTGAGCGGGGCCAGGCCGAGGAAGGCGGCGGCGAGCGTGCCCGTGGCGGCGGCGCGGGCGACGGTGCGCTTCGTCATGACCTCAGGCCCCTATCCGGTAGAGGGAGTGCGTCCAAGAGAAGGAGCTGCCGTTCACGTAGTTGTCGAAGTCGCCCCAGTTGTAACGGTTGTTGGTGGCCCAGGGGTCGCCCCAGTACACCCAGTTCCGGGAGGCGTCGTAGCCGTAGATGACGTGCATGTGGCCGCCGCCGGACGACCACTGGATGCGGGACTCGATGGGACGCTTGGCGTTGATCTCGCTCTGGACCGTGCTGTAGCGGAGCCAACCGGTCACATATGAGCCAGAATTGATCCCCATCCAGTCGAGTGCATTCTGCACATTGCCCAGCGTGGCCTGGTTGTTGGGGCAGGTGGAGCCCTGCTGGCGGTTGAAGGCGGCGTTGCAGAACTGGTTCTGGCTGTACTTCCTGCCGTACCAGGTCGCGATGGTGTTGCCCGAAGCGGCCCAGCACCAGTTGGTGTTCTCCTGTGCCTGCATCGTGATGTCCAGGCGGTTGGCGGCCTGTGGGGCGGCACTGACGGTCTGCGGGGCTTCGCCGGCGGCCGGTGGGGCGGCACTGGCGGTCCCCGGGAGCGCGGTCAGCGCCACCGCGGTGAGCACGGCTGCCGACAGCCATCTACCGCGCCGACGGCGGGCGTGAAGGGGTTGGGACATGGCGTTCCTCCCGGTCAACGGGTGAGGGGGGAGAGGAGCGCATCCGGATGCTGTTGAGGAGCATCAGGTGTTGTCGCAGGCAGGTCAACACGCTTCAATGCGAGGTGACATGGGGGTGTGGACGAACGGGCCCGGAAGTGAACGGCCGACGCCCGGCGTCCTGCAGTGACGAGGCAGGGAGAGCGCGCGCCGTGCGTCCCGGTTGTGAATGTTCACGTCGCGCGCCGGAGGATTGAGGCAATGGCACAGAACGCTCCCAATATGACGCAAAACCTTCCAGTTTCCGGCGAGTTGGCACAGCTCTTGCGGACCGGCCCGTTCCACCTCGCCCTGCGCAGCGCACTCACCGCACGCGGACTGGCACTCACCCGCGTCCAGCACAAACTCGCCCAGCGCGGCATCACCATCGGGGTCACCAGCCTGAGCTACTGGCAGCAGGGGGCCCGACGCCCGCAGCGCCCCGAGTCCCTGCGCGCGGTCCGCGCCCTGGAGGACGTCCTCGGACTGCCCGACCGGTCGCTGCACCGGCTCCTGGTGCCGGAGGGCGGAACCCGCCCGGAGACCGAGCGGCCGCCGGCCCGTTCCTACCGCTCCCTGGTCGCCCCGGCCGACTGCCTCCAGCAGCTCTTCGCCGAGCTGGAGACCCCGGTGGACGGCGGGCTGCACACGGTCGGCCACCACGAGTGGGTGCGGATCGGGCCGCGGCGCGAACTGAGCGAACGGGAGTCGCTCCAGGTGGTGCGCGCCCACCGGGACGGGGTGGACCGCTATGTCGCCATCCACCGGGGCGACGCCGGCTGCGACCCGTCCCGGGTACGGGTCCGGGCCACGGAGAACTGCCGGCTGGGACGGGTGCGCGGGGACGCGGCGAACGGCGTGGTCGTCGCCGAGCTGCTCTTCGACACCCGCCTGCGGGCCGGCGACACCCACGTCTTCGGCTACGCCTTCGAGGACGGCAGCGGCGGCCCCAGTGCCGAGTACGTGCGCGGGTTCAGCTTCGCCGGCGGACAGTACGTCCTCCAGGTGCGGTTCGACGAGGTGGCGCTCCCGGTGCGCTGCCGCCGCTTCACCCAGGCGTCGGCCGGCGCCCCGCGCACCGGCCAGCAGGAGCTGACGCTGAGCGGGCAGCACCACGCGGTGCACGTGGTGGAGCAAGGGGTGCGGCAGGGGATCCTGGGGATCGCCTGGGACTGGGGGTGAGCCGGGCGGCGGCTCAGCCCGCCATCAGCTTGCCGCCCTTGACCTTGACCGGGACCTCCTCCAGGGGGCTGGACGCCGGCCCCTGGGCGACCTTGCCGGTGGCCACCTCGAAGTGGCTGCCGTGCAGCGGGCAGACGGCCTGCCCCTTCTCGATCTTGTTCAGGGTCCCGCCCATGTGCGTGCACACGCTGCTGAAGCACTTGAACTCGCCCTTGGTGGGCTGCGAGACCAGTAGCCGCTGCGCGGCGTAGAGCTTGGCGCCGCCGACCGGCACCTCCGCGGCCGGACCCAGCTCCACCGGCGCGTCCGAGGACGGCCGGGCGCCCGAGCCCTGCTCCCCCGCGGCGCAGGCCGCGGCGCCGAAGCAGGCGATGCCGGCGAGCGCGGTCCCGCGCAGCACGGTCCGACGGTCCGGGAACGCACTCATGGGGTACCTCCAGGTCAGTGGGCGGCGTCGGCCCCTGACGATACCGGGGCGGTCCGCTCGCGCGGAGGGCGGTCCTCCCCGCCCCGCAGCAGCTCCGCCTCGATCTCCTCCAGGCTGCGGCCCTTGGTCTCCGGCAGCAGCCGCTGGACGAAGACGAACGCCAGCAGCGTCGTCCCGGCGAAGAAGCAGAAGTTGACCCCGGCACCCCAGGCGTGCAGCAGGGAGGGGAAGAGCAGCGCCACGATCATGTTGAACAGCCAGTTGAAGAGCACGCACAGGCTCACCCCGGCGGCCCGGATCCGCATCGGGAACAGCTCCGGCAGCATCACCCACTGCACCGGCCCCCAGGAGACCGCGAACGAGGCGATGTAGAGCGCGATCCCGAGCAGGGTGAGGGTGGACAGCAGCGCGCCGTAGCCGAGCCCGGAGAGGTTGGTGACGGCCAGCACCACCATCGCCGCGCACATGCCCAGCGCCCCGGTCCGCAGCAGCGGCTTGCGGCCCCTGCGGTCGATCAGCCGCATCGCCGGCAGCGTCATCAGCATGTTGAGCAGGCCGATGCCGACGTTGGCCAGGATGGCGCCGCCCGAGCCGAAGCCGATGTCGGTGAGCAGGGTCGGCGCGTAGTAGATGATCGTGTTGATCCCGACGAAGTTCTGGAAGAGCACCAGCAGCATCCCGACCGTGAAGGCCGGCCGCAGCTGCGGCGACAGCAGTCGCCGCAGGCTCAGCGGCTCGCTCGCCTCCCGTTCGGCGCGCTCGGCCCGCTCGATCTCGGCCAGCTCCTCCCCCGCCGCCGCGGCGTCCCCGCGCAGCCGGGTCAGCACCGCCCGGGCCTCCGCGCCCCGGCCCTTGCCCACCAGCCAGCGCGGGCTCTCCGGCTGGGTGATGATGCCCAGCGCCAGCACCGCGGCCGGGACCACGCCCAGGCCGATCATCCAGCGCCAGGCCCCGGAGTCGGAGAGCAGGTAGTCGGTGACGTAGGCGACGAAGATGCCGACGGTCACCAGCAGTTGCATCAGCGAGGTCAGCCCGCCCCGCAGGTGCTTGGGCGCGAGTTCGGTGAGGTAGAGCGGGACGACCACGGAGGCGATACCGACGCCCACGCCGATCACGAAGCGGAACGCGATCAGCGGGACGGCTCCGGGCGCACAGGCCGCGCCGAGGGTGCCGAGGATGAAGATCCCGGAGGCGGCCAGGATCAACCGGCGGCGCCCCCACGAGTCGGAGAGCCGCCCGGAGAGACCGGCGCCGAGCATCGCGCCTACGAGGAGGCCGGAGACGACCAGGCCCTCCAGGAGCGGGGTGAGCGCGATATCGCGCTTGAGGAAGAGCATGGCGCCGGAGATGACGCCGGTGTCGTAGCCCCAGAGGATGCCCCCGAGGGCGCCGAAGACCCAGATCATGGCGTTCTTGACGGATGCGGGCACGACGCTCAGCCCTTCTGCGGGGCGATGTGGATCTTGCGACCGGTGCCGGCCCGGAAGCGGGCCACCGCCTCGTCGAAGTCGTCCAGGCCGTAGACGTCGGAGACCAGTGAATCGACGGGGACTCCGCCGAGGCCGGCGGCGAGCAGGTCGATGGCCGGCTGGAAGCTGTTGTGCACCGCCATCGAGCCGATGATGTCGATCTCCTGGCTGTAGACGCGGTACGGCGAGAACGACGCCGCGCGGGCCGGGTCGGCGACGCCGAACTGGAGGAACGTCCCGCCGCGGCGCACCCGGCCCAGACCGTCCTCGATGGCCGCGACCACCCCGGTCGCGTCGATCACCACCTCGAAGCCGGGCGCCCGGTCGAGGGTGTCGGCGTGCGTCACCGCCGCGTCCACGCCGAAGGACCGGGCGAACGCCAGCCGCTCCTCGTTGAGGTCCACGACGGAGACCGAGGCGGCCCCCGCGGTCCGCACCAGCGCGGCCATCAGCAGGCCCATGGTGCCCGCCCCGTAGATCAGGTAGTGCTCACCGGGGCGGCGCGGCAGCCGGTTGAGTCCGTGCACCGCACAGGACAGCGGCTCGACGAGTCCGGCGGCGGCCTCCGAGAGGTGCGACGGCAGGACGTAGGCGCAGCGGGCCGGCACGGCGACCAGTTCGGCGAAGCCGCCGGCCCTGGTGACGCCGATCGCGGTGTAGTCCTCGCAGAGGTTGGCGCGGCCGATCCGGCAGTAATGGCAGGCACCGCACGGCATGTTGGGGTCGACCGCGACCCGCTCGCCGACCGCCCGGTCCCGCACCGCCCCGCCCACCGCGACGATCTCGCCGGTCAGTTCGTGCCCGGGGACCAGCGGGTAGCCGACCACCGGCAGTTCACCGCCGAGGATGTGCATGTCGGTGCCACACAGCCCGCAGGAGGTGACGCGCACGACCACCTCGTCGGGCTCCGGGCGGGGATCGGGGAGTTCGGTGACAGCGGTGGTGCCCCGGGGGCCCGGTGCGGTGACCACGAGAGCGCGCATCGGCGCCTCCTCACGACGTCGTGCGGGTTCGATGGCGGGGACACTACAGAAGAACCACCAGGACGTAAACGCTTACGCAAGCGTTTACGTTTGGTCCTGTGCGGACGTACTGTGATGGACTGCGGCGGACGGGCACGGAGGCCGTCCGCCGGGAGCCGGAGCACGGTGCGCCGGGGCATCGGGGAGGAAAGAGCCGGATGACGACGATGGTGGATGTGGCACGGCGCGCGGGCGTCTCCGTCGCCACGGTCTCGCACGTGGTGAACGACACCCGCCCCGTGCGCCCGGACACCCGGGCCGCGGTGCTGGCCGCCATCGAGGAGCTCGGCTACACCCACAACACCCTCGCCCGCTCCCTGGTCACCTCCCGCACCCGCTCCATCGGCCTGGCGGTCTCGGCGATCAGCAACCCGTACTTCACCGAGATCCTCCAGGGCGTCGAGGCCGGCGCTCTGGAGGCCGGATACAGCCTGCTGATCGCCGACCCGCACGACGATCCCCGGCACGAGCGCAAGGTCGTCCAACTGCTGCACGAGCGGCGGGTGGACGGCATGATCGTCGCGCCGTCCGCGGAACCAGCCGAGATGACCAAATATGTGATGCAGCGTCGGGTGCCCACGGTCTTCCTCGACCGGCTGGTCGGCGACGGCTTCGACCAGGTCTGCGCGGAGAGCACCGGGCCGGTCCGCCAACTCGTCGAGCACCTTGCCGACCTGGGGCACACCCGGATCGGCCTGGTGGCGGGCCTGCCCGGGCTCAGCACCACCACCGAACGGGTCGAGGGCTACCGCGCGGGGCTGCGCGCCCGCGAACTCCCCTTCGCCCCGGAGCTGTTGGCCGGCGGCAACTCCGAGGCCGAGGGCGCCCAGGACGCCACCCGCCACCTGCTCGCCGCGCCGGATCCGCCCACCGCGATCATCACCGCCAACAACGCGATGACCATCGGCGCGCTCCAGGCCCTGCGCGGCCTGGGCCTGGAGGTGCCCCGGGACATCGCCCTGGCCTGCTTCGACGACTTCTCCTGGGCGGACCTCTTCACCCCACGGCTGACCGCGATCGCCCAGCCCAGCAAGGAACTGGGCGCCGCGGCGGTCCGGCTGCTGCTGGAGCGGCTGGACGATCCGGGCCGCCCGCCCCGCACCGTCCGGCTCCCCTGCACCTTCGTGCACCGCACCTCGTGCGGCTGTCCCGAGACCGCTTAGCGGCCGTCCGGCGGCCGGGCACCCCGCCCGTCGGACGGTCCCGGGGCCCGGACGGGCCCGCACCGCCACACCCCGGCCGGCCCCGGCCTCCGTAGGAAAGGACCCGCCCCCGTGATCGTCGTCGCCGGCGAGGCACTGATCGACCTCGTCCCCAGTCAGCAGCCGTCCCCGGACGGCCCGTTGCCGGCGCTGCTGCCGCGGCGCGGCGGCGGGCCCTACAACACCGCGGTGGCGCTCGGGCGGCTGGGCGCACCCACCGCGTTCTGTTCCCGGGTCTCGACCGACACCTTCGGTGCGTCGCTGCTGCGCGGTCTGCGCGACGGCGGGGTGGACACCTCACTGGTGCAGCGCGGCCCGGAGCCGACGACCCTGGCGGTGGCGGACATCAGCCCGGACGGCTCGGCCGGCTACGGCTTCTACGTGGAGGGCACCGCCGACCGGCTCTTCACACTGCCCCCGGCGCTGCCCGAGGCGGTGCGGGCGCTCTCCCTGGGCACCTGCTCGCTGGTACTGGAGCCGGGCGCCGGGGCGTACGAGGCGCTGCTGCGCCGGGAGGCTCGACGCGGGGTGTTCACCGCGCTCGACCCCAACATCCGCCCCGGGCTGATCCCCGACCCGGACGCCTACCGGGCGCGATTCCGCTCCTGGCTGCCGGACCTGGCGCTGCTGAAGCTGTCCGAGGAGGACGCGCTGTGGCTGGCCGGGACGGGCGTCGGGCAGCCGAGGGCCGACCGGGCGACGGTCCTCGCGGCGGCCCGGGAGTGGCTGGCCGCCGGGCCGGCGGCGATCGTGCTCACCCACGGCGGCGACGGGCTGACGGTGGTGACGCGGGGCGGCGGTGAGCTGGCGGTGCCCGGCGAGCGGGTCACCGTCGTCGACACCATCGGCGCGGGCGACACCGTCAACGCGGCGCTGCTGCACCGGTTGGACGTCCATGGCGCGCTGTCGTACGCGGCGGTCGGGGCGCTCACCGACGGCGACTGGGAGGACATCCTCCGCTTCGCCGCCCGGGCGGCGGCCGTCACCTGCTCCCGAGCGGGCGCGGAGCCGCCGTACGCCACGGAACTGACGGCCTGAGGGGCCTACCGGACTGCCGGACTGCCGGCCCGACCCGGCCTCGGGGAACAACGGAACAGCCGTCAGCGCCAAACGATGTTCTTGGAAACGCGATCGGATTCGGGCCGTTGACAGAACTCTCGCGTCCGGCCATTCACGAGAATCGCCGTGCGCGCTGTGCGCCGCCTGCGACGCACAGCCACTCGGGTCCAGTGCGGCCTTGGCGTGGCGCACTCGAATCCGATGCACTCAAGATGTGACGCAGGTCACGTCCGTTTTGCCGGATTACCGGGTCCTTCCGCCCCGCCATGATGCCCAAAAGCGCACGACTCATGGAGAGGTTCGGAAGTGGACGATCATCAGAGCGTCGGGACCTGGCGGGAATTAGGCAGCCATCTCGGCACCGCCCTGGTGCTGGCCGGGGGCGTGCTCGTCGGAGCCGTGAACATCTACCTCACCGCCAGCCTGCTGCCCACGGCGGTCGCTGACATCGGCGGTGAACGCCTCTACGCATGGAACATGACCGTCTTCCTGACCGCCCAGGTTGTCGCGACCATGCTCGTGAGCCGAACTCTCGCCCGGCGCGGCAGTATCGACTCCTACCTGATCGGCTTTGGTCTCTTCGCCGTCGGGTCGGTCGTATGCGCGGCCAGTCCGACGATGCCTGTGCTGCTGGTCGGTCGCGGCGCGCAGGGGCTCGGGGCGGGCTTGTTGACCGGCCTGGGGTTCGCACTGATCAACTCGGCGCTGCCGCGCCATCTGTGGGTACGGGGCAGCGCCTTGATCTCTGCCATGTTCGGTCTGGGCAACTTCATCGGTCCGGCTCTGGGCGGACTCTTCGCCCAGTTCGGGGCCTGGCGGCTGGCGTTCGTCGTGTTGGCTGCCGTCTCCGCGGTGATGGCGGCGTTCGTGCCTCGCGTGCTGCCAAGGAGCGGCAGGACCGAGGAGGAGGCGGTTCCCGTGCCGCTGGGCTCGTTGGTGCTGGTGATCGGGTCCGCAGGCGCCGTGAGCGTCGCCGGCGTTCTGACGAACGAGGCCCTGATGGCGGTGTTCATCGCGCTGGCACTGGCGTTGGTCATCGTCTTCGCGGTGCGGGAGAAGCGCAGCCGGATCCGGGTCCTGCCCCGCGCGACCTACCAGGCTGGTTCCGCTGTGCGGTGGGTCTACCTGACCATCGCCTTCCTCGCGGCCGGCGTTGCCGTCGAGACGTTCCTGCCGTTGTTCGGGCAGCGTCTGGGCGGGCTGCCGCCGGCCGCGGCCGGGTTCTTCGGAGCGGCGCTGTCGCTCGGCTGGTCGGCGAGCCAAGTCGTCAGCTCCTCAGCGCGCCGGCAGCGGACGGTTCGACGGCTGCGGGTGGCCGGCCCCGGTCTCCTCGCGGCTGGGCTCGCCGCGCTCGCTCTGTTGCAGCACCGCGACGCACCACCGCTTCTGGTCATCGCGTGGCTGCCCCTCCTTCTCCTCGCCGGCACCGGGATCGGCCTGGCCATGCCCCACTTGTCCGTTGCCGCGATGGCCAGCACGCCGGACAAGGAGGAGGGAGAGAAGGCCGCAGCGGCGATCGCGACGGTACTGACGATGTCGACGGCGTTCGGTGCGGCCCTCGCCGGCTTCCTGGTCAACCTGGGTGGGCCTGCGACGCTTACCTCCGCGCGCTACCTCCTGCTGGGCTTCGCGGCGGTCTGCGCCCTCGGGATCTTGACCGCGTTACGCGCCGACCACCTGGCTAAGCCGGTCCAGGTGCGCGAGACCGAGGGCAAGCAGACGGCTGGACATGGCCGATGAGGACACGGGGGGGGCGAAAGCACCGCGATCCGCACGCTGATCAGGCTTTCGGCTCCTCCTCGTCGTCTTCCTCCAGGCCAGCCGTGGCCGGGTCGCGCAGGGGCCGCAGGCCCCCGCCGACCGGGGCCGCGGCGCAAAAGGTGCGGCGGCCCAGGCAGTTGAGGTTGGCGGGCTTGAGCGGGGAGAGGCGGGCGACGTCCCCGAGGCCGTGACAGGCCGGGGGCCTGGGTTTGGCCCGGCCCGGCTCGGCCCGGAGTAGCACAGCGGGGGCGGAGCCCCGGGAAGAGGCTCCGCCCCCGCTGTTCCGTACGGCGGTGCGGTGTCAGGAGGTCCGACGGGCCCGCGTCGTCGTCTTCTTGGCCGCCGTCGTCTTGGCGGCGGCCTTCTTCGCCGGGGCCTTCTTGGCGGTGGAGGCGGCGGTGCTCTTCTTGGCTGCGGTCTTCTTCGCCGCGGTCGAGGCGGTCACCGTCGTCTTCCCGACCGCGTCGGCGGCCACCGCCTTCTTCGCCACCGCCTTCTTCGCCACGGTCTTCCGGGCGGCCGGCTTCCGGGGCGCGCCGTTGACCAGGGCCGCATCGCTGACCCGGTCGCCGAGGATGTCCCGCAGGAACTTGCCGGTGTGGCTGGCCGGGACCGCCGCGACCTGCTCCGGGGTGCCCTCGGCGACGACCAGGCCGCCGCCGTTGCCGCCCTCGGGGCCCATGTCGATGACCCAGTCCGCGGTCTTGATCACATCGAGGTTGTGCTCGATGACGATCACCGTGTTGCCCTTGTCGACCAGGCCGGACAGCACCTTGATGAGCTTGCTGATGTCCTCGAAGTGCAGACCGGTGGTGGGCTCGTCGAGGACGTAGACGGTGCTGCCGGTGGAGCGCTTCTGGAGCTCGCTGGCCAGCTTGACCCGCTGCGCCTCACCGCCGGAGAGGGTCGGCGCGGACTGGCCGAGCCGGACGTAGCCGAGGCCGACCTCGTTGAGCGTCTTGAGGTGGCGGGCGATGGTCGGCACCGCCTCGAAGAAGCTCAGCGCCTCCTCGATCGGCATGTCCAGCACCTCGGCGATGGACTTGCCCTTGTAGTGGACCTCCAGCGTCTCGCGGTTGTAGCGCGCACCGTGGCAGACCTCGCACGGCACGTACACGTCCGGCAGGAAGTTCATCTCGATCTTGATGGTGCCGTCGCCGGAGCAGTTCTCGCAGCGACCGCCCTTGACGTTGAAGGAGAAGCGGCCGGGCAGATAGCCGCGGACCTTGGCCTCCATCGTCTCCGCGAAGAGCTTGCGGACGTGGTCGAAGACGCCGGTGTAGGTGGCCGGGTTGGAGCGCGGGGTCCGGCCGATCGGCGACTGGTCGACGTGCACCACCTTGTCGACGAGGTCGTCGCCGGCGACCCGGGTGTGCCGGCCGGGGACCGACTTGGCGCCGTTCAGCTCACGGGCGAGGTGGGTGTAGAGGATGTCGTTGACCAGCGTCGACTTGCCGGAGCCGGAGACGCCGGTGACGGCGGAGAGCACCCCGAGCGGGAAGGAGACGTCGATGTCGCGGAGGTTGTTCTCCTTCGCGCCGTGGACCGTCAGCTGCCGGGACGGGTCGGTGGCGCGGCGGACGTCCGGCGTCGCGATGGCCTTCTTGCCGGCGAGGTACTGGCCGGTGATCGAGTCCTTGTTGGCCAGCAGCTGCTTCATCGGGCCGCTGTGGACGACCTTGCCGCCGTGTTCGCCGGCGCCCGGGCCGATGTCGACGACCCAGTCCGCGACCTTGATGGTGTCCTCGTCGTGCTCCACCACGATCAGGGTGTTGCCCATGTCGCGCAGCCGCACCAGGGTCTCGATCAGCCGGTGGTTGTCGCGCTGGTGCAGGCCGATCGACGGCTCGTCGAGGACGTAGAGCACGCCCACCAGGCCGGAGCCGATCTGGGTGGCGAGGCGGATGCGCTGGGCCTCGCCGCCGGAGAGGGTGCCGGCCGCGCGGTTCAGCGAGAGGTAGTCCAGGCCGACGTCGACCAGGAACTTCAGCCGTTCGTTGACCTCCTTGAGGACCCGCTCGGCGATGGTCTTCTCGCGGGCGTTGAGCGTCATCGTGCGCAGGAAGTCGGCGCAGTCGCTGATCGACATGGCCGCGACCTCGGCGATCGACTTCTCCTGGACCGTGACGGCGAGCACGATCGGCTTGAGCCGGGTGCCCTCACAGGTCGGGCAGGGCACCTCGCGCATGTAGCCCTCGAAGCGCTCCCGGCTGCTGTCGCTCTCCGCCTCGCTGTGCCGCCGCTTGACGAACGGCACCGCGCCCTCGAAGGCGGTGGTGTACGCCCGCTGGCGGCCGTAGCGGTTGCGGTAGCGGACCTCGATCTGGGTCTTGTGGCCGTGGAGCAGGGCCTTCTTGGCGCGCTGCGGCAGTCCGGCCCAGGGGATGTCCGTACGGAAGCCGAGGGCGTCGGCGAGCGCGCCGACCAGGCGGCCGAAGTAGTCCTTGGTGTGGCCGCCGGACCAGGGGTGGATGGCGCCCTCGTCGAGGGAGCGCTCCTCGTCCGGGATGATCAGCTCCGGGTCGACCTCCATGCGGGTGCCGATACCGGTGCAGTCCGGGCAGGCGCCGAAGGGCGAGTTGAAGGAGAAGGAGCGGGGCTCCAGCTCCTCGAAGGAGAGGTCGTCGTGGGCGCAGTAGAGGTGCTCGGAGTACATCCGCTCGCGCTGCGGGTCGTCGGCGTCGAGGTCGACGAAGTCGAGGATGACCATGCCGCCGGAGAGCCCGAGGGCGGTCTCGACGGAGTCGGTCAGCCGGCGCTTGGCGCTCTCCTTGACCGTGAGGCGGTCGATGACCACCTCGATGGTGTGCTTCTCCTGCTTCTTCAGCGTCGGCGGTTCGGTGAGCTGGATGGTCTCCCCGTCGACCCGGGCGCGGCTGTAGCCCTTGGTCTGGAGGTCGGAGAAGAGGTCGACGAACTCGCCCTTGCGCTCGCGCACCAGCGGCGAGAGCACCTGGAAGCGGCTGCCCTCGGGGAGCTCCAGGACCTTGTCGACGATGGCCTGGGGCGACTGCCGGGCGATCGGCCGCCCGCACTCCGGGCAGTGCGGTTTGCCGATCCGGGCGAAGAGCAGCCGGAGGTAGTCGTAGACCTCGGTGATCGTGCCGACCGTCGAGCGCGGGTTGCGCGAGGTCGACTTCTGGTCGATCGAGACCGCGGGGGACAGGCCCTCGATGAAGTCCACATCGGGCTTGTCCATCTGCCCGAGGAACTGCCGGGCGTATGAGGAGAGCGACTCGACATAGCGCCGCTGCCCCTCGGCGAAGATCGTGTCGAAGGCGAGCGAGGACTTGCCCGACCCGGAGAGCCCCGTGAAGACGATGAGGGAGTCGCGGGGGAGGTCGAGCGAGACGTTGCGGAGATTGTGCTCGCGAGCGCCACGGACGATGAGACGGTCGGCCACGCCGGTCGGCACCTTTCTTGGAGAGGGGCGGAAGCCACGGGCTGCGTCCACCGCGCGGTGAGCGAGCAGAGGCGGCGGAGCGGAGCGGGCCCCCGACCAAGGGTATGGGGGCCGTCGCGGCAGTGTCGTTGGGATGCCACACACGAGCCTATAGCACGTGCATTCGATTTACGGGCCTCGCAAGCCCTCTTCACCCAAACGTGTGGCGGCCCCACAACCTTCCCACCGCGATGACCAGCCGTTACGCCGTCCGGTGGGACAGCACCCCCGCGATCAGACCCGATCGGACCCGCTCGGCCCGCCGTCCGGCAGCGCCCGCGTCAGCACGTCGAACGTGTGCCGGATCACTGCTTCGTGGTCAACGGCCACCTCGTCCACGGGATCACCCTCCAACTGCCGGACGACGGCCTCCACGTAGAGCGCCCGCCAGCCCGCGATGATCAGCGCCGCCGCCAGCCGGGCATCCCGATCGGGCCGCGCGGGATCGCCGCCGGCCGCCTCGGCGAGCGCCCCGGCCAGTGCGGCCTCGATCTCCTCGACCGCCTCGCGCGCCCGCGCTCGCAGCGAAGGCGCCTGGAGAACGGTGCGGAAGAAGTGCTCGAACCCCTCCCCCGGCCCGCCCAACGCATGCCGCTGCGCCAGCAGGTCCAGCGCCAGCCGGCGCAGCGCGGCGAGCGGCGTCTCGTCGGCGCCGCGCTCCCGCACCGCGCCGACGATCAGCTCGACGGCCTCGGGGATCCGGTCGAGGAAGAGATCCTCCTTGCGCGGGAAGTAGTTGAAGACCGTCATCGTGGACACCTCGGCGGCGCGGGCGACCTCGGCGACGGCCACGTTGTCGAAGCCGCGCTCAAGGAACAGCAGCGTCGCCTCCCCGGAGATCCGCTGCCGGGTGAGGCGCTTCTTGCGCTCGCGCAGGCTCAGGTGCGCGTCGTCGTCGACACCCCCGACCGCCTGCCGCTCCGCGGTCCGCCCCCGCTGTCCCGTGGACTTCTTCTCCGCCACCGTCTCTCCCTCCATCGAAAAAAATTGTAGCGGAAACAAATTTTTAGTGACTACACTCATGCCTCATGAAGCGCGACGCAGACGTAGTGGTGGCAGGGGGCGGCCCGGTGGGGCTGATGCTCGCCTGCGAATTGGCACTGGCGGATGTCCCGGTCGTCGTCCTGGAGCGACTGACCGAGGTGGACACCACGATCAAGGCGGGGGCCATCAACACCCCCAGCGCGGAGGCCTTCTATCGGCGCGGGCTGTTGCCACCGCTGAGGGAGGTGCAGAACGCCAGCCTGGCGCAGTTCGGCTCGTTCAATCGGCAACGGCAGGCGACCGGCGCCTCGGTCACGGTGCCGGCGCCGCGGTTCGCTGGGCACTTCGCGGGCATCATGCTCCGCGGCGACCTGCTCGACGAGTCGGATCCGGACTTCGCCGGCCGCGGCCCGGCCGGCGAGGTCGGCCTGGTCCCCCAGGAGGCCCTGGAGCGGATCCTCGCCGAACGCGCCGTCGAACTGGGCGTGACCCTGCGCCGCGGGGTGACCCTCACCGGCTTCGACGCCGATGACGAGGGCGTGCACGTCCACACCTCGCACGGGTCGCTGCGCGCCGGCTGGCTGGTGGGCTGCGACGGCGGCCGCAGCACGGTGCGCCGGCTCGCCGGCATCCCGTTCCCCGGGACCGCCCCGTCGATCACCGGCCACCAGGCCATGGTGGAGATGACCGGCGCCGACGACCTGGGCGCCGGCTGGAACTGGACCGCCACCGGGACGTACGTCCACGGGCCGATGCCCGGCCGGATCCTCACCGTGGAGTTCGACGGACCGCCCGCGGACCGCGAAGCCCCGATCACCGCCGAGGAGTTGCAGACCGCGCTGCGACGGGTCTCCGGCGTCCCGGACGTAACGGTCACCAAGGTGGTCTCGGCGACCCGCTTCACCGACAACGCCCGGCAGGCGTCCTCGTACCGCCACGGCCGGGTGCTGCTGGCCGGGGACGCGGCCCATGTGCACTCGCCGTTCGGCGGCCAGGGGCTCAACCTCGGGATCGGCGACGCGATGAACCTCGGCTGGAAGCTGGCCGCCACGGTGCACGGTTGGGCCCCGGAGGGCCTGCTCGACAGCTACACCACCGAGCGGCACCCCATCGGCGCGTGGGTGCTGGACTGGACCCGGGCCCAAGTGGCCCTGATGCGGCCGGAGTCGCACGCCGGAGCGCTGCGCCAGGTGATCAACGAACTGTCCGGGACGCCCGACGCCACCACGTTCTTCGTCAAGAAGATCTCCGGCGTCTGGCAGCGCTACGACCTGCCCGGTTCGCACCCGCTGACCGGCCGTAGCGCCCCCGACCTGGAGCTGTCCGACGGCCACCGGCTCGCGGACCATCTCCACGGCGGCCGGGGCCTGTTGCTCGACCTCGCCGACGATCCGGCGCTGCGCGAGCGCGCGGCCGGCTACGGCGACCGGGTGCGGACCCTGACGGTGACCTGCCCGGACCGGCCCGACCTGTCCGGCCTCCTGCTCCGCCCGGACGGCTGCACCGCCTGGGCGGCCGACGCCCCCGGCGCCTACGAGGAGTTGGACGCGGCGCTGGGCCAGTGGTTCGGGGCGCCCGCCGTAGTACCGGCCGCCTAGGGCCCGTCCTAGTGCCTGTCCGGTCCTGATCCACCGGGCAGGCCCCGGGGGCGCGGGCCGGGCGGACGGCGTGGCAGAGGCGGCGAACCCGTCCGCCCCTGCCGCGCCCGCGCACACCACCCGCGCGACCGGCACCACCCCGAAGGCCCACCGAATGCCGCCGTACGGCTCCCGGACCCGCCCGGCCGGCGCTAGCGTCGGGCCATGACCATCCCTCCTGATTTCCCGCGCGATGCGGCCGCCGTCCACGAGTCGACCGACCGACTGCTGGTCTCCCTGGGCAAGCTCGACGACGCCGCGGTCGGCGAGCCGTCGCTGCTGCCCGGTTGGACCCGGGGCCACGTCCTGGCTCATCTGGCCCGCAACGCCGATGCCCTGGTCAATCTCCTGACCTGGGCGCGGACCGGCGTCCGTACACCGATGTACGCCAGTACCGCGGCCCGTGACGGCGACATCGAGCGGGACGCCGACCGTCCGCTGGCGGTCCACCTGGAGGACCTCCAGGAGAGCGCGGCCCGCTTCGGAGCGGCGGCGCAGGCCCTGCCGGCGGACCGCCGGACGTACGAGGTCGAGATGCGCAACGGCGTCATCGAGCGGGCCGACCGGCTCGCGCTGCGCCGGCTGGCCGAGGTCGAACTGCACCATGTCGACCTGGGCGTCGGGTACACCGTCGAGCAGCTGTCGCCGGCCTTCGTGGACAGCGAGTTGGACTTCCTCACCGGGATCAAGTTCGCCGGGCACCCGGACCTGCCCGCGTTGGAGCTGCACGGCGACGACGGCCGCCAGTGGCACACCGGGCGTTCCGCCGACGGTGCGTCAGCCGCCCCCGTGGTGGTCAGCGGCTCGCCGAAGGACCTGGTCGGCTGGCTGACCGGGCGCGCGGACGGCGGACGGCTGGACACCCACGGCGCGGCGCTGCCGGCCATCCCGCCGCTCTAGAGTTGATGCCATGACCTACAGCGGAGCAGTGAAGGTCGGCGGACCGGCCGACGTACACGAGCTGACCGACCTGATGATCTCGAAGGTCGCGGTCGGTCCCATGGACAACAACGCGTACGTGCTGCGGTGTCGTGCGACCGACGAGCAGTTGCTGATCGACGCGGCCGCCGATCCGCACACGCTCCTCACCCTGGTCGGTGACAGCGGTCTGGCGTCCGTGGTCACCACGCACCAGCACGGCGACCACTGGGGCGCACTGCGTGAGGTCGTCGACGCCACCGGCGCGCGGACGTACGCGGGCCGCTACGACGCCGAGGGCATCCCCGTGCCCACGGACGTGCCGGTCGAGGACGGCGACACGATCACCGTCGGCCGCGTCCAGCTGACCGCGCGCCATCTGGCCGGGCACACCCCGGGCAGCATCGCGCTGGTCTACGACGATCCGCACGGCCACCCGCACGTCTTCACCGGGGACTGCCTCTTCCCCGGCGGGGTCGGCAACACCTGGGGCAGCGCCGAACGGTTCGCCAGCCTGGTGGACGACGTGCAGAGCAAGCTCTTCGACCGGCTGCCGGACGAGACCTGGGTCTATCCGGGGCACGGCGCCGACACCACGCTCGGCGCCGAGCGGCCGCACCTCGCCGAGTGGCGGGAGCGCGGCTGGTAACGGCCGGAAGCCCGGCTCCGGGCCCGGCGGGCGGACCTCCGCCCGCCGGGCCCGCGCCGTTCCCCACGGCGCTCAACCGCGGGTGCGCGTCCCGGCCCCGGCGGCCGCCTCCGCGGGCTCCTCGGCCGCCGCCAGGCGCCGCGAGGCCCGCAGGCTGGTCACCGTCGTGATGGCCAGCACCGCGCAGATCACGCCCAGCGAAACCGGAATGCTGATCTCCGGGACGGCCACCCCGGACTCGTGCAGGGCGTGCAGCACCAACTTCACGCCGATGAACCCGAGGATCACCGACAGGCCGTAGGAGAGGTGGACCAGCTTCTTGAGCAGTCCGCCGATCAGGAAGTACAGCTGCCGCAGCCCCATCAGGGCGAAGGCGTTGGCGGTGAAGACGATGTACGGGTCCTGGGTCAGGCCGAAGATCGCCGGGATCGAGTCCAGGGCGAAGAGGACGTCGGTGGTGCCGATCGCCAGCATGACGATCAGCATCGGGGTCATCAGCCGTCGGCCGTTCTCGACGATGAAGAGCTTGGTGCCGTGGTACCGGTCGGTGGACGGGAAACGGCGCTCGACCGCCTTCAGGAAGCGGTTCTCCTCGAACTCCTCGTCCTCCTGCCCGGCCCGCGCCTCCTGGATCAGCTTCCAGGCGGTCCAGACGAGGAACGCGCCGAAGAGGTAGAACACCCAGGAGAAGTTGGCGATGATCGCCGCGCCCGCGCCGATGAACCCGGCCCGCAGCACCAGCGCGATGAGCACCCCGACCATCAGCACCCGCTGCTGGTAGATGGCCGGGACCGCGAACTTGCCCATGATCAGGACGAAGACGAAGAGGTTGTCGACGCTCAGCGACTTCTCGGTGATGAAGCCCGCGAAGAACTCACCGGCCGGCGCGCCCCCGCCGAAGGCCAGCAGGCCGAGCCCGAACAGCACGGCCAGCCCCATCCATACGCCGGTCCAGATACCGGCTTCCTTGAGGGACACCTCGTGGGGCTTGCGTCCGCCGATGAAGAAGTCGACGGCGATCAGGGCACCCAGACCAAGGATGGTCAGCACCCACAGGGTCAGGGAAACGTCCACTGCTCCTCCGGCATGGTCGTACGGCACACACAGCGTCGTCGCTGCCGGGGATTCCTGCACCCCTCCAAAGAAGAGTAAAGGAAGTTCATGGAATGGCAAAGGAAAAGGCAAAAGCGCAGGTGAGGGGAGGTTTACTGAAGGGCTAACGCGACCGTCCGGGGTCAGCCCCGCTCAGGGTCCACGGCCGGACGGGCATCGGCGACCCGGTCCAGGACCCGGCGGATCACCTCGCTGCGCCGGGGCGCGAGGGACGGCTCGTACGTCCAGGCGTGCCCGACCCACGGATCGGCGAGGTGGGCGTCGGGAACCGGGGTGATCCGCAGCAGGGCGCGCCAGAGCGGATCCAGGACCGGCCCGTACTCCCGCGCCCGGTCCCGGTCGGCGACCAGCATCAGGTGGACCCCGACCGCGGGGCCCTCGTCGGCCAGATAGCGCAGTTGGTTCAGGGCCCGGTCGTCGAAGCCGTGCGGGAAGTCATGGACGATCAGCAGCTGCTCGGCGGGATCCAGCTCCGGCGGCAGGGCCTCCGTCGCGCGGTGCCGCACCGCCATCTGGAGGAGGTCGACCCGCCGGGTCAGCGCCTCCAGCACCGCGGCCACGCCCCGGGCGCCGGCGGGCGGGGACGCGGGCAGCACGCCGCTCTCCCGCAGCGGGGCGAGCGCCGCTGCGGCCGCGCCGGCGGGGTCGATGACCTGGACCGCGAACGCACCGGGCGGATGGGCGGCCAGCAGCCGGGCGGCGACCGCGACGGCGGTCTCCAGGGCCAGCCGCGCCAGCGCGGCCTCGTCGGGCGCCGCGTCGGTGAGCGCGCTGCCCAACTCCCGGCGGCCGTACTCCCGCTCGGGGTCGTGCCCGGGGCGCGGATACGGTCCGGGACCGCTGTCGATCCACAGTCCGCGCTCCAGCGGGAGCCGGACGAGCAGCGGGATGCGCAGGCCGGGGGCCTCCGGGAGGTGCAGATCGCCCAACCGCACCGCCATCGGGTGCTGCCGTGGGACCTCGTAGCCGTGCCACACCGGATGGTCCCAACGGGCGAGGGCGAGCGGCAGCGCGGGCTCCACCACCTCCGACTCGGCGGCCAGCTGGGCGAGGTCGCGGTCGAGGACCACACGGGCCCGGTCGACCAGGTCGGCGTGCCGGTCCCGGGCGGCGGCGCGGGCGGCCTCGGCAGCGCCCCCCAGGCGGGCGCCGGGGTCGGCGAGCGCCGCGTCGAGCTCCCGCTCCAGGCGGGAGGCGGCGAAACCGGCGGCGCTGCGGTACGCGGCGACCGACCGGGCCAGGTCCTCGAACATGCCACGGACCTGGTTGTAGAGCCGCTCCTCCATGCTCCAGCCGTTGGCGTCGCCGGCGACCGGGGCGATCGGACCCGCCGGGTCGCCGGGGGCCTCGGCCGGCCCGGTGGGCACCAGGGGTGCGGGCGGGGTGGACGGGGCCGAGGCGGCCGCGGGGGGCGGTGCGGGGGCGGTGGGCCGCCGGGGGTGACGGTAGTCGACCCGGCCGCCGGAGGGCTGGGGAGCGGGCTCCGCCGCCGGGGTGCCAGGGGTGCCGGCGGTGGTCCCGGCCGCCGGTCGCTCAGGGGGGCGCACCGCCGCCGGGTCGGGCGCCGCGACCATCGGGGCCGGGTCGTGGCCGGCCGCCGCTTCGATCTCCGCGGCCAGCTCCGCGGCCCGCGGCAGCCCCTGATCGCGCAGCAGCTCCGCCAGTCCGCCGGCGTACCCCTGGCCCACGGCGCGGATCCGCCAGGCGCCCTGCCGGCGGTAGAGCTCGACGGCGACCAACGCGGACTCGGGGCCCAGGCCGGTGAGGGGGTAGGCGACAAGCGGGGTGCCGTCGACGCGCGTCACGGCGATCGAGGGCGCGGCGGCGGGGCCGAAGCCGCCCGGAGCGCCGGGCCCGCCCGGCAGCGCCAGCAGCACGCTCACCCGGTGCACCGCGGCGGGCAGCGCGTCGAGATCGGCCGCGATGCGCTGCTCGGCGGCCGCCCCGGAGGGAACCTCGACGCCGGGCCGGTGGGGTACGCCCGGATGGACCACCGCCTCGGTGCCCGGCAGCCGGCCCTGCTCGTCGCCGAGCGCGACCGCGACCAGAACGGGCCCGCCGGCCGCGATCCGGATCTCCACACGGGTGCCGTCCAGTGGGTGGTTCTGCCCCCGGACCAGCTCCGCCGTCATCGTCGTCCCCTTGTGTGTCGTGCCGGTGGTGTGTCGACCGGTCGCGCGTCGGTGCCGCGGTGCCTACAGGTACGGCCGGATCGCCGGCACCAGGTCCTCGAAGGTACGGCCGACGGTGGGCTCGCCGATGGCGGTCAACTGCCAGCCGTCGCCCGAACGGTGCACCTTGCACATGACCTGCGCGGTGTGGTCGCCGCCGCCGGTGAGGGTGTAGCGCGCCAGCTCCTGGCCGGTGGTCTCGTCCACCAGTCGGCAGAACGCGTCCTGGACCTCGGCGAAGGTCTGGCCGGTGAAGGAGTTGACGGTGAACACGATCTGGTCGACATGGACCGGCACCCGCTCCAGGTCGACCAGGATCGCCTCGTCGTCACCCCCCTGGCCGGCCCCGCCGATGCGGTTGTCGCCGGTGTGCCGGACCGCGCCGTCGTCGCTGGTGAGGCGCTGGAAGTAGACCACGTCGGCAGGGGTGCCGTCGGCGAAGAGCAGCGCCGAGGCATCCAGGTCGATCTCCTGGGTGCGGCGCCCGAACAGGCCGCGGCGCGGCGCCGACCGCCACCCCAGGCCCATCCGAACCGCGGTCGGCGTCGCCCCGTCGGACTTCCGCAGGCTGATGTCCTGCCCCTTGGACAAGTTGACCGACACGCGCCGTCCCCTCCTCGCCGTCCCGTCCGCCCGTTCAGCGGCCCCTGCCGACCCTACGCACGTGAGCGGACGGGGGCGCGGCGGGCCCGCCGCCTGTGGCGGTTCTGCAACACGCCCGGTCAGGTCCGCGGCCCGACCGCCGTCGCCCCGGTGGGTGGGCCGCGGACCCGGCCGCTACTTCAGTCCGGCCTCCTTCATCTGCCGCAGCTCCTTCTTCAGCTCGCCGACCTCGTCCCGGAGCCGGGCGGCCACCTCGAACTGCAACTCCGCGGCGGCCGCCCGCATCCGCTCCGTCAGCTCTTCGATCGTCTCGGCGAGTTCGGCCGCGGGACGATCCGTCAGGACCTCGCCGCCCTTGCCGCCCTTGCCCTTGGCGGCCTTGCCCGCCTTGCCGGCTTTACCGGCCTTCCCGCCGAGCGCCGGGACCGGCGCCTTGGCCTTGCCGTCCTTGTCGCCACCGGCCTTGCCGTAGCCGGAGCCCAGCAGCTCCTGGGTGTCGAGTTCCTCGCGGGCGAGGGTGGCGACGATGTCACCGATCTTCTTGCGGAGCGGCTGTGGGTCGATGCCGTTCTTCTTGTTGTACGCGAGCTGCTTCTCCCGGCGGCGATTGGTCTCCTCGATGGCCTTCTCCATCGCCGCGGTGATCTTGTCGGCGTACATGTGCACCTGGCCGGAGACGTTACGAGCCGCCCGGCCGATGGTCTGGATCAGCGAGGTGCCGGAGCGCAGGAAGCCCTCCTTGTCGGCGTCCAGGATCGCCACCAGGGAGACCTCCGGCAGGTCCAGGCCCTCCCGGAGGAGGTTGATGCCGACGAGCACGTCGAACTCACCCGACCGCAGCTCGCGCAGCAGCTCCACGCGCCGCAGGGTGTCCACGTCGCTGTGCAGGTAGCGGACCTGGATGCCGAGCTCCAGGAAGTAGTCGGTGAGGTCCTCGGCCATCTTCTTGGTGAGGGTGGTGACCAGGACGCGCTCGTCCTTCTCGGTGCGCTTGCGGATCTCGTGCACCAGGTCGTCGATCTGCCCGTCGGTGGGCTTGACCACCACCTCCGGGTCGATCAGACCGGTCGGCCGGATGATCTGCTCCACGAAGCCGTCGCCGCGGGACAGCTCGTACGGGCCGGGCGTCGCGGAGAGGTAGACGGTCTGGCCGACCCGCCCCAGGAACTCCTCCCACTTCAGCGGCCGGTTGTCCAGCGCGGAGGGGAGCCGGAAGCCGTGGTCGACGAGGGTGCGCTTGCGGGAGGCGTCGCCCTCGTACATCGCGCCGATCTGCGGGACGGTGACGTGCGACTCGTCGATGACCAGCAGGAAGTCTTCCGGGAAGTAGTCGAGGAGGGTGTTGGGCGCCGTGCCCGGCTCGCGGCCGTCCAGGTGCATCGAGTAGTTCTCGATGCCCGAGCAGGAGCCGATCTGCCGCATCATCTCGATGTCGTAGGTGGTGCGCATCCGCAGCCGCTGGGCCTCCAGCAGCTTGCTCTGCTTCTCCAGGGTGGCGAGCCGGTCCACCAATTCGGCCTCGATCCCGGCGATGGCCTTCTCCATGCGCTCGGGGCCGGCGACGTAGTGGCTGGCGGGGAAGACGTACAGCTGCTGGTCGTCGCTGATCACCTCGCCGGTGAGCGGGTGCAGGGTGGACAGCGCCTCGATCTCGTCGCCGAACATCTCGATCCGGACGGCCAGCTCCTCGTAGACCGGGAAGATCTCGATGGTGTCGCCGCGGACCCGGAAGGTGCCCCGGGTGAACGCCACGTCGTTGCGGGCGTACTGAATCTCGACGAAGCGGCGCAGCAGCTGGTCCCGGTCGATCTCGTCACCGACCCTGAGTGGCACCATCCGGTCGACGTACTCCTGGGGCGTACCCAGGCCGTAGATGCAGGACACCGAGGCGACGACGATGACGTCCCGCCGGGTGAGGAGGGAGTTCGTCGCGGAGTGGCGCAGCCGTTCGACCTCCTCGTTGATGGAGGAGTCCTTCTCGATGTACGTATCGGACTGCGGGACGTACGCCTCGGGCTGGTAGTAGTCGTAGTACGAGACGAAGTACTCGACGGCATTGTTGGGCAGCAGCTCGCGGAATTCGTTGGCGAGCTGCGCCGCGAGGGTTTTGTTGGGCGCCATCACCAGCGTCGGGCGCTGGAGCTTCTCGATCATCCACGCGGTGGTCGCCGACTTGCCGGTACCGGTCGCGCCCAGCAGGACGACGTCCTTCTCACCACCGCGGATGCGTCGGTCCAGCTCGGCGATGGCCGCCGGCTGGTCGCCACTGGGCTGGTAGGAGCTGACGACCTCGAAGGGCGCCACCGTGCGTTCGATCTTTGAAACGGGCCGCATGGGATCCACCGTACGACCCGCCACTGACAATCGGTGCCGCATCGGATCTGACCTGCGGTTTTCCGAGGGCCGCCGGAGTGGTGGGACGAGCGGTCCGGCTCCGGCCAAGCCGTGGGCGCTCCGCCGGCACGAGCACGGCGGTCGGATCGGGGAGCCGGCCCCGGACCAGGCGCGTCGCGGCTGGCCGGAACGGTATGCCCTGGGCACGGGCGACAAAAACGGTCAACTGCCCGAGGGGTGACTCATCGTCGGCCGAGATGCGCGGATGCCGCGGCTCCGGCAAGTTGGACGACGTCGGGACGTATGTCTGCTGCACGGCCATTCCGGGCATCCTGCAACTGCGACGCTCCGCACGGAAAACCGGCCATTCTTCGTTCAGCACCCGGCCACCGCATGTCCGCCTCCCCCTCCGGCCCGGCTGCGATCCTCCGCCTGTCCGTCCCCCCCGTTCACCTCACTTCACGTCAGCTCACTACCACGACGTCACGAGGAGTCCGTATGCGTATTCGCCCCGTCGCCGCCCTCGCCGGTGCGCTCCTGGGTCTGTCCGCGCTCGTCCTCCCCGCCAGCGGCGCCCAGGCCGCGGCCCACGGGCGCGCCCCCGTGGTGGTCGGCCACCGCGGCGCCGCGGCGTACGCCCCCGAAAACACGCTCGCCTCGGTCGATGCGGCGCACCGGCTCGGGATCCCCTGGGTCGAGAACGACGTCCAGCGCACCAAGGACGGAGAGCTGGTCGTCCTGCACGACACCTCGCTGGCGAGAACGACCAACGTCAAGAAGGTCTTCCCGGACCGCTCCCCGTGGAACGTCGGCGACCTCACGCTCCGGGAGATCGAGAAACTCGACGCGGGCAGCTGGTTCGGCGCGAAGTTCAAGGGGGAGCGGGTGCCGACCCTTGAGGACTACCTGGACGAGGTCGAGCACAACGGCCAGCGGCTGCTGATGGAGCTGAAGAACCCGGAGCTCTACCCCGGGATCGAGCGGCAGGCCCTCCGGGAGCTGCGCCATGACGGCTGGCTGGACAGCGAGCACCTCAAGCGCCGCCTGATCGTCCAGAGCTTCAACGCCGACGCGATCAAGAAGGTCCACCGCCTGAACCCGGCGGTCAAAACGGGCTTCCTCGGCAACCCCCCGGTGGCCGACCTGCCCAAGTACGCCGCGTACTGCGACCAGATCAATCCGCCCCACACCGCCGTCACCCAGGCGTACGTGAACGCCGTGCACGCGCTGCGAGGCCCGCACCACCGGCGGCTGGAGCTCTACACCTGGACCGTCGACGACGCCAAGGCCGCGGTCGGCTCCGCCGGCCTGGGGGTCGACGGGGTCATCAGCAACAAGCCCGACGTGGTGCGCAAGGCGCTGGCCGACGCGGGCCACTGACCGCCCGGCGCGGCGGGGAACGGGCCGGCGGCGGCCGTCGGGTCCGTTCCCCGCCGCGTTGTCAGTGGCCGGTCCTACCCTGGGGCACGTGACGAACGCAGAGCACGGTCCAGGACCCGCCGCGGCGCCGGACACCGCCCCGGAGGCGGTCCGCCCGGCCCACCACGACTGGGCCTGGACGCGCATCGGGACCCCGATCGGCCCGCTGCTGCTCGCGGCGACGCGGGAGGGCCTGGTCCAGGTCGCCTTCCACGCCGGCGAGCGGGTGACCCGGCGGGCACTGACCCGGCTGGAGGACACCTTCGGCGGGCCACCGCTCCCGGAGATACCTCATCTGGCGACCGCCACCGCCGAGCTCGCCCGCTACTTCTCCGGTGAGCTGCGGACCTTCACGGTCCCGCTGGACTGGTCGCTGTCCGGCGGCTTCAACGCCCGGGTGCTGCACGCGCTGGCCACCGGTGTCCCGTACGGCAGCGTGGTCGGCTATCAGGACCTGGCCGACCGGGTCGGGGAGCCGGGCGCGGCCCGGGCGGTGGGTGCGGCGATGGGCTCCAATCCGCTCCCGGTGGTCGTCCCCTGCCACCGGGTCGTGGCCAGCGACGGCGGGATCGGCGGCTTCGGCGGCGGTCTGGAGACCAAGCGGCTGCTGCTGGCCCTGGAGGGCGTGCTCCCCGCTCCCCTGTTCTGAGCGCCGCCCGGCCGCTCCCCCGAGTACTTCCCGTCCGTTCCCCGGGTGCTTCCCGTCCGCTCCCTGTCCCCGCCGCCGGGATCCGTCCCGCCGGCCGGCACCGTCCACGAAGGGCCGCGCATGTCCCGTCAGATCGCCCTGCTCCGCGGTATCAACGTCGGAGGCCACAACTCCTTCCCCAAGGCCCGCCAGCTGGAGCTGGCCCGCTCCCTGGGGTTCGAGGAGGTCTCCGTCCTGCTGCAGACGGGCAACATCGTCTTCGCCGACCCGGGGACGCCGCCGGCGGAGACGGCCCGGCGGATCGAGGAGCGGATCGCGACCGACCTGGGCCTGACGGTGCCGGTGGTCGTGCGGACCAGGGACGAGCTGGCCGCCACGGTCGCCGGGAACCCGTTCCCGCTGGCCGTGCCGGAGCCCAGGACCCTGCACGTGACGTTCCTGTCGGAGGTGCCCGCCGACCCGGCCCGGCTGGACGCGCTCGACCAGGCCGCGTACGCGCCGGACCGGTTCCGGCTGATCGGCCGCGAGCTGTATCTGTGGTGCCCGCAGGGCATCGGGCGCTCCAAGCTCGCCGAGGCGGTCGGCCGGGCCCGGCTCGGCGTGACGGCCACCGCGCGCAACTGGAACACCGTCACCAAGCTCCTGGCGCTGGCCGACGCCTGATCTCCCGCCGGGTGCACCCTGGCCCGGCCGCCGCTCCGGGCGCGGTGCGGGCGTCAGCGCCAGCCGTGGAGCTCCCGCAGCCGGTTGGCGACGAGGTTGAAGCGGCCCCGGTCGAGCGCGCACGCCTCGCGTCGCATTCCGTTCGCGTGGACCCGCAGGACCCGGTCCGCGGCCACCCAGGAGTCGCGCCCCGAGCGGTCCCAGGGGCCCGCCCCGAGCGCCACCCAGTCCCGGTCGTCGTTGTGGCGCTTGCTCGACAGTTGCACGGCCAGCAGCGTCCCGGCCGCCTCCCGGGCCACGACCAGCACCGGCCGGTCCTTGCCGCGGCCGTCGTTCTCCTCAAACGGGACCCAGGTCCAGACGATCTCGCCGGGGTCGGGGTCGCCGTCCGGGTCGGGGGCGTAGGACATCGTCACGGTTCCGACGGCGCGCGGCGGGATCTCCACGGTCGCGGCGGGTCCTTGGCTGCCGGGCAGGGGCGGGTGCGGGTCTGCTGCGTTGAACGAGGTCGTCATCCCCCGCACGCTACCGGCCGCGGTGAACACGCTGATGGGCGGCCCGCGTTAGGCCGTCCGCGGTCGATTGTCAGTGGTCGGCCGTACGGTTTTCACAGCGGGGGCGGTCGCCGGGACCGCCTCGCGGGGGGGCACCATGTTCGAGATCACGACGCATCGGGAACTGCCGCAAGAAGGCGGCGGGGCCCACGAGTTATCCGAGGCTCCCGCGCGGGAGACCGTGGTCGCGGCCCGCCCCGGGCGGCCCGTCCGCCGGTCGTGGGCGCGGCGGCCCGTCCGCTCAGTCGGCGGCTCCGCTCCAGGCCGGCCGGTGGGGATCGTCGGCCCGTACGACGACGTCCGCCGCCTCCTCGGGCCGGGTCTCGGACTCGTATCGGGCAAACGCCGGCAGCGTCCAGCGCTGGTCCGGCGGGGTACGGCGGGTGAGCGCGCCCGGGGAGAGCTTCAGGTGCACGGAGAGGTCGAACGGAAACCACTGTCCGAGCAGCAGCGGGCCGTGCAGCAACAGCACGCCGCCGGGCGGCAGTTCCACGTAGCCGCTGCGCGTCGCCCGGTCCGCCACCGGGTCCCACAGGTCCGGGAGCACCCGCCCGGTGCCGCCGGGCTCCAGCGGCTGGAACACCTCGCGCCACAGGGCCCGCCGGTCGAACCACTCGTCGTAGTAGGCGTCCGGGTCCTCTCGGCCGTACTCCAGCCGCAACGAGGCGGGCCGCAGAAAGCCGTAGGTGCCGGCCTTGTGCACCGCCCGCCCCCGGAGCCGCAGCGCCTCGGCGAGCCGCCCGGCGAGGTCGCCGGGAGCGGCAGCGGGAGCCCCGTCGACCGCTACCCGCAGCCTGGGGCTCCCGTCGTGCGCCGCCAGCCGGTCGATGCGCGCGGCGAGCGCGTCGGTGAGCCGTTCCCAGGTGATCGCTTCGAGCCGCACCCGGCCATTGTGCCCCGGCGGCGGGTGCCGGGCGCCCGGGGTCAGCGGGATTGCGGTCCGCTGGACGGGAAGCCGCCCTGGACGTCGCCGGAGATCAAGCCGACCTGCATCACCATCCCGTGCGAACCACCACTGATGTTGTTGTGGATGTCCCGCACGGTGCCCTGGGCCTGCTGCTGGGGCGCCACCTCGTCGAGCAGTTGGCGCAGTTCGGCCGCCGCGGCCGGGTCCTCGGCGAGCAGCCGCCGCAGCCGGGCCTTCCAGACCACTTCCACCCCCTGGGCCACCTCCTCGTCGCCGTCCTCCCGGGCGATGACGACGTCGGTGCGCGCCTGGTCCAGCTCGCGTTCGACCGCCGCCTCCTCCTCCGCGCCGCGGCGCCGGGCGAGCAGGGACGCCATCCGCCGGCGGACCGCGGCCCAGCCCTCGGTCGCCATCTGCTGCACCAGCGTCGTCGCCCCCGCCGTCGCGAGCGCCACCAGTTCCGCTTCCATCGGACCCCCTTGTGTGTCGTGCGCGTCGTGTCGCGCCTGGTGCCACGGTAGAGAGGCGGGCCGCCTCATGAACAGCCGCGCGGCCGAGTGCCGCTGCGCTCCGGGTTCAGGAGTCCATGGCCGGCCGGGCCGCTCCGTAGCGGCTGAGTACGGCCGCCGCCTCCTTCGTCGCCTCGACGACGCTGTCGGGGGCCTCCGGCATCACGGTCTTCTGCTTGAGCAGCAGCACCGCGCCCATGATGGACCCGTCCCACATGATCGGCGCGGCACAGGAGTTCCAGCCGGCCATGCACTCCTCGTAGCCCAGCGCGTAGCCGAGGTCGCGGACCTCCGCCAGGGAGGCCAGCAGCGCGTCGTTGTCCCGGTAGACGCCGGGGCCGGCCTGTTCGGGGACGGGTTCGGCCAGTACGCGCTGTTGGAGGACCTCCGGGAGGTAGGCGAGGATGGTGCGCCCGGAGGCACCGGTGCGCAGGGAGCGGGTCACGGACAGCACGTCCCGCGGTGTCATGCCGAGTTCGGCGAGGTCGGAGTCGCCGACGGCCATGTCGACGCACTGCCGCTGCGCGCCGGAGAACGGCGCCACCATGTACAGGAACACCAGCCCGTTTTCGGTCGCCTCGCGCAGGTCGCTCAGGACCGTCTGCGCACCGTCGAGGCGGTGGTCGAGCGCGGTGAAGGCGAGTTGGGCGGCCGAGGTCCGCAGGCGGTAGAGGCCCCGGTCCACCCGTTCGAAGATCCGCTGGTAGATGCCGGATTGCAGGATGCGGTAGACGACGGAGTCGTCCAGGCCGGTGAACTCCGCGATCTCACCGGGTCCGTGGGCGGATCCGCCGAGTTCGGCGAAGGCCGTCTGGACGAGGAAGACCCGCTCGGCATGGCCGGATCCGGACGTCCGGGAGCCGGCGGAGGCCGTGCTCCTGCGGGCCTGGCCGGTGTGCTGCACGGCCTCCGGAACCGTGGACTGCGACGCTGCGGTGCGATGGCCCATCGTGTGCTCTCCTCCCTGACAGTGGTCCGCGCCCGAAGGCGAACGGCGTGTGCGGTGCGGGGCGCCCCGCCCCCGATGCCTCCGGCGTTACCGGGTGACGTCGAGGGCGAGTTTCCCGGTCGGGGTGCGGGCGGCGAGGTCATGGTGCGCCTGCGCCGCCTCCCCGAGCGCGTAGGTGGTGCCGGTCAGTGTCGTGAGGGAGCCGTCGGCGACGGCGTCGAACAGCGCCCGTATGGACGTCGGCAGCGCGGTGCGGTCCCCGTAGAGCTGGGGCAGCCAGAAGCCCGAGACGGTGAGGGAGCGCTCCATCAGTTCGCGGGTGGACACGTTCGCCAACTCGCCGCCGGCGAAGCCGTAGACGGCGAGGCGGCCGCGCGGTGCGACGGCGGCCAGGGTCCGGGCGAAGGTGGCACCACCGGTCATCTCCAGCGCCGCCTCGACCGGGCCGCCGGCCGCGTCCAGGATGCGCTCCGTGAGGTCCTCGGCCGTGGAGTCGACGACCGCGTGCGCGCCCAGGTCCAGGGCCAGTTGGCGCTTGGCGGCCGACCCGGCGAGACCGATGACCTTCGCGCCGGCCCGGGCGGCGAGCTGGACGGCCAGTGTGCCGACCCCGCCCGCCGCGGCCGGGACGACGACGGTCTCGCCCTTGGTGAGGCGCAGCGCGGTGAACAGCAGATGCCAGGCGCTGTTGCCCTGGAGGGCCAGCGCGACCGCCTGCTCGTCGCTGACGGCGTCGGGGACGTCCCAGGTGACGCGGCGGTGCAGCAGTGTGCGTTCCGCGTATCCGCCGCCGCGGGTGAGTCCCACGACCCGGCGGCCCTCGATGGTGCCCACGACTTCGTTGCCGGGTATGTAGGGCAGTTCGACCGGGGCGAGGTAGCTGTCCCCACGGACGTGCACATCGGCGTAGTTGACACCGGCCAGGGTCACCTCGGCGAGTGCGTGCCCGGCGCGGGGCGCCGGCTCGGGGGCGTCCTCCAGCCGGAGCACGTCCGGGCCGCCGAACTCTCGCATCACGATCGCGCGCACGACTCTCCCTCAGGTTCTCCGGTGCGGTGCCCGCACAGGGTAGGCACGGCACCGTCCGGCCCGCCGCCCCCCGATCATTTCGCGCCAACCCTCCGGACGTTCCTGGAACGGCGCTCTCCCCCGCGCCCGCGATTCCTGAAGACTTTCTCGTGTCGCGAGAAAACTCCGGCGCGATTACCACCCATTGCGCCCTTTTCCTGTAGATCTACCCGGCGGTACAGGGCGGGTGGCTCCCACACATCCCTCACTCGCCGCCGGCTACCAGAAGTGATCGACGCCGCCTACGATCCGGACGTGTGTCCGCCGTTGACCAGAGGCGACGGCCGCGTCCCCAGGGGCAGAGCACGGCGTGCGAGGCAGCAGTGCCGGCCCGTCCCGCCCGGTAGCCCGGGCGGGGAGTGGCGGAGGGCGGGGTCCGAGCTGCGGCAGGGCGGGCACGGCCTGAGGGGGAATCATGATGGGGAAATCGGGGGGCGGCAGGCCGGCGTTCGCGCCGGCCTGCCGGGACCTACAACGGGCTCTGCCTCTTCCGCCGGCACCTCTGCGCATCCTGCGAACCGCGTCTGCTTCCCTGCCGTCGCTGACGGCGCGGGTCACCGCCGCCACCGACGCCGTCATCGCCGCCGCGCGCCGCCATTCCCGGCCGTACACCGCCCCGCCCTTTCTGGTCGCGGCCGGGCCGCGCCGGGGGTTCGCGCGCCACCGCCGAGAAAGGGACCGCCCATGAACGCGTCGAGCAGAACGAGCAGCGCCGGCCTCCAGTTCACGCACCCGTATCTCGCCGTGGTGCTCGGCGGCGGTTTCACGGGCATGGTCGCCGCCGCGGCGCTGTCCGCGTACGCCGATGTCATCGTGGTCAAGCGGGAGCGGCTGCCGCGGACCCCTGCGCTGCCCACCGACCTTCCGCAGCCCCGGCACGCCCATCTGCTGGCGGCGGACGGCGCCCGGGTCGTCGAGGGCCTGCTGCCCGGCACGGTCGAACGGTGGCTGGCGGAGGGCGCCCGCCGGCTCTCGGTGCCGTCGGAACCCGCCGGTCCGCTGCTGCCCGGCCGGCCGGTCCGCCGGGCCCGCACCCGGCACGTGTTCGCCTGCTCCCGCGATCTGCTCGACAGAGTCATCCGCGAGCAGGTGCCGGCGCTCCCCGGGGTGACGGTCCTCGACGGCACGGAGGCGGAGCGGTTGACCGGCACCGCCGAGCACGTCACCGGAGTGTGGGTCAGGGGCACCACCAGCGGTGAAACGTACCGCCTGGACGCCGACCTCGTGGTCGACGCCACCGGCCGCTCCTCCACCACCCCGGACCGGCTGTCGGGGCTGGGCCTGCCCGCCGCCCCGGAGGACGTCCGGGACTCCGGCATCGTCTGCGCCACCCGCATCTTCCGCGTCCCGGCCGGACACGAGAACTGCCCGGTGCTCACCGCCCGTTCGGACCGCGGCCTGGCCGGCGGCGCCCCGACATCCGGCTCCCTGCTCCCGGCCGCCCGGACGGCGACGCTGGTCCCGATCGAGGGCGGGCGCTGGCTCGTGACCCTCACCGGTGGCGGCCGCGGCGCCGAGCGGCCGTCCCAACGCGCCGATCACTTCGTGCCGTTCGCCCGTCGGATCCACACGGTCATCGGTGACCTCATCGCCGATGCCGAGCCGCTGAGCGAGGTGCGGCTGACCCGTGACACCTCCAGCCACCGCCACCGCTACGAGCAACTGCCCAGCTGGCCCACCGGGTTCCTCGCCCTCGGCGGCGCGGTGGCCTCGGTCAACCCGGACTGCGGCCAGGGACTGTCCCTCGCCGCCCACGGCGCCGCCGCGCTCCGCGAGGCACTGCGGCGGTACGGCCTGGACGACCCCGCACTGGCCCGCCGGGTGCAGCGCACCGTCGGCGGTCTCGTCGAGGCACCGTGGGCGCTGGCCACCGGCGAGGAGCTTCCACGGCCCTCACGCCCGGGCGCGGCCCGGCCGTCGCTGGCCACCCGCTTCGTACGTGGCACCGTGAGCGGCGTGCTCGCCCCGGTCGCCGACCTGCCCCCGGTCTGCCGCGCCTACGTCGATGTGGTCACGCCCGCCGTCCCCGCGGCCTGTCTGCCGCAGGCGTTGGCCCCGCAACCAGCACCCGCCGCGGCGGCGTCCGCGGTGCGGTCACCGGGCCCCGACGCACCGGACGAGCCGTCCGCGCTGCCGTCCCTGTGCGGCCCCTCGGCCACCGCCGCATTGACCACGGCACCGCCCCCGACCACGCCGAGCACTCCCGGCCCCGAGCGGGCGCCCCGCCGACTGCCCCGCCCCCTCGGCTTCGGCCCCGCGGCGCTGCGGTTACGGCGGCTCAACGGCGGCCGGCGCAAGCCCGACGACGTCTGAGGCCCGGCCCTGGCCCCGGTGCGGCGCCGGCCCTGAACTACGGTGGGCCCCAGGGACACGTCCGATCGCCGGTGGCAGGCCGCCGACGATTGTCACCACCAGGGGGTTGCGGAGAAGGGTGATGCGCGCTAAAAGCACTCTGCCCGCGAACCGCGAACCGCGAACCGCGAACCGCGAACCGCGAACCGCGAACCGCGAACCGCGAACCGCGAACCGGGGATGGGGCGGGGACGGAGCGGGCGGCATCGAGGGGTGCGCGTCCGGGGACGCGGCTGACCCCACCCATGGGCTGCTGCCGCCGCTGCGGGTGCCCGTGGGTGACGATCCCGAGCGCTGGCAGACCTTCCCCGGCGCGCGGTTGGTCGTCGCCGTCGCCCGCACCGTCACCTCGACCGTCCGGGTCCTCGACGTCCTGCGCCCGGTCCTGCGCGATGACCCGCGGGTCCATCTGGTCTTCGCCTTCGACCCCACCTCGGCGTTCAACGACGGCGTGCACGCCCTGCTCCGCTCGGTCGGCGCCCGGGTGCTGCCCTGGCGCCAGTTCGCCCGGATCAGCCCCGACCTGATCATCACGGCGACCGAGAACGCCGATCTCACCACCGCGCACCACACCTGCCCGGTGCTGGTACTGCCGCACGGCGTCGGCTTCCACAAGGTCGTCCCCGACTCCCGCAGCGACCGCGACCGGCTGGCCGGCGTCGTCCCGGACGCGCTGCTGCACAGCGGCCGCGCCTGGCTCGCGATCTCCCACCCGGACCAAGCGGCCCAACTCGCCGCCGCCCATCCCGCCACCGCCGGCCGCACCCTGCTCGTCGGCGATCCCTGCTATGACGCGCTCCTCAACGGGCGGGCCCTGCGCACCACGTACCGCACGGCACTCGGCATCGCCGGCGGGCGACGACTGGTCATGCTCAGCTCGACCTGGCGCGACCACTCGGTCCTGGGCCGTGACCCCGCGCTGCCGGCCCGTCTGCTCGCCGAACTCCCCCTGGACGACTACGCCGTTTGCCTGGTCACCCACCCCAACATCAGCTCTGCCCACGGTAGTTACGCCCTCCGCTCGCACCTCGACTCCGCCCATGACGCCGGGCTGCTGACCATTCCGCCGACCGCAGGCTGGCAGGCCACCCTGCTCGCCGCCGACCTGCTGATCGGTGACCACGGCTCGGTCACCTTCTACGGCGCGGCACTCGGCACACCCCTGCTACTAGGCGCGTTCGGCGACGACGAGGCGGTCACCGGAACCCCCATGGCGGAGCTGGGCCGGATCGCCCCGCGACTGCGACCCGACGCACCTCTGCGGCCGCAGATCGAGCGGGCGCTCGGCCTGGGGCGAGCGCCCGGCGACGACACCCTGGAACGACTCCGGAAGGTCGGCGAGAGCGCCTTCGCCGCCCCCGGCCGCGCCCTGGAACTCCTGCGCACCGCCGTCTACGACCTACTGAGCCTCCCCGAGCCAGCGGACGGCTCGCCACCTCCGCGCCGGGCCCCGGAGCCACCCGTCCCGCAGGACCGCCCGGAACCCACCACGGCCTGTTACGTCCACACCTCCCTCTCCGAGGACCCTGGTGACTCCTGGAACTCCGGCTACTCCTGGAGCCCCAGCGATTCCTGGAGCTCTGGTGACTCCAGGAGCCCTGGCGACACCAGGGGGCCCAGTGGCTCCGGGGGATCTAGTGGCTCAGGGGGTTCCGAGGAGACCGGCTGCCCCCGGATATCCGTCGAGCGCACCCCTGCGGCCGTGGCCGCCTCCTCATCCGTCTCCCCCAACTCGTCCGTCTCGCCCATGACACGGGGCGATGTCCCCGACGGCCCGTTCCGTCATCTGTCCTGCGCCGACGACGAGTGGGACCGGCGGTGGCCGGAGAGCGCGTCCGTCCTGGTTCGCCGGGCCCCGGCCGACACCGCCGTGGCTGCCGATCGGTGGATCGAGGACACCCTCACCCGCTATCCCGGCTGTCTGCTCGCCGCCGCGGCCGTCACCGGGCGCGGCTGCCGGGTCGGTCTGCGCGACGGCCGGACGGTCGAGGTGTCCACCACCGGCCCGAAGTGCGACGCCACCGTCCTGGCCGCCGTCGTCTACGCCTGCCTGCGCGCCCGACGCCCGCCGGCGGGCTTCGTCACCCTCGCGCTGGGCGACCGTAGCGAGGACGCGGTGCTCCGCCTCACCCGACGGGCAAGTCGGCCGCGCCCCACGGGCTGACGGGTCCGCTCACGGGGACCGCCGCGCCCCCGAGTGCCCCGGCACCCCGGCACCCCGCGACGGTCCGCTGCCGGGTGGGACCGCACCAGCCCCACCCGGGCACGCACTGCCTACGCTCCCCCGGTCGCCGCACCGTCCGCACCGTCCACGCCATTCAAACCATCCGCACCATCCGCACCTTGAGAACCGTCGGCGCACTTAGAACCGTTCGCGTCATTCGGACCGTTCGCGGCGCCCGTCAGTCTGCGGCGCAGCTCCACGGCTCGCGGGCCGCCGCCCGCCTCGTATATCTCCAGGGCCCGCGTCAGATGGAGCCGCCACCGCTCGTGGTCGCCGCGTTCCTCGGCCAGTTCCGCCAGCGTCTCGCACACCTGCGCCTCGTAGTGAGCGGCGCCGCGCTCGCGCAGCATGGTCACGGCTTCCTCCAGGGCGGCCACGGCCTCCGCCCTCTGCCCGAGGTCGCGGAGTACGCCCCCGATGGCGGCCAGCGCGCGGGCGCCCATCCTCCGGTCGTCGATGGCCATGAACCCGTCGTAGGCGTCTTCCAGGGTGGCCCGGGCCGCCTCGGTACGGCCGACGGCATGCTGAGCACAGCCCATGAAGTAGCGGCCGATGGCGATACCGCGCTCGTCGCCCGCGGCGCGGTAGAAGACCATCGCCTCCTCGTAGGTCGTCACGGCGCGGGCCGGATCACAGCGGTCCCAGTAGCGGCCCTGGAACTCGCGGACGGAGGCACGCAGCAGGGTGTGGCCGGACTCGTCGGCCCGGGCGACGGCGGTCTCCAGTTCCCGGCGGGCGCGGCGCAGCTCGTCGCGGTCCATCAGCGGGCGGGACAGCAGTGTGCGCAGCCGGGCCTCGGCGGCGGGGTTGCCGTCCGCGGCGGCGTGCCGGGCGCCCAAGTCCCCGCTTCTGACCCAATCGTTGAGATATCTCCGGTTGAGGAAGAGCGCGGTCAGCGCCTCGGCGAGCTCCCACACCCGCCGGTGCCATCCGTGATCGGCGGCGGTCTGCTGGGCGGACAGCAGCTCGCCGCGCCAGGCGTCGAGCCAGTCCAGCGCCTCCTGCCGGCCGGCGAAGGCGGTGGCCCGATCCGACTCGCCCAACCGGTCGGTGTACGACCCGATGCGCATCCGGCGGCCCATGACGGCGAGATCGGCCTGGGCGGCGCGGGTGAGCAGGTGATCGACGATCCGGGCCACGGCTGCCGTGCGCTCGGCCTCGTCGTCCTCCTGGGCGGCCTGCTCACGGGCGTGCAGCCGTACCAGGTCGTGGAACTCGTAACGCCCGTCGGGGGTCACCGCGACCAGGCTCGCGGTCTCCAGGACGTCGAGTTGCTCGGCGGCGTGGGCGATGGTCGTCCCGGCTGCCGCGGCGGCCGATCCGGCGTCCCAGTGGCGGCCGGGGTGCAGGCCCAGCAGCCGGTAGAGCCGGGCGGCCGGCGCGGGCAGTCCCGCGTAGGCCACTCCGAAGACAGCGGACACCGTGCGCTCCCCTCCCCGACGCAGGGCATCCAGCCGGCGCCGGTCGTCGGCCAATTCATCGGCCAGTGCGGCGACCGGCAAACGCGGATGCATCACCAATCGCGCGGCGGCGACGTGCAGGGCCACCGGCAGCCCGCCGCAGCTCGCCACGATCCGCTCGGCCGTGCCCTCGCCTCCCTCGGCGATCCGCTCCTCCCCACACAACCGGCGGAGCAGTTGCAGCCCGTGCTCCGCGGACAGCGGCTCCAGCGGCATCAGGCGGGCGCCGTCGTCGAGCAATTCCCCGAGCATCGATTGGCTGGTCGCGAGGACGACGCTGCCGGGGGCGCCCGGGACCAGGGCCCGCACCTGCGCCGGCTCGGTCACGTCGTCGAGCACCATCAGCACCCGTTTGTCCGCCGTCAGGCTGCGCAGCATTCCGGTCAACTCGCCCAGGGTGTCGGGCAGATAGCGGTCCTCGACGCCGAGTGCCCGCAGGCAGCGGCTCACCCCGGCGGACACGTCGCCGCCGGCCTGCGCCCGCAGCTCGGCGAAGTCGATATAGAACTCGCCGCCGGGGAACCGGCCGCGCTCCTCCTGCGCCCATCTCCGTACGGTCGCGCTCTTGCCCACCCCCGGCAGACCGCTGAGCACCGCGAGACCTCCGCCGTCCCCCACCCATCCGTCGATCTCCGCCAGCACCGGCTCGCGGTTGACGAACTGCGCCGACCCGGCCGGCACCTGCCGTGGCACCGGCAGCTCCGGTCGCGGCAGCTCGAACCGCACATCGCCCTCGATCACCCCGGTCTGGATCACCAGCCCGTGCGCCGTTCCGCTGAATTCGTTCCGGACGCGCTCGGCGTCCGACCCGTTGTCCCTCACGCCGGCTCCCCCCGTCGGTCGATTCCGTCCACCAAAAACGCTACTTGACGCCACTGACAACGCGGCGCGGCGGTCGGCCGGATGGCCACCGTCCGTTCCGCCACACAGTCACAACCGGTCGGAAGCGACGAAATTCGTTCGCCGGTCGACATCGACTCGATCACAGTGGTGGCTGGACACCGGCCGGCATCGCCGACACAGAGCACCTCAACACGGAGCCGGCACCGGCGTCCGCAACAGCAACAGCAACAGCAACAAGAAACGGGGGACGGTGTGTCGACGCTGCGCGTCACGGTCGAGGAACTGACGATCCATGAGCATCCCAACGCCGATGCGCTGGAACTCGCGCAGGTGGGCCTGTATCGGGCGGTGGTCGCCAAGGGCGCCTATCGGACAGGTGACTTCGCCGTCTACATACCGGAGCAGTCGGTCCTCCCGGAGGAGCTGGTAGCCGAGCTGGGCCTGACGGGCAAGCTGGCCGGCGCGGCCGCCAATCAGGTCAAGGCGATCCGGCTGCGCGGCGAGTTGTCGCAGGGCATCGTCTGCCGTCCGCGGGCGCTGACCGGGGTCGATCTGGCCTCGGCACACAAGGACGGGACGGATTTCGCGGCGGAACTCGGGATCGTGAAGTGGGTTCCCCCGGTGCCGATTTCGATGAGCGGGGAGGTCGAGCCGGCACCCGACCTGCTGCCGTGGATCGACGTCGAGAACCTGAAGCGGTACCCGGCGGCGTTCCCCGAGGGCGAGCCGGTGGCGATCACCGAGAAGGTGCACGGCACCGCCTGCTGCCTGACCTACCACGCCGGCGAGGGGCGGGTGCAGGTGACGTCCAAGGGACTGGGCGCGCAGCGGCTGGCGCTCGTCGAGGATCCCGGGAACCTGTACTGGCGGGCGGTGCGCGGGCACGGCCTCCCGCAGGTCGCCGCTGAGCTGGCCGGGGAGTTGGGGGCGTCGCGGGTCGGGATCTACGGCGAGGTGTACGGCGACGGGGTGCAGGACCTCGGGTACGGCGCGGACAGCCGACGCGGAGTACCCGGCTACGCGGTCTTCGACGTCGCGGTGGAGACCGGCGGCGAGGTGCGGTGGCTGGATCCGCAGGAGCTGACGAGGGTGTTGGCCGGGCGGCTTCCCGTGGTGCCGACGCTGTTCAGCGGCCCGTACGAGGCGCGGCAGGTGATGGCGCTGGCCGAGGGCGGCGAGACGCTGTCCGGGCGGGCGGTGCACCTCCGGGAGGGGGTGGTGATCCGTCCACTGGCCGACCGCTACAGCCCGGAGCTGGGCGGACGGGCCATCGCCAAGGTGGTCAGCGGCGCTTACCTGACCCGTAAGGGCGGCACGGAGTACGAGTAGCCAGACGGCGCCCCGTTCCGCGCCGCCCTGGCAGTGTGGAACGGATCAGTTGCCTCCGCTCGTGGCGCTCTCCTGGGACTCCGCTTGGTGCCCCAGGAGGCGCTGGGCGAGGGCGAGCGTGGCCTGCGGAGCGCGGGTGGGGCTGGGGGCCGCGGTGCGGTGGCTGGGGAGCCGTTCGACGGTGGCGGCGCCGGTGTCGGACTCCAGGGCGGGGGCGTAGCCCGCGGCACGCAGGACGTCCAGGGTGGCGGCCGGCGGGCGGGCGCTGACCAGAACGGTCGGGGCGATGGCACGCAACGCGAGTTCGCGCAGCGCGTGGTGGGCGGCGAGTTCGGCGACCAGGGCCTGGTCGTCGGAGCGGATGCAGCAGGCGGCGGGCACGACCCGCATCCGGCCGTGGGCGCGGGCGGTGTCCTGGAGGAGGTAGCCGAGGGGCTGCGGCACAGTACCGGTGGCCGAGGCGGCGGTGAGCGCGACCCGGAGGGTGTCGGCGGTGTGGCCGGAGTCCAGCGCACGACGGACCGAGCCGGAGGTGAAGCGCCAGGTCACGGCGTGGCCCTCGGACTCCCGGTCGGCGGCGGAGGCGAGGAGTCCGGCAAGGGCGGGAGCCGGGCGGCCGGGCACGACGGCGGTCAGATCGGCCTGGAAATGGGCCTGTTCGACGGGTGGCGGCAGCAAGTCGCGGAGCGGCTCGTCGAGGTTCGTAGGCTCGGCGAGCAGGGCCCGCCCGAGGGGAGTGAGGGTGCCGTGGGCGGTGAGGCCGAGGTAGGCCGCCTCGTGGAGGGTGTGGGCGGCGCGCTCCTCGGCCGTCGGCTGCTCGGTGACGGCGAGCGGACGGTGCCAGTCCGCCGTCCGGAGCAGGCGCCGGAGGGGCCCGAGGTCGTCCGCGTCCGCCGGCGAGTCGGGGAGCGGCAGGGGCGGGGGCGTCCAGCCCGCGCCCGGTGGGACGTCGGCCAGAGCAGCGAGGAGCGCGTGCCGGAGGGCGGGGGCGTGCCGGTCGTGGCCGCGGACCAGGGCGGTCGGGGTCTCGCCGAACGGGGTGTGGGTGGGGACGTCCCAGAGGGCGTACCAGGCGGCCACTACGGGAGCGAGGCGGGCGCCGGGCGGGCGGCCGAGCCAGTCGTCGTAGGCATGGGTGGGCAGCGCCGTGATCCCCGACGGGCTGCGGGTCAGCGCGATCAGGCCGGCGGCCAGCGTCAGATCGAGCAGGAGTCGGGTGTGCGCTTCCGTGGTGCCGGCCGCCTTGGCCAGGCGCTTGAGCTCGCGGACGGTCAGTCCGCCTGATTTGCGGAGCGTGGCGGGCTCGGTGGCCAGGGCGGCGAGCAGGCGCTCCACCGTGCTGGCCAGGTGCGCCGCGGCGGCCTGGGATTCGTCGTACGGCGAGGTCCGCGGGGCGGGCACGGTGGCGGCACCGGCCTGGTCGCCGCCGGGTGCGGCACCCTCGGGGCCGGGCACCGGGGCGTGCGGCGCGAACGGGCCGAGGTCGTGGGCGGCGAGGAGCTGCGGAATGCGCGGCGGGACGACAACGGCGCCGCCCTCGGTGACTGCGGCGAGGCCGTCGGCGCAGAGGGCGTCCAGGGCGGCTTCGGCGACGGTCCGGGCGGCTCCGGGAGCGGTGACGCCGAGCGCGGCGTGGACGTCCTCGGGCGGAACCGGTTCGCTGGCCAACTGCGGGAAGGACAGCCGGTGGGCCATCAGGGACTGGTAGTCGGCCCCCGGGGCCGGGGCGGCGGGCGCGGCCGCGTCCCGGGCGGCCCGCTCCTGGCTGATACGGGCGGTGGTGGCGAGCACCTGCAATCGGGGGTGATCGAGGTGCAGCACCACGTGGTGGAGGGTTTCGTACGACCACAACGCGCTTGCCAGGCCGCGGAGTTCGGTGGGCGCGGGCCGGCGGGCGAGCGGCTCGGCGTGGCGAGTGAGGAGTGCGGCGAGCTGTTCGGGGGTGCGCTGCGCGAGGGAGCGGGTGAGTGCGTCGAGACCTTCCACGACGTTGAGGTTAGTCATCGTGCCAACAGAGTGGTCAGGGCACCCACGGGGTCCGGGTCCGCGGGGCCGGTGGGCCACCAGTCATCGGTGCCGGGCTCGGATTCGTACGGGTACCAGCGGTTGTCGCGACCGAAGCGCAGCTGGATGCCTCGGCCGGCGTCGGTGAGGTGATTCTGGTGTGGGCGCAGCGCCGGTAGGCCGGCGGCCAACAGGGCGCTGCGGGCCCGGTCGAAGTCGCCGGCCGGGGGATTCCAGGCGTCTCCCAGTAGGGCGAGCCCTTCGGGACCGCCCTGCCGCCAGGCGGCGACGGAACGTGCGATGTCGGTGGGGGTACGGCCGGTCGCCGCCGCGACGTCGCGGTAGAGCGCCCGGGTGGTGGCGGTCAGGCCGGCCGTGGGATGGGCGGTCGCGGCCAGACGGACGGTGTCCTCCCACGGGGGCAGTGCCGCGAACGGGCCGGGGCCGGCCGGGCCGATGTCGCCCGAGGCCCCGGCGGCGGACAGATAGGCGTGGGCGCGGGCGGCGGTGTCGGCGGCGACGAGTTCGAGGGTGGCGGCCTCGAACGGCAGCCCGCCGGCGTCCGGGAGCGCCTGCGCTTGACCGGGCCGTGGCGGCACCACCGCCGGTGGCGGAAGCGGCGGCCGGGGCAGGTCGGCGAGGGCCTCCCGGGCGAGGACGCCACGGGCTGCGACCGCCGCGGGCACGGTCTCCCCACCCCGCTCAGCAGCCAGCTGCGGCCGAACCGAGCCGGGCAGTGCGAAACGGTCCGCGGATGCGGAGCTGGCGCTGGCGCCATACGCGGAGATTGCGCCGGTCCCGGGCGTGAAGACGTCACCGGTTCCGGACGCGGAGACGTCACCGGTTCCGGGCGCGGAGGACGGCCCGGCTACCGGGAGGGACTCCGATACCGCGGAAGACTCGGATGCCGAAGGGGAGACGGACTCGGACGCCAAGGCCGAGGCGGACGCGGACGCGGACGCGGATACTGAGGCTGAGGCAGACCCGCCGCTCCCGGGTGCCGTGGTGGCCACGGCTACGGCCCGCCCCCGGCTTTCCCGCGCACCGTGGCCGGCATTGCGGCGCGCGAGCTCGTCGAGGAGCTCCCGCTCGCCCCGGCCGCGGAGCAACAACAGGACGAAGGGGTCGGCGTCGAGCAGCCGGGCCACCTGGAAGCAGAGCGCGGCGGCGTGCTTGCAGGGCCGGCCGCTGTCCGGGCAGGAACACCGGGGCACCAAATCTCCCGGCCCTGGGAGGAGACACACCTCCCCCTCGGCCAGCGCACGGGGCAGCTTCTTGGCCAACAGCGCGGTGAGCCGGTCGGGGTGGGCGGCGACATCGTTCAGGAGGGTGTCCCACTCCTGCTCGGTGAGCGTCCTGACGCGCACCTCGGCGCTGTATGGGCGGGGCCGGCTGCCCCGTACGGTGGCGATCACCCGGCCCGGGGTGATGTTGATCGTGTCGACATGGCCGTCGCGGGCGTACGCCCGGCCGCGGGCGAGGCGGGCGCCGTCGAGGGCACTGCTCTCCAGCGCTTCCAGCCACGCATCGCCCCACCAGGATTCCGCACGCGCCCCGTCCGTTGCGTCCGGGCCCGGCAGCGGCGGGAACGTACGCGAACGGTCGGCGCGGACCAGCCGGTCCGCCGCGGCGGCGCGCCCCGAGGTGGGGGTACGGCGCCGGTGTCCGAGGCTCATCCGGCCCTCCTCAAGGAGACGAGATCGGCGAGTTCGGCGTCGGTCAGCTCGGTGAGCGTGCTTTCGCCACCGGAGAGCACCGCGTCGGCGAGGGCCCTTTTGGCGGCGAGGAGTTGGGCGATGTTGTCCTCCACGGTGCCCTCGGTGATCAGCCGGTGGACCTGGACGGGCTGGGTCTGACCGATGCGGTAGGCGCGGTCGGTGGCCTGCTCCTCCACCGCGGGGTTCCACCAGCGGTCGTAGTGGATGACATGTCCGGCGCGAGTGAGGTTCAACCCGGTGCCGGCCGCCTTCAAGGACAGCAGGAAGACCGGCGTCCGGCCCGACTGGAAGTGATCGACCATCTTCTCCCGTTCGGCCACCGGGGTACCGCCGTGCAGGAGTTGACTGGGGATGCCCCGGCCCGCGAGATGGCGTTCGAGCAGCCGCGCCATCCCGACGTACTGCGTGAAGACCAGGGTGGCGCCGCCCTCCGCGAGGATGGTGGCCAGGAGTTCGTCGAGCAGTTCGAGCTTCCCGGAACGCGCGGCGAGCCCCGGGGCGGCCTCCTTGAGGTACTGCGCGGGATGGTTGCAGATCTGCTTGAGGGCGGTGAGCAGCTTCATCACCAGGCCGCGCCGCGCCATGCCCTCGGCACCCTCGATCCTCGCGAGGGTCTCGCGCACCACGGCCTGATACAACGCGGCCTGCTCGCGTCCGAGCGGAACCGGGTGGTCCGTCTCGGTCTTGGGCGGGAGTTCGGGCGCGATCCCCGGGTCGGACTTCTTGCGGCGCAGGATGAACGGGCGCACCAGTCTGGCCAGCCGTTCCGCCGCCCGTGGGTCCTCGCCGCCCTCGACTTCCCGGGCGTGCAGCGCACGGAACGTCTTGAGCGAGCCGAGGAGCCCGGGGGTCGTCCAGTCCAGCAGCGCCCACAGCTCGGACAGGTTGTTCTCGACGGGCGTGCCGGTGAGGGCGATGCGCGCCGGGGCGTTGATGCCGCGCAGCGCCCTGGCCGTCGAGGACCGCGGATTCTTCACGTGCTGCGCCTCGTCGGCGACGACCCACGCCCAGGTGCGGCCGGCGAGTTCGGCGGCGCTGCTGCGCATCGTCCCGTAGGTCGTGAGCACGAAGCCGCTGTCCACACCGTCGAGGCTGCGGCCCGCCCCGTGGAAGCGGTGCACGGGCGTGCCGGGGGCGAAGCGTTCGATCTCGCGTTGCCAGTTGCCGAGCAGGGAGGTGGGGCAGACGACGAGGACGGGGGCGGTGGGCCGCCGGTGGAGATGGAGCGCGATGACGGTGATGGTCTTGCCCAGGCCCATGTCGTCGGCCAGGCAGCCGCCCAGCCCGATGGAGACCATGGTGTCGAGCCACGCCATACCGCGCAGTTGGTAGTCGCGCAGGGTTGCGCGGAGTCCGGGCGGCTGGGGCAGCGGGCGTGCCCGGGTGGTGAGCCGACCACGCAGGGCGGCGAGCGCACCCAGGGGCACCACCTCGACCTCTTCGCCGTCCACCTCCGTGGTGCCGTCGAGCGTCGCGGCGAGCGCCCGGGCCGGGTCCACATAGCCCAGTTCGCGTTTGCGCGCCTTGCGGACCAGTGCGGGGTCGACCAGGACCCACTGGTCACGCAGCCGGACCACCGGGCGATGCGCCTCGGCAAGGATGTCCATCTCCGCCTCACTGAGCGGTACGCCGTCCATGGCCACCTGCCAGCGGAACTGCGCCAGTTCGCCGGCGTCGAAGAAGCCGAAGCCGTCCGCCGCCGACCCCGGCGCGGGGCGCAGCACCGCCGTCGTGGTCAGGCCGCGGCTCAGCTCCCTGGGCCAGTGGACGGCCATCCCGGCGGCGCCGAGGCGCGGCGCGGCCTCCCCCAGCAGCTCGGACAACTCGTCCTCGCTGAGCGGGAGTACGTCGGGTACGGGGCGCTCCAGGAGGCGGTCGAGCGGGGACCAGACACGGGCGACCCGGCGCAGCGCGAGGAGCGTATCGGCGTGGGACCGCGGACCGAAGGCGTCGGGCGCCTCGCCCTCCCACAGCTGGCGGGCGTCAGCCACCAGAGTGGGGTCGGTGAGGCTGTGGACCTGTAGGACTGCCGCCGCCGCTCGGCGCTCCTCGGTGACACCGGCGTACGGCGCCGGCCCTCCCCCGGCCTCGCCCTCCAGGCCCCCGTCCGTCGTCGCGCCCTCTCCTTCTCCCGCGGTGTCGAAGAGCTGGTGCGGGGCAAGGTCGAGACGGAGCGAGAGCCGCACACCGGCATCGACGCCGGCTGCGACCTCGGCCGCCCACTCCCGGGCGGCCGGAAGGTACTGCGGCGCCGTCGCGGCGAACGGCGCCCCGGCCACCAGCGCCGCGGCCGGAGTACGCGGAAGGGTGTCGACGACGGCATCCACGAACTGCCGCACCAGAGCGACGGGATCGGGCAGTTGGAGCGGTCGGCTGCCGGGGAGCGGTACGGCGTACGCCTCGCCGGGCATGGCGGCGGCGATGGCCCGTAGATGGGCGACGTCGTCCGGGTCGAGCGGGCCGGCCCGCCAGGCGTCGGCGTCGTCGCCGGTCAGGCCGGGCAAGAGTCTGCCGCGGGCGGCGAGGTGCAGGGCGTGCAGGGTGGCCGCGCCCCAGCAGGCCGCGGCCGGATGGGCGTCCGGCGCCCGCCGGGCCCGGACCAGCACCGGAAGGGCCTCGGGCAGGGTGAGCACCAACGCGGGCACCGTACGGCTCCGCGCCCCGTTGCCGTGGCGCCGGGCCACGGCAAGCCGCGTAACCTCGCCACCCGGCTCCCCCTCGCCCCCGCCCACAGCGTCGGGGAGCGGTCCGCCGTCCGGCTGCCAGAAGGCGACCGTCCCGGCCCGCGGTGTACGGGCGGGCAGGAAGACCGCGGCACACCCCGCGACGGTCGCAGCCAGGTCGCCGACTCCGCCGTCAGCCGTCTCAGCCATCCTGAGCGCCCTGTCGGCAGGGGGGACCGACGGCCGGGGCGCCCCTCTCGACGCCTCCTGCCACCTCGCCATGCCATCCCCTGCCGTCGGGTCCATCCACGCCGGTAACGGCGCCCGCCGGGCCCGTCGCGCCCGGTTACGTTCTGCTGCTTCCCCGACCTGCGAGTCTACGGTCGTCGCCATGTCGTCCTCCCCCGTCGTTCTGCGGCGGCCGCGACGCTCTCAAGCGGTCGAGACCACTCCTCGGTAACTGCGCCTTCCTCCCTCCCGTCCGCGCTCTCGCCATCCGTCACGGCCTTCCGCACCGCTTCCGCCGTCGCGGCTCTGCGTGATGTCGAGGAAAGCAGACCCCACTGACAATCCGCCCGCGCACAGCCGCCCGCGGAGCTCGCACACCGCGCCGCAGCGCCCCCGCCACCATCCGGAAACACCCGTCCGACCAGCACAAACCAACCCCGGCGGCACCTCGCGAACAGCCCGAAAAAGCATCCGGACGAAGTTATCCACAGGCCGAGCGCACCTCGCTCACTCTCACACCAAAACGATTACAGTCAGTGACTGAATCGCGGCGCGGGAACTTGCTGCAACGAACCGCTCACCGCGAATCACGACACCCGAGCGACAGTTCCGACCCCGGCGAGGAGCACCCATGCACATCCCGACCCCCGAACAGACCGCCACCGCCGAAGCCTTTCCGACCGGCGCCCATCTCGTGATCCAGGCCGGCGCCGGCACCGGCAAGACGACGACCCTGGCAATGCTTGCGCACACCGCGCGGCGGCAGCACCGCACCGGCCGCTACGTCGCGTTCAACCGCGCCGTCGCACGCCACGCCGCCCGGACCCTCCCCGCAGAGGTGACCTGCGGAACCGCCCACGCCCTCGCGTACACCGCGGTGGGCAGGCACTACCAAGCCCGACTGAACGCACCCCGCCAGGCAGGCTGGCGCACCGGCGCCGCCCTCGGGATCGAAGACGGCATGTACTTACGCATCGGCCCGCGCAAGGTCAACCACAAAGCCCTCTCCTACACCGTCCTGCGCACCGTCGCCCGCTTCTGCCAGTCCGCCGACAAGGAGATCGCCCACCATCACGTCCCGCCGCTGCGCGGTGCCGAGTCCGAGCCGCTGCACGCTCAACTCGCCGGCCTCGTCCTGCCGTACGCCCGCAAAGCCTGGGCCGATCTGCAGCATCCGGACCGCGGCGTGGTCCGCTTCGAGCACGACCACTACCTCAAGATGTGGGCACTGAGCGCCCCCGTCATCCCGGCGGACTTCCTCCTCCTCGACGAGGCGCAGGACACCAATCCCGTCGTCGAACAGGTCCTCACCGCGCAGCGCGATCACACGCAGCTGGTCCTGGTCGGGGATTCCGCGCAGGCCATCTACGGCTGGCGCGGCGCCCGCGATGTGATGACCGGCTTCGACGGCACCCACCTCAGCCTCTCCCGGTCCTTCCGCTTCGGCCCCGCCCTCGCCGCCGAGGCCAACCGCTGGCTGACGATCGTCAGCGCCCCCATTCGCCTCACCGGGTCGCCCCATCGGGAGACCGAGTTGTGCCGCCTCCCCACGCCCGAGGCGATCCTCTGCCGGACGAACGTGGGCGCCATGGTCGAAGTGATACGCCAGCTGGAGACAGGCCGGCGGGTCGCGCTCGCCGGAGGCGGGGAAACCCTGAGCGCACTGGCCCGCGCCGCTCACGACCTCGCGTCGGGACGGCGCACCGCGCACCCCGAGCTGATGCTCTTCGGAACCTGGTCCGAGCTCCGCGAGTACGCGGAATTCGACCCGGCCGGACGCGATCTGCTGCCCCTGGTGGAGCTCCTCGACGAACATGGCGCAGACGCCGTACTACGCGCCTTGGACCAGCTCTCCCCCGAGGAGTCCGCCCAGGTCACGGTGTCCACGGCGCACCGCGCCAAAGGCCGCGAGTGGTCGAGCGTACGCATCGCGGACGACTTCACCGGTCCTGATGATCTCGACGAGCTCGACGCGGACGGCGCGCCGCTGCCCGGCCCGGTCGACCTCGACGAGGCCCGCTTGGCCTATGTCGCGGTGACCCGCGCCCGGTCGCAGCTCGACATCGGTGGACTGTCATGGATCAACACCCACCCGGCCGGCGATCCGCGCCCCGGAATCAACGTCCCGAAGCCACGACGACCGATGAACCCACCCGCCACCCTGCGGAAGCCTGCAACGTGAAGCCGGCAACGCGAGAGAGCGCACGTGCGGGAAAGGCGCACCACGAGGATCACCCATGGGAGAGGGAGGAACGGAACGAGAAAAGCGTCCGCCAGGACGGAGCAAACGGCACGTGACGGACGTCTCGATCAGGAGGATGCTGGAGGTGGGAGATGGAGAGCGATGCGCTCGGGTGATGAGCCTCTTCACGCACGCAGCCCGCTGCGAATGCGGTGCGGGTTGGCACTGTGGGGGCTGCTGTGGGCCGTCGCCGGCACCGTGGCCTTCGTGATGGCCGGCCGGCCGCAGTGGGCAGCCGCGTGTGCCGCCCTGGCCGCCGTGGCCGCCACCGACCTGGCCATGGTGATCCGGCATATCCACCAAGGGCCGCACTACCAACCCGGCAGGAACATCCCGCCCTACGAACCCGACCGGGGCCACAACGAGATACGTGGGACCGCCGGGCGGCGGCGCGGCTCCAGACCGTAGCCGCTGCCGTCACCCGCCGGCGGACGCCCCGTTCATCGACGGTGGTTACCCGGCGGCGTCATCCGGACCGACCGCGCGGTCCCCGTTGCCCCGGTCCGGGGCGAAGCGGGCGGCTTCGAGGAATTCCGGGCGCGGTTCGAGGGCTGCGGCCAGGCGGAAGTGACGCCGCGCCGCGTCGGGACGGCTGGCGCGTTCCAGGGTGCGGCCGAGGGCGAAGTGGGCGAAGGCATTGTCCGGTTCGCGCTCCAGCACGATCTGGAACTCCAGCTCTGCGGGGCGGAGTTGGGCGGAGAGAAAGAAGGCACGGGCGCGCAACAGTCGCGCTGCGGTGTTCTCGGGGTGCGCGCTGATGACCGAATCCAGCAGTCGGATCGCGCCGCGCGGATCACGGGCGGACAGCAGTTGCTCCGCGGCACGGTAATCAATGACGTGTGTCTCGGGACTGCGCTCGGGCACGGGCCGTCTCCTCTCCGGGTGTCGTCGGGCAGGTCAGCAAGGACCATGCTCCGTACGGCGATCTGTGCGGTGCGACAACGACGTCGTCAACACGCGGGTCCATTGCCGCATTCCCGGTCCGGCGGTCTCGTCCCGCCGGGTGCCCAACTACCAGTGGCGCGTCCCGCACCGACGTCAGCCCCTCACGCTGACGCCGATGCACCGCCGCTAGAGGCTGATGTGATACGCCTTGCGCAACGTCTCGTGCACCGTCCATCGCGTGCGGTCACCCTCGCGCAGGACGCAGGCGTCGCCCGGCCCCACCTCCAGTACCTGGCCGCCCTCGACCTCGATGGTGGCGCGTCCGCTGACGACCACGAACAGTTCGTTCGCCTCGGTGTCGGTCACCACACCCGGTGTGATCTGCCAGATGCCCCGGATCTGGCGGCCGTCCGGTGATTCCCACAGCACCTTGCCGGTCACCACCGGGTCACCGGCGACGACCTGTTCGGGGTCGAGCGGCTCCGGCTCCAGATCGGCGTCCGCGAGTCCGGGGACGTTCACCACGAACGATCCGGGAGCAGCGTCGGCGGAGTCGGCGGCCGGGCCGGTGTCCCCGGCGGTGCTTCCGGGTCCGGTGGCAGGGGTCTGTGGATCAAGCTCGGCGGTTGTCATGGCGGTGAGGCTATCGCCCGAACTCAGGCGCCCCGCAGGCGCTCCCACACCTCGCGGACCTGGGGCTCCAGCGCCTCCAGCGGACCATCGTTGTCGATCACCAGATCGGCGATGGCCAGCCGTTCCTCGCGGCTGGCCTGCGCCGCCATCCGCTGTGCCGCCTCGTCCTGCGACATGCCTCGCAGCCGCACCAGCCGGTCCAGTTGCGTCTGCCGTGCCGCGTCGACAACCACCACCAGGTCGTAGAGCGACGCCAGGCCGTTCTCCGTCAGCAGCGGCACGTCGTGGACCACCACGGCGTCGGATCCGGCCGATCCCTCAAGTTCAGCCGACCGCGCGCCGACGAGCGGGTGCACGATCGCGTTGAGCGCTTTGAGCTTCTCCTGGTCGGAGAAGACCAGCGCGCCCAGCTTCGGCCGGTCCAGGGTGCCGTCCGGTGCGAGGACGTCCGCCCCGAATTCCTCGACCACCGCCGCGAGTCCGGGTGTCCCCGGCTCGACGACCTCGCGTGCGATCTTGTCCGCGTCCACGATCACCGCACCGTACGACGCCAGCAGTCGCGACACTTCACTCTTGCCGGCACCGATCCCGCCGGTCAGCCCCACCTTCACCATGACCCCACGCTATACGGCCGGTGCAGCGGTACGACGCCCGGGCGCCGCCCCGAACACGACCGGAGCCACACCGTTCGGGGCCACACCGTCCGAAGACGAACCGACCCGCAACCACACCGACCCGGAGTCTCACAGCGGGCCCACCGTCCGGGGCACGGCCCACCGGCGAGAGGGGACGGGAGGTGACCAAACCCCCAGACAGCCCGCTAACTAGCTTCGCTAGGGCTGCAGTTAGCGGCCGGCAGCCCCCTCCAAGCCCCCACCCATCGCCCCGCCTCAGATCACGCCCCGCCGCCCTCGGCCTCGCGCTCCGCCAGGAAGCGTTCGAATTCGCGGCCGATCTCGTCAGCCGACGGGAGTTCCACCGGTTCGGCGACGAGGTTGCCCCGGGTCTCCGCCCCGGCCACTGCGTCGTACTGGTGCTCAAGACCGCTGACCAGGGCGACCAGTTCCTCGTCGCCCTCAGAGATCTGCCGTTCGATCTCCTCCTGCGTCCGCAGCGCCTCCGTGCGCAGTGCGTGCGCGGCGTTCGGCAGCACCAGGCCGGTGGCGGCCGTCACCGCCTCCAGAGCGGTGAGCGCGGCGTCCGGGTACGCGGACCGGGCGATGTAGTGCGGTACGTGCGCCGCCACGCCCAGGACGTCGTGGCCCGCCTCTGCCAGCCGGAATTCGATGAGGGACTCGGCGCTGCCGGGCACCTGGGCCTCGTCGAAGAAGCTGCTGTGCCCCGGCATCAGGTCCGTGCGGTTGCCGTGCGGCGTGAGACCCACGGGCCGGGTGTGCGGGACGCCCATCGGAATGCCATGGAAATTGACCGACAGCCGGACGCCGAGCCGCTCCACCATCTGCCGGACCGCCGCCGCGAACCGCTCCCACTCCACGTCCGGTTCGGGCCCGGACAGCAGCAGGAAGGGCGCACCGGTGGCGTCCTCGACCAGATGCAATTCAATGCTCGGGATCTCGTACGCGGTCCAGCGATGCCGTTCGAAGGTGAGCAGCGGGCGGCGCGCACGATAGTCCACCAGCCGGTCGTGGTCGAAGCGGGCCACGACCCGATGCGGCAGGCCGTCCAACAGCCTTTCCACGATCTGATCGCCGGTCTCACCGGCGTCGATGTAGCCGTCGAAGTGGTACAGCAGCACCAGGCCGGCGGAATCCCTGGCAGTGATCGCCTCGACCGCCGCGAGCCCGCTCGGCTCCCATTCGTACAACCCCTGGGGATCCAACACAGTGACCGCTCCTCCTCGTGTCCACAGGCAAGAACGTCCCGCACGGCCCCCGGCATTCCCGGCCCGGCATTCCCGGCCTCGCATTCCCGGCCAAGCACTCCAGCCCGGCCTACCCGACCCCACCTCCAGCCCCTCCCGGGCCTGCTCCTAAACCACCCCGCCCAGCAGCACCACTCCCCCAAGCCCCACCAACCCGAGACCCATCCAGCCCAGCCAAAACCGCCACCCACCGCTCACGCCCCCTCCCTCCCCCTCCCACAACTCCAACCATTCACATCAATGAACCCCAAGATCCCCCAGGCCAGTTACCACAACCTCACCGCCGGCCCGTTCACCGCACCTCACCCCACTCCGGTGCGATCCCCTGACGCTCCTTGGTCCGTACCTCTAGCTTCACCACCGCTCCAGCGATTCACATCCCCGCCCAACGTTCATATACGGAAAGGCAGTTGAATGCGCACCGGCCCCCTCACCACCCCCTCCGCCGCCGCCCTCCTGGCCGCCACCACCGCCACCACCGCTCATGGCGCGCCCACCCCGACCCCTGCTACCACCCCCTCGACAACCTCCCCGCCCGCGTGGTCAACGTCTCGACCGCGGCACAGAGCTCAAAAGCGCCCTCGCCGCCGCCCGCCCCGGCGACACCATCCAGCTCGCCGACGGCACCTACCGCGGCAACTTCTCCGCTTCCACGGCCGGAAACGCCGCTTCCCGCATCACCCTCACCGGCTCGCCCAAGACCGTGCTCACTGCCAGCGGCGGCTACGGCCTCCACCTGGACGGGGCGTCGTACTGGACCGGGCAGGGCCTCGCCGTCACCGGCGGCCAGAAGGGCATCGTGATGGACGCCGCCAACGGCGTAGTGATCGATACGGTCACCGTCCACGACCTGACCATGGAGGGCGTGCACTTCCGCACGTCCAGCAAGGACGGGATCATCCGGAACTCCACCATCCGCGACACCGGCAAGGACGGCAGGGGGATGGGCGAGGGCCTCTACGTGGGCAGCGCGGGCGGCACGGACGACAAGAGCGACAACGTGCAGATCCTGGACAACACGATCGGCACGGGCGTCGGCGGCGAGAACGTCGACATCAAGGAGGGGACGACCGGCACCAAGATAATCGGGAACAACTTCGACGGCAGCGGACTGACCGGCGCCAACTTCGACGACTCATGGGTCGACATCAAGGGCAACAAGGTTCTCGTCGAGAACAACACCGGCGTCCACACCACGAACAACGGTTACGAGACCCACACCCAGCAGCCGGGCTGGGGCTCTGGCGCGGTCTTCCGCGGCAACCGGTCCGATCTCAGCGGGGCCACCGGCGCGGGCCGTTACGCCTTCAACATCACCAACTACCAGGCAGACAGCTGCCCGGTCAGCATCGCGGGCGACAACACGGTCACCGGCGGCCGGGGCACCGCCAACCCGGGAGTCCCGGTCGGCTGATGCGCACCCCGGCGGACCACCTGGCGCACGCCCCCGGCTCACGCCCCGACCGGTCCACTGGCAACCGCCCCACGACACGACGAAGGCCCGCCCCCCGAAGGGAGCGGGCCTTGCGTCTTCAGCTACCTCAACCGGCTAGCGCTGACGGTGGAACCGTTCAGCTCTGGCCGCCGGCCAGCTTCTCGCGGAGCGCGGCAAGAGCCTCGTCCGACGCCAGGGCGCCGGAGTTGTCCGCCGACTCCGAGGAGTACGAGCCACCGGAGACGGTGCCGCCGCCGCCCTGGCCGCCGCCGGCCGCCGGAGCGGCAGCACCCTCGGCCGCAGCCTGCTCGTCGGCCTCGCGGGACTTGATGACCTGGGCCTGGTGCTGCTCGAAGCGCTGCTGCGCCTCGGCGTACTGGGTCTCCCAGGCCTCGCGCTGGGTCTCGTAGCCCTCGAGCCAGTCGTTGGTCTCGGGGTCGAAGCCCTCGGGGTAGATGTAGTTGCCCTGGTCGTCGTACGACGCGGCCATGCCGTACAGGGTCGGGTCGAACTCGACCGTCGACGGGTCGGCACCGAAGGCCTCGTTGGCCTGCTTCAGCGAGAGGCTGATGCGGCGACGCTCGAGGTCGATGTCGATGACCTTGACGAAGATCTCGTCGTTGACCTGGACGACCTGCTCCGGGATCTCCACGTGGCGCTCGGCCAGCTCGGAGATGTGGACCAGACCCTCGATGCCCTCGTCCACGCGGACGAACGCACCGAACGGAACCAGCTTCGTGACCTTGCCGGGGACGACCTGGCCGATCTGGTGCGTACGGGCGAACTGCTGCCACGGGTCTTCCTGCGTCGCCTTCAGCGACAGGGAGACACGCTCGCGGTCCATGTCCACGTCGAGGACCTCGACGGTGACTTCCTGGCCGACCTCGACAACCTCGGACGGGTGGTCGATGTGCTTCCAGGACAGCTCGGAGACGTGCACGAGACCGTCGACGCCACCCAGGTCCACGAAGGCACCGAAGTTGACGATCGAGGAAACGACGCCGGAGCGGACCTGACCCTTCTGGAGGGTCGTGAGGAACGTCTGGCGGACCTCGGACTGGGTCTGCTCGAGCCAGGCACGGCGGGACAGGACCACGTTGTTGCGGTTCTTGTCCAGCTCGATGATCTTGGCCTCGAGCTCCTTGCCCACGTAGGGCTGGAGGTCGCGGACGCGGCGCATCTCGACGAGGGAGGCCGGCAGGAAGCCACGGAGGCCGATGTCGAGGATGAGACCACCCTTGACGACCTCGATGACGGTACCGGTGACGATGCCGTCTTCTTCCTTGATCTTCTCGATCGTGCCCCAGGCACGCTCGTACTGAGCGCGCTTCTTGGACAGGATCAGACGGCCTTCCTTGTCCTCCTTCTGGAGAACCAGGGCCTCGATCTCGTCGCCGACCTTGACGACCTCGTTCGGGTCGACGTCGTGCTTGATCGAGAGCTCGCGGCTCGGGATGACGCCTTCGGTCTTGTAACCGATGTCGAGCAGGACCTCGTCCCGGTCGACCTTCACGATGACGCCGTCGACGATGTCGCCGTCGTTGAAGTACTTGATCGTCTCGTCGATCGCGGCGAGGAAGGCTTCCTCGTTACCGATGTCGTTGACCGCTACCTGCGGGGTGGTGGCGGTGGTCTCGGTGCTGCTCGTCATGTGGGTAAGGGCTCCGGTACGGACATTGAAGTCGTAGGTACTGCTACGCCGAGAGCCCGTATCGCCTCTGCATCAGACCGGACAGCGTCTAAGGCGCATCCTCCGGACGCCCCGCAAAAAGCCGGAGCAACCCGAAACGCCTCAAAACCGAGGGGACATTCATACAGATGCGAGCGCGGCCTGCTCCGTCCGAGGCGCGCAGGCCCGCAGCGCAACTTGTAGCATACGGGGGCAGCCGGACAGGGTCAATGCGCGAAAGGCGCACACCCGGGACAGAAGGCCCCATAACCGGCGCACGCGATGTTCCGCGAGGCCATTCGGCCTCACAGTCCCCCGCTGCGACAAGCACAGCGAAGACTACGACGACGGGCGCGATGAGCCAATACGCGAAGGACAGCGAGCCGGAGGCGACCCGCCGTTCCGCCTCGGACGCCGAGAGCAGCCGGGCCAGCCGCGGCTGGTGGGACCGCAATGCGGACGACTATCAAAGGGAGCACGGTTCCTTCCTCGGGGACGACCGGTTCGTCTGGGGCCCGGAAGGGCTCGACGAAGCGGATGCCGCACTACTGGGGCCGACCGCGGAGCTGAAGGGGCGGCGGATCCTGGAGATCGGGGCCGGGGCGGCGCAGTGTTCCCGCTGGCTGGCGGCGCAGGGGGCGCTTCCGGTGGCTCTGGACCTCTCCCACCGACAGCTCCAGCACGCGCTGCGGATCGCCGGCGACGACAGTGGCGGCCCGGTCGACCTGGTGGAGGCGGACGCGGGTGCGCTGCCGTTCCGCGATGGCAGCTTCGACCTGGCCTGCTCCGCCTACGGGGCGCTGCCGTTCGTCGCCGATCCGGTGCAGGTGCTGCGCGAGGTCCGGCGGGTGCTGCGGCCGGGCGGGCGGTTCGTCTTCTCGGTGACCCACCCGATCCGCTGGGCGTTCCCCGACGAGCCCGGGCCGGAGGGCCTTTCGGTGGCGGCGTCGTACTTCGACCGCACGCCGTACGTCGAGCAGGACGAGAACGGGCGGGCGGTGTACGTGGAGCACCACCGGACTGTGGGTGACCGGGTGCGGGACGTGGTGGCCGCCGGCTTCCGGCTGGTGGACCTCGTCGAACCGGAGTGGCCGGACTGGAACACCCAGGAGTGGGGTGGCTGGTCGCCGCTGCGCGGGCATCTGATCCCGGGGACGGCGATCTTCGTGTGCACGGCGGACGGGGCGTAACGATCCCCGGTCCGCCCGCGCCGGGGCGGGCGGCCGGCGCTGGCGGACCGGGCGGCAGACTGGAGCGGTGAGCCTCACCCCTTCCCCGGCCGTGGGTACGCCCGCTGCCGCCCTCGCCCAGCTGCCCGTCCGCAGCGCGCTCCCCGCGCTGCGCAGTGCCCTCGACACGGTCGGTGCCGCAGTGCTGTGCGCGCCGCCGGGTACCGGCAAGACGACTCTCGTGCCGCTGGAGCTCGCCGGGCTGACCGGCGCGGGGCCGCGACGGCGGGTGGTGGTCGCCGAGCCGCGTCGGATCGCGGCCCGTGCGGCGGCCCGGCGGATGGCGTGGCTGCTCGGCGAGCGGGTGGGCGACCGTGTCGGCTTCACGGTGCGCGGGGAGCGGCGGGCCGGGCCCCGCACGGACGTGGAAGTGGTGACCACCGGGGTGCTGCTGCAACGGCTGCAGCGCGATCCGGAGCTGGCCGGGGTGGACGTCGTGGTGCTGGACGAGTGCCACGAGCGGCATCTGGACGCCGATACCTGCGCGGCCTTCCTGCTGGACGTACGGGCGACGCTGCGGCCGGAGCTGCAGGTGCTCGCCGCCTCCGCGACGACGGATGCGGAGGGGTGGGCGCGTCTGCTGGGCGGCGCCGGGGGGCCGGCTCCCGTGGTGGAGGCGGCGGGGGTCTCGCACCCGGTGGAGGTCGTGTGGGCGCCGCCGGCGCGGCCGGTCGCGCCGGCGCACGGGATGCGGGTGGATCCGGCGCTGCTGGCGCACGTCGCCGCCGTGGTGCGGCGGGCGCTGCGCGAGCGGGCCGGCGACGTGTTGTGTTTCCTGCCCGGGGTCGGGGAGATCGCGCGGGTCGCGGGGCAGCTGGGCGGGGTGGACGCCGAGGTGCTGCAGGTGCACGGGCGGGCGCCGGCCGAGGTGCAGGACGCGGTGCTGGCCGGCGGGGACGGAGCCCGCCGGGTCGTCCTGGCGACCTCCGTGGCGGAGTCCAGTCTGACCGTGCCGGGAGTGCGGACCGTCGTGGACAGCGGGCTGGCGCGGGTGCCGCGGAGGGACCATGCGCGCGGGCTCAGCGCACTCGCGACCGTGCGGGCCTCGCGAGCGGCGGGGCGGCAGCGGGCCGGGCGGGCCGGGCGGCAGGGGCCCGGTGCGGTCTACCGCTGCTGGGCCGAGGGGGAGGACGGGCGGCTGCCGCGCTTCCCGGATCCGGAGATCAAGGTCGCCGATCTGACCGCGTTCGCCCTCCAGGCGGCCTGTTGGGGTGATCCGGCCGCGAGCGGGCTGGCGCTGCTCGACGCGCCGCCGGCCGGGGCGCTGGCCGCGGCCCAGGAGGTGCTGGCGGCGATCGGCGCGGTGGACGCGGCGGGCCGGGCCACCGGGCGGGGCGTGCGGATGGCGCGGCTCGGGCTGCACCCGCGGCTGGCCCGCGCGCTGGTGGACGGCGCGGCGGAGGTCGGGGTGCGGCGCGCCGCGGAGGTGGTGGCGCTGCTCAGCGAGGAGCCGCCGCGGTCCTACGGGGACGACCTGGCGGCCGCGTGGCGCACCGCGCGCCGGGGCGGCGATGCCTACGCCGCGCGGTGGCGGCAGGAGGCGCGGCGGCTGGCGTCGGCGGCCGGGGAACCCGAGCGGGAGGGCGGCGAGCGGCCGGGGTCGGCGACCGGAGGGCCCGCCTCCGAGGACGCGGTGGCCGGACTGATCGCGGCGCTGGCCTTTCCGGAGCGGGTGGCCCGGGCGCGCGGGGCAGGCAGTTACCTGATGGCGTCCGGGACCGGGGCCGATCTGGTCGGGGCGGAGGCCGGGGGCCGGGCCGGGGACGGGTCGCGGCTGCGGGACGCGGCGTGGCTGGCGGTCGCGGTGGCGGACCGGCCGGTCACGGCGGCGTCCGCGCGGATCCGGCTCGCGGCGGTGATCGACGAGGAGACCGCCCGTGCCGCGGCCGCGGCGCTGTACTCCTCCGGGGAGGAGGTGCGGTGGGCAGACGGGGAGGTGGTGGCCCGGCGGGTGACCCGGCTGGGCGCGATCGAGCTGACGGCCCGGCCGCTGACCGCACCGGATCCCGCACTGCTGCGGGACGCGGTCGTCGACGGTCTGCGGCGGGAGGGGCTCGGGCTGCTGCGGTGGACCGCCGGGGCGATCGCGGTGCGGCAGCGGATGGCGTTCCTGTACCGGGAGGTGGGCGCGCCGTGGCCGGAGGTGTCGGACGCGGCGCTGCTGGAGCGCGTCGAGGAGTGGTTGGGGCCCGAGCTGGGGCGGGCGCGGCGGCGGGCCGATCTGGCGCGGGTGGACGCGGGGCAGGCACTGACCCGGCTGCTGCCGTGGGCGACCGGTGAGGCGGTGCGCTTCGAGGAGCTGGCGCCGGAGCGGATCGAGGTGCCGAGCGGGTCCCGGGTGCGCGTGGACTACGACGGTGAGCAGCCCGTACTGGCCGTGAAGTTGCAGGAGTTGTTCGGGCTGCGGGAGTCGCCGCGGCTGGCTGGCGGGCGGGTGCCCGTGGTGGTGCACCTGCTCTCCCCGGCGGGGCGGCCGGCGGCGGTCACGGCGGACCTGGCCTCCTTCTGGCGGGAGGGCTACCGGGCCGTCCGCGCGGAGTTGCGCGGCCGCTACCCCAAGCATCCCTGGCCGGAGGACCCTTCGACGGCCGAACCGACCCGGCACACCACGGCGCGGCTGCGGCGGGGGTGAGAGCCCGCCGGGCGGGGCGGTCCCGCCGCGGGGCGGACGACCCCGCGCGCCCCGCTTTCCGGGGGCGTCCTGGCGCGTCATCTCCCTTCCGGGGCAGGTCGTTCGGGGACTGGGCGGTCGGCTCGTCGGTGTCATGTCTCCACGCTACGGCCCGCCACTGACAACGCCGTCGGCCGCCGGTGGCGCGGCGTCGCGGCGGGGCCGTCGGGCGCGGGCTTCGAGGTGCAGGCTGACGGCGAGGAGTACGGCGCCGAGGGCCAGGAAGCCCCAGGGGAGGTAGCTGGTGAGCAGCAGCACGAGGGTGCGCTGGGACTTGACCAGGGAAACGGTGGCGTCGACGTAGTCGGCGCGCATCTTCACGTGGCCGGCGAAGGCGGTGACCTTGCCGCCGCCGGGCAGCAGTTGGCCGCCGCGCAGTTCTTCCTTGTGGATCTCCTCGCCGTTGACCGGGGCTCCGGTGACCGGGTCGACCCAGAACATCCGCGTGGTGGAGTACCAGCGGGTGGTGCCCATCTTCTCGACGGCCTCCGGGGTGATGCCCTTGACCGGCATCTTCTTGGGGAGCGGGACCTTGGTCCACGGGATGGCCTGCTCGAAGTAGTAGACCTCCAGGCCGCGGTAGGTGCGGGTCCCCTTGTAGTGGATGGGGGCGGAGGTGCGGGTCTGCGGGTCGAAGTAGGCGTAGTCGCGCTTCTCGGTGAGGAACGGCCACTTGTACTCGATGCCGGACCGGCGGACGGGGTCGCCGTCGACCATCTCGCCGGTGGCGTGGACGGGGTCCTGGGAGTGCGCGTCGAAGATGTAGCGCTCGGGGATCTCGGAGACCATCTTGCCGTCGGGGCCGGCCACGTAGGAGAGGGCGTCCCAGACCACGACGTCGCGGCCGGTGGTGCGCTCGATCCGGTCGGCCTCGGCGACGTTGCCCTTGAGGGTCTGCACGATGGTGACCTCGGGGACCTGCCGGGCCTTCATGGTGCCGTAGTCGAGGAGGGTGGCGGGCCGGGCCTCCAGGACCATGTCCTGGTACTGGCTGGGCGGGATCTTGGCGAGGCGGGGGAAGGCGTACCACCGCATCAACGGGGACAGTGCGGTGAAGAAGGCGGCGAGGCCGAGCAGGACGAGGCTCGCGGTGCGGCGCATCCCTCTCCGCTGCTTCGACGGGTGCGCCCCGGTGCCGGGCGGGGTTCGGCGCATGGCGGTGGCGGCCCTCCCTCAGGGGTGTGCGGGGACGGTGGTCAGCAGTGGCTTGGGGGAGGTACGCCCCTTGGGGGCGCCGATCGCGGTGACGGTGAAGATGAGGGCGAGCGCCGCGGCCAGGCCGATCGCGGCTGCTATCAGGGCGCGCATGGCCGTCCTCCCGGAGAACTGAACTGATGCAGCGTCAGGGCGGGGGCACGGTAGCAACGGGCGGCCGAGATGAGAACACGTTTCACCGCCGTCCCGCCCGGGCGAACGGGCGGGACGGCGGTGAAGGTAGCGGTGGAGGTGCGGCCGGGGGCCGGGCGGTCAGGAGGCGGCGGCCGGTGCCGTGACGGTGAGGGTGACGGTCAGCACGGCGCCGTCGGCGGTGGTCAGCCGGAGCCGGAAGGTGCCCGCGTGGGTGTCGGTGTAGATCTTCGGGAGGGTGAGCAGGCCGTCGGCGTCGGTGGTGAGGCCGGTGAGGGCGCGGACCGGCTTGTCCTTGTCGGCGCCGGTGGCCTTGGGGTCCTTGAAGTAGGGGCCCCGGTCGTTCTCGACGGGCTTCTTCGGGTCGTCGGTGATCAGGGTGGCGGTGACCGCGACCCCGGCCGCGGCCTTGCCCTGGTAGGTCGCCTTGACCTGGACGGCGTCGTCGGCGTAAGCGCCGCCGGCCTTCGTGGTCAGCTCCTTGTCGGAGGTCCGGGCGAGCGCGTCGGCCTTCGGTGCGGGCTTGGCGGTGACGGTGCCGGTGAAGTCGACGGGGGGCACGGTGCGGCCGTCGGCGGTGGCCCGGACGGTGAACGGGCCGGCCGTGTCGCCGGCGTGCAGCGTGGGGGCGGCGGCCAGGCCGTCCTTGTCGGTGGTGACGGTGACCGCGGTGGCACCGCCGGGGAAGCGGGTGCCGGTGGTGCCGGTGAGGGTGAAGCGGACGCCGGCGCCGGCCACCGGCTTGCCGTCGGCGTCCTTGGCGCGGACCCGGGGTGCGGTGGCGAAGTCGGTGCCCGCGGTGGCGGTGAGGTCCTTGCCGTCCTTGTCGCCGGCCGGTTCGAGGGCGGTGAGCGGGGCGGGCTTCGTGGGCGGCTTCGGAGTGGGCGTGGGGGTCGGGGTGGGCTTCGGGTCGGGGGCCGGCTTCGTGGGCGGCGTGGGGGTACGGGTGCCGTCTCCGTGGGTGGGCCCGGTGGAGCCGCCGGCTCCGGGCGAACCGCCCGGGGAGCCCGGCCCGTTGGGCTTCTCCTGGCCGGCTGTGCCACCGGGGGCCGGGGGCGTGCCCTTCGTGCCGCCGCGGCCCCGGCCGTCCTTCCCTGCGCCGCCAGGGGTGCCGGCGGTGCCGCCGCCGCGCTGTACGGGGAGCACGCCCTTGCCGTCCGGCACCTCGAACGTGCCGTTCCGGTAGAAGGCGTACCAGGACAGCACCAGTTGCAGGTACGCGCCGGAGTCGTTGTAGCCGAGGACGGCCCGGTCCAGGTCGGCCTGGACGGACAGGTCGCGGCCGTTGGCGCAGAGGTAGCGTCCGGCGGCGAGGGCGGCGTCGAAGACGTTGTTGGGATCCTTGACGCCGTCCCCGTTGCCGTCGGCGCCCCAGCCCGCGCCGTGCGGACCCCCTTGGGACCAGGTGGAGGGGATGAACTGCATCGGGCCGACGGCGCGGTCATGCGTGGTGTCGCCGTCGTAGCGGCCGTGGTCGGTGTCGGGTATCAGGGCGAAGCCGTGGCCGTTGAGCTGGGGGCCGAGGATCGGTTGCAGGGTGGTGCCCTCGGCGTCGACCGCGCCGCCCCGGGCGTGGCCGGACTCCACCTCGCCGATCCCGGCGAGCAGTTGCCAGGGCAGCCGGCAACCGGGGTCGGACGCGCGGAGTTGGTCCTCGGCCTTCTTGTAGGCGGCCAGGACGGTGGCCGGAATACCTGCCTGGGACGGGCCGTGCGTCGGACTTCCGGTGCCGCTGGGATGGCCGGAACCGTTCGGTGGGACGGGGCTCTTGAGGGGTGGCAGGTCGGTGTAATACGGCGAGCCGCCGTCGATGGGGGTGCCGGCGGGCGGTGCGGGGCTGCGGTCGGCGCGGGCGACCGGGCGCTCGGCGGCACCGGGCGCCTGGGAGGCGGTCAGCGCGGCCAGCGCCGCCGCTGCCACGGCCGTCGAGGCCGTTCCCCTTTGGAGCCGCCGCCGGAATGTGGCTGCCATACCTGGTGTCCCCTCCATGTCGACCAACCGCCCGCACCTGTCGCAGGTCCTGGCGTGTCGTGCGTGACGCCGTACGGCGCTCCCCAGCGCCTCAACTCCGGCGACACTACGACAACTCGGGCCGCACAGCCACCACTCGCATCGGCCACATAATGATCCGAATCGATCAAGGAGGGGCAGATGCCGTTCACCCTGAGCCATGCCGCCGCCGTCCTGCCGCTCATCCGTCGAACCGGCGCGGCGCGCGGCCCCTTGGTCGCCTCCGCACTGGTCGCCGGTTCGTTCGCACCGGATGTGACGTACTACGCGGACACCGTGGTTCCGGGCGGCATGGCGTTCGGCACGGTCACCCACGCCCCGGCCGGCGTGGTGACGGTGGACGTGCTGCTCACCGCGGTGTTGGTCGGCGGCTGGCTGCTGGTGCGCGCGCCGCTGCTGGCGCTGCTGCCGCGGGCCGGGCGGGAGCGGATGGGGGCGTTCGTCCAGGGGCGGCCGGGGCGGCCGCAGACGCCCCGCGAACGGGCCGCGCTGGCCGGCTGGTTCGTGGTGTCGGCGGTGCTCGGCTCGGCGTCCCACGTGGTCTGGGACGCCTTCACCCATCCCGGCCGCTGGGGCACCCGACTGGTCCCCGTACTCAACACGGTGGTGGGCGACCGGCCGCTGGCCATGTACGTGCAGTACGGGACCTCGGCGCTGGCGCTGGCGGGGACCGGGTGGTTCCTGTGGGCGGCGCTGCGGGAGCGCCCCGCACCGGGCGCCTGCGGGGTCGGGCGGGCGGTGCCCGAACTGCCCGTGCGGCTACGGCTGTTGCTCGCCGCCCCGGTCGTCCTGGGGGTGCTGCTCGGCGCCGGGTATCGCACGCTGCGGGCGTACGCCGTCCACGGGGCGACGGTGGGGTGGTTCGACTACCTGCCGGACCTGCTCTTCGGGGCGGGCGCCGGGCTCGTACCGGGGCTGCTGGTCTGTGCGGCGGCCTTCCGGCTGCTGGACCGGCGGGCGCGCCGGAGCGGGGCCGCGGCGGACGGGACCGCGCCGGGGCGGCCGGCGGGCGCCGGGGCCGAAGCCACCTGACGGGGCGGACGGGCCGGGGTGCGTACGGCGCGAGCACCGTACGCACCCCGGGCGGCGGTCAGTGCGCCGCCGACTCCCAGTCCTTGCCGGAGCCGATCGAGACATCGAGCGGGGCGCGGAGTTCGACGGCGGCGGCCATCTCCTTCCGGACCACTTCCTCGACCGCGGCGCGCTCGCCGGGGGCCACCTCGACCACGATTTCGTCGTGGACCTGGAGCAGCATCCGGGAGGTCAGCTCCGCCGTGCGCAGCGCGGCGTCGACCCGCAGCATCGCGATCTTGACGATGTCGGCGGCGGTGCCCTGGATCGGGGCGTTCAGCGCCATCCGCTCGGCCATCTCGCGGCGCTGGCGGTTGTCGCTGTTGAGGTCGGGCAGATAGCGGCGGCGGCCCAGGATCGTCTCGGTGTAGCCGGTGGCGCGGGCCTCCTCGACGACGCGCTGGAGGTAGTCGCGCACCCCACCGAACCGCTCGAAGAAGTTGTCCATCAGCTTGCGGGCCTCGTCGGGCTGGATGCCCAGCTGCTGGGAGAGGCCGAACGCGGAGAGTCCGTAGGCCAGGCCGTACGACATCGCCTTGATCTTGCGGCGCATCTCCGGGTCGACGTCGTGCTTGGCGACCGAGAAGACCTGGGAGGCGACGGTGGTGTGCAGGTCCTCGCCGGAGGCGAACGCCTCGATCAGGCCCTCGTCCTCGGAGAGGTGGGCCATCACCCGGAGTTCGATCTGGCTGTAGTCGGCGGTCAGCAGCGACTCGAAGCCCGCGCCGACGACGAAGCCGCGGCGGATCGCCCGGCCCTCGTCCGTCCGCACCGGGATGTTCTGCAGATTGGGGTCGGTGGAGGACAGCCGGCCGGTGGCCGCGACGGTCTGGTTGAAGGTGGTGTGGATCCGGCCGTCCGCGGCGATGGTCTTGATCAGGCCCTCGACCGTGGTCCGCAGCTTGGCCTGCTCCCGGTGGCGGAGCATGATCACCGGGAGTTCGTTGTCGGTCTGGGCGGCCAGCCAGGCCAGCGCGTCTGCGTCGGTGGTGTAGCCGGTCTTGGTCTTCTTGGTCTTGGGCAGGCCCAGCTCACCGAAGAGGACCTCCTGGAGCTGCTTGGGCGAGCCGAGGTTGAACTCGTGGCCGGCCGCGGCGTGCGCCTCCTTGACGGCCTGCTGCACGGCGCCCGCGAACTGCTGCTCCATGCGCTCCAGCCAGCCGCGGTCGGCGGCGATTCCGGCCCGCTCCATCCGGGCCAGCAGCTCGCTGGTGGGCAGCTCGACGTCGCGCAGCAGATCGGTGGCGCCGACCTCGGCCAGCTTCGTATCGAACGCCGTCCCGAGGTCGAGGACCGTGCGGGCCTGCGCCATCAGGGCCTCCGCCTCGGCCTCCTCGTCCGCGCCGAACGCCAGCTGACCGTCGCCGGCGGCGGCCGGGGCGAGATCGCGGCCCAGGTACTCGATGGAGAGGGCGTCCAGCGCGAAGGAGCGGCGGCCGGGCGTGACCAGATAGGCGGCGAGTGCGGTGTCCATGGCGACGCCGTCGATGCGCCAGCCGTGCTCGCCGAAGACCCGCATCAGGCCCTTGGCGTTGTGCATCACCTTGGGCCGGGCCGCATCGGCGCTCCAGGCGGCGAAGGCCCGCTCGTCGGCCTCGTCCAGCTGGGCCGGGTCGAACCAGGCGGCCGGACCCTGCCCGGTGGCCAGCGCCACCTCGGCGACGCTGCCGCTGCCCAGCGTCCACACGTCGACGGTGGCCACGCCCAGCGGTCCGGTGCCATGCTCGACCAGCCACGGGGCGAGCTCGCCGGTGCCGAGGACGGTGCCGTCCACCGCGATGCCGGCGGCCGGCTCGACCGTCTCGTCGGACTCGGCGGCGCCCGGGTCCACGGCCAGGAGGCGGTCCCGCAGGCCCTGGTTGCGGATCTCCAGGGCGTTGAGGAAGACCTTGAGGGCCTCGCGGTCGTAGGGCGCGCGGCTGAGCTCGGCGGGGCCGCAGGGCAGCTCGACGTCCCGGACCATCTCGGTCAGCCGGCGGTTGAGCTGCACCGACTCCAGGTGGTCGCGGAGGTTCTGCCCCGCCTTGCCCTTGACCTCGTCGACGCGCTCCACCAGCTCGGCGAACGAACCGAACTGGTTGATCCACTTCGTGGCGGTCTTCTCACCGACGCCGGGGATGCCGGGGAGGTTGTCCGACGGGTCGCCGCGCAGGGCCGCGAAGTCCGGGTACTGGGCAGGGGTCAGGCCGTACTTCTCGGCGACCTTCTCGGGGGTGAAGCGCGTCAGCTCGGAGACGCCCTTGGTGGGGTAGAGGACCGTGACGTCCTCGGAGACCAGCTGGAAGGAGTCGCGGTCGCCGGTGACGATCGCCACCTCGAAGCCCTGGGCGGTGGCCTGGGTGGCCAGGGTGGCGATGACGTCGTCGGCCTCGAAGCCGTCCACCGCGAAGCGCTTGACGTGCATCGCGTCGAGGAGCTCGCCGATCAGCTCGACCTGGCCCTTGAACTCGTCGGGCGTCTTGGAGCGGTTCGCCTTGTACTCGGGGAACTCCTCGGAGCGCCACGTCTTGCGGGAGACGTCGAACGCCACCGCGAAGTGCGTGGGCGCCTCGTCACGCAGGGTGTTCGCGAGCATCGACGCGAAGCCGTAGATCGCGTTGGTCGGTTGCCCGGTCGCGGTGGTGAAATTCTCCACGGGCAGGGCGAAGAACGCCCGGTACGCCATGGAATGCCCGTCCATCAGGAGCAGGCGCGGACGGCCGCCCGCCGCCTCGGTGCCGGTCGCTTCGCTCATCTTCACTGCCTTTCCTGCCACGCCCCCGATCCTGCCACGCCCCACTGACAATCCCCGCCGCGACGGGAGACACCGAGCCGGCGGACCGCCGACGGACCACCACCGCGGCGCGCCCACCGCCCCGCAGTCCCCTTACTCGCCCCTCCCCGTCCATGACAGGATCGAGGGCGCACGAAGCAGATGTGCACGGCAACGATCCGCCGCGACCCGGCGGCCCGACCCCGGCACACGACCCGAGGGAGAGCGCCATGGCAGGCAAGCCGCCCGCGTCGGACCCCGTCCAGGACGCGCCCGAGGTCGGCGCGCCCCAGCACTCCGCGGTCGGCATCCCGGCCATCGCCCACGCGCTGAAGATCTCCCAGCAGCAGATGGGCGTCCGCCGCACCGCCCTCACCCTGCTGCGGGTCAACCAGAAGAACGGCTTCGACTGCCCCGGTTGCGCCTGGCCCGAGGACGACAAGCGGCACGCCGCCGAATTCTGCGAGAACGGCGCCAAGGCCGTCGCCGAGGAAGCCACCCTGCGGCGGGTCACCCCCGACTTCTTCGCCGCCCACTCGATCGAGGACCTCGCCACCCGCAGCGGCTACTGGCTCGGCCAGCAGGGCCGCCTCACCCACCCCATGTACCTCCCCGAGGGCGCCGACCACTACGAACCGGTCACCTGGAACCGCGCCTTCGACCTCATCGCCGAAGAGCTCACCGCCCTCGCCTCCCCCGACGAGGCCGTCTTCTACACCTCCGGCCGGACGAGCAACGAGGCCGCCTTCCTCTACCAGCTCTTCGCCCGCGAGTTCGGCACCAACAACCTCCCCGACTGCTCCAACATGTGCCACGAGTCCTCCGGCTCCGCACTCACCGGCACCCTCGGCGTCGGCAAGGGCAGCGTCCTGTTGGAGGACCTCTACAAGGCCGACCTGATCATCGTCGCCGGGCAGAACCCGGGCACCAACCACCCCCGGATGCTCGGCGCCCTGGAGAAGGCCAAGGCCGGCGGCGCCAAGATCATCTCGATCAACCCGCTGCCCGAAGCCGGCCTGGAGCGGTTCAAGAACCCCCAGACCCCGCGCGGCCTGGCCGGCGGCGGCACCGCCCTCACCGACCTCTTCCTCCAGGTGCGCATCGGCGGCGACCAGGCCCTCTTCCGCGCCCTCAACCGCCGCATCCTGCAGACCGACGGCGCCCTCGACGAGGACTTCATCCGCGACCACACCCACGGCTTCGAGGAGTTCGCGGCCCTGGCCCGCGCCGGCGAGGACGCCGACGACACCCTGCGCGCCACCGGACTCACCCACGACGAGATCGAGCGCGCCCTGGCCATGGTCCTCGCCTCCGAGCGCACCATCGTGTGCTGGGCGATGGGCCTGACCCAGCACAAGCACTCCGTGCCCACCATCCAGGAGGTCGTCAACCTCCTCTTGCTGCGCGGCAACATCGGCCGCCCCGGAGCCGGCGTCTGCCCCGTACGCGGCCACAGCAACGTCCAGGGCGACCGCACCATGGGCATCTTCGAACGGCCCGCACCGGCCTTCCTCGACGCACTGGAGAAGGAGTTCGGCTTCGCCCCGCCCCGCGAGCACGGCTACGACGTCGTCCGCGCCATCCGCGCCCTGCGCGACGGCCGGGCCAAGGTCTTCTTCGCCATGGGCGGCAACTTCGTCGCCGCCACACCCGACACCGACGTCACCGAAGCCGCCGTCCGACGCGCCCGCCTCACCGTGCACGTCTCCACCAAGCTCAACCGCTCCCACGCGGTCACCGGCGCCCGCGCCCTGATCCTGCCGACCCTGGGCCGCACCGAACGCGACCGCCAGGCGAGCGGCGACCAGTTCGTGACCGTCGAGGACTCCATGGGCATGGTGCACGCCTCCCGCGGCCGCCTGGAGCCCGCCGGCCCCCAACTCCTGTCCGAACCAGCCATCGTCGCCCGCCTCGCCCGCCGCGTCCTCGGCTCCGACAGCAACACCCCCTGGGAGCGGTTCGAGACGGACTACGCCGCGATCCGCGACCGGATCGCCCGCGTCATCCCCGGCTTCGAGGACTTCAACGCCAAGGTCGCCCGCCCCGGAGGCTTCGCCCTGCCCCACGCCCCCCGGGACAGCCGCAGCTTCCCCACCGCCACCGGGAAGGCCAACTTCACGGCCGCCCCCGTGGAATACCCCACCGCCCCCGAAGGGCGGCTGCTCCTCCAGACGCTGCGCTCCCACGACCAGTACAACACCACCATCTACGGCCTCGACGACCGCTACCGCGGCATCAAGAACGGCCGCCGCGTCGTCCTCGTCCACCCCGACGACGCCCATCAACTCGGCTTCGCCGACGGCGCCTACGCCGACCTGATCAGCGAGTGGACCGACGGCAGCGAACGGCGCGCCCCCGGCTTCCGGGTGGTGCACTACCCCACCGCCCGTGGTTGCGCGGCCGCCTACTACCCCGAGACCAACGTCCTGGTACCGCTGGACCACACCGCCGACACCAGCAACACCCCGGCCTCGAAGTCCGTGGTCGTCCGGCTGGAGGCCGCACGGGAGAGCTGACCGCCGGCCCGCGCGGTGCGCGACCACGGGCCGGCAACGGGCACCCCGCAGCGGGCGCCCTCCCCACGACCTGATAGGAACAGGCCCAGATCCGCGACGATCAAGGGCGCGTTCAAGGGCGAGCGAAACGGAGCAGTCCATGGGTGAGCAGAGCACGACCACGTTCCCGCAGGAGATCCTCGATCAGTGGGCCGGCATCGGGGTCGACCTGCCCGCCCTGTTCTCCGCCGGGCACCTGGGCGAGCGGATGAGCGTCCAGGTCACCGAGGCGGCCCCCGAACGCGTCGTCGGCACCATGCCCGTCGAGGGCAACACCCAGCCCTACGGACTGCTGCACGGTGGCGCCTCCGCCGTCCTGGCCGAGACCCTCGGCTCCGTAGGCGCGATGCTGCACGGCGGCCCCACCAAGGCGGCCGTCGGCGTCGACCTCAACTGCACCCACCACCGCGGCGTCCGCTCCGGACTGGTCACCGGCGTGGCCACCCCCGTTCACCGCGGCCGGTCCACCACCACCTACGAGATCACCATCACCGACGAGGACGGCAAGCGGGTCTGCACCGCCCGTCTGACCTGCCTGCTGCGCGACGCCGACCCCGGCATGTACCGCGCCTGACGTCGGATACCAGCCAGCCGGCCGGCGCCTCGGCACCGGCCGCCACGGCCCCGCACCCGGACCCCGGGGCGGGGCCGTTCGCCTTCCCGTAACGCTGCGTAACGCGCACGCCGTGTGGCCGGCCGGCCGAAGACCCTCCTCCCGGCTACCGCCTCCGATCGCCGGGTGTCACAGCGGTGCCGCCCCACCAACTCGGAGCCAGAAGTGCGAGTTCACCCTCCGCTCCACGTCCGTCTCCCGGTAAGGAGCGTGACGGCAAAACGCTCATAGAAGGTCATAACAAGAGCGTCACAAGCTCGACAGGGTCAGTTCCGGCCAGCCGAAGGGCGCCCTAGAGTTCACCGCCAGTCACTGCGCCGCCGGGCGCGCACGAGCACGGCCCTGTACCGCCCCGTACGGCCCGGTGCGCAAACCGGCCAGGCGTCAGCCGTGGCCGTGGCCAAGGAAAGGACTGATCGTGCGTCACCGTTCCTTGCTCCTCATCACCACCGCACTCACCACCGGCGCCCTCACTCTCACCGCCTGCGGATCCCGCGGCGACAACAACAACTCCGACGGCGGGAAAACCACCGTCGTCATCGGACTCGACGCCCCGACCACCGGCGAACTCTCCGCCCTGGGCCTGGGCATCCGCAACTCCGCCCAACTCGCCGTCGACACCGCCAACAAAACCGGCGAGGTCACGAACGTCACCTTCAAGCTCGAACCCCTCGACGACAAGGCACTCCCCAACGTCGGCCAACAGAACGCCACCAAACTCGCCGGCGACAAAAGCGTCCTCGGCATCGTCGGCCCGCTCAACTCCGGCGTCGCCCAGTCCATGCAACAGGTCTCCCAGCAAAACGGCGTCACCCTGATATCCCCCGCCAACACCACCCCCGACCTCACCCAGGGCAAAGACTGGAAACAGAACAGACGCGCCCGCCAATTCCCCACCTATTTCCGCACCGCCACCACCGACGAAGTACAGGGCGCCTTCGACGGCCAGTACGCCTGGGAAAAGATGAAGGCCAAGAAGGCTTACGTCATCGACGACCAGAAGACCTACGGCACCGGCCTGGCCTCCTCCTTCAAGGACCAGCTCGCCAAACTCGGCGGCACCGTCGTCGGCACCGAACACATCAGCCCCGACGACCGCGACTTCAAGGCCATCGTCTCCAAGGTCAAGGCCGCCACCCCCGACATGGTCTTCTACGGCGGCGAATACCCCGCCGCCGGCCCGCTCAGCCAACAACTCAAGGACGGCGGCGTCACCGCCCCACTCATGGGCGGCGACGGCATGTACAGCGCCGACTACATCAAACTCAACAAGAAGGCCCAGGGCGACTACGCCTCCTCGGTCGGCAAGCCCGTCGAACAACTCGCCTCCGCCAAGAAGTTCATCGCCGCCTACCAGGCCGCCGGATTCAAAGAACCTCACGAGGCATACGGCGGCTCCACCTACGACGCCACCTGGGCCCTCATCCAGGCCGTCAAGAAAGTCGTCACCGCCAACAACGGAAAACTCCCCGACGACGCCCGCACAAAAGTCACCACCGCCATGAACACCGTCACCTTCGACGGCGTCACCGGCCACATCGCCTTCGACAAATACGGCGACACCACCAACACCATGATCACCGCCTACCAGGTCGAAAAGAACGCCTGGGTCTCCCGCTTCAGCGCGGAATTCAAGAAGTTCGACAAGAGCTGACCGGCCGCACCGGCCCCACCGACGCACCGGGCCGCGCCCGGCCCCACCCCCCGCCCCGGCGCGGCCCCCGGCACCACGGAAACGCATACCTTCCCACCCACGGAGGCCCTGCGGTGACCGAACTGCCGCAACAGCTGGCCAACGGACTCATCCTCGGCGCGATGTACGGCCTCATCGCGATCGGGTACACGATGGTCTACGGCATCGTCCAGCTCATCAACTTCGCCCACGGCGAGATCTTCATGGTCGGCGGATTCGGCGCCCTCACCGTCTACCTCGCCCTCCCCACCGGCACCGCCCTCGCCGTCGCCCTGCCCGCCATGCTCCTCGGCGGCGTCACGGTGTCCGTCCTCGTCGCCATCGCCGCGGAACGCTTCGCCTACCGCCCGCTCCGCGGCGCCCCCCGCCTCGCCCCCCTCATCACCGCCATCGGCCTGTCCATCGCCCTCCAACAAGCCATCTGGAAGTGGTACCCCGACGGCAAACAAGCCCGCGTCTTCCCGCAGTTCAAAGGCCACGCCCTCAACATCCTCGGCGCCACCGTCCAGCGCGGCGACCTCTTCGTCCTCATCGCCGCCCCCCTGTGCATGACCGCCCTCGGCCTCTACGTCGCCCGCACCCGCACCGGCCGCGCCATGCAGGCCACCGCCCAAGACCCCGACACCGCCCGCCTCATGGGCATCAACACCGACCGCATCATCGTCCTCGCCTTCGCCCTCGGCGCCGCCTTCGCCGGCGTCGCCGCCGTCGCCTACGGCCTGCGCACCGGCGAGGTCCAGTTCCGCATGGGCTTCATCATGGGCCTCAAAGCCTTCACCGCGGCCGTCCTCGGCGGCATCGGCAACATCTACGGCGCCATGCTCGGCGGCATCGTCCTCGGCATCGCCGAAGCCCTCGCCACCGCCTACGTCGAACACCTCCCCGGCATGGAGCAATTCGGCGGCGGCGCCTGGAAAGACGTCTGGGCCTTCGTCCTCCTCATCCTCGTACTCCTCCTGCGCCCCCAGGGCCTCCTGGGCGAACGCGTCGCGGATCGGGCGTGATACCGATGACCACCACACCCCCCGCCACCCCCACGGGCCTCCTCCCCCTCCCCGCCCGCACCGCCCGCCTCACCACCGCGGCCGGCGCCCTCGCCACCGCCGCCACCACCGGCCTCGCCTGGACCTGGACCAGCGACTTCCCCGGCGACCTCACCTACTACGGCTCCCCCGCCGGCCTCCAACTCGTCACCCTCACCGGCGCCCTCCTCACCCTCCTGTTCACCGCCTCCGCACACGGCCTCCCCGGACTCCGCTGGCTCACCCCCGCCGGCCGCACCACCCCCGCCCTCCTCGCCGCCCTCGGCACCTTCGCCGCCACCGCCTTCACCCTCACCGCCATCGCCATCCACCTCGGCGGCCTGGTCAACCTCGAACCCGGCGGCTACCTCGCCGGCGCCACCGCCCTGATCACCCTCCTCGGCGCCCTCGCCCTCCCCCCCGACCAGCCCACCGACCCACCCCCCACCAACCCCCGACAACGCCTGACCGCGGCCCTCACCGCCAGCCCCCTACGGCCCCCCGCCCGCCCCCTCCCCACCTGGGCCGAGCACCTGGCCATCGCCGCCGCCACCGCCACCGCCCTGCTCGCCTTCACCTACGGCATCGACACCGACGACGGCGCCCCCTTCATCGGCTACCTCGTCCTCGTCGCCCTCGCCGTCCCCGCCCTCCACCGCGCCGGACTCCTCGCCCGGCTCACCGCCCTCACCCACCGGCACCGCGGCACCGCCCTCGGCACCGCCTTCCTCGCCGCCGCGGCCTTCCCCTTCACCCAGGACACCGACCAATACACCCTCATCGGCGCCAACATCCTGATCTTCGCCACCGTCGCCCTGGGCCTCAACGTCGTCGTCGGCCTCGCCGGACTCCTCGACCTCGGCTACGTCGCCTTCCTCGGCGTCGGCGCCTACGCCGCCGCCCTCGTCTCCGGCTCCCCCGAATCCGCCCTCGGCCTCCACTTCCCCTTCTGGGCAGCCCTCCTCACCGGCGCCGCGGCCTCCCTCGTCTTCGGCGTCCTCATCGGCGCACCCACCCTCCGCCTCCGCGGCGACTACCTCGCCATCGTCACCCTCGGATTCGGCGAGATCTTCCGCATCGCCATGCTCAACCTCAACGGCACCACCGGCCCCGACATCACCAACGGCGCCATGGGCATCCCCAACATCCCCAACCTGGAGATCCTCGGCTTCAACTTCGGCGAACCCCACCGCATCCTCGGCCTCCCCCTCGCCACCTACGGCAACTACTACCTGCTGATGATCCTCGTCACCGCCCTCGTCGTCCTCGTCTTCCGACGCGCCGCCGCCTCCCGCATCGGCCGCGCCTGGATCGCCATCCGCGAGGACGAAACCGCGGCTGTCGCCATGGGCATCAACAGCTTCCGCCTCCGACTCCTCGCCTTCGCCCTCGGCGCCACCCTCGCCGGACTCGCCGGAACCGTCCATGCACACGTAGTAACCACCGCCACCCCCGAACAATTCCAATTCGCCGGCCCCCAACCCCCCAACTCCGCCTTCCTCCTCGCCGCCGTCATCCTCGGCGGCATGGGCACCCTCAGCGGACCCCTCGTCGGCGCCGCCCTCCTCTTCCTCATCCCCGCCAAACTCGACTTCCTCCAGGACTACCAACTCCTCCTCTTCGGCATCGCCCTCGTCCTCCTCATGCGCCTCCGCCCCGAAGGACTCGTCCCCGACCGCCGCAAACAACTCGAATTCCACGACCCGGACCGACCCGACACCACCCCCGGCATGGGAGTCCCCCCGGCCGGAGCCCGGGGGAGCCTCACCGACCCCACCGGCACCCTCGGCGCCCCCCAGGCAAAGGCGTGACCCCCATGACCACACCCACACCCACACCCGCCACCCGCACCCCGGCGCCCGCGACCGGCCCCCTCCTCGAAGCCACCGACGTCACCATGCGCTTCGGCGGCCTCACCGCCGTCCACCGCGTCGACCTCACCGTCCGCACCGGCGAGATCGTCGGCCTCATCGGCCCCAACGGCGCCGGAAAAACCACCTTCTTCAACTGCCTCACCGGCCTCTACACCCCCACCCAAGGCACCGTCACCTACCGAGGCACCCGCCTCTCCCCCAAACCCCACCTCGTCACCCGAGCCGGCATCGCCCGCACCTTCCAGAACATCCGCCTCTTCGCCAACATGACCGTCCTCGAAAACGTCCTCGTAGGACGCCACACCCGCACCAAAGAAGGACTCTGGTCCGCCCTCCTCCGCACCCCCGCCTTCACCCGCGCCGAACGCCACAGCACCCAACGCGCCACGGAACTCCTCGACTTCACCGGACTCGCCGCCAAACGCGACCACCTCGCCCGCAACCTCCCGTACGGCGAACAACGCAAGCTCGAAATCGCCCGCGCCCTCGCCAGCGAACCCGGACTTCTCCTCCTCGACGAACCCACCGCCGGCATGAACCCCCAGGAAACCCGCGCCACCCAGGACCTCGTCCACGCCATCCGCGACCACGGCACCGCCGTCCTCGTCATCGAGCACGACATGCGCTTCGTCTTCGGCCTCTGCGACCGCGTCGCCGTCCTCGTCCAGGGCCGCAAACTCACCGAAGGCACCCCCCACGCCGTCCAGGCCGACGAACGCGTCATCGCCGCCTACCTCGGCACCACCGACGACACCGCCCCCACCCCCGACACCACCGGAGACCCCACCGGAGACACCCCATGACCCCGCTGCTCGAAGTCGAGGACCTCCACATCGCCTACGGCAAGATCGAAGCCGTCAAAGGCATCTCCTTCACCGTCCGGGCCGGCCAGGTCGTCACCCTCATCGGCACCAACGGCGCCGGGAAGACCACCACCCTGCGCACCCTCTCCGGGCTCCTCACCCCCCGCGCCGGAAAGATCACCTTCGACGGACACCCCCTCAACGGCGTCCCCGCCCACAAGATCGTCCAACGCGGCCTGGCACACTCCCCCGAAGGCCGACGCCTCTTCCCCCGCCTCACCATCACCGAGAACCTCCAACTCGGCGCCTTCCTCCGCAAGGACGCCGCCGCCATCACCGCCGACATCCAACGCGTCTACGACCTCTTCCCGGTCCTCGGCGAACGCCGCCGCCAACCCTCCGGGACCCTCTCCGGCGGCGAACAACAAATGCTCGCCATGGGCCGCGCCCTGATGTCCCGCCCCAAACTCCTCATGCTCGACGAACCCTCCATGGGCCTCTCACCGATCATGATGCGCACCATCACGGACACCATCCGCGCCCTCCGCGACCAGGGCACCACCATCCTCCTCGTCGAACAGAACGCCTACGCCGCGCTCTCCCTCGCCGACGAGGGCCACGTCATGGAAACCGGCCGCATCGCCCTCTCCGGCACCGGCGCGCACCTCCTCCACGACACCTCCGTCCGCAAGACCTACCTCGGCGAGGACTGACCCCCCGCGCACCCCCGGCCGGCGCCGCTCCGCACACACCAAAGCGCCGGCGGCGCCCCACACGGGCACCACCGGCGCTCGACGAACCGGCCCGGGCCTCTCGACCCCGCCGGCCCCGGACCTACTGGTCCTTGCCCTGCTCCTTCGACTGCTCCTTGGCCTGACCCTTCTGCTGCTGACGCTCCGTCGCGTCCTCGATGACCGCCTCGGCCACCTGGTGCATCGACAGCCGACGGTCCATCGACGTCTTCTGGATCCACCGGAACGCGGCCGGCTCCGACAGCCCGTACTCCGTCTGCAGAATGCTCTTCGCCCGGTCCACCAACTTCCGCGTCTCCAGCCGCTGGGTGAGGTCGACGACCTCCTTCTCCAGCGCCCGCAGCTCGGTGAACCGACTTACCGCCATCTCGATCGCCGGCACGACATCGCTCTTCGAGAACGGCTTCACGAGGTACGCCATGGCGCCCGCGTCCCGGGCCCGCTCCACCAGCTCGCGCTGCGAGAACGCGGTCAGCATCAAGACCGGCGCGATGCTCTCCTCGGCGATCTTCTCGGCGGCCGAGATGCCGTCCAGGATCGGCATCTTCACGTCCAGGATCACCAGATCGGGGCGGTGCTCCCGGGCCAGCTCCACGGCTTTCTGGCCGTCCCCGGCCTCGCCGACAACGGAGTAGCCCTCCTCCTCCAGCATCTCCTTGAGGTCGAGACGGATGAGCGCCTCGTCCTCGGCGATCACGACGCGCGTGGTCAGCGGCGGGACGTGCGACTGGTCGCCATCGGCGACGGGCTGCTGGGGCTCGGCAGCACTCAAGGGGACTCCTCGTTCCAGGCAGGTGGTGCTATTGCAGCCTACCTAGAGGCGGTCATCGTTACTCACACGGTATGGTGTCTCGTGCCGCCGGCCGGGTTGGTGGAATGGCATACACGGATGTCTCAAACACATCTGCCCGAAAGGGCTTGCGGGTTCGAATCCCGCACCCGGCACCCACACATCAAGCGGAATTTCACCTTCTCGTGAAATTCCCTCTGAATCATTCCTTCCGCACGCTCCGTCACGCACAGTGACGGTATGCGATTTCACGGTACGAACGTACACCAGCAGGCAGTCGCCCGACTCCGCGCGGGGGCGAAGAACGCAGACGTCGCCCGCGCCCTGGGCGTCCCTCTCGGCACCATCGGCTATTGGCGACATATGGATCGCGCCAAACACGGAGAGTGTCCGGGGCGCCATGACCCCCGGTGCCCTCGCTGCGACGGCTGCAGGCTCGACGAAGCGGCCTACTCCTACCTCCTGGCGCTCTACCTCGGCGACGGCCACATCATCCAGTACTCGGGGCACCGCGTGCCGAGTCTCATGATCACGTGCGACGACAACTGGCCCGGGCTCATGGACGACTGCGAGACCGCGATGCAGGCGGTCTTCCCCGACAACTCGGTATGCCGGGTGAGCAAGAAGGGCTGCCACAACGTGAAGGTCTACTCCAAGCACTTATGGTGCATGTTCCCCCAGCACGGCCCCGGCAAGAAGCACGAGCGGCCGATCGCCCTCGAAGGGTGGCAGCAAGGGATCGTTGACGACCATCCCTGGCAGTTCATCCGGGGGCTCGTCCACTCCGACGGGTGCCGGATCACCAACTGGACGACGCGGACGGTCGGCGGCGAGCGCAAGCGATACGAGTACCCGAGGTACTTCTTCACCAACACGTCCGCCGACATATTGCGGCTCTACACCGACGCGCTGGACAGGGTCGAAGTCGCCTGGAAGCACACCCGTCAGTCCCGGGCGGCGAAGAGCGTCTCCGTCGCCAAGCGTGACTCTGTTGCTCTCATGGACCAACACATCGGGCCGAAGTACTGACAGGGACGGCAGTCAGTTCCTCGGCCCAGCGGGTTCGGGTGCGGGTGGAGCTAGTTCTGGATGTCGTCCTCGCCGATGTGGTGGACGCGGACGAGGTTGGTGGAGCCGGGGACCCCGGGCGGGGAGCCGGCGGTGATGATGACGACGTCGCCCTTGCGGCAGCGGCCGATCTTCAGCAGTTGCTCGTCGACCTGGGCGACCATCTCGTCGGTGGAGTTGACGGTCGGGCCGAGGAAGGTCTCCACGCCCCAGGTGAGGTTGAGCTGGGAGCGGGTCGCGGGGTCGGGGGTGAAGGCGAGGAGGGGGATGGGTGAGCGGTAGCGGGAGAGGCGACGGACGGTGTCGCCGGACTGAGTGAAGGCGACGAGGAACTTCGCGCCGAGGAAGTCGCCCATTTCGGCGGCGGCGCGGGCGACGGCGCCGCCCTGGGTGCGGGGCTTGCTGCGTTCGGTCAGCGGCGGCAGTCCCTTGGCGAGGATGTCTTCCTCGGCGGCTTCGACGATGCGGCTCATGGTGCGGACCGTCTCGGTGGGGTACTTGCCGACGCTGGTCTCGCCGGAGAGCATCACGGCGTCGGTGCCGTCGATGATGGCGTTGGCGACGTCGGAGGCTTCGGCGCGGGTCGGGCGGGAGTTGTCGATCATCGAGTCGAGCATCTGGGTGGCGACGATGACCGGCTTGGCGTTGCGCTTGGCGAGTTTGACGGCGCGCTTCTGGACGATCGGGACGGTCTCCAGGGGCATTTCGACGCCGAGGTCGCCGCGGGCGACCATGATGCCGTCGAAGGCGGCGACGATGTCGTCGATGTTGTCGACGGCCTGGGGCTTTTCGACCTTGGCGATGACGGGCAGGTAGCGGCTCTCCTCGCGCATGATGCGGTGGACGTCCTGGATGTCGCGGCCGCTGCGGACGAAGGAGAGGGCGATGATGTCGGCGCCGTAGCGCAGGGCCCAGCGGAGGTCGTCCCGGTCCTTCGCGGAGAGGGCGGGGACGGAGACGGCGACGCCGGGGAGGTTGAGGCCCTTGTGGTCGGAGACCATGCCGCCTTCGATGACCTTGGTGTGGACGCGAGGCCCTTCGATGGCGGTCACTTCGAGGGTGACCTTGCCGTCGTCGACGAGGATGCGTTCGCCGGGGGTGACGTCGCCGGCGAGGCCGGGGTAGGTGGTGCCGCAGAGGTGTCGGTCGCCCTCGATGCCGTCCTCGACGGTGATGGTGAAGGTGTCGTCGCGTTCAAGGAGTACGGGTCCTTCGCGGAATCGACCGAGGCGGATCTTCGGGCCTTGAAGGTCGGCGAGGATTCCGACGCTGCGGTGGGATTCTTCGGACGCTTTGCGGACCCGGTCGAACCGCGCTTCGTGATCGGCGTAGGTGCCGTGGCTGAGATTGAAGCGGGCGATGTCCATTCCGGCGTCGACGAGGGCTTTGATCTGCTCGTACGAGTCGGTGGCGGGTCCCAGTGTGCAGACGATCTTTGCTCGGCGCATGTTTCGACCCTATGACTTACCCGGCGGTAGGGAGCTGTGGAGACATGACTGCTCAACGACCGCTAGGTGAAAGGCTGTTGACAAGTAATGGAATGGGCGCGAAGCCGCTCCGATGAGCAGAATTACGGCTTCGCGCGGCGCGGTCTCACAGTGCGGGACGGGTCATGGTGAAGCGTGCGTTGACGCTGGCGTAGACGGTCTGGCGACGGGGTTCGAGGTCGAGGGCGGGGGCGGATTCGAGTCCGGCGCCGCGGGCGGCTCCGGGGGCCGCGAAACCGTAGCCCTGTTGCTGGGGTGGGCCTTCGGCGCCGAGGTCGGCGATTTCGAGGACGGCGTCGAGGTGGGCGCCGAGGGCTTCGGCGTATTCACGGGCGCGTTGGACGGCTTCGTGGACGGCTTGGGTGCGGGCGCTGCGGTGGGCGGGCGAGTCGGGGCGGAGGGCCCACCAGGGGCCGTCGACGCGGGTGAGTTCGAGGTCGGCGAGGCGGGTGGTGAGTTCGCCGAGGGCGGTGAAGTCGTTGAGGGTGGCGGTGAGGGTGACGCGACCGTGGTAGGCGCGGACGCGTTCGTGGCGGCCCTTGTCGGCGAGTTGCGGGGTGAGGGTGAAGCTGCTGGTCTCCAGTTTTTCGACGGCGTCGCCGTAGCTCTTGACGAGGGTGAGGGCGTGTTCGTTGCGGCGGGTGAGGTCGGTGAGGGCGGTTGTGCGGTCGGTGCCGCGGGCGCTGACGGTGATGGTGATGCGGGCGATTTCGGGGTCGATTTCGAGGCGGGCTTCGCCGCGGACGGCGAGGCGGGGGGCGTCGGGGGTGCCGTAGGGGAGGGCGGCGGTGGGGTCGGTCATGGGTGGCGGGTGCCCTTCTGGTGGTGGGTGTGGGGGCCTGGAGTTGCAGGGTTGCACAGGGGGGCGGGGTGCGGTTGGTCATCGGATCGCAACCTGTGGGGGGTGTTGCTCGGGGGGTGGCTGCGCCAGAATCTACGCGCGTTGCCCCGGGCCGGACGTCCGGGTCCGTCGTGCGGTGCAGGGCATGTGCCGTCTTCTTTGCGGGAGTTGGGATGACGTTCGACCGGAGGAAGTTCCTGGGTGGTTCCGTGGTGGCGGGGGCGGGGGTGGTGCTCACGGGGGCGGGCGCGCCGACCGCGGCCGCGGCGCCGGCCGCCCCGACGCGCGGTGGGGGTGGCACGGGCCGGGGGCGGGACCGTTATGCGTTCACGGTCATGGGGACGACGGATCTGCACGGGAACGTCTTCAACTGGGATTACGCCACCGACGCCGAGTTCGACGACAAGGACCACAATGATGTGGGGCTGGCGAAGATTTCCACGCTGGTGCATGACGTCCGCCGGGAGAAGGGGCGGAAGAACACCCTGCTGATCGATGCGGGTGACACCATTCAGGGGACGCAGCTGGCGTATTACTACGCGAAGGTCGATCCGATCACGGGTCCGCACGGTCCGGTGCATCCGATGGCGCGGGCGATGAATGCGATCGGCTATGACGCGGCGGCGCTGGGGAATCACGAATTCAATTACGGGATTCCGGTGCTGCGGAAGTTCGAGGAGAGCTGCCGTTTTCCGCTGCTGGGTGCGAACGCGGTGGATGCGAAGACGCTGCGGCCGGCGTTCCGACCGTATGTGATCAAGCGGTTGCGGACCCCGCGCGGGCGGGATGTGCGGGTGGCGGTGCTGGGGCTGACGAATCCGGGGATCGCGATCTGGGACAAGGCGAACGTGCAGGGGAAGTTGGCGTTCCCTGGGCTGGAGGAACAGGCCGCGAAATGGGTGCCGAAGCTGCGGTCGATGGGTGCCGACGTGGTGATCGTGGCGGCGCATTCGGGGGCCAGCGGCACGTCGTCGTACGGGGATCAGTTGCCGTACGTGGAGAACGCGGCGGCGTTGGTGGCGGAGAAGGTGCCGGGGATCGACGCGATCCTGGTGGGGCATGCGCATGTGGAGATCCCGGAGCGGCGGGTGGTGAACAAGGCGACGGGCCGGGAGGTGGTGCTGTCGGAGCCGCTGAAGTGGGGGCAGCGGCTGACGTGTTTCGACGTGGAGGTGGAGTGGCGTCGGGGTCGTTGGGCGGTGGCGTCGGTGGGCTCGAAGGTGCTCAATTCGAATGCGGTGGCGGAGGATCCGCAGATCACGGACATGCTGCGGGCGGCGCACGCCAAGGTCGTGACGTATGTGAACCGGGTGATCGGGAAGTCGAAGGCGGAGATGTCGGCGGCCGAGGCGCCGGTGAAGGACACCGCGATTCTGGATTTCATCGCGTTCGTGCAGGCGGAGGCGGTGCGTAAGGCGCTTGCCGGGTCGGCGCACGCGGCGTTGCCGGTGTTGTCGCAGGCGTCGTGTTTCTCGCGGACGGCGAAGGTGCCGGCGGGGGATGTGTCGATCCGGTCGATGGCGGCGCTGTATCCGTTCGACAACACGTTGGAGGCACGGGTGTTGACGGGTAAGCAGCTGCGGGAGTACCTGGAGTTCTCGGCGCGGTATTACGTGCAGACGGCGCCGGGTGGTCCGGTGGATCCGGCGCGGGTCACCAATGCGGACGGTACGCCGGATTACAACTATGACGTGGTGAGCGGGGTCTCGTACGAGATCGATATTGCGAAGCCGGCGGGTCAGCGGATCGGGAAGCTGACGTTCGAGGGGAAGCCGTTGACGGATGCGGCGCGGTTCGTGCTGGCGGTGAACAACTACCGGGCGAGTGGCGGTGGTGGTTTTCCGCATGTGGCGTCGGCGGAGCAGGTGTGGTCGACGTCGGAGGAGATCCGGAATCTGATCATCGCGTGGGTGGAGGCGAGCGGGGTGATCGATCCGGCGGTGTTCGCTTCGGTGGACTGGAAGTTGACGCGGGACGGGGTGCCGGTGTTCTAGGGCCCCTCGGGACGTGCCGCCGCCGCGTCGGCGGGCCGCCCCTCTCCCCCGGTCCGGGTTCGGGCGGGGTGGGAGGGGCGGTGGCGTTCAGTGGCGCGGGACGAGCGTGGAGCCTTGGCGGGGGACGGTGCCGGTGCGGCGGGTCGGGGGGTGGCTGAGGCCGAAGGTGGTGAAGGCGGTGCGGTTGGGGAGGGGGTAGGCGGGGCTGCCGGTGAGGGAGTTGAGGATGGTGGCGCTGCGCCAGGCGGCGAGGCCGAGGTCGGGGGTGCCGACGCCGTGGGTGTGGCGTTCGGCGTTCTGGACGTAGAGGGAGCCGGTGATGGCGGGGTCCAGGACGAGGCGGTGGTGTTCGTCGATGCGGGGGCGTTCGGAGGCGTCGCGGCGGAGGTAGGGGTCGAGGGCGGCGAGCAGGGTGTCGAGGCGGCGTTCGCGGTAGCCGGTGGCGAGGACGACGGCGTCGGTGGTGAGGCGGGAGCGGCTGCCCTGTTGGGCGTGTTCGAGGTGGAGTTCGACCTTGGTGGTGCCGACCCGGCCGGCGGTGCGCACCTGGACGCCGGGGGTGAGGACGGCGCTGGGCCAGCCGCCGTCGAGGGTGCGGCGGTAGAGCTCGTCGTGGAGGGCGGCGAGGGTGTCGTGGTCGATGCCCTTGTAGAGCTGCCATTGGGCGGGGAGGAGCTCGTCGCGGACGCGTTCGGGGAGGGCGTGGAAGTAGCGGGTGTAGTCGGGGGTGAAGTGTTCCAGGCCGAGTTTGCTGTATTCCATGGGCGCGAAGGCCGGGGTGCGGGCGAGCCAGTGGAGGTTCTCGCGGCCGGCGGGGCGGGCGCGGAGTTGGTCGAGGAAGACTTCCGCGCCTGATTGGCCGGCGCCGATGACGGTGAGGTGGTCGGCGGCGAGGAGGCGGTCGCGGTGGTCGAGGTAGTCGGCGGCGTGGATGACGGGGACGGTGGGGGCCTCGGCGAGGGGGCGTAGGGGGATGGGGATGTGGGGGGCGGTGCCGATGCCGAGGACGAGGTTGCGGGCGTAGGTGCGGCCGAGGGCTTCGGCTTCGCCGTCGGCGTCGAGCTGGGTGAAGTCGACTTCGAAGAGGCTGCGTTCGTGGTTCCAGCGGACGGCGTCGATCTGGTGGCCGAAGTGGAGGGAGGGGAGGTTTTCGCTGACCCAGCGGCAGTAGGCGTCGTATTCGGCGCGGTGGATGTGGAAGCGCTCGGCGAAGTAGAAGGGGAAGAGGCGTTCGTGGGTTTTGAGGTAGTTGAGGAAGGTCCAGGGGCTGGCGGGGTCGGCGAGGGTGACGAGGTCGGCGAGGAAGGGGACTTGGAGGGTGGCGCCGTCGATGAGGAGGCCGGGGTGCCAGTGGAAGGCGGGGTGCTGGTCGTAGAAGGCGGTGCGCAGGTGGGTGAGGGGGTGGGCGAGGGCGGCGAGGGAGAGGTTGAAGGGGCCGATGCCGATGCCGGCGAGGTCGAGGGGGTCGTCGGGGCCGGGGGTGTCGGTGGCGGTGCCGGGCTCGCTGTGCGGTGGGGTGTTCATCGCGGGGTGTGGCCTTCCACGAGTTTGAGGAGGTTGGTGAGGTCTCCGGGTTGGGTGTGGGGGTTGAGGAGGGTGGCTTTGAGCCAGAGGCCGGTGGGGGTGGTGGCGCGGCCGAGGACGGCGTGGCCTTCGGTGAGGAGGGAGCGGCGGATGGCGGCGAGGGTGGTGTCGTCGGCGCCGATGGGGCGGAAGAGGAGGGTGGTGAGGGTGGGGCGGGAGTGGAGTTCGTAGCGGGGGTGGGCGTCGATGAGGTCGGCGAAGGTCTGGACGGCGGCCAGGGTGCGGTCGACGAGGTCGCCGAGGCCCTGTCGCCCCAGGGCCTTGAGGGTGACGGCGATCTTGAGGATGTCGGGACGGCGGGTGGTGCGCAGGGAGCGGCCGAGGAGGTCGGGGAGCCCGGCTTCGGTGTCGTCGTCGGCGTTGAGGTAGTCGGCTTGGTGGGCGAGCGGGGTGAGGGTGGCCGGGGCGGGGACGGCGAGGAGGCCGGCGGCGACCGGTTGCCAGCCGAGTTTGTGCAGGTCGAGGGTGACGGTGTGGGCGCGGGCGAGGCCGGCCAGGGCGTGCTGGTGGATGTCGCTGAAGAGGAGCGGGCCGCCGTAGGAGGCGTCGATGTGGAAGCGGGCGCCGTGCTGGTCGGCGAGGTCGGCGAGGGCCGGGAGGGGGTCGATGGCGCCGGCGTCGGTGGTGCCGGCGGTGGCGACGAGCAAGAGCCTGCCGGCGCTTCCGGTGCTGCCGGTGCGTCCGGTGAGTTCGGCGAGGCAGGTGTGGACGGTGGCGGGGTCGAGGGTGCCGTCGGGGGTGGGGAGGGTGAGGGGTTCGGGGAGGCCGAGGAGCCAGGCGGCGCGGTGGATGCTGTGGTGGGCGTTGGCGCCGCAGACGATCCGGAGCGGGCCGGTGGCGTCCGGGGGGCGGGTGTCCGCACAAGCTGTCTCGCGGGCCAGGAGGACGGCGAGTTGGTTGGATTCGGTGCCGCCGGTGGTGACCAGGGCGTCGGGTGCGGTGGCCGCGGGGTAGACGAGGCCGGCGAGGGCGCGGGTGGTGAGGAGTTCGAGTTCGGAGGCGGCGGGGGCCTGGTCCCAGGAGTCCATCGAGGGGTTGAGGGCGCCGGCGGCGAGGTCGGCGGCGGTGGCCAGGGCCAGCGGCGGGCAGTGCAGGTGGGCGGCGCAGTGCGGGTCCGCGGGGTCGGCGGCACCGGCGGCGAGGGTGTGGACGAGGGTGCGCAGGGCGGTGTGCGGGCCGGCGCCCTGCTCGGGGAGGACGGGCAGGCAGGCGTCGCGTACGGTGCGGGCGACGGCGTAGGGGCCGCCGGGCGGGAGCGGGCCGGAACGGTCCTGGGCGCCGGTGGTGAGGGCGTCGAGGACGATGTCAAGGAGCGGACGGAGCGCGCGGGGGCCGTCGGTGCCGCCTGCGAGGGCGGTGCCGGCAGGGGCGACTGGCATCAAGGGGCTCTTCTTCAACGGGAGTTGGATGCACGGGGCACCGGGTCTTAGGCCGCCCTAAGTTACTGGCCCGGTACGGCGGGTATCCACCCGTTGCGCCGGGATCACCCGTTCGTGGGATGGATGTCCCGCAGGTGTTCGGTTGCCTGCGGTCTTGCGTCCCGTCGAAGAGCAGGTGCCGGGAAGGTGACGTGGACGCGGCGCGGGTGCCGTCCGGCGGTCTCCCTCCGCCCGACGGCACCCGCGTGCGCTGCGTCCGGCGCGCTACCGCACGGCGGCCGTCCGCACCCGCAACGCCCGGCGCAGATCGTCGAGTTGGTCGTCGAGGGAGCGTCGCAGGGCCGGCGTCGGGTCGCCTTCGGCCAGGCAGTTCTCGCCGCGGCGGAGGGTGTCCTCCTCGACGAGGACGGCGGGGAAGGCGTATCGGCCGGCGGCCTTGGCGAGGGCGGCTCCGCGGCGGGCGGCGAGGGCGGGGACCTCGGCGAAGTAGCGGGCGGCGTAGGGGCGGAGCAGGTCCTGCTGTTCGGGGGCCCAGAAGCCGGTGGCGGTGGCGGTGAAGAGGTAGTTGGAGAGTTCGGACTGCGCGTCGGCGGTGAACAGGGCGTCCCATGCGGCCTGTTTGGCGGCCGGGTCGGGGAGCGCGGCGCGGCAGCGGGCGGCGCCCTCTTGGCCGGTGGCGCTCGGGTCGCGGGCGAGTTCGGCGTCGATGGCGTCGCGGAGTGCGGTGAGGGGTGCGGCGCCGAGTGTGGCGAGCCGGGCGAGGATGCGCCAGCGCAGTTCGTGGTCGAGGGCGGGGCCGCCGGAGACGCTGCCGGCGTCGAGCCAGTCCTGGATGCCCTCGGGGCCGGTGGCGCTGTCGATGGCGGCGCGGACGGCGGTCAGCCGGAGTCCGGCTTCGGGGCCGTGGCCGGGGCCTTCGGTGCGGCGCAGGATGTCGCGGCTGAGGGCGGTGAGGGTGGTCAGGGCATCGCGGCGGGCCTCCGGGGGGAGGTAGCGGTCGGCGATCTGGGTGCGGGCGAAGGCCAGGACGCCCTGGACGATGGCGAGGTCGGTCTCCTGCGGGAGGTGGTCGCGGGCCGCGTCCAGGTAGGCGGTGGGCGTGAGTTCGCCGTCGCGGACCAGGTCGCGGGCGGCGTTCCAGACGACCGCGCGGGTCAGCGGGTCGGGCAGCCCGGACAGTGCGCGGGCGGCGGTCTCCCAGGAGGCGGCGTCGAAGCGGACCTTGGCGTAGGTGAGGTCGCCGTCGTTGAGGACGACGAGGGCGGGGGCGGCCTGGGGGAAGGTGTGCCGGGTGGGGTGGCCGTCCGCCGGGACGTCCACGTCGAAGCGGTCGCGCAGGCTCAGCCGGTCGGGGTGGTCCGGGTCGGGGGCGTAGGCGCCGACGGTGATGCGGTGCGGGCGGCTGCCGGTGTGGGCGATGTCGAGGTGCCAGGTGTCGTGGTCCTCGGCGACGGTCGGGGTGAGGGTGTCGACGCCGGTGGTGCGCAGCCAGCGTTCGGCCCAGGCGTGGACGTCGCGGTCGGTGGCGCGGGCCAGGGAGTCGATGAAGTCGGCGAGGGTGGCGTTGCCGAAGCGGTGCCGGGCGAAGTGGTCGTTGATGCCGGCGAGGAAGTCCTTCTCCCCCATCCAGGCGACGAGTTGGCGCAGGGCGGAGGCGCCCTTGGCGTAGGAGATGCCGTCGAAGTTGAGGAGTGCGGAGGCGGTGTCCGGGACGTCTTCGGGACTGGGGGCGACGGGGTGGGTGGAGGGGCGCTGGTCGGCGTCGTAGCCCCAGCCCTTGCGGGCGATGGCGAAGTCGGTCCAGGTGTCGGTGTAGCGGGTGGCCTCGGACAGGACCTGGTAGCCCATGTATTCGGCGAAGGACTCGTTCAGCCAGATGTCGTCCCACCACTGGAGGGTGACGAGGTCGCCGAACCACATATGGGCCATCTCGTGGGCGATGACCATGCCGCGGGTCTGCCGCTCGGTGTCGGTGACGGCGGAGCGGAAGACGAATTCGTCGCGGAAGGTGACCAGGCCGGGGTTCTCCATGGCGCCGGCGTTGAATTCGGGGACGAATGCCTGGTCGTAGGAGTCGAAGGGGTACGGCTCCTCGAAGATCTCGTGGTAGCGGTCGTAGCAGCGGCGGGTGAGGTCGAAGAGTTCCTCGGTGTCGGCGTCGAGGTGGGGGGCGAGGGAGCGGCGGCAGTGGAGGCCGAAGGGGAGGCCGGCGTGTTCGGTGCGGACGGAGTGCCAGGGGCCGGCGGCGACGGCGACGAGGTAGGTGCTGATGCGGGGGGTGGCGGCGGCCTGCCAGGTGCCGTCGGGGAGTTGTTCGGTGCGGCCGTTGGCGAGGACGGTCCAGGCCGGTGGGGCGGTGACGGCCAGCTCGAAGGCGGCCTTGAGGTCGGGCTGGTCGAAGGCGCCGAAGACGCGTTGGACGTCGTCCATGAACAGCTGCGTGTAGACGTAGTGCTCGCCGTCGGCGGGGTCGGTGAAGCGGTGCATGCCCTCGCCGGTGCGGGAGTAGCGCATGGTGGCGTCGAGGCGCAGTTCGTGGGGGCCGGCTGTCAGGCCGGTGAGGGGGAGGCGGTTGTCGTCGAGGGTGGCGGGGTCCAGGGGGCGGCCGTCGAGGGTGGCGGCGTGGAGCGCGGCGGGCCGGATCTCGACGAAGGTGTCGCCCGGTTCGCGGGCGGCGAAGTGGATGACGGTGCGGGAGGTGAACTCCTCGTCGCCGTGCGTGAGATCGAGGGCGATCTCGTACCGGTGGACGTCGAGCAACTGGGCACGGGCCTCGGCTTCGGGGCGCTGCAATACGGGCATGCGTCGCAGCTTCCCACGTTGTGGTCCCGGTGGTGCGGGGTATTCCGCCGGGGCGGGCCGGGGTGTGGTGCGGACCCGGCCATGGTCCGCCGGGCCGGCCCTAGGGCCGGTCGTCACATTCCCGTCTGCCCCGCAACGCCTGGCACGCACTCTCGCCGCACCGGGCGAAAGCCCCAGTACGTCCAGTACAAGGACTTCCACCCGGCACGCCGAGAGCACGCACCAGACGCCGCGAGGCCGCCCTTCGGGCGACGACGGGAATGTGACGACCGGCCCTAGTCCACCCTCGGGGGGTCCGCGGGGTCCGGTACCTGTGTCGACCATCCGCCGGGTACGCAGCGGTCCTGGCGGTCGCGGAAGCGGGCCGGGGCGAGGCCGACGCGGCGGGTGAAGAGGCGGCTGAAGTAGGCGGGGTCGTCGTAGCCGACGCGGCGGGCGACGGCGGCGACGGGGAGTTCGGTGGCGACGAGGAGTTCCTTGGCGCGGCCGAGGCGGATGCCGAGGAGGTAGTCCTTGGGGCTGCAGCCCGCCCCGCGGCGTACCGCGGTGCGGAGTTCGGCGGGGGTCATGCCGTGCCGGGCGGCGTGCTCGGCGACCGAGAGCGGGAGGAACGCGTCGCGGGCGAGGGCCGCCAGGACCGGTTCGCCGTCGGCGTCGGTGTCGGCGCGGGCGCGGCGCAGCGCGACGAGGAGTTCGTGGACGGCGGCGGCGGTCTCGACCTCCAGGAGCGGGTTGCCGCGGCGGGCGGCCCGGGCGATGCGGCCGATCGCGGCGCGGGCCGGCCCGGGGTCGGCGAGCGGGACGAGGGGCTGGTGGGGCTCGATGTAGCCGAGTTCGGTGTAGGTGTCGGCGGCGGGGCCGGTGAAGTCGACGAAGCGTTCGTCCCAGCCGGTGTCGGGGTCGGCGCCGTAGTGGTGGGGGACGCCGGGCAGGAGCCAGAGCAGGGCGGGGGCGATGACGGTGTGGCGGCGGCCGTCGGGGGTGGTGCACCAGCCGCGGCCGGCGCTGATGACGACGGCGACGTGGTGGTCGAGGGTGCGCGGGCCGACCGGCGGCAGGGTGCCGTGTTGGAGGCCGACGCCCAGGCAGACCAGGCCGAGCCGATGGTGGACCGGGCTCGGGGTGAAGTAGCGCATCCAGGTGTGGTACATGCCGGCCGGCCTCCCGTCCTCGTGCGCCACCGCTCCGTCGCACCCGCGAAGCGTCGAACCGCCGAGCAGTCCGAACCGCCGGTCCGAGTCGAACGGTTCGGGACGCACCGTCCGGGGCGAACCGTCCAAACAGCCTTGATCTTTGTCCATGGACCGGTGGGCCGCCAGAGGGCGAGGGTGTGGGCGATCGGGGAACGAGCGGGGGAACGACCAGCCGGGAGGCGTGACGTGCGGTTTGCCGTTGGGGAGCGGGACTTCGAGGCGGACGGGCGGCCGGTGCGGCTGTTGTCGGGGGCGCTGCACTACTTCCGGGTGCACGAGGCGCAGTGGGGGCACCGGCTGGCGATGCTGCGGGCGATGGGCCTGAACTGCGTGGAGACGTATGTGCCGTGGAACTGGCACGAGCCGCGTCCGGGTGAGCTGCGGGACGTCGGGGCGTTGGGGCGGTTCCTGGACGCGGTGGGGGCGGCGGGGCTGATGGCGATCGTGCGGCCGGGGCCGTACATCTGCGCGGAGTGGGAGAACGGGGGGCTGCCGTCGTGGTTGACGGGGGCGTTGGGGCGGCGGGTGCGGACCCGGGACGGGGCGTTCCTGCGGGCCGTGGACGGCTGGTGGGAGGCGCTGTTGCCGCAGGTGGTGGCGCGGCAGTGCGACCGGGGTGGGCCGGTGGTGCTGGTGCAGGTGGAGAACGAGTACGGGTCGTACGGGTCGGATGCGGAGTATCTGGGCCATCTGGCGCGGCGGTTGCGGGAGGTGGGGGTGACCGTGCCGCTGTGTACGTCGGACGGGGCGGAGGACCACATGCTGACCGGTGGGAGTGTGCCGGGGGTGTTGGCGACGGTGAATTTCGGGGCGGGGGCGCGGGCGGCGTTCGCGGCGCTGCGCCGGCACCGGGGGCGGGGGCCGTTGATGTGCATGGAGTTCTGGTGCGGGTGGTTCGCGCATTGGGGGCAGGCGGTGGAGCCGCGGGGGGCGGCGGACGCGGCGGCGGCGTTGCGCGAGGTGTTGGAGTGCGGTGCGTCGGTGAATGTGTACATGGCGCACGGCGGGACGAGTTTCGGTGGTTGGGCGGGGGCGAACCGGGCGGGTGCGTTGCAGGACGGGGCGTTGCTGCCGACGGTGACGTCGTACGACTACGGGGCGCCGGTGGACGAGCAGGGGCGGCCGACGGAGAAGTTCTGGCGGATGCGGGAGGTGCTGGCGGAGTTCGCGGAGGGGCCGTTGCCGGAACTGCCGGAGCCGGAGCCGGTGTTGGCGGGGCCGGTGGGGGTGGTTTTGTCGGGGTGGCTGTCGTTGGACGCGGTGCTGGAGGTGTTGGGGGATCCGGAGGTGTGCGCGGGGGTGCCGCCGACGTTCGAGGAGATGGGGGTGGACCGGGGGCTGGTCCGGTACCGGGTGGCGGTGCCGGGGCCGCGGCAGCCGTACGAGCTGCGGGTCGTGGGGTTGCGGGACCGGGCGGTGACGGTGGTGGACGGGGTGCGGGGGCCGGTGCTGGTGGAGGGATCCGAAGCGGATACGGCAGGCACGGTGGGCACGGCGGGCGCGGTGCTGGGGGCGGTGCCGGGGCCGGCGGAGGTGGAGTTGTGGGTGGAGTCGCTGGGCCGGGTCAACTACGGCCCGCGGTTGGGGGAGGCGAAGGGGATCACGGGTGGGGTGTTGCACGAGCGGCAGTACTTGCACGGGGTGCGGGCGCGGGGGTTGCGGCTGGATGCGCTGGAGGGGCCGGCGGGGGCCGCGGCGGTGGCCGGGCTGGCGTTCGGTGCGCCGGCGGCGGGGGCACGGGGGCTGCACCGGGGCACGGTGACGGTGCCGGCGGGCGGGGTGGGGGATGCGGTGCTGGAGTTGCCGGGGTGGACGCGCGGGTTCGTGTGGGTGGGGGGATTTCCGGTGGGGCGGTACTGGTCGGCGGGTCCGCAGCGGGGTTTGTTCGTACCGGGCCCGGTGTTGCGGGAGGGGGCGAACGAGGTGGTGGTGTTGGAGCTGGAAGGGCCAGAAGGCCCTGAAGGACCGGAAGGGGCAGCCGGGGTGGCGGGGGTGCCGCGGCTGGTGCCGTGAGGCGGGCGGGCCGGGGCGCGGGGGTCGGCGCCCCGGCCCGCCGGGTTCTCACGCCTCGGTGATCTGGAAGGCGTCGAGGGCGAATTCGGCGGTGCCGTCGGTGCCGGTCTTGCGCAGGCCGACCCAGGCTTCGCCGCGGTCGGGTGCGGTGAACTCGTAGGTGAGGGTGGCGGGTTGGGTGGCGGCGGGCAGCGGTTGGCGGGTGAGTTCGCGGGCGGCGGGGTCGTCGACGGCGGTGATCCAGGCGTACTGGCCGGCCTTCTCGTTCTCGTAGCGGAAGGTGACGCGGTAGCGGCGGCCGGGGGTGAAGCGGGCGGTGTGCGGGACGGTGCGGTAGACCAGGCCGGTGTTCTCGCCGCGGGACTTGAGGGACTGGCTGCCGTCGATGACGTCGTCGATCGCCTTGCCGTTCCAGCCGCGCTGGGTGTAGGGCGCGTGGCGTTGGGCGAGGTGGGTGCGGGGGTCGGTGGAGCCGCCGGCGTCGCCCTTGACGAAGGGGCCCCAGCCTTGCGGTACGTGCTCGAAGTCCTCGAAGACGAGGGTGCCCGGCCGGGTGGTGCGGGGGGCGGGGGCGATGCGGACGTTGTCGAAGCGGATCCGGGCCCGGCCGGGGGCGGCGGTGAGGGCGAGGGTGGCGGGGCCGCCGCCGTCGGGGACGGTGAAGGGGGTGGACATGCGCTGGAAGCGGGTGCCGCTCTTGCGGTCGGCGGCGACGTAATTGCCGGCGGTGGAGGTCTCGGTCCAATTGGTGGCGGTGACGCCGTCGGCGGTGCGGATCGTCAGGCCGGCGCGGCGCCGCTCCCCCGCGGTGGCGCCGACCTCGACCTGGACGGAGGCGGTGTAGTCGCCGGGGGCGAGGCGGGCCAGGCGCTGGGCGACGGTGGCGGCGGCGCCGGGTCCGATGACGAGTTCGTAGTCGCCGCGGTCGCTCAGTCGGACGGCGGCGGGGCCGGTGGTCTGCCAGGCGGCGAGGTGGCCGGCGTGGAAGCCGGGGTCGGCCAGCGGGGTGCCCTCGCCCCAGTGGGGGTCGGGCTGGGCGGGGGCCTTGGTGCGGTAGACGACGTAGGCGGTGCCGGGGCGGGCGGTGAGGGTGATCCGGCCGGCGGTGACGGGGATCCGGGTCTCGTCGGCGCGGCCCTGGTCGGTGAGCCGGTAGGCGTGGACCGCGGACGCGCCCGACCAGCCTCGCGGAAGCTGCCAACTGCTCTGCCCACCCTGCGGGTTGTAGTGGTAGAGCTTGGCGGGGTCGGTGGCGCGGCGGGGTTCCCAGGGCAGGAGGTAGCTACCGCCGTCGTAGACGAGGCGGCCGTCGGTGGTGATCTTCCGGACGCCTTCGGCGTCGGTGACGACGGTGCCGGTGGGGCCTTCGAAGGTGATCTCGTGGTCGGTCCAGGTGCGGATGGGGTACGCCTGGAGGTATTTGGCGGGCAGGGCGTCGTTCCAGACGACGGTGTGGAAGGCGTACCAGTCGTTCTTGCCGGTCCAGCCCTCGAAGTTGCCCATGCGGGGTGCGCCGAGCAGGGTCGGCCACTTGTCGGCGAAGACGTCCTTCTGGTGGTTGCGGAGGAAGCGGATGAGCCGGGAGTTGAGGCCGCGGGAGGTGTCGGGGCCGTAGTCGGTCTCGTTGGCCCAGTGCGACCAGAGGGCGGAGCGTTCCAGGCCGTGGCCCCATTCGGTGGCGACCTGCCAGCCCTGGTCGCGCAGGTGGCGTTGGAGGCGGTCGGAGTTCCAACCGGATTCGCGGAAGACGTCGAGGTAGACGGTGTTCAGGGCGGGGTCGGTCTCCGAGCGGAGCTGGGCGAAGCGGGCGGCGATGTCGCCCGAGACCAGGTCGCGGCGGGCGTCGATGCGGTAGGACTGGTCGAGCCAGTCCCATTGCTTGTCGTGTCTGTTGACGAGCGTGTCGGAGAAGGCGTGCGCGACGGGGTAGGACTCGGTGGCGTTGACGTGGACGGCGAAGTCGCTGTGCCACTTCTTTCCCGCGCGGAGCAGGGTGTTGAGGTCGGCCAGGCCGCCGGCGCGCCGGTTGTAGTTGCCGCCGTAGTCGGGGTGGGCGGAGTCGTGGCCTTCGGACTGGTAGCCCTTGAGGAGGGTGAACTGCCGTAGGCCGTCGGTGGCCAGGGCGATCCGTTTGACGTTGTCGAGGGTGGCCAGGAACGGGTTGGTGGCCTGGCTGGCGAAGTTGAAGGGGATGTGCGGGACGACGCGCAGGTGCTGTTCGTCGGCGCCGAGCGGGCTCACCATGATGTCGCGCAGCGCGAGGGCGGCGTCCTGCCAGTCAGTACGGCCGTCGCCGTTGCGGTCGCGGGTGAGGATGACGGTGGCGTACGGGAGGGGTTCGGTGGCGTCGGTGGGTTGGCCGGCGGCGCGGTGGGTCCACTGGCCGGGGGTGAGGTGGGCCTCGACGTAGCCGTCACGGTGCAGGGTTTGGCGCCAGAGGCGGCCGTTCTCCCAGGTGGTGGCGCCGGTGGGGGTGTCGTAGACGGTGTTGGTCTCGATGGCGGCGGCGAGTTGGTCGGTGGCGACGACGGCGTAGGCGCAGCCGGTGGGGGTGGGCTCGGCGGGGGTGTTCGCGGTGACCTCGATCAGGGTGTCGCCGCTGGTGGCCTTGTCGAGTTGGAGGCGGGCGGCGAGGAGGTGGGCGCCGGGTTGGTCGCTGCGGACGCCGAGCAGGGCGAGGTCGGGGATCTGGAGGGTGCCGACGCGCAGCGCGGGGGTGTCGTGGACGGCGGTCAGCCGCCAGGTGACCTGCCATTCCTTGACGGTGATCTCGGCGGTGAGGGTGGTGCCGCCGTCGAAGGCGAGGGTGTAGGTGGCGCGGTCGGCGCGGGCGCGGTGGGTGACGCGGGGGGTGTGCGGGGTGCCGTCGATGAGGACCTGGGTGACGGGGGTTTCCTGGCCGTACAGGACGGCGCCGGTGGTGCGGTCGGTGTAGCTGAGGATGCGGGGGAAGGCGGGGTCGGTGCGGACGTCCAGCGCGGCGGAGCGCAGGACCGTTCCTCCGGTGCGGGGTGCGGCGGCCGCGGTGCGGGTGCCGAGTGGGAGGGCGGTGGCGACGCCGGCGAGTGCGGTGGCGGCGACGAGCTGTCTGCGGCTGGGCCCTGGCTGTGCGGTCACGCGCGTCCTCCTCGATGGCGGTGCGGCCTGTCGGCGGACAGCGTGCGGGGCGGGCGGGGCGCAGGCCCATGGACTAAGCGGCGGGAGGTGTTGGACAGATGTGGGGCGGCGGACCGCGGGTCAGTCGCCGTCCGGGCCGGCCGCAGGGAGGACGGCGGTGACTTCCCAGCCGCCTTCGGGTGCGGGGCCGGCGGTGAAGGTGCCGCCCAGGGCCTCGGCGCGTTCGGTGAGGCCGGCCAGGCCGAAGCCTCCGCCGCGGGCCTGTTCGGACAGGCGGGCGGCGGCTCCGCCGTCGTTGGCGATGCGCAGTTCGGTGCCGCGGGGGCCGGTGCGCGCGGTGATGCGGACGGCGGTGGCGTCGGCGGCGTGCTTGCGGACGTTGGTGAGGGCCTCGCGGACGATGCGGTGGACGGCGGCGGCCACTTCGGGGGGCAGGGCGTGGTCCAGGCCGGGTTCGAGGTCCAGGGTGACGGGCGGGCCGGTGCGGGCGAACGCCTCGGCCAGGGTACGGACCTCGGCGAGTCCGGCGACCGGGGTGGTGCGGGCCTCGCCCTCGCGCAACACCCGCACCAGGCGCCGCATGGCGCCGAGCGCCTCGCCGCCGGAGGTCTCGATCCGGGCGAAGGCGGCGCCGGCCCCGGGCCCGTCGAGGGCGGTGAAGCGGGCGGCGCGGGCCTGGACGACGATGCCGGTGACGTGGTGGGCGACGAGGTCGTGGAGTTCCCTGGCCAGTTCGAGGCGTTCGGCGTCCCGTACGGCGGCCAGGTCGCGCAGCCGCCCGGCGTCCTGCCAGCGCAGGATCAGCGAGTAAGCGGTGACGACGACGGTGAGGACGCCGTAGACGACGGTGAAGACGCCCATCCGGATGTCCCGCATGGGCGCCAGGACGCAGGACAGGCCGAGCAGCGGGCCGAGGACGGCGGCGGTGCGGCCGGGGGCCCGGCGCACCACGGCGGTGAGCAGGACGAGCAGGGCGATGCCCTCGCCCAGGCCCCAGACCCGCAGGGCGTGCTGGCCGGCGATCAGGACGGCGGAGGCCGCGAGGGAGACGGTGACGGCGATCCGGGCCCGGGTGGTGAGCGGGATCCGGCGGTACGGGACGGCGCACAGGCAGACCACGACGGCCGCGGCGACGACTACGGCGTGCGGGCGGGTGGGCTGTTGGGTGAGGACGACCGACTCGACGCCGACGAGGAAGAGCAGGACCCCGGCGAGGGCGGTCTTGACGGCGGCGGCCTTGCGGGGGTGGGCGCGGGCCCATCCGGTCATCGGGCTCATCCGCCGGCGGCCAGCCCGGTCTCCCAGGCCCAGGCGGCGATCTCGACGCGGTTGCGGGCGGCGAGTTTGGCCTGCACGTTGGCGAGGTGCGTTTTGACCGTGGAGAGCGAGACGAAGAGTTCGTCGGCGATCTCGGCGTTGGTGCGGCCGGTGGCCAGCGCGCGGACGACCTGCTCTTCGCGCTCGGTGAGCGGTTCGGAGGGCGTGCGGGCGGTGGCGCGGCCGGCGGTGGGGGCCATGGCGCGCAGCAGCCGCAGGGTGATGGCGGGTGAGACCAGGGCGTCGCCGGCGGCCGCGGCGCGGACGCCCTCGACGAGCAGGGCGGGGCTGGCGTCCTTGAGGAGGAAGCCGCAGGCGCCGCCGTGGAGCGCGGCGTGCACGTACTCGTCCAGGTCGAAGGTGGTGACGATGACGATCCTGGGGCGGTCGTGGTACTCGGGGTGGGTGGCGGCGCGTTCGGCGAGCCGGCGGGTGACCTCCAGGCCGTCCGGCTCGGGCATCCGGATGTCGAGCAGCAACACGTCGGGCTGGAGCCGCTCGACGGCCTCCAGGGCGGCGGCGCCGTCGGTGACGTCGTCGAGGACCTCGATGTCGGGCTGGCTCTCCAGGATCATCCGGAAGCCCGTCCGGACCATCTCCTGGTCGTCGGCGATGACCACGCTGATCGGCATGGCTCCATCGCACCCGGGGCGGCCGGGCCCCGCAAGCGGCGACGCCGGATGGCGGTACCGGTCGGGGTCCGGGGCGGCTGCCCCGGACCCCGGCCGTCGGCGGTGCGCGTGGGTCAGCCGCCGAGTTCGGTGGCGGCCTTCTTGATGTCGGCCGCGAAGGTGCTCACCTCGCTGTAGACACCGGGCTTGCCGGGTCGGGCGCAGCCCTCGCCCCAGGAGACGATGCCGACCTGGATCCACTGGCCGGCGTCGTCCTTGCGGAACATCGGGCCGCCGGAGTCGCCCTGGCAGGTGTCGGTGCCGCCGGTGTCGAGCTTGCCGGCGCATATCTCGTCGCCGGGCGTGAGGGAGTCGCCGTACGCCTTCTGGCAGGTGGCGTCGTCGACGAACGGGACGCTGGCCTTGAGGAGGTAGCGCTGCTGGTCGCCGCCTTCCTTGTCGGCGCCCCAGCCGGCGATGGTGAAGTCGCCGTTGTTGTAGGTGTCCTTCTCGGCGATCTTCAGGGTGGGTTGGTCGAGGGGCTTGGCGAGCTTGATGAGGGCCCAGTCCTTGCCCTTGCCGTTGTAGCCGGGGGCCTGGAGGACCTGGGTGGAGTTGACCTTGACGGCCGCCGCGTCTTCGAGGTCGACGACGCCGGCGGTGGCGGTGATGGACGTGTTGGGGCCGCTGCCGTCGACGCAGTGCGCGGCGGTGAGCACGATGTCCTTGGCGTAGAGGGCGCCGCCGCAGCCCATCGACAGCCGGACCATGAAGGGGAATTCGCCCTGGTCGGCGCGGGTGCCGCCGACGACGTGGGTGTGCACGGAGCCGCCGGGTGTGGGAGCGGGGGCGGCGTGGGCGGCGGCCGGCTGAAGGCTGGCGGCGGCCAGGAGGATCGCGCCGGCGGCGGTGGTTCTCTTGAGGTGCTTCAGGGAGCTGCGCACGGGGCTTCCTTTCGTGGGGGGTCGAAAGCGTCATGACAGGCCCATGCCAACCCCAGCGCCGGGCATGGCCGCCGCAAAGACCGCGTGACGGACGGCAGCACACCGCAAAGCATCCGGGCATCCAGGCAATGAACCCGTAAAGCGCCCTGTGATTATGTGGAGTGCGGGATAGGAGTGACAAGGGTCAACATCCGGCCAACTCCCTTACCCCATACGCCCCGTACGTCCCGGTACCGCCGTCGGCCGCACCAGTCGTAAAGTGTCCGGATGACCACCGGCGGCAGCGGTATCGCACACGGCTTCCCCCATCTCGACACGGTCCGCGCGGCCCTCACCGCGCTCTTCCGGCGCCTCTCCCACGACACCGTGAGCACCTTCCCCACCAGCGTCCTGCCGGTGGACGTCGCCTTCGACGACACCGAGGACCTCCACCTGGGCGCCCAGCGGATCGCCCGCGCCATGGTCCGTCAGCTGCACCTGCCGGACGCCCGGATCGTGATCACCTTCCGCGAGATGGAGCACGCCGCGACCGTCGAACTGACCGCGGGCCCGGAGTACTTCGTCGAGCTCAACGACCGCTTCCGACGCCACCGCAAGGACATCGGCGCCGCCCTCGCCCACGAGGTGACCCACGTCTGGCTGCACCGGCTGGACCTGTCCTTCCCCGGCACCCGCGACAACGAGATCCTCACCGACACCGCCACCACCTACCTCGGCGCCGGCTGGCTGCTACTGGACGCCTACCGCGAACACGGCTCGTTCTCACAGAAGTTGGGCTACCTCACCCCCGAGGAGTTCGGCTACGTCCTGGCCAAGCGCGCCGACTTCTTCGGCGAGGACCCCGCACCGTGGTTCACCAGCCCGCAGGCGTACGACGCGTACACCGCCGGGCGGGCGCGGGCCCGCCAGGACGCCCACCGGCCGCCGCTGGCCGGCGCCGGCTGGGCCGCCCGGCTCCGCTACGCCAAGGACCGCCGGGCGGCCCAGGGCCCGCACCGCACCTCCCCACCCGGCACCGGCCCCGGCGACGGCTACGCCTTCGAGTCCGCCCCCGGGAGCGGAGCGCCGCTGCGGGTGTCCTTCCCCTGCCCGACCTGCTGCCAGCGGATCCGCGTCCCGGTCCGCGGCCGCCTCCAGGCCCGCTGCGGCCTGTGCAAGACCCTGCTGGACTGCGACACCTGAGGCACCGGCGACCAGGGGGCCAATCGGGTCAGCCGGGTCAGATCCAGCCCTCCAGCCCGGCCAGGAAACCCTCGAAGTCGTCCCGGTGGATGGTGTGCCCGGCGCCCCGCACCGTCCGGACCTCGAAGCCGCGGCGGGCCAGCTCCTTCTCCGCCTCCTTCGTGAAAAGGAACCCCTCCCCCGCGATCTGCACCAGCGACGGCACCACCGGCCGCTCCGGCGTCCGGTCCTGGAGATGACCGCCGGACAGGGCCAGCGCCGTCCCGGTGTCCCAGTCCGCGATCGTGGCCAGCTCGACCTCGACGTCGGCGTCGTCCCAGCGCGGGTTGAAGGCCCGCACCCGGGACCCGTTGGCGTTCTTGAACGTCACGAACACCGCCGGGTCGACGGCCTGCCCCACCCCCGCCAGCGCCCACGCCGGGTCGCTGTAGACCGCGCGCTGCGGCTGTAGTCGCTCGACGGCCAGGGACAGCGCCAGCCCGCCCAACGAGTGCCCGAGGACGACCTCGGCGCCGACCGGCAGGGTGTCCACGAGGTCCTCGGCGAAGAGTTCGGGGCCGTAGTCGCCGCGCGGACTGCGGCCGTGACCGCGCAGGTCGACACCGATGACGCGGTAGCCCCGCTCCGCGAGGGCCGGGCCGACCCGGCGCCAGGTGCGGTGGTCGGACATGATCCCGTGGATCAGCACCGCGATCCGGTCACCGGCGCCCCACTCATGGGTGTGCAGCTGCATCCGTGCTCCTGCCCCGCTCGTCGCTCGTCTCCCGCCCGCGCCCGGGCGCCGAGTGCGCCGCGCCCCGCCCCAGGGGGCGTCCGGCACGGCCGCACGGCCGAAGTTACACGTGTAAGTTGTCGGGGGAGCGTAAGCGGTGCCGTACCCCGCCGGCCGGCACCCCCTGTGCGAGGATGCCCACCGATATGACCGACGATCCCACCGGCCCCGGCAGCACCCCAACCCCGGCGACCAGCGCGGCCGTTGCCCGCCGCGCCGGGGTGTCGCGGGCGACCGTCTCGTACGTGCTCAACGGGCAGGCCGCCGGGCGCGTCGGGGCGCGTGCCCAGGCCCGGGTGCGGGCCGCCGCCGAGGAGTTGGGGTACGTCCCGCACGCGGCGGCGCGCAGCCTGCGGGCCGGGCGGGGCCGGATCGTGCTGCTGGCCGCGCCGGCGGACTGCGCGCCCGTCTTCGGCCCGCTGTTCACCGGCTTCCTGGCCGGGTTCCAGACCGCGCTGCACCGCCTCGGCTACACCGGTGTGCTGCACGGCGCACCCGCCGGCTCCCCGCTGGCCGCCGCCCGCGCCTGGGCCGAGCTACGCCCCGCCGCCGTACTGGCACTGCACGGGCCGCCGCTGGACGCCCCCGCCGTCGCCCTGCTCAGGCGCTCCGGCACCGCGGTCGTCCTCGCCCCCGGCCCCCAGGCACCGCCCGGCGCCCACACCCTCCTGCTGGACCAGTCCGAGGCCGGTCGCCGGGCCGGTGCGCACCTGCTGGCCGCGGGCCGCCGCCGGATCGGGGTGGTGCGCCCCGCCGAGGAGGGACTGGCCGCCTTCGCCGAGTCGCGGCTGGCCGGCGTGCGGGACGCGGCCGCCGCCCACCCCGACGCCGCGGTCCATCCCCTGGACCTGGCGCTCACCGAGGAGTCCGCGGCCCAACTCGTCGCGCGGTGGCCGGCGCTCGGCCTCGACGCGGTGTTCGCCTACAACGACGAGTACGCGATGCTGCTGATGCGCGCCCTCCAGGAGGCCGGCCACACCGTCGGCGCCGGCCCGGGGCGGATCGCGGTGGTCGGCGCGGACGACCTGCTGCTGGCCCGGCTGCTGCGTCCCCGGCTGACCAGCGTCCGCACCGAGGTCATCGCCCCGGACCGGATCGCCCACCTGGTCGACGCCCTGATCCGGGACCCGTCGGCCGCACCGACCACCCACCGGCTGGGGACCTTCCACATCGTGGCCCGCGACTCCGGCTGACGCCCCGTCACATCCGTCCGGGCGAAGGCGCCGTGACCCCACCCACCGCAGCCGCCCGGCCCTCACGACCAGTCCGTCTCCGGAGTGGCCGCCGCCAGTACCGCGCGGGCGCCGGAGCGGATCGGCACGCCGTGCGGTACGCAGACCGTGTCGACGTCGTCCAGGGCGACGAGCCGCCGGAAGGAGGCGAGGGCCCTCGCGCGATCGACGTTGAACGGGCCGAGGAGAGCCCGGATGCCGGCGGGATCGGTGGCGATGGCGTCGCCGGGGAAGAGCAGCCGGCTCTCCGGGAGGTGCAGGGCGATGGCGCCCGGGGTGTGGCCGGGGACGTGCAGTACCCGGACGGGCTCCAGCCAGCCGTCGAGGGCGTCGCCGTCGTGGAGGGCGAGGTCGACCTCGGTGTGGCGCAGTGGCGGGGGCCCGTCGGCGGCGATACCGGCCATCACCCGGCCGTGCAGGGCCCGTTCGGCGGGGGCGCTGAGGTCGGGCCGGGGTTCGGGACGGGTGCCGTCGATGTACGGGACGTCCGGCGCACCGGCCAGGACCCGGGCACCGGTGGCGGCCACGAGGTCGGCGGCGGAGCCCATGTGGTCCACGTGGCAGTGGGTGAGCACGATCTGCCGCAGCGCCTCGGGCCGGCCGCCGAGCTGGGCCACCGCGTCGAGGATCGCGGGGGCCGAGCCGGGGAGGCCGGTGTCGACCGCGGCGTAGCCGTCGTCGGGCAGCGCGACGAGGTACACGTGGCCGACGAGGAACGGGAGCTGCCAGACGTTCGGGGTGATCTGGAGGAGTTTGTCCATGAGCGGGACGCTAGCCGCGGGCGGTCTTCGGACCGGCGCGTCGCGCCGTGGGCGGATTCAGCGGACGACGAAACGGGCGCGCCCGGGACGGAACCCGTCGTGCCCCTGACACGTCCCATCCGCGTCCGACCCGAGGAGGCACGTCATGCAGCACCCCACCCGCCGCACCCGGCCGCGCACCCGTGTGACCGCCCTGGTCGTCTGCCTCGCCGCGGCCGGCGCCGTCGCACTCTCCGGTTGCGGCAAGAACACGCAGACGGTGGGCGCCGCACCGCCGCCGCAGGCCAAGGACGCCTTCGGCCAGCGGGCCGCGCAGATAGTGCGGGACTGGCCGAAGGTCGCCCCCGTCCCCGGCCGGCAGGAGGCACTGCTGCCGCTGGCCGGCGCCGACCACCCCAAGAGCCAGGACGTCCGGGAGCTCACCGTGACCGTCGGCCACAGTGCCTGCGACGCCGGCTACGGCGCCCGCGTCCTGGAGTCCGAGGAGCTGGTCGTGGTGTCCGGGTGGGGCAAGAAGAAGAACCCCGAGGGGATGTGCACCGAGCAGTTGGCCACCGACAGGACGAAGGTGCGACTGGGCGGCCCGCTGGCGGGCCGGAAGGTGGTGGACGCGGCCACCGGCAAGCAGTTGCTGAAGGGCTGAGCGCGGTGCCGGTGGGCCGCGACCCGGGCGGCGGACGGCCGCGGGTTCCCCTTGGAGTGCGCCGCACGCCCTAGGCTCGCGTCCATGAGCCCTTCCATCGCCACCACCACCCGTGTCGACCTGTCCGAGCTGCTGGAGTTCGTCCGCCCCCGACACCACGCGATCCTGCTCACCCGCCGTTCCGACGGCACCCCGCAGGGTTCGCCGCTGACCTGCGGGGTGGACGACTCCGGTCGGCTGGTGATGTCGACGTACCCGGAGCGGGCCAAGGTCCGCAATGTCCGCCGGGTTTCGTCGGTCAGTGTGCTCGTGCTGTCCGACGAGTGGACCGGCCCGTGGGTGCAGGTCGACGGCGAGGCCGAGGTGGTCGACGCCCCGGACTCCATCGAGCCGCTGGTCGAGTACTACCGCAACATCGCCGGTGAGCACCCGGACTGGGACGAGTACCGCGCCGCGATGCGCAAGCAGGGCAAGTCCCTGATCCGGGTGACGCCGCGGCGCTGGGGCCCGATCGCAACCGGCGGCTTCCCGGCCCGTCTGGTGGCGGGCGACGGCGCCTGACGGGCCGGAAGCGGCCGGGCCGGGCGTCAACGGGTGGTGTGGGCACCGCCGTTGACGTTCAGCACCTGGCCGGTGACGTGCCGGGCCGCCGGTGACGCCAGGAAGGCGACCGCTCCGGTGATGTCGTCCAGGGTGCCGGGGCGGCCGGTGGCGGTGGCCGCGATCAGGCGCTCCCGGCGCTCGCCGGCGAGCTTGTCGCGGAAGAACTCGGTGCCGGCGATGTAGCCGGGCGAGACCACGTTGGCGGTGATCCCGCGGGGGCCGAGGGTCCGGGCCAGTTCGATGTTCCAGGAGGCGAGCCCGGCCTTGGCCGCCCCGTAGGAGCCGGAGCCCTGGTCGGCGGCGATGGACCCGATGTGGACCACCGCGGCGCCGGCCGCCAGTCGGTCCTCCAGGGCGCGGGTGGTCAGCGCGGCGCTGAGCAGGTTGGCGTCGAGGTTGGCGCGGAAGTCCCGGGCGTAGGAGGCCAGGTCGGTGGCGCCGTCGGCGTCGAAGTCGGTTTGGCCACCGGCGTTGTTGACCAGGACGTCGAGGCGCTCGGGGAGTTCGCCGGCGAGCCGGAGGAGCGCCGCGGGGTCGGTGTGGTCGCAGACCAGGCCGGTCACCCCGGCGAGGGCGTCCACGCTCTCCTTGAGCGGTCCGGGGCGTCGGCCGGTGATGACGACGTGGTCGCCGTGGCCCGCGAAGTGCTCGGCGAGGGCGCGTCCGATGCCGGTACCGCCGCCGGTGATCAGGATGGTGCGTGCCATATGCTGGGCTCCGTCCGTAATTTTTAGGTCTAAATACACAGCTCGCGACGCCCTTCATTCAGGGCTAAATTTAGACCTGAACATAACACTTCCAGGAGGTCCGGTGACAAGCGGTGCCGAGGCACGGGACGACCACGGCCACCCGACGGCCCGTCCCTCCGCCTACCCCGTGGAGGAGATCGCCGCCGCCTGGCGGCGTGAGCGCCCCGGCACGCCGGTCTCCTCCATCGGGATCGTCACGCCCATCTGGCGACTGGCCAAACTGCTGGGCGACGACCGGCGCCGGGTGCTGAACCGCGCCGGGATGGACCCGGCCACCCTCGACCTGCTGAGCGTGCTGCGCCGCGGCGGCCCGCCGTACACCCTGAGCACCCGGGAGTTGAGCCGGCGCTCCATGATCACCGCCGGGGCTATCTCCCAGCGGGTGGCCCGCGCCGAACGCGACGGCCTGGTCACCCGCCGACCCGGCGAGGGCCGCCCGCGCACCGTCCTGGTCGAACTGACCCTGGCCGGCCACCACCTCGTCGAGTCCACCGTCGACCAAGTACTGGGCCGCGAGGCCGAGTTGATCGATGCGCTCACCCCCGAGCAGCAGGAGCAGCTGGCCGGGCTGTTGCGGACCCTCCTCCAGGACGTCCAGCACCGCCTGGGCGACGACCGGATCACCCAGGTCGGCGAGGACTGACCTCCGTCCGCTCGCGCGTCGGCGGCGCCGCCGGAGTGGGCGTCAGCACCTCGTCGGGCAGCCCCAACCGACTCCGGAAGGCGGCCCGCCCGGCCTCGGTGACCGCGAGGATCCGACTGGCCGGGGCCCTGATGACCCAACGGTGCTCCCGCGCGTGCCGGTACAGGGCGGCCCCGACCGCGCCGGAGAGGTGCTGGCGGCGCGAGGTCCAGTCGAGGCAGGTGCGCACGTGCGCCCGATGGGCCGGCGAGTGACCGGCTTCCGGGATGCCCAGGTCGGCCAGCCACGTGACGCCGGCGGCGGTCAGCTCCAGCCCGTACTCCCGTACCAGCAGGCCGCGTTCGGTCATCGCCTCGGCGATGGCCACCCCCAGGGCCCCGGCGATGTGGTCGTAGCAGGTGCGGGCGTGGTGCAGGGCCCGCCGGTGGTTGGCCTCGGCCAGCGAACGGATCCGCACCTGGCGGTAGGGGGCGAGTCCGGCGAGGTTCTCCAGGATCTCGGCGGTGTCCGGTCCGGCCAGTCTGAGGTAGCGCCGTCGGCCCTGCCGCTCCTCGGCCAGCAGACCGCCGGCGACCAGGAGGTTGAGGTGCTCGGTCGCGGTGGACGGCGCCACCCCGGCGTACTCGGCCAGTTCGCCGGCGGTCCAGGTGCCGCCGTCGAGCAGGGCGATGCAGATGGCGGCGCGGGTTCGGTCCGCGAGCAGCGCCGCGAGGGCGGCCAGATCGGGAGTTTCCGCAGTGCTTTCGTGATCGGCGTCCCATCGAATCATGTGCAGAGCGTAATCACATATAACACTTCGGTGAGCACCGAAACATCCGGCTTCTATCCTCAGGAGCATGAAATCCGCGCTGGAGAAGAACAGTTCGGTCGTGCCGGCGCTGCTGTCCACAGAGAACGACGACGGGACGTTCGTGCTGGTCACGCTGCAGATCCGGTGGGACCTCGGCCCGGTGGTGAGCGTCTGGCTGCCCGCCCGGGGGCGCACCGCGCAGAACCTCGCGGTACGCCCCGACGTTGTCTTCAATCTGCCGCCCCAGGGGACAGCGGCACAGGAAGGGACGGGCGGCGGGCCCGAGGGGGAGGTGCCGTGGACGGAGCCCTCCGAGCTGGTCCGGCCGCCCCGACTGACGCACTGCCCGGTGCAGTTGGAGGCCCGCCGGGTCGGTGAGCGGACGATGACCGACGGCGCCTGGACCCAGATCGAGGCGCAGGTGCTGCGGGTGCACGCGGACCCGCGCTGGGTACTGCCGCTGGGCGACGGCACCCTCGACGCGTCGGCCTGGCGCGCGCCGGTGCACGACTTCCGGCCACCGGCCGCTCCCCCGCCACCGGTCGTACCCGCGCCCGCCCGGGAACTCGCCCGGCAGTTGGGACGGCGCTTCCCCGCCCAGCGGGACTGCTAGGGCCGGGGACGACCGGGGCCGCAGGGCCCGGAAAGACAGTGCGGCGCCTGCCCTCCGGTCGGGGGAGGGGACAGGCGCCGCTGTACGGGGGCCGGGCTCTCACCCGGTCCCCGTGCCTCCGTACGACGCTGTACGGGACATCAGGGGACGGACGTTCACACCGTCAGGGCGCGGTCCGTCGGCTTGATCGGGGCCGGCAGGGCGCTGGCTCCGGTGAGGAAGCGGTCCACACCGCGGGCGGCGGACCGGCCCTCGGCGATGGCCCACACGATCAACGACTGGCCGCGGCCGGCGTCCCCGGCGACGTAGACGCCGGGGACGTTGGTGGCGTAGTCCGCGTCGCGGGCGACGTTGCCGCGTGCGTCCAGCTCCAGCCCGAACTGCTCGACCAGGCCGTTCTGCTGGTCGGTGCCGGTGAACCCCATCGCGAGGGTGACCAGCTGGGCCGGGATCTTCCGCTCGGTGCCCGGCTTCTGCTCCAGCTTGCCGTCCTTGAACTCCACCTCGATCAGGTGCAGCCACTGGACGTTGCCGTCCTCGTCGCCCTCGAAGTGGGTGGTGGAGACGGAGTAGACCCGCTCACCGCCCTCCTCGTGCGCGGAGGTGACCTTGTAGAGCATCGGGAAGGTCGGCCAGGGCTGGCCCGCGTTCCGCTCCTCGCCCGGCTTGGGCATGATCTCCAGCTGGGTCACCGAGAGGGCGCCCTGGCGGTGGGCGGTGCCGACGCAGTCCGCGCCGGTGTCGCCGCCGCCGATGACGACCACGTGCTTGCCCTCGGCGGTGATCGGGGCGACGGTCAGGTCACCCTCCTGCACCTTGTTGGCGAGCGGCAGGTACTCCATCGCGAAGTGGACGCCGTTCAACTCGCGGCCGGGCACCGGCAGATCACGGGAGGTGGTGGCGCCGGCGGCGATGACCACCGCGTCGTAGCGCTTGCGCAGCTTCTTGGCGTCGATGTCCCGGCCGATCTCCACCTCCGTACGGAACTTGGTGCCCTCCGCGCGCATCTGCTCGATGCGGCGGTTGATGTGCCGCTTCTCCATCTTGAACTCGGGGATGCCGTAGCGGAGCAGGCCGCCGATGCGGTCCGCGCGCTCGTACACCGCCACCGTGTGGCCGGCCCGGGTCAGCTGCTGGGCGGCGGCCAGACCGGCCGGTCCTGAGCCGATGACGGCGACCGTCTTCCCGGAGAGCCGCTCGGGCGCCTGCGGGGTGACGTCACCGTTGTCCCACGCCTGGTCGATGATGGAGACCTCGACGTTCTTGATGGAGACCGGCTGCTGGTTGATGCCCAGCACGCAGGCCGCCTCGCAGGGCGCGGGGCACAGTCGACCGGTGAACTCCGGGAAGTTGTTGGTCGCGTGCAGCCGCTCGCTGGCCGCGGTCCAGTCCTCGCGGTAGGCGTAGTCGTTCCACTCGGGGATGAGGTTTCCGAGCGGACAGCCGTTGTGGCAGAACGGGATGCCGCAGTCCATGCAGCGCGACGCCTGCTTGGTGATGATCGGCAGCAGGGAGCCGGGCTGGTAGACCTCGTTCCAGTCCTTGACGCGCTCCTCGACGGGGCGGGTCTTGGCGTGCTCTCGCTCGTGGGTCAGGAAGCCCTTGGGGTCAGCCATTGGTCGCCGCCTCCATCATCTTCTCGTCGGTCTCGGACTCGGAGAGCCCGGCCTGCTCGGCGGCTTCCTTGGCGGCGAGCACTGCCTGGTACGTGGGCGGGATGACCTTGCTGAAGCGCGCGGCCGCGGCATCCCAGTCAGCGAGGAGCTTCTCGGCCACGGTCGAGCCGGTCTCCTCCTGGTGGCGGCGCACCACGTCGTGCAGCCACTGCTTGTCGTTCGTGTCCAACGGGGCGACCGCGTCGGCCAGTTCCTTGTTGACGTTGGCCGGGTCCAGGTCGATGACGTAGGCGTAGCCGCCGGACATGCCGGCCGCGAAGTTGCGGCCGGTCCGGCCCAGGACCACCGCGTTGCCGCCGGTCATGTACTCGCAGCCGTGGTCGCCGACGCCCTCGGAGACCACCGTGGCACCGGAGTTGCGGACGCAGAACCGTTCGCCGACCCGGCCGCGCAGGAACAACTCGCCGCCGGTGGCGCCGTAGGCGAGGGTGTTGCCGGCGATGGTGGAGTACTCGGCGAGGTGGTCGGCACCGCGGTCCGGGCGGACGATGATCCGGCCGCCGGACAGGCCCTTGCCGACGTAGTCGTTGGCGTCGCCCTCCAGGCGGAGGGTGACGCCGCGCGGCAGGAACGCGCCGAACGACTGGCCGGCCGAGCCGGTGAAGGTGAGGTCGATGGTGTCGTCGGGCAGGCCCGCGCCGCCGAACTTCTTGGTGACCTCGTGGCCGAGCATGGTGCCGACGGTCCGGTTGATGTTGCGGATCGCGACCTGGGCGCGGACCGGCTGGGCGGCCTCGGCGGTGTCCGCGGCCAGCGCGTCGGCGGCGAGCCTGATCAGCTCGTTGTCCAGCGCCTTCGCCAGGCCGTGGTCCTGGACGGTGACCTGGTGACGGACCGCGCCCTCGGCCAGGTCGGGGACGTGCAGCAGCGGGGCGAGGTCCAGGCCCTGGGCCTTCCAGTGGTCCACCGCCCGGGCGACGTTGAGGACCTCGGCGTGACCGATGGCCTCGTCCAGGGTGCGGAAGCCCAGCTCGGCGAGGAGCTCGCGGACCTCCTCGGCGATGAACTCGAAGAAGTTGACGACGAACTCGGCCTTGCCGCTGAACCGCTCGCGCAGCACCGGGTTCTGGGTGGCGATGCCGACCGGGCAGGTGTCCAGGTGGCAGACGCGCATCATCACGCAGCCGGAGACCACCAGCGGGGCGGTGGCGAAGCCGAACTCCTCGGCGCCCAGCAGAGCGGCGATGACCACGTCGCGGCCGGTCTTGAGCTGACCGTCGGTCTGCACCACGATCCGGTCCCGCAGGCCGTTGAGCAGCAGGGTCTGCTGGGTCTCGGCCAGGCCCAGCTCCCAGGGACCGCCCGCGTGCTTCAGGGAGGTGAGCGGGGAGGCGCCCGTACCGCCGTCGTGGCCGGAGATCAGGACCACGTCCGCGTGCGCCTTGGAGACGCCCGCGGCGACCGTGCCGACGCCGACCTCGGAGACCAGCTTCACGTGGATGCGGGCGGCCGGGTTGGCGTTCTTCAGGTCGTGGATGAGCTGGGCGAGGTCCTCGATGGAGTAGATGTCGTGGTGCGGCGGCGGCGAGATCAGGCCGACGCCCGGGGTGGAGTGCCGGGTCTTGGCGACCCACGGGTAGACCTTGTGGCCGGGCAGCTGGCCGCCCTCGCCGGGCTTGGCGCCCTGGGCCATCTTGATCTGGATGTCGTCGGCGTTGACCAGGTACTCGGAGGTCACACCGAAGCGGCCGGACGCCACCTGCTTGATGCTGGAGCGGCGCGCCGGGTCGTACAGGCGATCCGGGTCCTCACCGCCCTCGCCGGTGTTGGACTTGGCCCCGAGCTGGTTCATGGCGATGGCGAGGGTCTCGTGGGCCTCGCGGGAGATCGAGCCGTAGGACATCGCGCCGGTGGAGAACCGCTTGACGATCTCGGAAGCCGGCTCGACCTCGTCCAGGGAGATGGCCTGGCGGCCGGAGGCGAAGGAGAACAGGCCGCGCAGCGTCATCAGCCGCTCCGCCTGCTCATTCACCCGTCCGGTGTACTGCTTGAAGATGTCGTAGCGGCGCGCACGGGTGGCGTGCTGGAGCCGGAAGACGGTGTCCGGGTCGAAGAGGTGCGGTTCGCCCTCGCGACGCCACTGGTACTCGCCGCCGATCTCCAGGGCGCGGTGGGTGGCGGCGATGCCGGAGGCCGGGTACGCCTTGGCGTGCCGGGCCGCGACCTCCTGGGCGATGACGTCCAGGCCGGCGCCGCCGATCTTGGTGGCGGTGCCGTGGAAGTACTTCGCGACGAATTCCTCGTCCAGGCCGATCGCCTCGAAGACCTGCGCGCCACGGTAGGAGGCGACGGTGGAGATGCCCATCTTGGACATCACCTTCAGGACGCCCTTGCCGAGCGCCTTGATCAGGTTCTTGAGGGCGGTGTCGGTCTCCACACCGGGCAGGAAGGTACCGGCCCGGACCAGGTCCTCGACGGACTCCATCGCCAGGTACGGGTTGACCGCGGCGGCGCCGAAGCCGATCAGCAGCGCGACGTGGTGCACCTCGCGGACGTCGCCGGCCTCGACCAGCAGCCCGACCTGGGTGCGGGTCTTGGTGGCGATGAGGTGGTGGTGGACCGCGGCGGTCAGCAGCAGCGACGGGATCGGCGCGTGCTCGGCGTCCGAGTGGCGGTCGGAGAGCACGACCAGCCGGGCGCCGTCGGCGATGGCGGCGTCGGCCTCGGCGCAGATCTCCTCGATCCGGGCGGCCAGCGACGCGCCGCCGCCGGAGACCCGGTAGAGGCCGGAGAGGGTCACGGCCTTCATGCCGGGCATGTCGCCGTCGGCGTTGATGTGGACGAGCTTGGCCAGTTCGTCGTTGTCGATGACCGGGAACGGCAGGGTCACGCTGCGACAGGAGCTCGCGGTGGGCGTGAGGAGGTTGCCCTGGGGGCCGAGGGAGGAGATCAGGGAGGTGACCAGCTCCTCCCGGATGGCGTCCAGCGGCGGGTTGGTGACCTGCGCGAACAGCTGGGTGAAGTAGTCGAAGAGCAGCCGGGGGCGCTCGGACAGCGCGGCGATCGGCGAGTCGGTGCCCATCGAGCCGATCGGCTCGGCGCCAGCCTTGGCCATCGGGGCGAGGATGACCCGGAGCTCTTCCTCGGTGTAGCCGAAGGTCTGCTGGCGGCGGGTGACCGAGGCGTGGGTGTGCACGATGTGCTCGCGCTCGGGGAGGTCGGCCAGATCGATCAGGCCGGCTTCCAGCCACTCCTGGTAGGGGTGCTCGGCGGCGAGCTCCGCCTTGACCTCGTCGTCCTCGATGATGCGGTGCTCGGCGGTGTCGACGAGGAACATCCGGCCGGGCTGGAGGCGGCCCTTGCGGACGACCTTGGACGGGTCGATGTCCAGGACGCCGACCTCGGAGGAGAGCACGACCAGGCCGTCGTCGGTGACCCAGTAGCGGCCCGGGCGCAGACCGTTGCGGTCCAGGACCGCGCCGACCTGGACGCCGTCGGTGAAGGTGACGCAGGCCGGGCCGTCCCAGGGCTCCATCATCGTGGAGTGGTACTGGTAGAAGGCCCGCCGGGCCGGGTCCATGGCGGGGGCGTTCTCCCACGCCTCGGGGACCATCATCAGCACCGCGTGCGGCAGCGAGCGCCCGCCTAGGTGGAGCAGCTCCAGGACCTCGTCGAACGAGGCGGAGTCGGAGGCGTCCGGGGTGCAGACCGGGAAGAGCCGCGCGAGGTCCTCGAACCCCTCGCCGCCGAGCAGCTGCGAGGCCAGCTGGGACTCGCGGGCGCGCATCCAGTTGCGGTTGCCCTTGACCGTGTTGATCTCGCCGTTGTGCGCGACGAAGCGGTACGGGTGGGCGAGCGGCCAGCTCGGGAAGGTGTTGGTCGAGAACCGCGAGTGGACCAGGGCGATGGCGGTGGCGAACCGGCGGTCGGACAGGTCCGGGAAGAAGGGCTCCAGCTGGCCGGTGGTCAGCATGCCCTTGTAGACGAGGGTCCGGGCGGACAGCGAGGGGAAGTAGACCCCGGCCTCCCGCTCGGCGCGCTTGCGCAGCGCGAACGCCTTGCGGTCCAGCGCCAGCCCGGTGTTCTTCCCGTCGGCGACGAACAGCTGGGAGAAGGCCGGCATGGTGGCGCGGGCACCGTTGCCCAGGAGCTGCGGGGCGACCGGGACGACCCGCCAGCCGAGGACCGTGAGGCCCTCCTCGCCGGCGATCGTCTCGATCGTCGAGACGGCCTGGGCCGCTTCGTGGGCGTCGGACGGCAGGAAGGCGATGCCGACGGCGTAGGAGCCGGCCTCGGGGAGCTCGAAGGTGACGTTCTCGCGCAGGAACGCGTCCGGGACCTGGAGCAGGATGCCCGCACCGTCGCCCGAGTCGGGCTCGGAGCCGGTGGCACCGCGGTGCTCCAGGTTCGTCAGCACGGTCAGGGCCTGTTCGACCAGGGCGTGACTGGCCTCGCCGGTGAGCGTGGCCACGAAGCCGACGCCGCAGGCGTCGTGCTCGTTGCGCGGGTCGTACATGCCCTGCTGGGCGGGGCGGCCGTCCATAGGCGACCAAGCGGCGGCGGCGCTGCTGGTGGTCGCGGAGTGCGTGGACGCGAAGCGCATCGGCTCTCCCAACGTCGTCGTGGCATAGACATTGCCGAGGGACGACGTTGGCCCTCCGCGAAATTTCGTGCAGGTTACAGGATGGCTCGCTTCTCAAAAAGCGAAAGACGCCTTCCAACATGCGGACACCGCGCCGGCGGTGAGGCGGAATTTCTGAGAATTGCGGACGGAAACGAGCCGCCCTCTGCGGCGGCGTTCGGCGAGCGACATTGCCCGCGACGCCAGGGCCTTATGCCCGGTCGTCAACAAACCGAAACCGCTGGGTAACGCGGCCATGATGCGGTCACCCGATTGGGACGTCAACCCATCACCGTCCCGAACAGCGCGCCGAGGGCGTACGTCACGCCCGCCGCAGCGCCGCCCAGAGCCAGCTGACGCAGTCCGCTGAACCACCACGAACGCGCCGTCACGCGCGCCACCACCGCACCGCAACCGAAGAGTCCGAGCAGCGCCAACAGCACCGCCGGCCAGAGCGCACTGCCCCCCAACAGGTAAGGAAGAAGAGGCAGAAGCGCGCCCAATGCAAAGGATCCGAAGGAAGAAACCGCCGCAACCATCGGAGAAGGAAGGTCCGACGGATCGATGCCCAATTCCTCGCGGGCGTGGATTTCCAGCGCCTGCTCGGGGTCGCGGGAGAGCTGTTCGGCGACCTGCCGGGCGAGCTCCGGCTCCACCCCGCGGGACTCGTAGAGGGCCGCCAGCTCCGCCTGCTCGTCCTGCGGGTGCTTGCGCAATTGGGCCCGCTCGACGTCCAGCTCCGCGACCACCAGTTCACGCTGCGAAGCCACCGAGGTGTACTCCCCCGCGGCCATCGAGAACGCCCCGGCCGCCAGCCCCGCCAGACCGGTGATCACGATCGTCTGCTGCGAGACCGCACCGCCGGCCACGCCCGTCATCAGGGCGAGGTTGGACACCAGGCCGTCCATCGCGCCGAAGACGGCGGGGCGCAGCCAGCCACCGTTCACATCGCGGTGGGTGTGGTTGTCGCGGTGCGCCACGTGCGTCGGTGCGGCCGCGTCCATGATCTCCATGACCGACATATCTGGACCTGCTCCCTGCTCTGCGAGGCGTGGGCCGACGGCGGCGCTTCCCCCTCCAACACCTCGAAGCTATGCGCGAATTACCCTCCTCCGCTAGCAAGGAAGGCCGAACTTACCTCGCTGACCTGCGGTTTTATCGAGAAGACGCCCTTGTGATCCGGATCACAAGGGATTCTCGTGGCCCCCGGGCGCCGCTCGGGGCGGTCGACCGGGTGACCCTGCCGCCCCGGACAGGACAGCCGGCCCGCCGCGGGGGACGGATACCGCGCCGGACAGCTGCGCGCGGACCCCGCCGCCCGCCCCGGCACCACCGGCCCCCGCGAAAGGACGCCCCGCAGATGACGGACGCCGCCACCGCCACCACGACACCCCCGGACCCGGAACCGCCGGCCCCGGCACGGCCCCTGACGCCGCACGACAACGGTCCGGAACCAGGACCGGCCGCCCCGCCGCCCGAGGTCGCCCCCCTGGAGGACCGGGCGACCGGTGCGCTCGTCGGGGCCGCGGTCGGCGACGCCCTCGGCGGTCCGGCCGAGGGCCTGACGCCGGAACAGATCGTGGCCCGGCACGGCGGCCGGATCGAGGGCATCGTCGGGCCGTTCCACACGGACTGGCGCACCGCCAGACCCCTTACGCCGTACCACAAGGGCGACGGCCATATCACCGACGACACCCTGATGACCCATGCGCTGGTCCGCGTCTACGAGACGGTCCGCGACCACCTCGACGCCTACGACATCGCCGACCACCTCGTCCCGGACCTGATCGGCACGCCCCGCTGGATCCCCGAACTGGAGGCCGAGGCGCTGCCGTTGCAGCGGATCTTCCTCGCCGAGAAGTGGATCGTGGCGCGGCTGCACTACGGTCACGCCGATCCGCGCGAGGCCGGCGTCGGAAACATCGTCAACTCCGGTGCGGCGATGTACATGACGCCGGTCGGCATCGTCAACGCCGGTGATCCGGACCGGGCTTACGCCGAGGCACTGGACATCTCCGCTGCCCACCAGTCGTCTTACGGGCGCGAGGCGGCCGGGGTGTTCGCCGCCGCGGTGGCCGCCGCGTTCCTGCCGGACGCCACCCCGGCCTCGGTCGCCGGACATGCGCTGCGCCTGGCGAAGGACGGCACCCGGGCCGCGATCGAAGCGGTCTGCGACGTCGCCGCGCCGCACACCGACTACGAGTCCGCCCTCGTCCCGCTGCGGGCCGCGGTCACCCCGTTCGACACCGTCGGCCCGGACCACCGCCAACCGTCGCTGGGCGCCCGCCGGCCCTCCCGACTGCACGCCGTCGAGGAACTGCCCATCGCGCTGGGCATGCTGCTGGTCGCCGACGGTGACTACCGGGCCACCGTGCTCGGCGCGGTCAACTACGGGCGCGACTGCGCCGCCACCGCCACGATGGCAGGTGCGCTCGCCGGCGCCCTTACCGGCGCGGCGGCGGTGCCCGCCGCGTGGCACACCGAGGTCGCCCGGGCGAGCCGGCTCGACCTGCACGCCCCGGCCGCCGCACTGGCCGCCGTCACCCGCGAGGTGTTCGCCCGCGACCAGGCCCGCCACCTGCGCCACGAGCAGGCGTTCGGCACCATCGCGACGCGGGCCACGATGGCCGAGGCCAGCGGTCGGTGACGGCACGGCGGCGCACGCCCCTGGCGGCGGGGGCACCAGGAACGACGGAGCGCCGGGCGGTCCCGGTGTGAGCGGGTCCGCCCGGCGCTCCGGTCGGATGGTGGGCCGGCGGTGGCGTCAGGACGTGGCGCCGCCCGGGCCTCCGGCGGCCTTGGCGGAGCCGGACGCGGAGGCGTCGGTGCGCTCGGCGCCGTCCGCGTCCCCGCCGTCCTTCTTCCGGTCCTTCTTCCCGTCGGCCCCGTCCGGCGCGCCATCGGCGTCCTCGGACCCCTCGACGGTCTTGGCGCCCTTGGCGCTCTCCGTGCCCTCGGTGTCGTCCTGGGCGCCCTCGGCGAGCTGCCACTCCGGCTCGACGATCTCCTCGCGGCCCGGGGCCTTCTTCGCGGAGACGATCATGTAGATGACGGCCAGGATGAAGACGATCAGCGAGGTCCAGTCGTTCAGCCGCAGGCCGAGGATGTGGTGCGCCTCGTCGACGCGCATGTACTCGATCCAGGCACGGCCCGCGCAGTAGGCGGCGACGTAGAGCGCGAAGACCCGGCCGTGGCCGAGGCGGAAGCGCTTGTCCGCCCAGATCACCAGCGCCGCGACGCCCAGGCACCACAGGGACTCGTAGAGGAACGTCGGGTGGTAGGTACCGCCGATGCGGCCGATGGCCGGGTCCGGGTCGATCTTGAGCGCCCACGGGAGATCGGTCGGCTTGCCGTACAGCTCCTGGTTGAACCAGTTGCCCCAGCGGCCGATCGCCTGCCCGATCGCGAGGCCCGGCGCCAGCGCGTCGGCGTAGGCCGGCATCGGGATGCCACGGCGGCGGCAGCCGATCCAGGCACCGAGCGCACCCAGCGCGACCGCGCCCCAGATGCCGAGGCCGCCCTGCCAGACCTTGAAGGCGTCGAGCGGGTGGCCGTTCTTGCCGAAGTACGGCTCGTACGTCGTGATGACGTGGTAGAGGCGCCCGCCGACCAGGCCGAAGGGCACCGCCCACACGGCGATGTCGGCGACGGTGCCGGAGCGGCCACCGCGCTGCACCCAGCGCCGGTTGCCGAGCCAGACGCCGACGAATACGCCGATGATGATGCAGAACGCGTAGCCACGCAGCGGGATCGGGCCGAGATAGACGACACCGGTCGACGGGCTGGGAATGAATGCGAGGTCCATGGCAGGACCGACGCTACCGCGCCGGGCCGGGTTGACGACAACCCGCCCGGCAACGGCTGCGTAACGACCCCGCCGGCCCCGCGGCCCGTACCGCGGGGCCGGGCGGATCAGCCCTGGCCGGGCGGCTGCTTGCCCTTGTTGGCGGCGAGGACCATCTTCTTGAGCTCGGCGGGGGTGACCTGGCCGCCCTTGACCTGGGCGAGGTCCTTGCCGTTCAGCAGGACCGTCGGGGTGCCGCGGAACCCGCCGCTGGCGAAGGCCGCGTTGGACTTGCGCACGAAATCCTCGTACCGCCCCTCCTGGACGCACTTGGTGAACGCGTCCGACACCAGGCCGTTGACCTTCCCGGCCAACTGGATCAGGTACTTCTTGTCGCTGAAGCGGTCCTGCTGCTCGGGCGGCTGGTGGGAGTAGAGGACGTCGTGGTACTCGCGGAACTTCCCGGCGTCCTGGGCGCACAGGGCGGCGTTGGCGGCGGTCAGCGAGCCGGTGCCACCGGCGTTGCCGTCGATGAGGGTGGCGAGGTGGTACTCGGTCTTGAGCTGGCCGGAGTCCTGGAGCTCGTGGATCACCGCGCGGAAGCCGGTCTCGAACTGCTGGCAGGCCGGGCAGCGGAAGTCCTCCCAGACAACGAGGGTGGAGCGGGCGCCGGCCGCGCCCACCGGGACGGCGGGCTTGACGCCGTCGCTGGCCTGCTTGGGGAGGGCGAAGGCGGTATCGGAGGTGCTGCCGGATCCGCCGCCGGAGGACACCCACACGGCGACCCCGCCGGCTACCGCGAGCGCCGCCACCACCGCGCCGCCGACGACGGCCTGGCGGATCCGCCGGGTGCGCGTCTTCTCTTTGGTGCGCTGTGCCTGCAGCCGCTCGCGGGCGCTGCTGATTCCGTCATGGTTCTGGCCGTCATGGTTCTTCTGGTTCACGCCCGTGGACAACGAGGCGGAGGGGCGCGGCCGCACCCCTCCGCTCCGAGGTTCGCTCTATCGGACGAACGGCCCGGGTCAGTCCCGGGGCGCGCCGCCCCGGCGCACGCCCTCGCCCAGTTGGCCGGCGAGGGTGCGGACCGCGGCCAGTCCGGCGTCAAGGTCGCCGTCCGCCGCCAGCAGGCACTTGACGAACGCCGAGCCGACGATCACACCGTCGGCGAACCGGGCCACCTCGCCGGCCTGCTCGGGGTTGGAGACCCCGAGCCCGACGCAGACCGGCAGTTCGGTCGTGGCGCGGGTGCGGGCCACCAGGTCCTCGGCCTCCCGGCCGACGGACTCGCGGGTGCCGGTGACGCCCATCAGGGAGGCGGCGTAGACGAAGCCGCTGCCGGCCGCGGTGATCTTGGCCAGTCGCTCGTCCCGGCTGCTCGGCGCGACCACGAAGACGGTGGCCAGACCGTGCTGCTCGGCGGCCTTCCGCCAGACCTCGGACTCCTCGACCGGGAGGTCCGGCAGGATGCAGCCGGCACCGCCCGCCTCGGCGAGGTCGGCGGCGAACCGCTCGACGCCGTAGCGGTCGACCGGGTTCCAGTACGTCATGCAGAGCACCGGTGCCCCGGTGGCGGCGTGCACCTCGCGGACCGTGCGGAGCACGTCGACGATCTTGATGCCGGCGCGCAGTGCGATGTCGTCGGCGGTCTGGATCACCGGGCCGTCCAGGACCGGGTCGCTGTGCGGCAGCCCGACCTCGACGATGTCGCAGCCGCCGTCCAGCATCTCGGTCATCGCCCGGATGCCGCCCTCGACGGTGGGGAAGCCGGCCGGGAGGTAGCCGACCAGCGCCGCCCGGTCCTCCGCACGGGCCTGTGCCAGGACGGACGTCAGTAGTTCGATGTTGCCCGCGTTGCCCGCCATCACTTGTCCCCCTCGCCGGTCCGGCTGTCGTTGTCGTAGAGCCCGAAGTAACGGGCGGCGGTGTCCATGTCCTTGTCGCCGCGCCCGGAGAGGTTCACCAGCAGCAGGCCGTCGGGGCCCAGCTCCCGGCCGACCTCCAGGGCGCCGGCCAGCGCGTGGGCGCTCTCGATGGCCGGGATGATGCCCTCGGTCCGCGACAGCAGCCGCAGGGCCTGCATCGCCGCGTCGTCGGTCACCGCGCGGTACTCGGCGCGGCCGACGTCCTTGAGGTAGGCGTGCTCGGGGCCGATGCCCGGGTAGTCCAGGCCGGCCGAGATCGAGTACGGCTCGGTGATCTGGCCGTCCTCGTCCTGGAGGACGTAGGAGCGGGAGCCGTGCAGGATGCCGGGGGTGCCCTCGGTGAGGGTGGCGGCGTGCTCGCCGGTCTCGATGCCGTGGCCGCCCGGCTCGCAGCCGATCAGGCGGACGTCGGTGTCGGGCAGGAAGGCGTGGAAGAGGCCGATGGCGTTGGAGCCGCCGCCGACGCAGGCGACGGCGGCGTCCGGCAGCCGGCCGGCGCGCTGAAGGATCTGGCGGCGGGCCTCGACCCCGATGACCCGGTGGAAGTCGCGGACCAGGGCCGGGAAGGGGTGGGGGCCGGCGACCGTGCCGAAGAGGTAGTGGGTGCGGTCGACGTTGGCGACCCAGTCGCGGAACGCCTCGTTGATGGCGTCCTTGAGGGTGCGGCTGCCGGACTTCACGGCGATGACCTCGGCGCCGAGCATCCGCATCCGGGCCACGTTGAGGGCCTGCCGCTGGGTGTCGATCTCGCCCATGTAGATGGTGCATTCGAGGCCGAAGAGCGCGCAGGCGGTGGCGGTGGCGACGCCGTGCTGGCCGGCGCCGGTCTCGGCGATGACCCGGGTCTTGCCCATGCGCTTGGTGAGCAGCGCCTGACCCAGCACGTTGTTGATCTTGTGCGAGCCGGTGTGGTTGAGGTCCTCGCGCTTGAGGAACACCCGGGCCCCGCCGGCGTGTTCGGCGAACCGCGACACCTCGGTGAGGGCGCTGGGCCGCCCGGTGTAGTTGACCATCAGGTCGTCGAGCTCGGCGGCGAAGGCCGGGTCCGTCTTGGCCTTCTCGTACTCGGCGGCGACCTCGTCCACCGCGGCGACCAGCGCCTCGGGGATGAACTTGCCACCGAAGGCGCCGAAGTAGCCCTCGGCGCTGGGCACTTGACCTTCCGGGTCGGGAAGGAAGAAACGGGAACTGTCGGAGGACATCTGAGCACTCCTCGACCGGGGCGTACCGCCCCGGAGGTCCGGTATGTCGGGATGACGTGACGACTGCTGCGCGCAGTGGTGTGCCGTCGCTACGGGGACGGACGCGTCAGCGCGCGGTCCCCGAACGCCATCGCATCCCGTTGATCTGACCCGGTTCGGAGCCGATGTGGTACCGGACCCGGCGCCCCCGGACCCGCCGGGCGGGGGCCCGGCAGCCGCGGTGCCACGAGGGCAGCGCGGAGCGCTTGGCCTCGGGGCGGCGGGGAACGGCGGTCATGTCGGTGTGCCTATGTCCTTCGGTCGTCCGCGCTCAGTCCCGGCCGTGCCGGATCGCCGGGTGGGAGCCCGCCGCGACCAGGTCCGCGACCGCGGTCCTGGGGTCCTTGCCGGTGACCAGCGACTCGCCCACCAGGACGGCGTCGGCACCGTCGTTGGCGTACGCGATCAGGTCGTGCGGGCCGCGCACGCCGGACTCGGCGACCTTGACGATGTGGTCGGGGATCTCCGGGGCGACCCGGGTGAAGGTGCCCCGGTCGACCTCCAGGGTCTTGAGGTTGCGGGCGTTGACCCCGATGATCCGGGCGCCGGCGTCCACCGCGCGGGCGACCTCTTCCTCGTCGTGCGCCTCGACCAGTGGCGTGAGCCCGATCGACTCGGCCCGCTCGATCAGCGAGACCAGAGCCTCCTGCTCCAGCGCGGCGACGATCAGCAGCGCGAGGTCGGCGCCGTAGGCCCGGGCCTCCCACAGCTGGTAGGCGGTGACGATGAAGTCCTTGCGCAGGACCGGGATGTCGACCTTGGCGCGGACCGCCTCCAGATCGGCGAGCGAGCCGCCGAACCGGCGCTGCTCGGTGAGCACGGAGATCACCGCGGCGCCGCCCGCCTCGTAGTCGGCGGCCAGGCCCGCGGGGTCGGCGATCGCGGCCAGCGCGCCCTTGGAGGGGCTGGAGCGCTTGACCTCGCAGATCACCCGGACGCCCTCGCCCTTCAGGGCGGCGACACCGTCCTTGGCGGGGCGCGCCTTGCGGGCCCGCTCCTTGAGCTCGTCGAGGCTGACGCGCGCCTGCCGCTCGGCGAGGTCGGCGCGGACTCCTTCGATGATCTCATCGAGCACGCTCACGCGAGCGGCCTCCTTCTTGAACGGTGGAGGTGGACAGTGAACCTGTGGGACAGACCACTGTCCCCGTCGGTTCTCCGATGGTATCCGCCAGCGGGGGCAGGTCCCGCATCCGGTTGACTCCGGTCCCACAACCTGGACAGCTCCGGGATTCGCGGTGGTTTGCGCCGTGACGGGTGCCGGCACCCAGGCGTGCTGCGGATCACGGGCGCAGTCCGGCGCCGAAGGGGAGGTTGCGGACGACCGTGAAGGCCAGCAGCAGCCCGCCCAGCGCCCACCAGTGGGCCGGCCGGGGCCGTGGGCCCGCGGTGGGCAGGCCGCGGGCCGCCCGGGTCAGCCAGACCAGCCAGAGCAGAGCGAACGCGGCGTAGCCGGCCACCGCGGGGGCGTTGGCGCCCAGCGCCGTGACGAGGTCGCCGTGCGCGACGGCGTGCGCGCTGCGCAGCCCGCCGCAGGCCGGACAGAGCAGACCGGTGAGGTGCAGCAGGGGGCAGACCGGGTAGTGGCCCGGTTCGTTCGGGTCGACGGCGCCGACCCAGGTGAAGGCGGCGGCGGCCGCCGCCAGGGTGCCGACCGGCGCCGCGAGGCGGCGCAGCGGACGACCGGGCCGGGAACCGTCCGGCCGTAGCGGGACCACGGGATCGCTCACGGTGCCGATGGTGCTACCGGAAGCGGGAAGGCGCAGCTTCTCGGCCGCCGTACGGGGCGGGAAGCGGCGCCTTCGGGTTCCCGCCGAGCGGGGCTCAGCCCTCCTGCGGCTGGGCCTTGGCCTGCGGGGCGGGCTTGGCGGAGCGCTTGGGCTCCTGGCCCAGGCCGGCCGCGCGCATCAGGCCACCCACGACGGCACCGGCGCCGATCAGCACCATGCCCGCCCAGAAGCCGGCCACGTTGGCCATCACCATGAAGACACCGGCCACACAGAAGCCGATGAACGCGATGATGACGCCGGTCCAGGCGGCGGGGGTGTGTCCGTGGCCACTGCTCGACATGGAGTACTCCTCGTTGCTCTGTCGCGCCGGGGTCCGGGCGCGGGAATGTCGTCGTCCATTGTCACCGATGCCGGACGGAACCCTTTTACCGGGTGGGGTCCTCGCCGCGGTCCAGGGACTTCCAGATCTCCTCGGGACGGTCCAGGTCCGGCGCCGCCGGGGCGCGCCGCGGGCCGCGGGCGCCGTCGGGGGTGCGCTCGTACCGGCCGGACATCGCGGGCCAGGAGCGGCCGAACACCAGGGCCAGCACCCCGGCGAGGAGCAGCAGCAGACCGCCGGCGGCGGCCACCCAGGGCCAGACGGTGTGGGTGACGTGATGCACATCGGCGCCTGCCAGGCCGACCGCGTCGGCGGCCTTCTCGCGCAGCGCCGAGGTGTCGGCGTTGCCGAGCGCGGCGGCGGCGGTGACGCCCAGCCCGCTGAGGGCCAGCAGCGCGGCGACCACGATCCGGCCGACCCGGCGGACCGCGAAGACCGCGACCAGGGCGGCCAGGCCGACCACCGCCAGCGCACCGGGCACCCCGGTCACGTCGGCGCCGGTCACGGTGCGTGGCAGCTCGCCCTGGGCGAGCACCGCGGTGCCCTGGGCCCAGGTGCGGCCGGAGGCCAGCAGCGCCAGGCTCGCGCCGGCGGCGCCGAGCAACAGCGCCAGGGCGAGGGAGCGCTTGGCGCTGCGCGCGGGCCGGGCCGGGGTCGCGGCCGGCTCGGCGTCGGTACGGGGCTGGGGTGCGGCACTCACGCGTACCACTATCGCCCACCGGCCCGGGTGAGCCGGCGGGCGGGGGTGCAACGGCTCATTTCCCCAGGTGGTTGGCGGTGTGGACGGCGCGGAGGACGGCCGCGGCCTTGTTGCGGCACTCGGTGTCCTCGGCGACCGGGTCGGAATCGGCGACGATTCCGGCGCCGGCCTGGACGTACGCGGTGCCGTCCCGCAGCAGGGCGGTGCGGATGGCGATGGCGGTGTCGGAGTCGCCGGCGAAGTCCAGGTAGCCCACGCAGCCGCCGTAGAGGCCGCGCCGGGTCGGCTCCAGCTCCTCGATGATCTGCAGGGCGCGCGGCTTGGGTGCGCCGGAGAGGGTGCCGGCGGGGAAGCAGGCGGTGAGCACGTCGAAGGCGGTGTGGTCGGCGGCGACCGTGCCGGTGACCGTGGAGACGATGTGCATGACGTGGCTGTAGCGCTCGACGGACATGAAGTCGACCACCTCGACGCTGCCCGGCTCGCAGACCCGGCCCAGGTCGTTGCGGCCCAGGTCCACCAGCATCAGGTGCTCGGCTCGCTCCTTGGGGTCGGCCATCAGCTCGTCGGCGAGCGCCTGGTCCTCCTGGACGGTCGCGCCGCGCGGGCGGGTGCCGGCGATCGGGTGCACCATGGCCCGGCCGCCCTCGACCTTGACCAGCGCCTCGGGGCTGGAGCCGACCACGTCGAAGGCGCGACCGTCCTCGCCCTCGAAGCGGAAGAGGTACATGTAGGGGCTGGGGTTGGTGGCCCGCAGCACCCGGTAGACGTCCAAGGCGCTGGCCGTGCAGGGGGTTTCGAACCGCTGTGAGGGCACCACCTGGAACGCCTCGCCGGCCCGGATGCGCTCCTTGACGTCCTCGACGGCGGCCATGAACGCCTCGCCGCCCCACTTGCCGGTGTACGGGGGCACGGCGGACGGCGGGAGCGCGGCGGCGCTCGCGGGCGCGGGGCGGGCCAGGTCGTCGGCCATGGCGTCCAGGCGGGCCACCGCGTCCGCGTACGCCTCGTCGACGCCGGTCTCCAGGTCGTTGTGGTTGATCGCGTTGGCGATCAGCAGCACCGTGCCGCTCCAGTGGTCCAGGACCGCGAGGTCGGAGGTGAGCAGCATGGTCAGCTCGGGCAGGCCGAGGTCGTCGGTGGTGTGGTCACCGACCTTCTCCAGGCGGCGCACGATGTCGTAGCCGAGGTAGCCGACCATGCCGCCGGTGAACGGGGGCAGTCCCTCGCCCTCGATGAGGTCGCGGGGAGTGTGGAGCGTCTCGACGGTGGCGCGCAGCGCGGCGAGGGGGTCACCGTCGGTGGGGACGCCGACCGGTGGGGTGCCGAGCCAGTGCGCCTGCCCGTCGCGGGTGGTGAGCGTCGCGGCGCTGCGGACGCCGATGAACGAGTACCGCGACCACGTACGGCCTCCCCCACTGCTGGACGCGTGGGCGGTGCCCCCATCGGCGGATTCGAGGAGGAAGGTGCCGGGGCGCTCGGCGGTGAGCTTGCGGTAGAGGCCGACCGGGGTGTCGCCGTCCGCCAGGAGGCGCCGGGTGACGGGGATGACCCGTCGGTCCTTGGCGAGCGTGCGGAAGGTGTCGAGGTCCGGTGCGGCGGTGCCGGTGGTTCCCGTGGTCATGGCAGCGGAGCCTACTGGTCGGCGGAGGGGGCGCCGGCCAGTACGTCGGCGTCGAAGCAGGTGCGGGCTCCGGTGTGGCAGGCGGCGCCGACCTGGTCGACCTTGACCAGGACGGTGTCGGCGTCGCAGTCCAGGGCGACGGACTTGACGTACTGGAAGTGACCGGAGGTGTCGCCCTTGACCCAGTATTCCTGGCGGCTGCGGGACCAGTACGTGCAGCGGCCGGTGGTGAGGGTGCGGTGCAGCGCCTCGTCGTCCATCCAGCCGAGCATCAGCACCTCGCCGGTGTCGTACTGCTGGGCGATGGCCGGGACGAGGCCGTCGGCGCCGCGCTTGAGGCGGGCGGCGATGGCGGGATCCAGGGCGGGGGAAGCAGGGCCGGGGGCGGCGGGGGAAGCAGGGCCGGGGGTGGCGGGGGAAGCAGGGCCGGGGGCGGCTGAGCGGGGGTCGGTGACGTGGCTGCTGGTCATGGGGCCATTGTGCCGTGCGGCATCCTGCTGGGATGGATCAGCAGCCCCCGGACGCAGGCGCCGGCGCCACCGGAGCGCCCGGCGCAGGCACCGGCTCCACTGGAGCGGCTAGCGCCGCGCCCTTCACCACCGCACCCCTCACCACCGCACCCCTCACCACCGCGCCCTTCACCACTGCACCCCTCACCGCCGCGCCCCCCGCTGCGCCGCCGCCGGACCCGGACCGGACGGCGAAGGTCGCGGTGCGGGTGCTGGCGGCGGTGTTCGTGGCGGCGCTGGTGGCCGCCGTGGCGGTGGCGGTGGTCGTGCTGCGGTATTGACGGCGGAGCGCGCTGAACGGGCCCGCGCCGTGGCAGGGTCCGCGGGGCGGTCGTAGGCTGGCCGTATGTCGACCCATGCGAAGCGTGAACGGCTCCTTCTGGCCGACTTGTTGGAGAGCGCGGGCCCCGAGGCGCCGACGCTGTGCGACGGCTGGACGACGCGGGATCTCGCCGCGCACGTGGTGGTGCGCGAGCGGCGCGCCGACGCGTCCGCGGGGATCGTGGTGAAGCCGCTGGCGGCGCGGCTTTCGCGGGTGCAGGCGGAGTTCGCGGCGAAGCCCTACGGGGAGCTGATCGAACTGATCCGGAGCGGACCGCCGAAGATGTCGCCGTTCGCACTCAAGCAGATCGACGAGGCGTCGAACACCGTCGAGTTCTATGTGCACGCCGAGGACGTACGGCGGGCCCAGCCGGACTGGGCGCGGCGCGAGTTGGACCCGGTCTTCGAGGACGCGCTGTGGGCGCGGCTGGAGCGGGCGGCCCGGGTGCTGGGCCGGAAGGCGCCGGTGGGGGTGGTGCTGCGGCGGCCGGACGGCCAGACCGCGGTGGCCCATCGGGGCACTCCGGTGGTGACGGTCACCGGTGAGCCGGGCGAGCTGACGATGTTCGCCTTCGGCCGGCTGGAGGCCGCGGACGTGCAGTTGGACGGGGACGAGGACGCCGTGGCGAAGCTGCGGGAGGCGCAGCTCGGGGTCTGACCGGGGCGCGCCGGGGGGTGTCCCCCGGCGCGCCGTTCCTCCTCAGGACGCGCCGCCGGCCAGGTGTTCCCGCAGGATGCGGTCCAGTTCGCGGGCGGCGCGCGGCGGTGAGACGTCGCCGCGGTGCGCGACGGAGACCACGCGGTGCATACCGGGGGTGGCGAACGGGGTGATGCGCAGGCCGGAGCGTTCGGCGACCATGCTGGGGACGACGGCGATGCCGAGCCCGGCCCTGACGAAGCCGAGGACCGCGTCCATTTCGCCGCCCTCGACGGTGAAGGTCGGTTCGAAGCCGGCCGCGCGGCAGGCGGCGGTGGTGAATTCCCGCAGGTCGTAGCCGCGGCGGAACATCGCAAGGGGGCGGCCGCGGAGGTCCTCGACGCGGATCCGGGTACGCCGGCCGGTCATCGGTGCCGGGCGGCCGGGGGCGGAGACCACCACCAGTTCCTCGCGCAGCAGCTCCGCGGTGGCCAGTGCCGGGGCCTGGCCGGGCAGCGGCGTGATGATCAGCGCCAGGTCCAGTTCGCCGTCGGCCAGGGCCCGGACGAGGTCCTGCGAGCCGTCCTCGGTGACGATCAGGTCGACGCCCGGGTAGGTGGCGTGGAAGGCGCTCAGCACGTCGGGGACGAGGCTGGCGCAGAGGCTGGGCGGGGCGCCGAGGCGGAGCCGGCCGCGGCGCAGCTGCGCGACCTCCTGGACCTCGCGGCGGGCGGTCTCGGTGTCGGCGAGGATCCGGCGGGCCAGGGGTAGCAGGGTCTCGCCGGCGTCGGTGAGGGTGATGTGGCCGCGGGCGCGGTGGAAGAGTTCGGCGCCCAACTCCCGTTCCAGGGCGCGGATCTGCTGGGAGAGGGAGGGTTGGGCGACGTGTTCGCGTTCGGCGGCGCGGGTGAAGTGGCGGGTGTCGGCCACGGCCGTGAAGTAGCGGAGCTGCTGCAGCTGCATGAGGGGAATATAAGGCAACGATAGGGCCAGCCTATGGAGATCAGCTGGACCATGTCTTGGACTGATGGCGAACGCGTCCCTACCGTCGGGACTCATGGCACTGGCAACACGGACGGACCAACAGCCTCCGCACAAGAACCGCGCGCGACAGCGCCCCGTGGGGGGTGGCGGTCGGGCGACGGGTGGGCGCACGCTCTGGGACTCCACCATCGGCAAGAAGGCAGTGATGGCCGTCAGCGGCCTGATCATGCTCGGCTATCTCGTCGTCCACATGTTCGGCAACCTGAAGATCTTCTTCGGGCCCGGCACCTTCAACGAGTACGCGCACTGGCTGCGCACCCTCGGCGAGCCGTTCATGCACTACGAGTGGACGCTCTGGGTGGTCCGCGTGGTCCTGGTGGCCGCCGTCGTCGCGCACGCCACCGCCGCGTACCAGCTCAGCCGCCGCGACATCAGGGCCCGCCCGGCCAAGTACGTGCACAAGAAGCCCCGGGCGAGCTACGCGACCCGCACCATGCGGTGGGGCGGGATCATCCTCGGCCTGTTCATCGTCTGGCACGTCCTGGACCTGACCACCGGCACCGTGCACACCGGCGGCTTCCAGCCGGGCCACCCCTACCAGAACGTCGTGGACACCTTCTCCACCTGGTACGGCAACGTCATCTACCTCGTGGCGATGCTCGCACTGGGCCTGCACGTCCGGCACGGCTTCTGGAGCGCCGCACAGACCCTCGGCGCCGGCAGCCGGAACCGCGACCGCCTCCTCAAGACCCTGGCCAACCTGCTCGCGCTGGTACTGACCGTGGGCTTCATCGCCGTCCCCGTCGGCGTCATGACCGGATTGGTGAGCTGACCATGAACTACACCGAGTTCGCGACCGGGGAACCGGTCGCCGACACCAAGGCCCCGACCGGCCCGATCGCCGAACGCTGGGACACCCGCCGCTTCGAGGCCAAGCTGGTCAACCCGGCCAACCGCCGCAAGCACACGGTCATCGTCGTCGGCACCGGCCTGGCCGGCGGCTCGGCCGGCGCCACCCTCGCCGAACAGGGCTACCACGTCGTCCAGTTCTGCTACCAGGACTCGCCGCGCCGGGCCCACTCCATCGCCGCGCAGGGCGGTATCAACGCCGCGAAGAACTACCGCAACGACGGCGACTCCATCCACCGCCTCTTCTACGACACCGTCAAGGGCGGCGACTTCCGCGCCCGCGAGTCCAACGTCCACCGGCTCGCCCAGATATCCGTCGAGATCATCGACCAGTGCGTCGCCCAGGGCGTCCCCTTCGCCCGCGAGTACGGCGGCCTCCTCGACACCCGTTCGTTCGGCGGCGTCCAGGTGTCCCGCACCTTCTACGCCCGCGGCCAGACGGGCCAGCAGCTCCTGCTCGGCGCCTACCAGGCGCTGTCCCGGCAGATCGCGGCCGGCAACGTCGAGATGCACCCGCGCACCGAAATGCTCGACCTGATCGTCGTCGACGGCCGGGCCCGCGGCATCGTCGCCCGCGACCTGATCACCGGGAAGATCTCCAGCTACTTCGCGGACGCGGTGGTCCTCGCCTCCGGCGGCTACGGCAACGTCTTCTACCTGTCGACGAACGCCATGAACTCCAACGCCACCGCGGTGTGGCGCGCCCACCGGCGCGGCGCCCACTTCGCCAACCCCTGCTTCACCCAGATCCACCCGACCTGCATCCCGCGCACCGGCGACCACCAGTCCAAGCTCACGCTGATGAGCGAGTCGCTGCGCAACGACGGCCGGATCTGGGTGCCGAAGGCGAAGGGAGACACCCGGCCGCCGAACGAGATCCCCGAGGACGAACGCGACTACTACCTGGAGCGCATCTACCCGTCCTTCGGCAACCTCGTGCCGCGCGATATCGCCTCCCGGGCCGCGAAGAACGTCTGCGACGAGGGCCGCGGCGTCGGCCCCGGCGGCCAGGGCGTGTACCTGGACTTCGCGGACGCCATCGCGCGGATGGGCCGCGAGGCCGTCGAGGCCAAGTACGGCAACCTCTTCGACATGTACCAGCGGATCACCGACGAGGATCCGTACCGGGTGCCGATGCGGATCTACCCCGCGGTGCACTACACCATGGGCGGCCTGTGGGTCGACTACGACCTCCAGACCACCGTCCCGGGCCTGTTCGCGATCGGCGAGGCGAACTTCTCCGACCACGGCGCCAACCGCCTGGGCGCCAGCGCGCTGATGCAGGGCCTGGCCGACGGCTACTTCGTCCTCCCCTCGACCATCAACGACTACCTGGCGCGCAACCCGGACCAGAACACCATCACCCCCGACCACCCGGTGGTCCAGGAGGCGCTGGCCGAGACCGAGGACCGGCTGAACCTGCTGCTCGCCGTCGATGGCGACCGCACCCCCGACTCCTTCCACCGCGAGATCGGTGAACTCATGTGGGAGTACTGCGGTATGGCCCGCACCGAGGAGGGCCTGCGCAAGGCCCTGGACCGGCTGCCGCAGATCCGCGAGGAGTTCTGGCGGCGCATCAAGGTGCCCGGCACGGGCGAAGAGTTCAACCAGTCGCTGGAGAAGGCCAACCGCGTCGTCGACTACCTGGAGCTCGCCGAGCTGATGTGCCTCGACGCACTGCACCGCAGCGAGTCCTGCGGCGGCCACTTCCGCGCGGAGTCGCAGACCCCCGACGGCGAGGCCGCCCGCCGGGACGACGCGTTCTCCTACGCCGCCGCCTGGGAGTTCACCGGCACCGGCGCGGCCCCCACCCTGCACAAGGAAGACCTGGTCTTCGAGTACGTCCACCCCACCCAGCGGAGCTACGCATGACTGCCGCCTCCCGGGGGGCGACCCCCGTACCCCCGATGTCCCTCACCCTGCGCGTCTGGCGCCAGAAGAACGCCGACGCACCGGGCACCATGTCCACCTACGAGGTGGACGGCATCTCCTCGGACATGTCGTTCCTGGAGATGCTCGACACCCTCAACGAGGAACTCATCCTCAAGGGCGAGGACCCGGTCGCCTTCGACCACGACTGCCGCGAGGGCATCTGCGGGGCCTGCTCGCTCGTCATCAACGGTGACGCGCACGGCCCTGAGCGGACCACCACGTGCCAGCTCCACATGCGGTCCTTCAAGGACGGCGACACCATCGACATCGAGCCGTGGCGGGCCTCGGCCTTCCCGGTCGTGAAGGACCTCGTCGTCGACCGCTCGGCCTTCGACCGGATCATCCAGGCCGGCGGCTACATCACCGCGCCGACCGGCGCCGCCCCCGAGGCGCACGCCACGCCGGTGCCGAAGCCGGACGCCGACTTCGCCTTCGAGCACGCCGAGTGCATCGGCTGCGGCGCCTGCGTCGCCGCCTGCCCCAACGGCGCGGCGATGCTCTTCACCTCCGCGAAGGTCAACCACCTCAACGTGCTGCCGCAGGGCGCCCCGGAGCGCGAGTCCCGGGTGCTCGACATGGTGGCCCAGATGGACGAGGAGGGCTTCGGCGGCTGCACCCACGCCGGCGAATGCGCCACCGCCTGCCCCAAGGGCATCCCGCTGTTCAGCATCACGAAGATGAACCGGGAGTTCGTCCGGGCGGTGCGCAAGGGGCGCTGAGCCGGCGACCACCGGAACCCGACGAGGCCCCCTCCGCAGGACGCGGAGGGGGCCTCGTGCCGTACGGGCGCCGGGCCCGCCGGTCACCGCACCGGGTGGCCGGCGTCCCGCAGCGCGTCCTTGACCTGGCCGATGCGCAGGTCACCGAAGTGGAAGACGGAGGCGGCCAGGACGGCGTCGGCGCCGGCCGCCACCGCGGGGGCGAAGTCGGCGAGCTTGCCGGCCCCGCCGGAGGCGATGACCGGGACGCTGACGTGCCGGCGGACCGCCTCGATCATCGCCACGTCGTAGCCGTCCTTGGTGCCGTCGGCGTCCATGGAGTTCAGCAGGATCTCCCCGGCACCCAGCTCCGCGGCGCGGTGCGCCCACTCCACGGCGTCGATCCCGGCCGACCGGCGGCCGCCGTGAGTGGTGACCTCGAAGGACCCCGACGCGGTGCGGCGGGCGTCGACGGAGAGCACCAGCACCTGGCTGCCGAAGCGCTCGGCGATCTCCCGGATCAGCTCCGGGCGGGCGATCGCCGCGGTGTTGACCCCGACCTTGTCGGCGCCGGCCCGCAGCAGCTTGTCGACGTCCTGTGCGGTGCGCACCCCGCCGCCGACGGTCAGCGGGATGAAGACCTGCTCGGCGGTGCGGCGGACCACGTCGTAGGTGGTCTCGCGGTTGCCGGAGGACGCGGTGATGTCGAGGAAGGTCAGCTCGTCGGCGCCCTCCTCGCCGTAGACCTTCGCCATCTCTACCGGGTCCCCGGCGTCGCGGAGGTTCTGGAAGTTGACGCCCTTGACGACGCGGCCGTTGTCGACGTCCAGGCAGGGAATGACGCGGACCGCCAGGGTCATGTCGTTCAGCCCTCTCGTTCGGTTTCCGGGGACAGGTCCCGGAACGCTTCTAGTTCTACTTCCACCAGGACGCGGGAGTCGACGAACCCGGAGACCACGACCAGGGTCGTGGCCGGCGGCGCGGCTTCGAACAGTTCGCGGTGGGCACGGGCGGCGGCGTCCGCGTCGCGCAGGTGGGTCAGGTACATCCGGGTGCGTACCACGTCGGCGGCGCCCAGCCCGAAGGGTTTGAGCGCCGTCAGCGCGTTCCCGAAGGAGACCTTGGTCTGGACGTACGGGTCGCCCTCGCCCTGGAGGACACCGCCGACCAGCGGCATGGTGCCGGAGACCAGGACCCGGTCGCCGGCGGCCACCGCACGCGCGAAGCCAATGGTCTCTTCCCAGGGACTGTCGGTCCGTACGCGCTCGATGCTCATCACGCCGCCTCCCTTGTGGCCGGTTGCGGCACCCGCGGCTACGACACCGCCGCCAGTGCCTCTTCGAGGGTGAACGCCTTCGCGTAGAGCGCCTTGCCGACGATGGAGCCCTCGACACCCTCCGGCACCAGCGCGGCGATCGCCCGCAGGTCGTCGAGGGAGGAGACGCCGCCGGAGGCGACGACCGGGCGGTCGGTGGCCGCGCAGACGTTCTTCAGCAGTTCCAGGTTGGGGCCCTGGAGCGTGCCGTCCTTGTTGATGTCGGTGACGACGTAGCGGGCGCAGCCCTCGGAGTCCAGGCGGGCCAGCGTCTCGTAGAGGTCGCCGCCGTCCCGGGTCCAGCCGCGGCCGCGCAGGGTGGTGCCGCGGACGTCCAGGCCGACCGCGATCTGCTCGCCGTGCTCGGCGATGATCTTGGCGACCCACTCCGGGTTCTCCAGCGCCGCGGTGCCGATGTTGACCCGGGTGCAGCCGGTGGCCAGGGCGGCCGCCAGCGAGTCGTCGTCGCGGATCCCGCCGGACAGTTCGACCTTGATGTCCATGGAGCGGGCGACCTCGGCGATCTGCGCGCGGTTGTCGCCGGTGCCGAAGGCGGCGTCCAGGTCGACCAGGTGCAGCCACTCGGCGCCGGCCCGCTGCCAGGCCAGGGCGGCCTGGAGCGGGTCGCCGTAGGAGGTCTCCGAGCCGGACTCGCCGTGCACCAGGCGGACGGCCTGGCCGTCGCGGACGTCGACGGCGGGCAGCAGTTCAAGCTTCTTCACAGCGTTCACAGTGTTTCGATCCAGTTGGTCAGGAGCTGGGCACCGGCGTCGCCGGACTTCTCGGGGTGGAACTGGGTGGCCCACAGCGCGCCGTTCTCGACCGCGGCCACGAACGGCTCGCCGTGCGTGGCCCAGGTGATCTTCGGGGCGGCGAGGTGTTCGTTGCCGACCTCCAACTCCCAGTCGTGGACCGCGTAGGAGTGCACGAAGTAGTAGCGGGCGTCGGCGGGCATCCCGGCGAAGAGCTGGGAGTCCTCGGCGGCGCGGACGGTGTTCCAGCCCATGTGCGGGACCACCTCGGCCTTGAGCGGCCCGACCGTGCCGGGCCACTCCTCCAGACCGGAGGTCTCCGCACCGTGCTCGATGCCGCGGCCGAAGAGGATCTGCATGCCGACGCAGATGCCCATCACCGGGCGGCCACCGGACAGCCGGCGGCCGATGAGCCAGTCGCCGCGGGCCTCCTTCAGACCGCGCATGCACGCGGCGAACGCGCCGACGCCGGGCACCAGCAGCCCGTCGGCGTTCATCGCGGTGTCGTAGTCGCGGGTGATCTCCACGTCCGCGCCGACGTGCGCCAGGGCGCGCTCGGCGGACCGGACGTTGCCGAAGCCGTAGTCGAAGACGACGACCTTCTTGGCGGTCTTTCGCGAGGACTGCTGCCCCGGGGACTGCCGCGCGGCGCTCAATTCCATACCTCCAGTCGCATCACACCCGCCACCAGGCACATCGCCGAGGCGATGGCCATCAGGGTGATCACGGACTTGGGGATCTTCTGCTTCCAGAACGAGTAGACGCCGCCGAGCAGGAAGAGTCCCACCAGGATGAAGACGGTGGACAGACCGTTCATCAGAGGGCGCCCTTCGTGGAAGGCAGGATGCCGGCCGCCCGCGAGTCGCGCTCGCTGGCGTAGCGCAGGGCCCGGGCGAGCGCCTTGAACTGGCACTCCACGATGTGGTGGGCGTTGCGCCCGTACGGCACATGGACGTGCAGGGCGATCTGGGCCTGGGCGACGAACGACTCCAGGATGTGCCGGGTCATCGTGGTGTCGTAGCTGCCGATCATCGGCGCCATGTTCTCCGGCTCGGTGTGCACCAGGTACGGGCGGCCGGAGAGGTCGACGGTCACCTGGGCCAGCGACTCGTCCAGCGGGACGGTGCAGTTGCCGAAGCGGTAGATGCCGACCTTGTCGCCGAGCGCCTGCTTGAAGGCGGCGCCCAGCGCGAGGGCGGTGTCCTCGATCGTGTGGTGGGTGTCGATGTGCAGATCGCCGTCGGTCTTGACCTTGAGGTCGAAGAGGCCGTGCCGGCCGAGCTGATCGAGCATGTGGTCGTAGAAGCCGACGCCGGTCGAGACGTCGACCTGGCCGGTACCGTCGAGGTCGATCTCGACCAGCACCGTGGTCTCCTTGGTGGTGCGCTCTATGCGCCCCACGCGGGCGGTCGCCCCGCTCATCGCTTGTTCTCCTTCAGGCTGCGTTCTTTGCGCACCGCGCGCACCGCGTCGAGGAACGCGTCGTTCTCGGCCGGGGTGCCGGCGGTGACCCGCAGCCAGCCCGGTACACCGTTGTCGCGGACCAGCACGCCGTGGTCGAGGATCGCCTGCCAGGTGGCGTGCGCGTCGTCGAAGAGGCCGAACTGGACGAAGTTGGCGTCCGAGGCGACGACCTGGCAGCCGATCGCGCGCAGTTCGGTCACCAGGCGGTCGCGCTCCTCCTTGAGCTGTGCCACGTACTTCAGGAGCGTATCGGTGTGCTCCAGAGCGGCGAGCGCGGTGGCCTGGGTGACGGACGAGAGGTGGTAGGGCAGCCGGACCAGCTGCACCGCGTCGACCACGGCCTGGTCGGCGGCGAGGTAGCCCAGGCGGAGCCCGGCGGCGCCGAACGCCTTGGACATGGTCCGGGACAGCACGAGGTTCGGCCGGCCCTCGATCAGCGGCAGCAGCGAGGGGTGGTGGCTGAACTCGCCGTACGCCTCGTCGACCACGACCAGTGCCCCGGCGGTGTCGGACTTGGCGGCCTGCGCCGCCTCGTACAGCGCGAGGACGGTGTCGGCCTCGACGGCGGTGCCGGTGGGGTTGTTCGGCGAGCAGACGAAGACCACGTCGGGCCGCTGCTCGGCGATGACCGCCTTCGCCGCCTCGACGTCGATGGTGAAGTCGTCGTTGCGCGGGCCGGAGATCCAGCCGGTGCCGGTGCCGCGCGAGATCAGCGCGTGCATGGAGTACGACGGCTCGAAGCCGAGGGCGGTGCGGCCGGGGCCGCCGAAGGTCTGGAGCAGCTGCTGGATGACCTCGTTGGAGCCGTTGGCGGCCCAGACCTGGCCGGCGGTGACCGCGTGGCCGGCGGTGCGGGTGAGGTAGGCGGCCAGCGCGGTGCGCAGCTCGACCGCGTCCCGGTCGGGGTAGCGGTTGAGCTGGCGGGCGGCCTCGGTGACCCGCTCGGCGATCCGCTGCACCAGCGGTTCGGGGAGCGGGTAGGGGTTCTCGTTGGTGTTGAGGCGCACCGGAACGTCCAGCTGCGGCGCGCCGTAGGGGGACTTGCCGCGCAGTTCGTCCCGGATGGGGAGCTCGTCCATTCGGGACGCGGGGGTGTTCTTGCTCATCTGCCTGCTCACTTGCTCTGCGGAACCGTCCAGTCGAACCTCGCCTTGACCGCCGCGCCGTGGGCCGGGAGGTCCTCGGCCTCGGCGAGGGTCACCACATGGTGGGCGACCTCGGCCAGCGCCTCCCGCGAGTAGTCCACGACGTGGATGCCGCGCAGGAACGACTGGACGGACAGGCCGGAGGAGTGGCAGGCGCAACCGCCGGTGGGCAGGACGTGATTGGAGCCGGCGCAGTAGTCGCCGAGGGAGACCGGGGCGTAGGCGCCGACGAAGATCGCGCCGGCGTTGCGCACCCGGGCGGCGACCGCGGTGGCGTCCGCGGTCTGGATCTCCAGGTGCTCGGCGCCGTAGGCGTCCACCACCGCAAGGCCCTCGTCGAGGCCCTCGACCAGGACGATCGCGGACTGCCGGCCGGACAGGGCCGGCACGATGCGGTCCTCGACGTGCTTGGTGGCCTCGATCTGGGGGGCCAGTTCCTTCTCGGTGCGGTCGGCCAACTCCTCGGAGTCGGTGACCAGGACCGCTGCCGCCATCGGGTCGTGCTCGGCCTGGCTGATCAGGTCGGCGGCGACGTGCACCGGGTCGGCGGTGCGGTCGGCGAGGATCGCGATCTCGGTGGGCCCGGCCTCGGAGTCGATGCCGATCCGGCCCTTGAGGAGGCGCTTGGCGGCGGCGACGTAGATGTTGCCGGGGCCGGTGACCAGGTTGGTCGGGGCGCACTCGTCGGTGCCGTACGCGAACATCGCGACGGCCTGGGCGCCGCCCGCGGCGTAGACCTCGTCGACGCCGAGCAGGGCGCAGGCGGCGAGGATGGTCGGGTGCGGCAGCCCGCCGAAGTCCACCTGCGGCGGGGAGGCGACGGCCAGCGAGCCGACGCCGGCCTCCTGGGCGGGGACCACGTTCATGACGACGGAGGACGGGTAGACCGACCGGCCGCCGGGGACGTAGAGGCCGACCCGCTCGACCGGTACCCAGCGCTCGGTGACCGTGCCGCCGGGCACGACCTTGGTGGTGACGTCGGTGCGGCGCTGCTCGCGGTGGACGAGCCGGGCGCGCCGGATGGACTCCTCCAGGGCGGCGCGGACCTTCGGGTCCAGCGCGTCGAGGGCCTCGGTGAGGGCCTCGACCGGGACCCGGACCCGCTCGATCTCGACACCGTCGAACCGCCGCGCGTAATCGATCAGCGCCGCGGTGCCGCGATGGCGTACGTCCTCGCAGATGGGCCGCACCGTCTCCAGGGCGGCTTCCACGTCGAACTCGGCACGGGGCAGCAGGTCACGCAGCGCGGCGCCCTCGGGGAGGGCGGCACCACGCAGATCGATTCGGGAGATCACTCCCCCAGTGTCTCAGACCCGCCGTCGGGCCCGAGCGGCCGTATCACTCAGTGATACGCAGTGACACACGGGCCGTGCGGACGTCGGGACGGTCCGCGAAGTTGACCGGAGTTGGCCCTGACCACGCGTGTTCAACCAGTCACCGGGCGGGCAAGGGGTCGGTGCGGGCACACGGGGACGACCGCGGGGCGGGCGGAAGAGCGCCCGCCGGGATGCATCCGAACAGGTATCGCGACCGGATACCGGCCCGGCCGGGGGCACTCGCCACGACCACCGGGCACCGCCCCGGCCGGGCGAACGCCGCGCGACCGCACCGCACGGCGACCACGGGACGACGAGCAACGACCACCGGACACGGCCTGCCGGCCGGCACCGCGAGAGCAAGGGGGAGCCAACAGTGACCGGAGCCAGGGACGGCGACGCACCCGCCGACCTGCGACTGACGTCCGCGGAATGGAGCATGTGGCAGGCGTTCCGCAACGGCAGCGCCTGCAACCTGCACACCGGCGAGCCGTCCCGGGACGACCCGCACGGGCAGCACCTGTGGGGCCCGGAGCGCCGGGTCCGGGCCCGGGTGGTGGCCCTGCTGCTGCTCGACGGGCCGGCACCGCAGCCCGGCCGGGTGTCCGGGCTGAAACTGACCGGGGCGTACATCACGGACACTCTCGACCTTGCGGGCGGCACGATCAAGCCATTCGTGGAGCTGCGGGACTGCCGCTTCGAGGCCGAGGTGCTGCTGCCGGAGAGCCGGTTCACCACCCTGCGGATGGTGAACTGCACCCTGCCGCGGCTGGAGGCGGCCCGGCTGCACACCGAGGGCGACCTCCACCTGCCGCGCTGCGTGGTGCACTCCGGGATACGCCTGACCGACGCGCACATCGGCACCGATCTGATGCTCAACCAGGTGGTGGTGCACAAGGACCGGCAGGGCCGCTCGATCATGGCCGACGGACTGACCGTCGCCCAGGACCTCCAGGCCGAGATGCTGGAGTCCTACGGCGAGCTGTCGCTGCGCGGCGCCACCGTCGGGGTGTCGCTGAGCCTGCGCGGCAGCCACCTGAGCAATCCGTTCGGCCGCCGGGCACTGAACGCCCCCCAGCTGACCGTCGAACGGACCCTCTACCTCACCGCCGCGGGCCTGGCCAACTCCCCGTTCTCCAGCGGCGCCACGCCCCCGTACGGGATCACCCACACCCCGGCCCGCGGCACCCGGATGCAGCGCTTCGAGTGCGAGGGCGGGGTGCGGCTGGACGACGGGCGGTTCGGGGACGCGGTGGACCTGGAGCACGCCCGGTTCATCATGGAGTCCGACCAGGAGCTGTCGCTGCGCCGGATCCAGACGCCGGAGCTGCGGTTCCTGGGCGAGCGCCCGCAGCGCGGCCGGGTGATCCTCTCCGGCGCCCGGGTCGTCAACCTCGTCGACAAGTCGGCGAGCTGGCCGGGGCTGGGCGGGCTGATGATGGCCGGCTTCTCCTACGAGACGCTGATCCCGCGCGGCCACTTCCCGCTGGCACTGCGGCTCCAGTGGGTGGCCGCGGCGACCCCGGAGTACGCGCCCGAGCCGTACGAGATGCTGGCCGCCTCGCTGCGCGCCATGGGCGAGGACGCGGACGCCCGGGAGGTGCTGCTGGCCAAGCAGCGGCGGCGGCGCGAGACCCTGCCGCTGGCGGCGAAGGCGTGGGGCTTCCTCCAGGACTGGACGGTCGCCTACGGCTACCGTCCGGGGCGGGCCGCGGTGTGGATGGCGATCCTGTGGGCGATCGGCACGGCGTACTTCTCCTCCAACCCGCCACCGCCCCTCAAGCACGACGAGGCGCCGACCTGGAACCCGTACCTCTACTCGCTGGACCTGCTGCTGCCGGTGATAGACCTCTATCAGGGCAACGCCTGGAAGCCGGGGGGTGCCGCCCAGTGGGTGGCGGCCGTGATGATCATGACGGGCTGGGTGCTGGCGACGACAATCGCGGCCGGCGCGTCCCGCTTGCTGCGGCGGGCCTAGGGCCTCCCAGTGGGTCGGGATCGGACCCGGCGCTGACCCACCGGACAGGTCCCAGCCGGGTGCGGGTGGTGGTCCGCGCGAGCACAGGCTCTAGGCTTACCGACTGTGTCCTCCGTGCGTCTGCCGCTGTTCCCGCTCAACTCGGTGCTGTTCCCGGGTCTGGTGCTGCCGCTGAACGTCTTCGAGGCGCGCTACCGGGCGATGATGGCCGATCTGCTGGAACGGCCCGAGGACGACCGCCGCTTCGCGGTGGTCGCCATCCGGGACGGCCGGGAGGTCGCCCCCACCGCGCCGGGGCTGCCGGACGCCACCGCGCCGGCCGCCACCGGACCGGCCGCGGGCTTCGGCGACGATCCGTTCCGGGCCTTCCACACCGTCGGCTGCGTCGCGGACGCGGCGACCGTCCGGGAGAAGTCGGGCGGCGGCTACGAGGTCCTGGCCACCGGCACCACCCGCTTCCGGCTGCTGTCGGTGGACGCCTCCGGGCCGTACCTGACCGGGGAGCTGGCGCCCCTGGCGGAGGACCACGGAGAGGGCGCGGGCGCGCTGGCGTCCGGTGTGGTGCGGGCCTTCCGCACCTACCAGAAGCGGCTGGCCTGGGCGAACGAGCGGACCCTCGCCACCGGCCAGGAGCTGCCCGCCGACCCGTCGGTGCTGTCGTACCTGGTCGCCGCGGCGGCGGTGCTGGACGTGCCAGCCAAGCAGGAGTTGCTGGCGGCGCCGGACACCGCGGACCGGCTGCGGCAGGAGCTGAAACTGCTTCGCCAGGAGTCGGCGGTGATCGGTAAGCTCCCGTCGCTGCCGGCCGTGGAGCTGACCCGGCAGCCGACCAGTCCCAACTGACGCACGGGCACCACGAGATTCCGGTCCCGGGGCCGGAAGACTCCGCGTTCGAACGAGGCGAGGCACGGTGGCGAAGAAGCCGAAGCAGGGGAAGAAGGGCGCGGCACAGTCCGGCGGTACGCCCGCGACGGTGGCGCTGACCGCGGCCGGCGTCCCGTTCACGGTGCACGCGTACGACCACGACCCGGCGGCCGCTTCGTACGGCGAGGAGGCCGCCGAGGCACTCGGGGTCTCCCCCGACCAGGTGTTCAAGACGCTGCTGGCGGACGTGGACGGCACGCTCACGGTGGCCGTGGTGCCGGTCTCCGGCTCGCTGGACCTGAAGGCGCTGGCCGCCGCGGTGGGCGGCAAGCGGGCCGCGATGGCCGACCCGGCGGCGGCCGAGCGCAGCACCGGCTACGTGCTCGGCGGGATCTCACCGCTGGGGCAGCGCAAGCGGCTGCGGACGGTGCTGGACGCCTCGGCGGAGGGCCGGTCGACGGTCTGCGTCTCGGCGGGCCGGCGCGGCCTGGAGGTCGAACTCTCGCCCGCCGACCTGATCGCGCTGACCGGCGCACGGTTCGCGCCGATCGCGCGGGGCTGAGCCCGGCCGGCGCCGCCACGCGCCCCCCGCTGCCGCCGCCCGCACCGCTCCGGGACTTCCCGCGCACGCCTGCCCTCGGTTACGACCGGGGGAGGAGGTACGCCCATGTCGAAGAGGACCCGTAAGCGGAAATGGCGCGTCCGGAAGGGCCGGGCCAACCACGGTCGCCGGCCGTCCTGAGGAACGGCCGGCACAACGGTCAGTCGACCGGCGGCTGGTGGTGTCCGGACCAGTCCGGCACCACCGGCCCGTCCAGCTCCGGGTCGCGCGGCCCGAACAGCCCGGTCAGCGCGATCTGGGTGAGCATCCCGGCGATCGGCCAGGCCAACAGGGCGCCCTTGGCCTGAAGCCGCAGCGGACCGTCGAAGACGACACCGGCGCCGACCTGCTTGGCGTGCGCGACCACGTCCGGGGTGGGTCCCAGCCACATACCGGTCAGCCAGCCCAGCACGGCGCCCAGCAGCCCGCCCAGGGCCAGCGACACCACCAGCGGAATGCCGCCGCGCCGCCGGACGAGGAAGACCACCGCCGCGGTGACCACGCCGAAGCCGAGCGCCAGCAGGACGAAGGTGCCGTCGGCACCGATCGCCTCCTCGCCCTCGGTGTTCTTGAGGTAGACGTTGTGGGTGTCCGCGATCAGCGGAACGCGCGGCGCCAGCCAGGCCCACAGCACGCCCAGCAACACCCCGCTCACCGCGACCGCCAGGGCGATCAGCACGCCGTCCCGCAGCTCGCGGGCGAATTCGGGGCCGCCGTCGGGTTCGGCGGTGTCACCGGTGACACCGGTGTCACCGGTGACACCGCCGCCCTCGACAGGGGCGGCCTGCGGCCGGTGCGGTTCTTCGGGCGGTTGGTTCTCGTGGGGCGTCTGCGCTGCGGTCACCTGGTCATCGTGCCAGGCCGGCGCCGCGGCGCCGGCAGCAGGACACCCGTTGCATCCCTTGGGGTCGGCGGCGGCGCTCACCGGACCGCCGCCCGGCGGTACGCCCAGGTCGCCACGGCCAGCGAGAGCACCCCGACGGCCGCGCAGATGCCCAGGTCGGCGGCGACCGCCAGCCAGTCGGGATGCGGGGCGAAGGTACGCGCCAGCGCCTCCACCCCGTAGGTCGAGGGCAGCAGATCGCGGGCCCAGCCGATCGGCTCGGGCATCCGATCGGCCGGCAGCACCCCCAGCAGCAGCGCCGCCGACATGCCCAACTGGCCGCCCAGGGTGGCCAGTTCCTGGCGCGGGGCGAGCAGTCCGAGGGCCGCGCCGAGCCCGGACAGCGCCGCCCCGGAGAGCGGGACCACCGCCACCAGCACCCACAGGTGGGCCATCGGCAGGTGGAAGAGCAGACAGCCGGTGATCGCGGTGGCCACCGCGCCGGGCACCGTGAAGGAGGCGTACGCGGCGGCCGCGCCGAGCACCACGGCGGCCGGCGGCACCGGCAGCGTCGCGTAGTGGTCCAGGCCGCCGCCGGCCCGCAGCTGGCCGAAGTACTGGGCCAGCAGGTTCAGCGCGACGAAGGCGACGACCAGCACCGCGGAGCCGGAGACCACCGACTGCGCCGGGTCGCCGCCGCTGACCACCCCGCGCAGCAGGACCATGATCCCGACGGACTGGAAGGTGGCGACGAACAGCAGCGGAATCCGGGCGACCCGGGCCCGGGAGAGCTGGGCGCGGTAGACGGCGGCGAGCGCGGGCAGCAGCCGGGCCCGGGGCGCGAGCGGAGCGGCCCCACCGGCCCCAGCGTCCTCCAGTCGTGCTCCGGAACCCGTCGCCACCTGCGCGGACACCGCACTCACGCCGTCACCCAGCTTTCCTCGACACGCCGTCGGTCCGTACTCCCGGTCAGGCTTCTCCCCCGGCCGCCGGCCGCGGGCAGCCCCGCGCTCCGCTCGCTCACGCCTTCATCAGCCCTTCCGCGCGCCCGCCCAGGGAGACGTAGACGTCCTCCAGGCTCGGCGTGGCCAGCGTGAAGTCGTCCAGGGCCGCGAAGGCCGGCCCGGCGGTGACCGCGGTGACCGCGGAGCGGGCCCGGTCGGCGGGGAGCCGCAGGGTCCAGCGACGGCCGGAGGTACGGGCGTCGGCGGCGAGCGCGGCGACCTCGGGGACGTCGAGCGGGGGCCGGTCCCGCCAGACCAGCTCCAGCCGGACCTCCTCCCCCACCAGTTCCTTCAGCCGGCCGGGCGTGTCACAGGCGATCACCCGCCCCTGGTCGATCACCGCGACCCGGTCGAGCACACTCTCGGCCTCCAGCACGTTATGGGTGACCAGGACGACGGTGGCGCCCCGCTCGGCGCGGCGGCGGTCCACCGCGGCCCAGACGGCGCGCCGGGCCACCGGGTCCATGCCGGTGGTCGGCTCGTCCAGCACCAGCAGCGGGCGCTCGCCGATCAGCACGGTGGCGAAGCAGGCCAGTCGACGCTGGCCGCCGGAGAGCTTCTTCAGCGCCCGGCCGGCGATCGGGCCCAGGCCCAGCTCGTCGAGGACGGCGTCGCGTTCGGCGCGGGCGGTGCGGGTGTCCAGGCCGCGCAGCCGGCCGGTGGTCTCCACGGCGAGGGAGACGGTCAGCTCGTCCAGCGCGGTCGACTCCTGGCCCAGGTAGCCCAGCAGCCGGGCGGCCCGCTCGGGGTGCCGCACCAGGTCGTGGCCGAGGACGACGATGCGGCCGGAGTCCGGCCGCAGCAGTCCGGTCAGCTGGCGGACCAGGGTGGACTTGCCGGCACCGTTCGGGCCGAGCAGCCCGAAGATCTCGCCGCGCCGGACGTCGAGGCTGATGCCGTCGCTGGCGCGTACCGCCGGCGCCCGGTCCGTCCCGCGCCGCCCGCGCAGCGCGGGATAGGTCTTGACCAGGTCCTGCACCACGCACACCGGCGCGCCGCGCTCCACCTGTTTTGCGCCCGTCTTCACGAGCTACGAGGGTACGCGGCCCCGGGCGGCCGCCGGCCCGGGGGGCTCCGCAGGGCCCGGCGCGTACAGCCGGCGCACAGCTCCCTCCCCGGCGGTCAGTCGGCCGACGGGGTGTGTTCGGCGGCGGTGCGGAGGTCGACCTCGCGCCAGAAGCCGGCCCGGATGGCGTACCGGTCGTGCTCGTCGATCTGGTCGTCCTTATGGGCGAGCAGGCCGAAGCGGGCGGCGTAGCGGAGCAGTTCCCCGTCGATGCGGTGCGGGATGCGGGGGTACTCCGTCGAGATCTGCTGGAGGTGGGTGGAGTCGGAGAGCCGCTCGGTCCAGCGGCGGGCGAAGACCTGGCCGACCTCGAACGGGTCGCCGCTGACCGCCGTGATGTCCTCCTCGCGGTCGGCCCAGCGCTGTTCGGCGCTGGTGAGCTGGGCGAGGGTGGGCAGCGAGGCGGTCTCGGCGGGCTCGCCGAGCGGGCCGCCGCGCTCGATCCACCCCTTGTCGGAGGACCAGCGGAGGGTGGCGGCGGGCTGGCTGCCGTTGGGCGTGGAGCTCTGCGCGGCGGGCGGGCGGCCGAGGCCGGCGAGGTCCTTGGGGGTGGGGACGCCGCGGGAGCCGCCGGAGCCGGTCTCGCCGGACGGTTCGCCGCGGTCGACGGTGGGGGCGGGGCGGGCGGTGCCGTTGGTGCCGGTGCGCCCGTCGGGGTCCGCGCCGGCCGCGGCGGCCGCGGCGGCGACCGCGGTCTCCGGGAGCGGGGCGGAGAGGATCGCGGCGATCTCGGGGCGGGGGGCCGGCGGCGGGGCGCAGGGGCCGCCCAGTTCCTTGGCGCGGACCGCGCGGGTGATCCAGGTCCGGTCCAGCACCCGCCGCTCGTCGGCCTCGGCGACCAGGTCCTCGGACTGGTTGTAGTCGCCGTCGGCGGCCTGGACGGCCCAGAGGTGGACGGCGACGCCGTGTTCCTTGGCGGACATCAGGCCGGGCAGCAGATCGCCGTCGCCGGTGACCAGCACGATGTCGGAGCAGGCGCGGTTACGGGCGAGTTCGGTCAGCTCGGCGTGCATGGCGGCGTCCACGCCCTTCTGCGCCCAGCGCCCGTCGCTGCGGGTCAGGGCGCCCAGCCGGACGGTGACCCGGGGCATCACCCGCAGCCGGCGGTGCTCGGGCTGCGGGACGCGGTCGGGGGCGCCGTCGAACCAGTAGATGCGCAGCAGCGGTCGTTCGGTGTCGGCCTCGGCGCGCTGGCGCAGCCCTTGGATGAGGGCGGCGTGGTCGACGGTGATCCGGGAACGGGCGGGTTCTCCGGCGAGCAGGCTCGCGGCGGCACCGAGCAGATACCCGGCGTCCACCAGGACGACGCAGCGGTCCACGTTCCACCCTCTTCCCTGAGGTGCTGAAGCCCGGTCGCCCCCCGGCTCGGCCCGTGGCACGAGTGCTCTTCGGCTTCCTTCGAGTCTGCCCGACCGAACGGGGGTTAACTGCACGAACTCGATCTTCGGCGTGGCGGATTCGGCCCCGGCCGTCCACACGGCGGGTAACTGGCGTTATCACCCAGGGTAATTGCCCGAAATGCAGTGATGTGCCCGGCATGTAAGGCTGATTCCGGCCGATCCAAAGATCCCCCTCAGGAGGCACGATCATGGCCAAGAACAAGAAGGACCGGAAGCAGCCCAAGACGAGCGAGGCCGAGCGCGGCCAGCAGCAGTCCGAGAAGGCGACCCTCGACGCGATCTCGCACTCGCAGGCCCCGGGCACCCCGGCGGACGTCGCGCGCAAGCACCAGCGCCGCTTCGGCCACAACTGAACACCCCGGCGAGGCCGCCCGGCAGTGCCCCCAACTGAACCGTGCCGCCGATGACTTGAGGGGCGGGCGCCCCCCGGGCGGGGGCGCCCCCCCCGTCCACCGGGGCCGGGGGGGGGGCGCGCGCCCCCCGCCGGGCGCGCAGCCCGGCCCGCC
>NZ_JBHVQS010000005.1:0-275843 GCF_042886435.1 Streptomyces sp. NPDC058000
GGTGGAGGAGCCCGCGCCGCTGGTCCCGGAGGAGCCCGCGTCGCCAGTCCCGGAGGAGCCCGCGCCGCTGGCCTCGGCGGCCGCGCCCGTGCCCGCCTGACCCGCGGGCTTGGAGGCGGCGGCGTCCGAACCGGAGCAGGCGGTCAGAGAGAACGCGGCGGCTGCGGTCAGGGCCGCGGCGGCAACACGCAGGGTCCGGCGACGAACGGTGCGGACAGTGGTGCTGGAGCTCATTTCGGATTCCCCCGGGGAAGTCGGCGTCGGTCTCTCCTGCGTACGACACCCACTCTGGCCGCGGCCGCTATCACTGGGCTGCCGCTCCACTAACACCCAGCTAATGGCCAAACGGACCGGTCGCTGCCGTCGATGGGCGGGAACGGGAAGCGACCTCGCCGGCGAGTTCGCCCTGTCCCCCGCGCTGGGCCTCGGCTGACGGCCCGGGCTGATGCGGTGACAGGCAGACAGGCAGGCAGACAGGCAGGCAGACAGGCAGGCAGACAGGGGAGGACGTCCGGTTATCTGCGGGTTGCGGTGTCGGAGGGCAGTTCGGCGAAGCGGTCGCGGTAGTCGCTGGCGAAGCGGCCAAGGTGCGAGACGCCCCATCGGTAGGCGATCGTGCCGACGGGGTCGTTGGAGGCGAGGATGTCCTCGCGAATCCGGTCGAGGCGCAGGTTGCGGACGTAGGACATGGGCGAGAGGCCGAGCCGGCCGCGGAACGCGGAGCTGAGGGTCCGGGGGCTGCAGCCTGCGGCAGCGGCGATGTCGCCGAGGCTGATGTGCTCGGCGAGGTTCGCTTCGATGAACGCGAGGGCTGCCCGCAAGGAGCGCGGGTAGCCGGGTCGCGGACCGTCGTGCAGCTCGCCGGTGTGCGAGTGCGGCTGGGCCAGGAGCAGGGCGGTGGCGAGGCAACACAGTTGGCTGCGTTGCAGCTCCGCGCGCTGGAACAGGGGGTCTTGCGAGTCCAGTTGTTCGAGGAGGGAACGGACCAGCAGCCGCACCGCCCGCCCCTTGGGCTTGGCCAGGTCGAGGGCGAAATCGAAGCGCACGGTGGACGCCGGCGGATGTCCGGTCAGCGCGGCGAATTCCTGGTCGACCAGGGCGGCGTCGATCCGCAGGCCCAGGAACCGCGTCCTCCGGCTGCGCAGGGGCCGCAGTTCCTGGGTGTCTCCAGGGTTGGCGACTCCCGCCGTCGCCTCGTCGAGAGTTGCCCGCAGGCCGCCGCACGATGCCGAGATGGCTCCGGAGACACCGATGTTGACGAAGTAGGAGCCGCGGTTGCGGCCCTCGGCGGGGGCGACGCGCACATCGAGTGGCGAGACGAAGTAGCCCACCGCGAAGTCGTGTGCGGCGACACCGCGCAGTTCGTGATCGCCGCGGCACAGTTCGTCCAGGGGCGATGTGGCGATCGAGCCGCCGAACAGGCGGGTGGCGGCGTTGAGCAGGTCGGCGGGGTTCTGGGATCTGGTGATGAGGTGGTTGCGCAGCGGCGTCGGCACGATGGTGGGGTCACCTCCCTGGGGCCCATTGTCAGCCATGGCGGTCGACGGGTTACGTCGCGGGCGTACGCATCGACCTGTACGCCGCGGCGTTCTCCCGCGCACTGCCGCCGTCGAGCGAGGCGTCGGTCAAGCGCGCCCGGTCCGTCAGCGTCAGGTGGGCGCTCGTCGTCCCCTCCGGGGTGCAGATGGGCAGGCCGGTGCAGCGCTCGGCCGGGCGGGCGGCGGGTCGGTGGGCCCGGCCTCGGTGAAGGCCCTCCAGTCGGCCGGCCGCCGGCCGACGGCTGCCGACGAGCCGGGTGCGCACAGGCTCCACGGGGCTCTCCGTTCACATCGGCGGGGCGATGAACAGCCCCGGGTCGACGTCGTTGTGGGACTTGGCGGCGATGAACCCATCCATCTCGTCGGCCGTGCCCCACTGATCCGCGTTGGCGGGATCGCGCAGGTCGAAGAGGTGAGGGTGCCAGGTGTCCTCGTCCAGGACCTCCAGCTCGGTGGTGTATTCGACGGTGTTGCCGGCCCGGTCGAGGAAGTAGCTGAAGGTGTTGTCACCGGCCCGGTGCCGCCCCGGTCCCCACAGTCGCTCGATGCCCAGGCGCCGCATCCGGCCCGTGCCGCGCATGAACTCGTCGATTCCGCGCATCTCGAAGGAGGCGTGGTGGAAGGCCGCGTGCGGCCCGCGCACGATGCCGAAGCTGTGGTGAAAGGTGTTGCACCGCAGAAACCACATGATCTCGCAGCGGTCGCCCAGGCACATCGTGTCCGAGAGGCGGAACCCCAGGTGCTTGATGTACCAGGCAACCGTGGCCTCGGGGGTGGGAGAGTTCATCAGCACATGGGAGAGGCGCACGGGGACCGACTCGCGGGCCTCGACCTTGCGGTGCCGGCGGGCGGAGACGTCGGCGGAGACCTCGACCACGCGGCCCTCGTTGTCGAAGAAGCGGACCGCGTAGCCGCCCCCGGGAGTGTCCAGCGATTTCGGCTCGTGGACCAACTGCACGCCCTGAGCGGTCAGTTGGGTGGCCAGGGTGTCGACATCGGCGGCACCGGCGGCGCCGAAGGCGATGAGGTCGGTGCGCTTGTGGGCGTCCTCGCGCAGCCGCACCACGTACTGTTCCGGGGAGCCTTCGGCCGCCAGAAACGAGACACCGGTGTCGCCGGCGGTCTCCGTCAGCCCCCACAGTTCGGTGTAGAACCGGCGCTGCTCGGCGAAGTTGGGCATGGCGACATCGATGTGCCGCAGGTGGGTGATCAGACTGCTGTTGTTCACGGTGCACTCCCTTGAGCTGCGCTGGTCAGCTCAGTCGTTCGGTCAGCCAGTCGAGGACGGTGGGCAGTACGGGCCCCTCGCCCATGTGGCCGCCGGGGAACATCCGGGCCGTCTTGGGGCCCCGTGCTCAAGGGCCAGGCAGAGGTCGGCCGAGGCGTTCTGGTACGCCTGCCACCAGTTCTCCAGGGCTTCCTCGCGGTCGCCGCTCTCCTCGGCCCTGCGCGCCCGGGTCGCGAAGTCTTCCGCTCCCGCCAGCCAGTGCCCGGCCCAGGACCGGGGATCGGTGCCCGGAAGCGCTTCGATGTGCCGCGCGGCGGCGTCGTGACCGATGGCGTTGAAAGGGTTCTTACGCTGCTCCAGGTGCTCGCGCAGCCACTGCTGGGCCTCGGGCAGGGTTGGGGTTGGGGTTGAGGTTCGGGAGGTTGCAGCGGACATCTGTCTCTCCTTGTCCGTCGTGCGAACGGCAGGGTGTCGGGACGCCCTTCGCGCCGGACGGTTACGCGGGCTCGGCCATGAGCCGGTGGCAGGAATCGACCAGTGGATACGCCTCGTGGTGGCGCTGCGCCTGTTCCAGGCCGGCGATCGCCACCGAGGTCTCCACGAGCGTTCGGCACCGCTGCGTGCGCCGGCTGACGAACGCCTGGAGCCCCGCGCCGACAGACTCGTGCCGCCCGAGTTCGCGGGCCAGTACGAGCCCGTCCTCGACGGCCAGGGCAGCGCCACTGGCCGTCTGCGGTGCGGGCGCGTGCGCGGCGTCACCGATGACCACGGCGTTGCCCCGGTTCCAGGCGCCCTCCAGGAGCGCCGTCAGCACCGGGCGGCGCACCACCGATTCCGATACGGATACCAGGGAGCGGATCTCCTCCACCCGGCCCGGGAAGGTCTCCAGCAGGTGCTGGAGGCGCGGGGCGAGTTCGGCATCGGGCAGGACGCTGTGCTCCACACCGTTCTCGGTCAGGAACACGTACGCCTGCCTGCCCGAGAGGGGCACGAGGCCGGCCGTGTCGGCCTTCCCGGCGAACTGATGGATCCCGGTGGCCCACCGCGGGCGGGGCACCAGAGCCCGCCAGACCATCTGCCCGTGAAAGTCGAGCGAGGTCTCAAGCCCCAGCAGGCCCCGCGCCGACGAGCGGATCCCGTCCGCGCCCACCAGCAGCGCGACCTGCCGGACCGTCCCGTCCGACAACCGCACGCGGACCAGTTGCCCCTCCTGATCCACCGCGGCAACGGTCACTTTGTGGCGTACCGCTACGCCGCACCGCTCGGCTTCCGCGTGCAGGATGCGGTGCAGTACGGGGCGCGCGATACCGACCATCGCCGGCCGCCGCGCACCGAGCAGGCGCGGCAACCGGACCTCGCCCGCGGGCTCGCCGTTCACGTCCACGTGCGTGATCGTGCTCATGCCGTAGCCCTCGGCCAGACATGCGTCCGAAAGCCCCAGTTCGTCCAGCGCGCGCAGCGCAGGACCGGTCAGGCACAACCCCCATCCAGAAGGCGCCTTTGGCGGGCCGATCTCGGCGATCTCGACCTGCCATCCGCCGCGTGCCAGGGCAGTGGCCGCTGTCAGACCGGCCACGCCCGCACCCACGATCACGGCCGTCCGCGCACCGCGATAGCTGTCCATGTACGCCTCCAGAGCGCCGATTTCTTCGAAACCGTAGGGCGCGTCGGCGCTCCGACTTATCCGAATCGGGCGGCGGCCATCCGCTGTCGGCAAGCGGTCTTCCGGGAGGAACACCGGAGCCGAACCTGCACCACCTCGACGGCGGGCAATCCCGCCCGTGCCTGCTCCAGGAGCGCGGCGCGTATCCGGAGTCTTCTGTCGCTGTGTGCGCTGAGCCGCTTCCCAGGACTGGCCCTCGACTCCCTCGACTCCCCCACCCTGCCTGCGGAAGCTGGCCTTCGCCTCCATACCCGCCCCAGGTCGGACTGCTGTCCCCAGCACGGTACGTAGGTGTAGGCGTCCCAGTCGGTGCCCAGGCCGCCTTGGATGGTCTCGTCCCAGATCGCTTCGAGTTCGCGGGCGTCGTGGGCGTCGTGGGCGATCCAGGCGTCGACGGTGCGGTCCCAGATCAGCCCGCGGACGTTGAGGGAACGGATCTCGACGTCACGGCGGTGGCGGGGGGCGACCTGCGGCTGGTCGGCGGGGTCGATCTCGACGCGGGTGCCGCGGCCGCGGTTGGCCAGCCGACGTTCGAGGTCGGCGACGACGACATTTCCCGAGGAGCCCATGGCGGACACTGCCTGTCCGCATTGTGGTGCACTCTCCAGTTGCTGGCGCATCTGCCCGTGCTTCGCACGGGTGCCGGCCAGCGAGCCTCGCGGCCCCTTCGCCGCACAGGCTTCCCCGACCATCCGACGGAGAGGCGCAACCACCGTGTCCCAGGACATCGAGCTGATCGAGCTGCTGGAAAAGGCCCTGAACCACACCACGCAGCTGCTGAGCAACGTCACCTCGGCCCACTACGGGCAGCCCACCCCGTGCGACGACTTCGACGTGCGGGGCCTTGCCAACCACCTCGTGGCCGGCAACCCGTACTACGTCATCCTCGCCCGAGGCGGCGGTCCCGACTTCTCACTCTTCGCGCAGGACCAGATCGGCGACCAGCAACCCGGCGAGGTCTACGCCAAGGGTGCGAGGGACGCTCTCGCCGCCTGGCGGACCGAGGGGGCGCTGGAGCGGCAGATGCCGATGCCCGGCGGCGGCATGGGTCCGCGGATCGCGGATCTGCACCTGCTGGAGGCTGTCCTGCACGGCTGGGACCTGGCCACCGCGACCGGGCTCGACCGCGCCGGCGACCCCGACACCGTCCAGGCCGTACACGACCGCTGGTACGGGAACTGGCCCGACGAGGCCCGCACCCGTACCGATCTGTTCGGCCTGTCCAAGCCCGCGCCGGATGACGCACCGACCCTCGACCGTGTCGCCGCCTACTTCGGCCGCATCGTCTGACCCGACCGACCCCGGACACCGAACAGCAGCCCCCGGGAAGCCACTCCGGCACTCCGGCTCCTGCGAAGGGGCCTTTGCGCCACCCGGACGGAGCCCACCTGGCGGAGCAAGTGCTCGCACGCGCTCCCCACTCCGTTGAGCAGCGAAGCGAGTGCGGCGCGACGAGCAGCCCTGGCCGAATTCAGGGCTCTGACCGCGATTTCGTGAAACTGCAGGTCAGAAGGAGCGATGAAAGATCGATTACCCTCACTGGTTGTCCGGGCCTCCGCGCTGCCGGCGAAGTTTCGGCCCATCCCTGAGGAGCAAGTTGTTCGATCTCATCGTCATCATCCGGGTCTCCGAGAGCACCAATATCGCCCCAGTTGCCGATGCTCTGTCTCGGATGCGCCCCTTGTGTCTGGCAGAAGACGGCTGCGTCAGCTGGGAGGCGTACCAGTCACACCAGGACCCCAGCCGCTTCGTCCTGGTCGAGCACTGGGCCAGCCGCGCCTGCTGGGAGGCTCACGATGCCGGTGATGCCATCCAGAAGATCTACATCCCGGAGATCATGCCGCGCATCGAGCGCGAAGTGCATCCGAGCATGCGCGTACGCAGCAGGCATGAAGCGGTAACTGGGTGAACCTGTCGCGTCGTTCGACTGGGCTGGGTGGACCAGTGTCCAGGAACACCCAGCCTTGAGTCAGGAGAACGCGGCGACGGGGCAGGCTCACCCAGGCCGCAGCCGGTAAGGATCGAGCGTCCCAACTGCCGCCGTTCCACCACCGACCTGTTTCACGGAACCGCGGTCAGAGCCGATTTCACGGATTCCCATCAACGGCCAGCGGCCGAGGCACCGGGCCCGCGGCCAACGGCCAAGGCGCCCCGGCGAACGACCGGACGACGGCCGCGGAACCCACTACGGCATCCACGGCAGCACCGCCGCGGTCATGGCCGCCGCCGGTGCCGCGCTGCTGCTGTCTTGACCGCGGCCACCGACGGAAGGGTGCCTGCCCGGCAGATGTCGGGCAGGCGCCACGGCCGGCGCTCATCGGCGGCTCCGCGCCTCGGCGCACGGGATGAAACCGAGCGGCTGGTGTCGTTGTGCTGCACTGCACGGTTCGCGTACGTCAGTCCGATCACGTACCCGGTGGGCGCGATCGGCGGGCTGTTGGTCGGCGGACTGGTCGAGTGGGATCTGCTGGTGGTGGTTTTCGTGCCGCTTGTGCTGTGGGTTCATGTCCGCAGCGGCTGGGGGTTGCTCAGGTCGGGAGGTGGGGCGGACGGCGCCAGGCGGCGCAGTCGTGCCGGGTCGGTCTGGGTCAGGGCTGTCGGGGTGCCCAGTTGCCGGCCGGTCTCGTATGCCTCGGTGAAGCGTTGGCAGCCCAGCGCGGCCCGGCTGCGGCTGCTCAGGGTGCGCACTTGCGGATCGGTGCGGTCGTGGGCGCCCCGCAGACGGGCCGCCGCGCCGAGGAGGACGGCGACGTCCCGGTGCCGCCCGTACAGTGCGGCGAGGCCGGCCACGGTCACCGCCACTGTCGCCACGATCGGCATGTCCCTGCTGTTGACCGCCGCCGCGTACGCTCGGCTCAGCGCCTCCTCGGCGCCCGGCCCGTCGCCGAGTTCGAGGCAGAGCGCGCCCCGTGCTGTGGCTACCAGTGCCTGTCCGTGGTCGCCGCCGGGTGGGCGCTGCTCGGACAGTCCGGCCTCGGCCGATTCGATCAGTTCGCGCGCCCGGTCCAGGTCGCCGATCCGCACTTGCAGTCCGGCCTCTTGTGTGTCGAGCAGAATCGTCAGCTCGGGTGATGCCGAGCGCAGTGCGCGTTTCCGGGCCGCGGCGATCGTCTTCTTCGCTCGTGTGGTCTCGTCGAGGCGCTCGTGCACGTTGATGCGGCGCAGGTCGATGAAGGTCTCGTCGTTGAGGCTGAGCGATCCGAACGTGCGGGCCAGCCGTTTGGCCTCGTTGAGGTCGGCCAGGGCGCCGTCGAGATCGCCGTCGTACTGTCGCAGCAGCGCGCGCAGCGGCAGTACCTTGGCCAGGCCCCAGCGGTCGCCTGCCTGGTCGAAGCGTTCCAGGGCGGCGATCATGTGGCTTCGTGCCTGGTCGAGGTGGCCGTTGTTCTCGGCGAAGTGGGCCTGGAACATGCGGGCCAGTGCGGACAGCCACACGTCCGGCCCGTCGATCAGCCGCTGGATGGCCGTCGACGACGCGCCGTTCTTCTCCGGGGAGGCCAGTCGGATCGCGATCAGTGCGCCGCCGAAGCCCGGCAGCTGCGGATAGTTGCGCAGCCGGTCGGTGAGCACCCGCAGTTCCTCGTGCCGTTCCTTGGTCGGGTCGGTCACCAGGCTGCTCGGGGAGGCGATGATGTCGAGCAGCAGCATCCCCTCGGCGATGTCGCGCTCCACGCTCGGCCGCTCGGCCGGCAACGCGGCCGCCTTGCCGAGCCAGTAGGTCGCGTCGGCGTGCCGGCCGAGCATGTGCCAGTACCAGATCAGGTTCACCGCGAGTTCGATCGCGCCGTCGGCGTCGCCGGTGTCGTGGAGGTGGCGCAGCGCGGCGAGCGCGTTGTCGTGCTCGGTGCGCAGCGCGTGGAGTGCGTCGAGCTGCTGGGGGCCGCGTAGTAACGGGTCGTAGTGGGCGACCAGTTCGGCGAAGTAGCGGGCGGCCTGGTCCCGCACACCGGTCAGGGTGTCCTGCTCGGCCAGGCGCTCCAGGCCGTACTCGCGGATCGTCTCCAGCATCCGGTAGCGGCCGGTGTCCGGCGTGAGTTGGAGCAGCGACCGGTCGACCAGACCCGCGAGCAGTTCCCGGATCTCGCCGGCCGGCACGGCTGTGGTGGCGCAGATCGCGGTGGCCGAGGCCGGCGTGACGCCACCGGGTAGGACTGCGATGCGTTCCGCGAGGGTACGCGCGTCCGCGTCGAGCAGGTCCCAGCTCCATGCGATGACCGCGCGCAGCGTGCGGTGGCGTGGGAAGGCGGTCCGGCTGCCGGTGGTCAGCAGGCGGAACCGGTCGGAGAGCCCGGCGGCCAGGTCGGGCAGGGAGAAGGTGCGTAGGCGGGCCGCGGCCAGTTCGAGCGCGAGCGGCAGGCCGTCCAGGCTGCGCACGATGCGCAGCACGTCGCGGAGGTTGTGCGCGTCGATGTCGAACCCGGGCCGCACGGCCGCTGCCCGCTCGATGAACAGCAGTACCGCGGTCGTTCGGCGGGCCTGCGCGAGGTCCGCGTGTGGTTCGGGCAGGGTGAGCGGGCCGAGCGGGACGAGCGTCTCGCCGTCGATCGCCAGCGGCTCCCGGCTGGTGGCAAGTACCCGTAGCCCGGCGCAGCGGGCCAGTAGCGCCGAGGTCAGGTGGGCGACGGCGTCGATGAGGTGCTCGCAGTTGTCCATGACGAGCAGGCGTTCTTGGCCGTCCAACTGGTCGGCCAGTACGTCCAGTTCGCCGACGGGGTCGCCGCGTAGCTTGGCTGATGCCTCGAAGAGCGCTGAGCCGCGCAGGCCGATGGCGGCCAGCAGTGCCGCGCCGACTTTGGTGGGCTCGGTGACGGAGGCGAGGTCGATCATCCAGGTGCCGTCGCGGTAGTCGGAGCGGTGGCGGCGGGCAGCTTCGACGGCGAGGCGTGTCTTGCCGGCGCCGCCGGGGCCGACCACGGTGACCAGGCGGGCGGCGGTGAGCAGCGTGTCGATCCGGGCGAGGTCGTCGGCGCGGCCGATGAAGCTGGTCAGCGGCGCGGGCAGGTTGCCGGGCCTGGTCCGTGCGGCGTCGGGGGTGGGCCGGTCGGCGTGCAGGAGGCGCAGGTGGCGCTCGCGTAAGGCGGTGCCGGGGTCGGTGCCGAGGGTGTCGGCCAGGGTTGTGCGGACCTGCTCGTAGCGGGCGAGGGCCTCGGCCTGGCGTCCCTGGGCGGCGAGGGCGTCCATGAGCAGCGCGGCGGCGCGTTCGTGGACGGGGTGTTCGGCGAGCAGGGCGGTCAGGTGGGCGGTGGCCGTGTCGGCGTGTCCCCGTGTCAGTTCGGCGTCGGCGAGGTCGGTGACGGCTTCGATCGAGGTGTGGGTCAGCCGGGTTGCGATGGTGGGCGCCACCGCGGTGATGGCTGCGGGCTCGGTGCCGGGGCGGTGGCCCCACAGTGCCACGGCCTCCCCCAGTACGGCCGCCGCCGCGTGCGGGTCGCCGGCGCGCAGGTGGGCCCGGCCGTCCCTGGCGAGGTGCTCGAATCGCAGTGCGTCCACGTTCGCTGTGTCCACGGCCAGCCGGTAGCCGCCCGCGAGCCGTGCGACGTCGTCGGCCGAGCCGAGGGTCCGGCGCAGTCGTGAGACGAGGGCCTGAAGGGCGTGTGCGGGGTCGGCCGGCGGGTCCTCGGCCCAGATCGCGTCGATCAGTACGCCCTGCTCGACGGGGCGCCCGCCGGCGAGCGCGAGCCGTGCGACCAGGGCCTGCAGGCGGGTACCCGGAACGGGCAGGGCGGTGTGACCGCCGGACACCTGAAAGGTGCCGAGCAGCGTGACGTGAAGCCGCGCACCCCCGTCCATCTCTCCATCTTCGCGTACGCGCTGTCGGCTTCTGACGGCAGGGCAGTGCCGGTGTGTTCCCGTGTGTGCCGGTGTGTTCCCGTGTCAGCGCCGTGTGTGCCTGGTGTGAGCGGCCCTTGGCAGCCTTGGCGTGTCACGGGGGTTTGGCTGTGGAAGGGGTTTTCTCATGCATGACGTGGTGATTGTGGGCGCTGGCCCGGTCGGTCTGTTCCTGGCGTGCGAGTTGGGGCTCGCGGGCTGTTCTGTTGTGGTGCTGGAGCGGGAGTTGGAGGTTGGCGGGCCGGGGCGGGTGGAACCGCTTGGTATGCGGGGCTTGTTCGCCACCTCGCTCGGGGCGTTCCACCGCCGTGGAATGCTGCGCCCGCTGCTGGCCGCGTCCGGTGTTCCTGACGAACCCGGTCCGGATCTTGAGGCGGCCGGGCCGTCGCCCCTTCGCGGCGGGGTGGGGCATTTCGCCGGCATGGTGCTGGACCCGGCCAAGGTCGACCTCGCCGCACTGCCGTTCCGGCTGCCCAGTCCGGCGCCGGACTCCCTGTTGACCAGCCTCGCAGCCATCGAATCGGTGTTGTCCGAGCGGGCGTTGAAGCTCGGTGTGGAGATCAGGCGTGGCGTCACCGTCTCGGGCATCGCGCAGGACGATGAGGGCGTGGTCGTGCGAGCGGGTGAGCAGGAGTATGCGGCGCGTTGGGGCGTCGGCTGTGACGGCGGGCGCAGCGTGGTGCGTCGGCTCGCGGGCTTCGAGTTCGTCGGCACCGAGCCGCGGTTCACCGGCTACGCCATGCTCGCCACTCTCGCCGATCCCGAGAAGCTGCGCCCGGGGATCAGCCTGACACCGGCCGGCGCGTACATCCAGATGCGCACGCAAGGGCACATCGGCGTGATGGACTTCGACGGCGGCGCGTTCGATCGCTCGCAGCAGCCGACCCGCGGTCATCTCCAGGCGGTACTGCGCCGCGTGTCCGGCACCGATGTGACGCTGAGCGAAGTCCACCTCGCCTCGACCTACACCGACCGGGCGATGCAGACGACGGCCTACCGGCAGGGGAGCGTCCTGCTCGCGGGCGACGCCGCGCACATCCACTCCCCCCTCGGCGGGCAGGGGCTCAACACCGGGCTTGGCGACGCCCTGAATCTGGGGTGGAAGCTCGCGGCGACCGTGCGCGGGCACGCGCCGGACGGGCTGGTCGACACCTACACCCGCGAACGCCACCCGGTCGGTGCGGGGGTGCTGGACTGGACGCGCGCCCAGGCGGCGGTCATGACGCCGGGCCCGCACCGCCAGGCGCTCCAGGGATTGATCCGGGACCTGATCGAGACCCGGGACGGGACGACGTATGTGTTCGGGAAGCTCTCGGGGTCGTCGATCCGCTACGACCTCGGCAGCGATCAGCCGCTGGTCGGCCGTAGCGCCCCGGACTTCCGTCTTGAGGACGGCAGGTGTCTGGGCGACCTGATGCAGGACGGACGGGGCGTCGTGCTCGATTTCAGTACCGAGTGCCGCCTGCGGGATGCGGCGACGGGCTGGCAGGGCCGGCTGCGTTACGCGGCCGGGGCGGCGAAGAACGATCTCGGGCTGGGTGCCGTGCTTGTCCGGCCGGACGGCGTCGTTGCCTGGGCGGGCGATCGCGACGTCGATCGCAAGGCGTTCGAGCGGGCCGCCGGCCAGTGGTTCGGCAGTGCGGGAATCTGAAGCCGTCGCCTGTTGCCTGGTGGTCCTTCTCCGCCCCAACCCACTTTTCCAGGAGCGCATATGACGATCACTCTCCGTCCGGGAACCACTGTGATGTTCACCGGAGATTCGATCACCGACAGCCGGCGGCTGGAGAGCGAGGACGGCCTCGGGTTCGGCTACCCGTTGCGCGTCGCGGGCGAGTGGGGCTTGAGGCACCCGGACCGGCCCGTGACCTGGCTGAACACCGGGATCGTGGGCCACAAGGTGCGGGATCTGGAAGCCCGTTGGCGGGCGGACGTGCTCGACGGGTGCCCGGACGTGGTGTCGATCCTCGTCGGCGTCAATGACATGGGCTGGCACACCCTCGACCCGGACGGCTCCGTGATTTCCGCGGAGGACTTCGCGGCAGGTTACGCCCGCCTGCTCGCGCCGCTGGCCGAGGCGGGCGCGGAGCTGATTCTCATCGAGCCGTTCCTCCTGCCGATCAGCGGCAGCGTCAAGGCCCGTGACGCGCACGTCGATGTTGAGGTTCGCAAGGAGTGGCGGGCCGATCTGGACCCGAAGATACAAGTGGTGCGCGAGCTCGCCCGCGCATACGGTGCGCACCTGCTCGCCGCGGACGGCATGTTCGCCGAGCTCGCCGCGGTGACCGGGCCGGAGTACTGGGCTGCGGACGGCGTGCACCCGACGCCGGCCGGTCACGCCGCACTCGCGGCCGCCTGGCTGCGCCTGGTCGCCTGAGGGTGCCTTGCGCTCGACCGCGATGGCTGGTGATCGCAAGGAGCTTCGCCGGTCGGCCCGCCAACGCCCCTGGCAGGGCACGTTGTCGAGATCGCGTCCGACGCCGCGGCACCAGCGATACGGAAGCCGATCCCGACATCGCGGCGGTCGGATCACGGTCTCCCAGGGTGGACCGGTCGGCCTGGGAGCCGCCGTTCGTCAAGCGTCGAAGCGATGGCGTGCGTCCTCGATGCGACCGAGGTACTGGTGGGTCCAGCCGCAGATGGCGTCGACCGTGGTGCGCAGGGCCCGGCCCGGCTCGGTGAGGGTGTACTCGACCCGCGGCGGAACGGTGGGGTGCACCTTGCGGTCGACCAGGCCGTTGCGCTCCAGCATGCGCAGGTTCTGGGTGAGCATCTTATGGCTGATGCCCTCGACCTCGTTGCGCAACTCGGTGAAGCGCAGGGTGCGTTCACCGAGGGCTTCGATGATCAGGAGCGCCCACTTGTTGGCGACGTCCGAGAAGATCTCCCGCGCCAGGGAGTCCGCACGTCTCAGGTCCGCGTCCTCGGGCAGGGCCTTGAGCAGCTGCTTGGTCACCATCAGGTTCCTCAGTCACCGAAAAGTGCGTTCTTCCAGGTCGACGGTGACTCTCCTACAGTTCCTGAGTAACCACAAGAGAGCAGACCAGAAGGGTGAGCACCGTGGCCACCGTCGATGTCTTCCACCACAACGTGCCGGCCGAGAGCGACTTCGGCTACTCGCAGGCGATCAAGTCCGGTGATCTGATCCACGTCTCCGGACAGCTCTCGCTCGACGAGGCGGGCGAGTTCCTCCACGCGGACGACTTCGCCGCCCAGCTCAAGCAGACCTACGTCACCATGGACAAGGTCCTGGACCACTACGGCGTCACCCGCAACCAAATCGTCTCGCAGACCCTGTACGTGGTGGACCTGCGGCAGAACGCCGCGGCGGTGGCGAGGTGCAACCTGGCGTACTTCGGCGACCACGGCCCGGCCAGCACCGTCGTCGGCGTCACCGAACTGACCTTCCCCGGCCAGGCCATCGAGATCAGCTTCGTCGTCGACACCAAGCTGCCCGTCTGAGCTCGCCCGTAGCGCGCGAGGCGACATCTTCCCACCGCAGTGCACGCCGCTGCGCTGTGTCCCACTGCCTGGCGGGCCCCATGGTGAGCCGGGTCGGCCACCAGCACCTGGACCGTCCTCAAGGCGGAGGCGGCCTGGCGTACCGCCGCGCATGCCGGGTGCGGCGGCGGGTATGCCCCTCCCGTACAGGGGTGTCATGGAAGCGGCTGAAGAGCAAGGGGTGTCGGGAGTGATTCGGAAGTTGCAGGCGGTCGCGCTGGACTGCGCCGATCCGGTACGGCTCGCGGAGTTCTACGCGGATCTGCTCGGCGGTCGGGTGGTCGCAGACCCGGAGGATCCCGACTGGGTCGAGGTGCACGGGTTCGAGGGGACGCCGCTGGCCTGCCAACGGGTGGAGGGCTACCGACCGCCCGAATGGCCCGGCCAGCAGCGCCCGCAGCAGCTCCACCTGGACTTCGACGTGGACGACCTCGACGGGGAGGAGAAGCGGGCGCTCGCCCTTGGAGCGGCCGTGTTGGAGCGGACGGACCAGCTCCGCCCGGGGGCCAACTGGAGGGTCTACGCGGACCCGGCCGGCCATCCGTTCTGCCTCTGCCTCCACTAGAACTCCACCAGGTCCACCAGGTCCACCGCGGCCCCTGTGGCTGCGTCAGGACCGGCCACCGAGCGGGCACTTGGACCCCGCGTTCGATCGGTCAGGCGCAGTCCGGTGAACCTGCCGGCAACCACGCGGCGCCCGGCAACCGGACATCGGCTGCCGGCCGCCACCATGCAGCCGGTGCGGGCGGAAGTTCCCCGCTGAGGAGCGGGTCAGTACCGAGGAGCGGGTCAGTGATTCCCGCGCGGCGCTCCGTACCAGCGCCACTCCTTCCGGCGAGGACGAGCGGGTGTTTCGCCGTCCCTGATCACCCACGCACCCGGACGCAGCCGATGGCTGTTCTTCTCTTCCTTTGAGTGGTCCGCAGCCCGGCTTTGAACCGAACTGGCGCGCCGCGCACAGCGAGGCCCCGCCAGCTTCAGCCCCTCAAAACCAGCGACCGCACCACCCTCACAAGCACACGCCGGAACGAGCGACCGCGCGACCCTCACAAGCACACGCCGGCCCGCGTCAGGCGGGGGTTTGCGATGAGTTCCGGCCGGGTCACGAGTCTCTTGTGGTGACCGTCGCAAGACGCCGGACGACGCTGCCCGGCACGAGACGCCCACGCGACACCCACGAGACACCACGGAGGACGCCATGACGACCGCACCGGACGAACCGACCACCGCGCCGCCCGGCCGCCCGCCCGTGGTCGACCTGGCCACCTGGCAGACCGCCCGTGACGAGCTTCTGGTCCGCGAGAAGGCCCACACCCGCCAGGGCGACGCCCTCGCCGCGGCCCGCCGCCGGCTGCCGATGGTGGAGTTCGACGGAACCGTCGAGGTCGTCGGAGACGACGGCCCGGTCCCGTTCCTGGACCTGTTCCAGGGCCGCGACGAGCTCGTGGTCTACACACACATGTGGCACGACGGCGCGCCGCACCAGGGGCAGTGCGAGGGCTGCACCACCACGGCCTGGCACCTGAAGGACGCCGTCTACCTCAACGCCCGCGGCGTCTCGTTCGCCATCCTGACCACGGGCCGTTGGGACGAAGTGGCCTCCTACATCGCGTTCATGGGCTACACCCAGCCCTGGTACTCGGTGCGCGACGTGGACGCGCCGGTCGGCGGCCCCATGGGGTACCTCACCTGCTTCCTACGTGACGGCGACCGCGTGTTCCTCACCTACTCCACGACGGGCCGTGGCAACGAGCCGGCCAACGGGTCCTTCGGCCTGCTCGACATGACGCCCTACGGCCGCGGTGAGGCGTGGGAGGACAACCCCGCGGGCTGGCCCGAGGGGCGCAGCCCGTGCTGGTACTGGCGCTCGGACGCGGACGGGACCGCCACCTGGGGCCCGACCAGCCGCCCCGTACCGCAGTGGACCCGCCCCGGCGCGATCCCCGTGGAGACCCTCGGCCGGCACGGCCACCACCACTGACGCTCCTTGCGTAGGCCAGTTGGGCGGCGGGCTGACTGTTGAACAGGGGCGCCGCGCAGGGCGCTGGTGTGCCTGTGCGACGACGGTCACGCCCGGACGCTCGGGCACGCCTATAGGGCCTAGAACTCCTAACGCAATGCCCTGGATGCCTCACGCGCTCTCGGCTTGTGGACCTGCCGCAAAGGCCAGCGGCGGCGCGATCGCCCGTACGTCCGCCTGCTCCGCCACCCACAGCCCGATGAACAGCGCGGCGGTCGCCTCCAGCAGTCCGGCGCGGTCCAGCCCGCCCCCGGCCACCGGCTCGCAGCCCATGTCCCGCACCAGCTTGCGTGTCAGTGCGAGTGCTGCCTCGTCGTCCCCGCAGATCGGAACAGTCAGAGGCTGGCCGTCGAAGACCGGTGGGGTCATCCGCCACACGTCCTCGTGGCAGAGGTTGAACGCCTTGACGACGTGCACGCCCGGTGCCGCCGTAGCCAGCCGGCGCGCCGCCGAGGGGCCGCCTTCCGTCAGCAGCCGGAAGCCGGGCCCGACCGGATTGGCGCAGTCGAGCAGGACCTTCCCCTTCAGTGCCCACTGATGCTCCCTGACGATGTCAGCTCCCACGCCGTACGGCAGCGCTGCCAGCACCACCTCGCCGAAGCCGACCGCCGCCTGCAGACTCCCGTGCCCTGCACCGTCCCCGATGCGCGTCGCGAGCCGCTGGGCGTTCTGCTCGTCCCGGCCTCCGACGAATACCTCGTGCCCGGCCCGCACCCACTGCGTGGCCAGTGCGTCCGCCATGTTCCCCGTTCCCAGCACACCGATCTTCATCGATACGTCCCTCTCCGCGTCTGCTCCAACCGCTTTCGGGACGACACTAGGAAGCCCGTCAGGCACCATTTGGTAAGTGACGACCGACGCCTACCTCGCTGACTGCCGCGCCCGCCTCGCCTTCGACCTCCTCTCCAACACCTGGAACGCCGTGCTGATCTGGGTGCTGCGGGACGGTCCCAAGCGCCCCGGGCAACTACGCGAGCGCATCGGCGGCATCAGTCCCAAGGTCCTGACCGAGACGCTGCGGCGGCTGGAGTTCAACGGGCTGGTGGTACGGAATGCCTATGGCGAAGCGCCGCCTCGTGTCGAGTACGAACTCACCGCTCTGGGGCGGACGTTGCTCGGCCCCATCGACGCACTTGGCGCGTGGGCCTTCGAGCACGGCGATGAGGTCATGGCTGCCCAGGAACGAATGGGTGGGTGAGCTCCCAGCCGTGACCTCCCCTGCACGCGTTGACGCACTTTCATCGGGATCAGTTCAAGCGCCGCCAGCAGATCAGCGCGCATCCCAAAGTGAGGCGGGCGTCGCCAGCTTCGGCAGCGGCTTTCAGCTGTTGCAGCGCCTGATGCTGGAAGTCGGGGTCGAGATCGGCGTGTTGGACGAGGAGCCATGCCTCGTCGGCGCCCTGTTCGCCTACCAGGGCGGTGCCGGGCCAGCCGCGCTCGGCAATGATGGTGATGGTTTTGATCCAGGACGTGTTCTCGGCGTCGATTCGTGCGAGGTCTTCGTACTCCCCGGTCTGGTGGATGCTCGCATTGAGCGTCCGTTGAAGGAACGTTGACCGCCGCTCCCTAGCGTTTCTGGCGCATCGATCACCGATCAACGGTTGGGTGGAGTGCGCATGTCGTTCCGAACGCGAGGCAAGGGCAGGATTTCTTCCTTATGCGCGGGGGTGAACACGCCCCGGCGGCGGGCCGCGGTCATGGCTGGGGTGCTGGCGGGTGTGTCCGTGGTGGCGCTGGGGACGGCTTCCGCGGCGTCGCAGGGTCCGGAGGGGTCGACGAAGGCTGCTGGGCAGGCGGCTCCGGCGACCGACTCGGCGCGCGAGCACTGGCAGCCGCCGACGCACCGGAGCGACGGTCCCGGGGATCCCGGGACGGAGCCGGGGAAGCTCAACACCGACTACATGATCAGTGAGGTGTCGCCGGGGCAGTTCAGGGGCTGGTGGTACCAGTCCCACGTCAAGGGGGTCAACGTCACGTGGGTGGCGCCCTCGGGGCGGGATCCGTACGACGGCTGGGACTGGATCGAGATCGTGGACAGCAAGGGCAAGCGCGTTACGTGGGACTGGACCTGTGGCAACGCCCACTGCGGCGCGTTCGGCTCGACGTTGATCGGCGCGAACCTGACGAAGGGCGCGGAGTACAGGGCCCTCTACTGGAGCGACGGGGGCCGGGTCACCAAGGGCCGACTGCGGGCCGAGTTCGACTTCTGGGCCTGACATGGGACGCCGAGAAGAAATGACGCGAGGAGCTGAACGGGCCGTACGGTCTGAACGCGGCCCGGTGCGGCGGCGGTTGGTCAGTGCGGCGGTGGTGGTTTCGGTGCTGGCGGGCACGCTCGGTGCGGGAGGGGCGGTTTCCTACGGTGCACCGGCCCGGACCGGACAGGACCGGTCCGCCCAGGCCCAGCCCCGGCCCCAGGCGCAGGCGCAGCCGAGGGCGGTGGAGAGCGACGACGAGGAGTTCGCCGACCTCTACGCGCACACGGTCGCGAGCATCCGCAGCTCGATGCTGGGGAATCAGACCGTCCCGCTGCCCGGTGCCGGCTATCTGATCCGGAACCCCGACGCCGACGCCTTCCAGTCGATCAACCTCGGACGGTTCGCCGAGCGCGAGTTCGTCCTGGGCGGCATGGTCAGAGGGGTCTTCCGCCGGTCCGACAGCTATCTGCTGGGGTTCTACGTGCACAACGGGAGCCGCGAGACCTTCTACACGTTCACCGAGGGCGGGCGCGACATGGTCCCGCGAGAGGTGTACCGGGGTGTCCGCAGGGAGCACTTCGGCTGGGGCGTGAACTACCGGAACCTCCCCGGCACCACTATCAGCCGCAGCCGCCTGCGGGATGCCGTAGGCGCCATCTTCGATCACGACCCGAACACGAGCACCCATGGGCTGGAGGAGGGTGTCCAGGCACTGGCCGTGGCCCTGGCCGAAGGGGCACGGTTCCAGGCGATTCCCGCGCAGATCACCCAGGCGCTCCGTGGCAGGCAGGCATGGGTGGTGGGCAGCCACGCGGATGAGATCACAAGTTGGAACCAGCGGTCCCAGGTCGTCGTACAGGCACGCGCCGCCGACCCGAACGGTGCCGGCGAGGCGTGGCGGCAGCGCCGTGAATACCGCTGGAACGGCGCCGACGTGCTGCTGACCGCGTTGGACCTGGCCCGCCGGCTCTACCTGATCAAGCCGCCGACGAAGCGCTGACCATCGACGCCGGCGTCAGTGGCTCTCCAGCAGGCCGAAGCCCAAGGACACCTGGTCTCCGTCGACTTTGTCGGCGGAGACCTCCATGGTCTTGCTCTCCTTGCCGAAGATGGCGGTACACCGCACCAACGCGCCCTTCCTCGCGGGCAGCGCGCTCGGGCAGCTCACCGCATCGGGGGCGTCTCCGCGGTAGGGAAAGTCCTTCGCCGCACGCTCTTCCACGTCCGTCCGCGGCACCACCGGCCCTGTTCCGCTGGCAGTGGCAACCGAGCCGTCGCCCGTCATGTTCAACACGGTTACCACGCCCGCTGCCAGTACAGCGGCCACACCCAGGGCGATGATGATGCGCTTCACGCTCAACTCCTCATGATCGGTTCGGGCTGGCCTGTCCAACCCACTGCATGCCCCTCGCATGCGCCTCGTTGCTCCGCCCTTCACGGCGGCCTACATGGCCGCCTCCTCGCGCAGGTCGGCGCCCAACACCCGGCGCCGGGCGCCCGGCAGGCGGCGGGCGGCGGTCCTCCACAGTCAGCGGCCAGCCGGCCCGCCACGGGAGGACCGCGGCCTGGACACGGCGACGGCCACCGTGCGAAGCGCCGGGCGTCAACCTCAGCCTCATCGCGCGGGCGGGGTGTCAGCCGATGGGGTTGACGAAGGTGGCCGGGTGGGTGGCGGCGCGCTGGTCGACGAGCGTGCCCCAGGGCCACTTGATGGTGAGCGACTTGGTCTCGTTGGGCGGGGTGACGTCCGCCCAGGCGGGCTGGTAGAAGCCGGTGTCTTCCTTGGTCATGGCGACGTTGATGGTGAAGTCGGTGCTGTCGCCGGGGCCCAGGGTGATCGAGCCGTGCTTGGCCGACGAGCGGGCCAGCGACCAGCGCTCGCCGCCGTTCTCGGACGTGAGGTCCACACCCGGGAAGCCGCCGATCTTGCAGGTGCGGCTGCCCTTGTTGGTCAGCACGACGCTGGTGGTCGTCGCGCCGGCCGCATTCGGGTCCGGGGCAGCGTCGCCACCGGTGGCGAACGACGCCTTCAGACCGGAGGTGTGGCAGCGCTCGACACCCGAACCCGCCCCGCCACCGCTGGTGGCGTGCGAACCACCCGACTGCTTGCCCGCGGCCTCCGCCTTCGTACCGCCCTCGGCGCCCGAACCCGCCTTGGCACCCGAACCCGGCGCACCAGCGGAGGAACCGGAAGAACCAGAGCCGGAAGAACCCGAACCAGAGGAACCCGAGCCGGAGGAACCGGCCGCATCCACGCCCGCGGCGTTCACACCACTTTGCGTCCCGCCCGCGGCCTTCGAACCGGCGGCGTCCGAACCGGAGCAGGCGGTCAGGGAAAGCGCGGCGGCTGCGGTCAGGGCCGCGGCGGCAACGCGCAGAGTGCGGCGACGAGCGGTACGGGCAGCGGTGTTGGAGCGCATTTCGGGTCCCCCGGGGGCAGTGGGTGTCGTCGTTTCCTCAGTACGACACCCACTTTGCTCGGGGCCACTGTCGCAAGGCTGCCGCGCCGCTAACACCCCACTAACACCCTCACCGGACCACGATGCGCTCCGCCAATCCAATCCAATCCAGTCCAAGCCAATTCAAGTCAATCCAAGCCGAGGACAGCGAAGTTGATCGTCTGCTCTGCGCTGACCTGCGGCGGCTGAGTTGGTTGGCGAGGGCCCCGTCGCGCTGCTCCTGCCGGCTGGGACGTTTCGTTCAGATCATTCGGAACTCTTCGGCCCAGCGGGGCATCTCCACCAGTACGTGCCCCGACGGGAGAGGAGCTGTTTGGGATGGTGCGTCGAGTTCGTGTGCTGCTGCTGATCGCCTTACTGCTGGTGACAGGCTCGGTGATGTCGTCCGCGCCGGCCTCCGCCGTCATCGGCGGGTCGAAGAGTACCTACGGGCCGTGGGCGGTGCGCATGCTCGTCGATGGCAAACCGGCGTGCACCGGGACGGCGGTCACACCTCAGTGGATCATCAGCGCCTCGCACTGCTTCTTCGAGCAGGCGCAGCCGGTCGCCGACAAGCGGATCTCGTTCCGGGTCGGCAGCCTCGACATGCGGAAGGGCACCACGGTGCGCCCGGTGCCCGGCGGACGCGTGGGAAGCGCGCACGCCGACATGATGCTCATCAAGGTCCCGCCGATGAAAGTCCGCACGGCGCACTTGGCCACGGCCGGTGTCCACCCCGGCCAGGTCGTGCGCCAGTACGGGTGGGGCGCCACCTGCACCGGGGACGAAAACACCTGCCAGTCCCCCGTGCTCAAGCAGTCGGACCTGCGGATCGTACGGCCGGACGACCCCCGTTGTGCCGGCTACACCGCGCCGGGCGGCTCGGACTTCTGTATAGAAAAGGTGTCCGGGATTCCCGCCGGTGGCGACTCCGGAGGTCCGGTGATGAGCATCGCCCCACGCGGCACGGAGACTCTCCTTGGCGTCTTCGACGGCTCCGACCGGCAGGAGATCGCCGAGGCCGGTGAGATCTCCCAGCAACTCGCCTGGATCCGCTCGGTCACCCGGCGGTAGTGCAAAGCACGGGCGGGGGCGTAGGCGGCCGCAACATGGCCTGCACCTGCGGGACCCTCATTGCGACCCTCGTCGCGGACTGCCTGGGTCCGCACGAACTGCACCTCGATCCGGTACGGGTGTATGCCTGGGAGGGGTGAGGCCGGGCGCGGCCCCGCACTTCCAGGCGGAGGCGGACATGATCGAGGCCGTTCTCCCCTTGGGTTGGCTTTGTCGGTGAGCTACGAGAAGCCTCCGCCGCGGTGTTCACCGCCCGGCTGTTGTTCAGTAGCGGGAGGACCTTCTTCGAAGGGGATTCGAAGGGGAAGCCATGTCGCCGAGTTTCAAGGACAGTTGGGTGCTTGCTCTGGCGCCGTGGTGGTGTCTTGCGTGGGTGCGGCTGCTGAACGATCGGCGCGTTTCAGTACGGTTCCCCCATGGAAGATCAGCGTCGCCACGACAGGGCCGGTGTCGAGCCGGGCAACGGGCAGGCCGCCGTGCCTGACTCTGCCGGTGTCGAGGAGGCATCGGCGGAGACGACCGTCTTCGTGTGTGTCGCCTGTGGTGCTGCGCTGACCGGGCCGTTGAAGCGTCTGCCGGCGGTTCCCGAGGCTCCCTACTACGAGTGGTGGGAGGCGGAGGAGATGGGGCCGTCGCCGACCACTGTGCCGTCGGGCCACTACGCGATCGAGACGGAACCGTACGGCGCGCCCCTTGTCGTTGCCGACGTGCCCGGACCCGTGATGCCACGCCGCGGGACCCACTTCAACGTGCACGGGCAGCCGCTCGTCTCCCAGGGGCCGCGAGGCAACATCGTCATCGACCCGGACGACGCCCGCGGGCTGGAGACGCGGCACGTCTCCGCCGCGTGTTGCGGGGCGACTCCCACCGGTGGACTGAACCAGCTTTGTGCATGCGGAACGCTGGTCGCGACCCTCTCTTCCGACTGCTGCCTGCCGTACGAGCTGCACCTCTCACCCGATCACGTCCGCGCCCTGCCATCCCCCTCTCCGCACTCGGATCCCTCCGCATGAGGCTCCCGTGCCTGGCCAGCCGCTGCTGTCCATCAGGGGCACCCCGGCACCTTCGAGTCCGCGACTGAACTGGAGGACCAGCTCGGCACGGCTCGGCACAGCTCTGCCGGCGCTGCGCCGAGCGCCTGGCCGGCGGGCAAGGGGGCGGGCGAGCAGCCGGCCGCTCGGTCGTGGAATACCGCCACCCTCACACTTTGTTTACGATTCAACCAACCGGTGGGAGGTGCTCTGAAAGGTGCTCCTCTCCCCCGGGCCGCAGGCACCCGACCCCAGGCCCCCAGGCCCAAAGCCGCGGGCCCCGGACCGCCCGTATCAGCCAGAAAGGACCGCACCATGGCTTCGACCCTCGACGTCCGTCACGCCGACGAACGCTTCCACACCCGGGCCGGGTGGCTGGACTCCCACCACTCCTTCTCCTTCTCCCGCCACTGGAACCCCGACAACACCCACTTCGGGCTGCTGCTGGTCTCCAACGACGACATCGTCGCGCCGGGTACCGGTTTCGATACCCATCCGCACCGGGACATGGAGATCGTCACCTGGGTACTCGACGGCAGTCTGGTCCACCAGGACTCCGAGGGGCACAACGGCGTGATCTACCCGGGCCTGGCCCAGCGGATGAGCGCCGGCACCGGCATCCTGCACAGCGAGAAGAACGACTCGTGGACCCTGACCGGCCAACCCGAACACCAGGAACCGGTCCACTTCCTCCAGATGTGGGTGATCCCCGACGAGGCCGGTATCCGCCCGGGCTACGAGCAGCTCGACATCAACGACGAACTCGCTCGCGGGGGCTGGACCACCCTGGCCTCCGGTATGTCCCAGCACTCCGATCAGCGGGCGATCAGCATCCGGCAGAAGCACGCCGCGCTGCACGTCAGCCGTATGCGTCCCGGCGAGACGCTGCCGATCGTCACCGCTCCGTTCGCCCACCTCTTCGTCGCCCGGGGCAGCGTCGAGCTGGAAGGCGCCGGAGTGCTGGCCACGGGAGACGCGGCACGCATCACGCGCGCCGAAGGCCAGCGCATCACCGCCGGGCCGGAGGGTGCGGAGGTCCTGCTGTGGGAGATGAACGCCGCGGTCTCGATGGGATGAGTAGGCGGCGAGGCGAGCGGCAGCGCGCACGACGGTCAGGCCCAGCCGCTTAACGACCCGGCGCCCGGCGGGCGGCATCCGGCGGGCGGCGGGCAGACACGCGCTGCGCACCACGGGCCGGTCGGCTCCGTCCGCCGCGCCGCGCAGCGCACCCCGGGCCGGGCCGTGGTCGCCTGCGTCGGACCGTTCAGCCGGACCGGGTGAGGGTGAGCAGTTCCAGCGCGTGCCGCGAACCGTCGTCCCCCGGCGCGGCGGTGATGAGGAATACGGACTGTTGCGGCGAGTGGGGCGGCACCAGCGAGTGCTGGGTGACGGTGACCGGGCCCACCAGCGGATGGCGCAGCTCGTACTCCTCGCCCTCGCACGGCCGCACCCGGTGGTCGCCCCACAGTGCCGCGAACTCGGGGCTCTTCATGGACAGTTCGCCGATCAACGCGGCCAGTAGCGCGTCCTCGGGGTGTCGTCCGGCGATCAGTCGCAGATTGCCCACCACGGCGCGCGCCTTGCGTGGCCAGTCGGCGTACAGCTCGCGGGTGCAGGGGTCGAGGAAGAGCATCCGGGTCAGATTCGGCCGGTCCGCGGCCCGTTCCGGCGCGGTGCGGTCGGTGTGCCCGGCCAGCAGCGCGTGCGCCGGCCCGTTCCATGCCAGAACGTCGGTCCGCCGGCCGAGGACCAGCGCCGGTACGTCCGGCAGGGAGCCGATCAGCTCCCGGGTCATCGCGTGGAGCCGTTCCGGCGCTGGCCGGCACGGCGTCCGGGGGCGCCGGCCGGCCAGCTCGCGCAGATGGGCCCGCTCGTGCGGATCGAGATGCAGCGCCCCTGCGAGGGCGTTGAGCACTGCCTCCGAGGCGTTGACCGCGTGCCCCTGTTCCAGGCGCGTGTAGTACGACGGGCTCACCCCGGCCAGGTGCGCGAGCTCCTCCCGCCGCAGTCCGCTCACCCGCCGGCGTTCGGGAAACGCGGGCAGGCCGACATCCTCGGGACGCAGACGCGAACGCCGTGCCCGTAGGAACTCCCCCAGTTGGCCGGTGACACCCATGCGGCCAGTATCCGCCCACGTCGGCCGGCCTGCCTGTCCCTGCCCGGGATAGGCACCGGCAGGGACAGGCATGGGCAGGGATAGGTACCGCCGGGATAGGTACCGCTGGGGCTGGCTCCTCCCGGCCGGGAACCGCACGCTGAGCGCACCACCAGCGAGCACCTGGAGCGCAGATGCACGACCTCGTCCTGGGTGATGTCACCGTCACCCGCGTTATGGAGTACGTCGGTCCGGTCGGAATGACGCCGGAGACCTTCTTCCCCGAGAGCCCCGAAGGGGCCTGGCAGCGCCATGCCCCTTGGCTGGCGCCCGACTTCCTCGATCCGGAGACCGACATCTGCCGTTCGGCCGTGCAGACCTGGGTGCTGCGCAGCGAGGGCCGCACGATCCTCGTCGACACCGGCGTCGGCAACCACAAGGAGCGGCCCTACTCCCCGGTGTGGAGCCACCTGAACACCGACTTCCTGGCCAACCTCGCCCGGGCCGGGGTCCGGCCGGAGGATGTCGACGTGGTGATCAACACCCATCTGCACGTGGACCACGTCGGCTGGAACACCCGCCTCGACGGGCGCGAGTGGGTCCCGACGTTCCCCAACGCCACCTACCTCATGCCCCGGCCCGACTTCGACTTCTGGAACCCCGCAGGCGGCCACCACCCCAGACTGGGCCGCGGCAACCAGAACGTCTTCGAGGACAGCGTCGCCCCCGTGCACCGGGCCGGTCGTGCGGTGTTGTGGGAGGACGGTTACCGCATCGACGCCCACCTGAGGTTGGAGCCGGCGCCCGGCCACACCCCAGGCTCCGCGGTCCTGGCCTTGGAATCCGGCACCGACCGGGCCCTGTTCGTCGGCGACCTGCTGCACACTCCCCTCCAGCTCGTCGAGCCCGACACCAACAGCTGCTTCTGCGAGGAACCGGACCGGGCCAGGGCCACCCGGCGGCGCCTGCTCGGTCGGGCCGCCGACACCAACGCGCTGGTGCTGCCCGCGCACTTCGGCGGCCACGGCGGCGCCGAGGTCGTTCGCGAGGGCGACCGCTTCGCGCTGAAGAACTGGGCCCCGTTCCCCCTCGTCTGAGCGGCGGCCCCCACCCGCGGCCGCGGGCGCCCGAACACGCACCCGCGGCGGCGCACGACAGGAGAACTGATGCCCCACCCGCTCGTCCCCACCACCGAAGGCCCCGTCCGCGGCCTCGCCGGTGCCTGCGCCCACGTCTTCTTCGGCATCCCCTACGCCGCGCCCCCGGCCGGCGCCGGCCGCTTCGCCGCGCCCGCGCCCCACCCGCCCTGGCGTGACGTCCGGGACGCGACCCGGCCCGGACCGACCGCGCCCCAGCCACGCCGGGACGGCTTCGGCACCCTGGACATGGCACCGTACTTCGGTCCCGGTTGGATCCCCGGCGCCGACTACCTGACGCTCAACGTCTGGGCCCCGCCCGGCGCCCACCGCAACCCGGTGATGGTCTTCGTGCACGGCGGCGGGTTCCTGGCCGGCTCCACCCGCGCCGCGCTCTACGACGGCACCGCCTTCGCCCGCGACGGCGTGGTGCTGGTGACGGTCAACTACCGCCTGGGCGCCGCCGGTTTCCTGGACCTGCCCGGCGCCCCGCCCAACCGCGGACTGCTCGACGTGGTGGCCGCCCTGCGCTGGGTCCGGCGCAACATCGAGGCGTTCGGCGGCGACCCCGGCAACGTCACCCTGTTCGGCCAGTCGGCGGGCGCGACGCTCACCGGCGGCGTCCTGGCCGCACCGGAGACGGCGGGCCTCTTCCACCGCGCGATCGTCCAGAGCGGCAGCGGCCTGGGCGCGTTCTCCCGCGAGCAGGCGGCGCGCGTGACCCACGCGGCGGCCGCCGCCCTCGGCATCGAACCGACCGTCGCGGAGTTCGCCGCGGTCCCCGATGAACGGCTCCTCGCCCTCCTGCCCGGCCTCACCGGTATGGACCTGCGGACCGCCACCCGGTCCGATCCGCTGCTCGGACTCAGCCCGTACAGCCTGGTGTTGGACCGCCAGCCGGCCCAGGCGGTGGCCGCGGGCGCCGGCGCCCGCGTGGCCCTCCTCGTCGGCACCACCACCGAGGAGGGCAACCTCTACCTCGCACCGCAGGGCGAGCTGACCACCTCGACGGCCGAGGACGCGCACGGCCTCGCCGCCCGGATCCACCCCGACCCGGCCGCGCTCGTGGCGGAGTACCGCGCCAGGCATCCGCGGGCGAGCGCGGGCCGTCTCCGCTCGGACCTCCTGGGCGACGCACTGTTCGGCACCGGCAGCCGGCGCCTTGCCGAAGCCCACGCGGCCCAGCGCGCCGCCCCCACCCACACCTACGCGTTCGCCTGGCGCTCGCCCGCCCTGGACGGCCGGCTCGGCGCGGCCCACACCACCGAACTCCCCTTCGTCTTCGACCAGTTGAGCCTCCCCGCCCTGCGCGGCCCCCGCGGCCTGCTCGGCCCGCCCGCGCCACCGGCCCGCCTCGCCGCCCGCATGCACGGCGCCTGGGTCTCCTTCGCCCACACCGGCGACCCCGGCTGGCCCCCGTCCAAAACCCACCGCTTCACCGGGGACGAGTGACCGGTCGGGAGTCGTTTCCCTGCGCCCGTGAGATCGAGAAAGGCGTCTCGATCTCGGCGTGAACGGCAACCCGGGCTCCAGGAATGCCCCAAGTGGTGGCAAAGGTGGGGTGGTTGCGGTCTGCTGGACTCTTGACGGCGGCCTTGGTCTAGTCCAGCTTTTGTCGGTGAACGGTCACGCTTTTCTTTCTTCCTCCCCCACGGAAGGACCGGACCCCTGATGAGGATGTCGACCCGTACAACTCTGGCTGCGGCAGCCGCCGGAGCCTTGTCCGCCCTCGGAATCACCGCCGCCAGCGCGGGCACCACGCACCCGCAGGCGATCCGCCCGGCCGCCCACTTGGACGCGGCGCAGTTCGCCCCGTACGTGGACATGAGCAACTCCGCCGAAGGTCGGCTCGACACAGCCATCACCAGCCATGGCGTGAAGACCTACACCGCCGCTTTCACCATCGGCTCCGGTTGCAACAACATCTGGGGCGACACGCTCCCGGTCGGCAACGACCCGAACACCGATCCGGAGATCGCCAAGGCCAAGGCCGAGGGCGCCAGCGTGATCATCTCCTCCGGCGGAGCAAGCGGTGAGCCGCTGGCCTTCACCTGTACCGACCAGGGCCAGATCGACGCGGGCTACCAGAAGGAGATCACCGCCTACGGCGCCAACTCCCTGGACTTCGACATCGAGGGGGCGGCCGTCGCGGACACCGCGGGCGTGGCCCGGCAGATGACCGCGATCAAGGACCTGAAGGCGAACAACTCCGGGCTGACCGCGTCGGTGACGCTGCCGGTGTTGCCCACCGGCCTGACCGCCGACGGCGTCAACGTGCTGAAGGCCGCCAAGGCGGCCGGCGTGAAGCTGGACAACGTCAACATCATGACGATGGACTACGGGCAGGGCACCGGCACCGACATGGGCGCGGCCGCGATCAGCGCGGGCAAGGCCACCCTGGCGCAGATGCAGTCCGTGGACTCCGGCTACACCTACGCCAACCTCGGCATTACCCCGATGGTCGGTGTGAACGACGACGGCTCCACCTTCAGTCTGGCCGACGCCGCCTCGGTGGCGAGCTGGGCGGCGGGCAACGGGGTCGGCCGGATGTCCTTCTGGTCCGTCAGCCGCGACCAGGCATGCACCTCGGCTGCGAAGGCGTCGGCCAAGGGCGGTATGGACACCGCGCGGACCATGAAGCCGGTGGCGGCCTCGCCGGTGTGCAGCGGCGTCTCCCAGTCGCCGTTCGCCTTCACCGACGCACTGATCAACGGCTGACGCTCGTTGCGACCGCGGCCGCCATGAGGGACTCGGCATCGACGTAGGAGGCCGCACCCTCCCTGGCCGGCAGCCTCAGCCTCTGCGCTCCTCAGGGACAATGAGGGCATGGAACTGCGCGGGGAAGATGTCGTACTGCGGCCAGTGGGAGGCGGCGAGGGTGCGGTTCTCGGCAGGATCGTGAGAGAGCCGGAAGTCGCGGCGTGGTGGTCGCCTCCAGAAGACTTTGCGGGCATGCTCGCCGTTGTCTTCGAGGGCGAGGTCATCGGAGCGGTCCAGTTCGAGGAAGAGACCGACCCCGAGTTCCGCCGTGCCGGCATCGACATCTTCCTGACGGCACGGCACCACGGGAAAGGGCTGGGTGCCGACGCGGTGCGCACGTTGGCCAGGTGGCTGGTGCGGGAACGCGGTCATCACCGGCTGACCATCGATCCCGCGGCAGCCAACACCGCGGCGATCCGCAGTTACCGCAAGGTCGGGTTCAAGCCCGTGGGGATCATGCGAGCGTACGGGCGCGACCACCAGACGGGACTCTGGCAGGACGCACTGCTGATGGACTTGCTCGCCGAGGAGCTGACTTGATCGGGCGACCGGCCAACGCCAACACCTCGGGCCTGGCATGATGCGGGCCGCACGGGTTCTTCGGGTGTGACGACGAAGTGGGCCCGTGCGGCCCTTTCCTCTCGTGCCTTCACCGGCATCTCCCGCGTATGTTCCGGCGGTTGTGTTCCAGGAGCTGGCCCCGGTGCGGGCTGGGCTGGGCCTGACCGCCCGGGCCGCGAAGGTGCCCGGGCCGGGCTGCACGAGCCGTTGAAGCTGGCGCGGACGAAGTCCCGTGAGCACTTCGAACGAGCTCGTGGCGCTTGGTGGAGGTCGCCCGCGCTATCAGCGTCGAGGCGGTTCAGGCCGTGCGGTTGCGCGAGAGGCTTCAGCTGAAGGGGTGCGGCGACAGTGCCGTGAACCACAGCAGGACGACGGTGGCGACGCCCATGATCGGGGTGAGTATCTCCGTCTCCAGCTTGTTGCCGCTGTGCTTGATGATGACGATCTCGTAGCGGTTCTTCAGGGGCCAGAGCCACGGGGCGCCCATTTTGGTGATGGAGTCGCCCAGCAGATGGGCCAGGCAGCCCAGGCCGACGGCGTACGGCAGCCAGGCGGGGGCCGAGGGGATGAACTTGGCGATCACTGCGGTGCCGATCCCGGCCATGGCGACGATCGTGCTCCAGGCGGAGAATCCGTGGCCGGGCGGGCAGAGGTTGAGCGCGCGGACCGCGAGGGCCAGGAGGAAGAAGGTCAGGACGAGGGTGAAGGGCCGGCCCAGGTACGTCACGCCGGCCCAGGTGCCCGCGGTCATCAGGGCCACGAAGAACAGCGAGTGGGTGGCGTGGCGGTGGCCGCCCGAGATCCAGGCCACGAAGCGGCACAGGACCTTGGAGACCGGGCCGAGGAAGTTGGCGATGGTGCCGTCGTGGTGGTCCAGGTCCGGCAGCAGCGCGGCGCCGGCGCACAGCACCGTGCCCATCAGGATTTCCTGCGGCGCGAGGTGAGTGTGCATCACCAGCGGAGGCAGAAAGGGTGTGGTGCCTGCGAAGAGCAGGGCACCGCTCATCGCGTGTGAATGGCCCATCATGGTGCGTTGGTCCTCCCCGTTCGGCGCGTGCATGTGACACGCACTCAACAACGGCGGAGACGCTATCAGCGTGATCGCCCCGGGTGGGCCGCGGACGGCGCCCGGCGCAACGGAACGTCCCGCTCGCAGGGGAAGACGATGCCGTTGGATGGTTCGGGGGCCGGTTGCCGGGCGATCTGTACCGCGGAACACCCGCAGCCTCTGCGCGGGCACATCAGCGCCGACACCGCAGCACGCCGCCCGGCCTCCCGCTCGCGTTGGTTCCTGCCGGGCGGGAGCACGTCGTGGTCAACTCGTGTGCTTGTGCGGGGATTTTGCTCTCTGCGTTCATCCTCCGCCCTCTGCCCCGATGAGGAGGGGCCAGGTCCAGCCGCTCGCCGGGGCGTCGTTCCCGTTCGCCAGGAGGTCCAGGGCCGCTGGGGAGACGGCGGCGGTGAGGCTGCCGACGAGGCTGTCCACGAGGTTGACGGTGAGGAGGGCGGTGCGGCGGGCGTTGTCCGGGTCGGCGGGCGGCAGGCTGCGTTCGCAGGCGGCCAGCGCGTGGACGGTGAGGGTCATCCCGAGGGCCAACCGGGTGCGGAGGATGGGGGTGGGCACGTGGTCGAGGTGTTGGGCGAGGGCGGTGAAGACGGCCTGGATGCTGCTGGTCACCTCGGGGTCCGCGGCCGCCAGGGCGTCGATCCACGGGTGGAGGGACACCTGGGCCAGGAAGCGGGCGTAGTGGCTGTGCTCGTCGACGGTCTCGGCGAGCGGGCGGATGAGCGCGTCGACCAGGTCCGGGACGCCGGGGCGTGGATCGCGGGTGGACAGTGCGTCGAGGAGTCGTTGGCGTCGGGCGTTCACCTCGTGGGCGTTGCGTTCGAAGATCTCCCGGACCAGGTGTTCCTTGGTTCCGAAGTGGTATTGGGCCGCGGACTTGTTGCGCTGGCCGGCGGCTGCGGTGATCTCGCGCAGTGAAACGGCGTCGATGCCCCGCTCGGCGAACATCCGCAATGCCTCCGCGGCGATGGCGGCTCGTGCGTTGGTCCCTCTGGTCATCGGACCAGTTTAAGGCGTATACCTTATTAAGGCACTCGCCTTAATCATGTGCGGCGGGAGCCGACCGACCCTGCCTCGACATCGGAAGGCCACCGCATGCCCGGAATCAGCAAGCACCGGATACGACAGCCCCTACGGCCGTCGGCCCGGAGTCGGCGCGGGACGGCGCGCACCGCGACCGCCGCCCTCGCCGCCGCCTCGGCCCTGCTGCTCACCGGCGTCTCGCCGACCCAGGCAGCCACCCGGCCCGACGCCCCCGGCGCGGGAGGGGCGCCCGGGTCCGCCGGTGCCCCCGTCGCGCCCCGCCCCGTGCCGGGGAAGGAAACCCAAAACCCCTTCATGGCGCCGAACGGGATCAGCGCCATGCACGGTGACAGCCAGGCCACCAACACCCAGCCGCAGTCCGGCCCCCTCGGCCGGCATCCGCAGGTGACCGGCGTCGGCAAGGCCACCGGCCCCGTCGATCCGCCGCAGTGCGCCACCGCGACCTTCCTGCGCAACGGGCTGATGGTCCTCAACTGCGGCGGCGCGTCCCACCATCCGACGCTGCGCCTGGAGGACCCCGCCACCCTCAAGGACCTCGCGGTCTACCCGTTGCCGGTTCGCCCCTCCACGTACCAGGCCGCCGCCACCGGCAACCCGGCCGTGATGTTCTCCGACACCTCTGGCTCCTACTACTACCTGGACAACCACGACCGCATCGTGATCGCCAGCGCCGACCAGCACGTCCAACGCCTGGCCGTACGGCGCGACGCCCGGGGGCGGTGGAGCTTCCACCGCACGGACGACTGGGACCTGCGCACCCACCTGCCGCACGACTGCGCATCCGCGACGGACCCCGACCCGTCCGGCGAGTGCGACCCGGTCACCGCCGTCCAGGCCGACTACCAGGGGCTGTTGTGGTGGGTCAGCGACCACGGCCGCATCGGCACCATCAACCCCACCACCGGCTCGGTCAGGTCGATCCACCTGCGCGGCGAGGAGATCGAGAACTCCTTCTCCACCGGCCCGGACGGCGCCTACATCGCCACCGACCACGCCCTGTACAAACTGCACGCCGCCCCCGACGGCACCCCGCACACCGACTGGAAGGAGAGCTACGACCGCGGCACCCGGCACAAGCCCGGCCAGATCAACCAGGGCACCGGCGCCACCCCCGCACTGACCGACCGCTACGTCGCGATCGCCGACAACGCCGACCCACGCATGCACGTCGACATCTACCGCCGCGGCGACCACCCCACCGGCGACCGCCTGGTCTGCTCGGTACCGGTCTTCGCACCCGGCGCCGGCGCCACCGAGAACTCCCTCACCTCCTGGGGCAACGGCTTCTCGGTGGAGAACGACTACGGCTACACCTCCCTCAAGGACACCCAGCGCGGCCGCAGCACCCCCGGCGGCATCACCAAGGTCGAGGTCGACCCCGACGGCCGCGGCTGCCACATCGCCTGGACCAGCCCGGAGCAGTCCCCCACCGTCGTCACCAAGCTCTCGCGCGCCAACGGCATCCTCTACGCCTACACCAAACCGTCCAACGCCCAGGGCGTCGACGCCTGGTACCTCACCGGCATCGACTGGCGCACCGGCCGTACCCGGTTCCGCGTCCTGACCGGCACCGGCGACGCCTCCAACAACAACTGGTCCCCCATCACCCTCGGCCCGGACGGCTCCGCCTACATCTCCACCTACGGCGGAATCGTGCGCGTACACGACACCACCAACCGGCGGCCGCTCCCCTGACGGGTGCGCGACCGCCCCGGGCCGGTCGGGCACGTTGCCGTGCGGGCGCAAGCGGCAGTGAGCCCGGGGCCGCGATGTGCGACCCCGGGCGGGCGAGCAGCTGGTAGGCGCGTTACGGCGCTGTCTGGTAGGGGTGTTACGGCGCCATCTCGTAGGCCCCGGCCAGCGCCTCGACGCGCTGCCAGACACGGGCGGAGCGGGCCTCGTCGGTGACCGGGCGGCGGACCGCGCCCAGTGCCCAGCGCTGCTGGTCCTCGGTGGCGGAGTCCTTTCCGTGCAGTTCGACGGCGTGCGCGGAGAAGTCGCGGACGAGGACGGCGAACAGCTCGTCCAGGACGTCGGATTCCAGGCCGGTCAGGTGCGCCTGCTCCAGGATCAGCTGGCCGTGCACGACCAGCGCGAAGAGCTGGCCGACGGCGAGGAGGAGGTCGAGGTCGCGGCTCTGCTCCTCGTCGGGAGCGGCGGTGGTGACGAACTCGCAGAGCGCGTCGGCCTGTTCACGCAGGCGTGCGACGTTGGGCACCTCGGCGTAGCGGTCGTAGGCGGTGCGCCAGTCGTGGAAGCGGATGGCGCCCAGGCCGCGGGCGGGTCCCTGCCGGAAGAGGAAGGCGTCGTCGGCCGCGTCGAGGCGGGTGGACACGGGTGCGTACTCGGCCGGGTTCAGCAGGTGGTTGCCCATGAACTTCAGGATCAGGGCGAGGTTGACGTGGACCGTGCCCTCCAGCTTCGGCAGGCCCCGGATCTCGGTGGCCGCCTGGGCGAAATAGGTGTCCTTCTCGAAGCCCTTGGCGGCGATCACGTCCCACATCAGGTCGATGACCTTCTCGCCCTCGGTGGTCACCTTCATCTTCGTCATGGGGTTGAAGAGCAGGTAGCGGCGATCCTCGGGGCCGGCGGAGCGGAAGTAGTCCACCGCGCGGTCGCTGAACATCTTCATCCCGACGAGGCGGACGTAGGCGTCGGTCAGCTCACGACGCACGTGCGGGAAGGCGGTGACCGGGCGACCGTAGAGGATGCGGTTCTGTGCGTGGGTGACCGCCTCGTACATGGCGTGTTCGCAGATGCCGATGGAGGCGGTGCAGAGGTTGAACTTGCCGACGTTGACGGTGTTGAGGGCGGCGTCGAAGGCGGCGCGGCCGGTGTGCAGGACGTCGTCGGGGCCGACCGGGTAGTCGTCGAGGCGGAACTCGCTGACGTACTTGGAGGAGTCGACGACGTTCTTCACCAGGTGGTAGGCCGGGTGGCGGCTGTCGGCGGCGAAGAAGACGTAGCCGTCCGGGCCCTCGATGTCGGTGCGGCGGCCGAAGACCGAGACCAGGCCGGCGGCGTTGCCGTTGCCGATGTAGTACTTGGCGCCGCTGGCCCGGAAGCCGCCCTCGCCGTCGGGCTCCAGCAGCATGTCGGTGGAGTAGATGTCGGCGCCGTGGGCCTTCTCGGAGAGGCCGAAGGCGAACACCTCGCCCTGGTCGAGGAGTTCGGCGGCGCGGGCGCGGGCGGTGGCGTTGTCGCTCTGCCAGACCGGGCCGAGGCCGAGGATGGTGACCTGCCAGGCGTACCAGTAGTCGAGCCCGTAGAAGCCGAAGATTTCGTTGAGGGCGGCGATCCGGGCGGTGTCCCAGCGCTTGTCGGGCTGCCCGTCCGCGGCGGGGGTGAGGAACGTCGCGAACAGACCCTCCTTCGCGGCGAATTCGAGGAAGTCCGCCAGCCAGGCACGGGAGCGGTAGTCCTCGATGAGCTTGCGCTTGCCGCGTGCCTCGAACCAGTCGACGGTGGCGCGCAGCAGTCGGCGGGTCTCGGCGTCGAAGTGCGTCGGGTCGTAGGTGCGGGGGTTGAACAGCAGGGAATCCGCCATGGGGGACGCCTTTCCGGGCTCGGGTTTTGGGTGGGTTGCGGGGTCGTGGCGCCCGCGCGGGGGTCAGGCCGAGGGTCAGAGCAGGGGTCAGGGCTGGGGGCGGAGCCGGTGCAGGGTGGCGAGGACGTCGTCGAGCCAGGCGATCGTCATCCGCTCGTAGGCGATGCCGCCGCGCAGCACGACGTGCTGGAGTTCCTCTCCGGCGTCGAGCGGGGTGTCGGCCTCGGGGTCGGTGAAGTCGCGCCGCTCCCCCGCGAGGTAGTGGGCGAGCCGGTCGGTGTGTGTCCGGCGGTGCCGCTCGACCTCGTGGATCAGGGCGGTCGGGTCGTCGAAGGCCGCGCCGCGGATCTTGACGGCGAGGTCGTGCCGGACGCTCTCGGGTTCGACCGGTTCGTGGAGCCAGCGGGAGAGGGCGGCGCGGCCGGGGGCGGCGACGCAGTACTCCTTCTTGTCCGGCCGGCCCTGCTGCGGCACGTCGCGGACGTCGATCCAGTCGTCGTGCTCCATCCGCTTCAAAACGCGGTAGATCTGCTGGTGGGTGGCGGTCCAGAAGTAGCCGATGGACCGCTCGAAGCGCCGGGACAGCTCATAGCCGGAACCCGGTTTCTCCAGCAGGGAGACGAGGATCGCGTGTTCGAGCGCCATACCCCGATCCTGCTATGCAACTCGTTGCATAGACAAGCGGTGCCGCCCGGGTGAGACGTGGCTCACTGGCTTCGTCCCCCTCGCCGCTGCCGCCGGGGGCGAAGCGTGCGAGCGAGGGGGTACGGCCCGCGGGGCCAGCGCCGGCGAGCTCCTTCGCCCGGCGTCGGTCGGCCGGGGCGCCTCGACTGCCTGCTGAGTGCTGTCCGTTCGGGGTACGGCCAGCGCAAGAAGCTGGGCGATTCCGCGGCCGGCCTGACAAAACGGCACTGGCCGACCGCGCGAAAGCCATCACCGTGCGGGGTGCCCCCAGCCGCTCCCCGTCACCTCGCGCGAAGTGGCTGGCGCCCAGCGTGAACCGAGTCGCCAGCCGGTCCGCTACGGCGAAGTCCACAGGCCCGGAACAGGCACGGGCAGAGGCAGAGGCTGAGCCCCCGGGCTGTGCTGCGCCGGGTCGCTCAGGAGGACGCCTCGGAGGGCGTCTCGGAGGGCGTCTCGCGGCAGTCGCAGGGCTGTGGCCGTGCGGAGTGAGCCGGTGGGCTGACCGGCACCAGATGGTGAACCCGGGCCGGTGGCAGGTTTCCCAGCACCGTCTCCGTGCGGAAGGTGTGTCGGCGCAGGATGCGGCGCAGTACGCCCAGGCCGGCGAGGGTGCGCTTGCGCTCCGCTCCGTCGGCGAATGTCTGGCGTATCGTCTCGCCGCCCACGTAGCCGAAGAAGGACAGGGTGCCGCCGGGCCGCAGGGCGCCGAGCAGCCGGTCGAAGATCTCTTCTGTGGTCCGGGCATCGAAGTTGGCGAACGGCAGGCCGCACACGATCGTGTCGTAGGAGCCGAGGTCGTGTTCCTGTACCAGGCCGGTGCGGATCCGGAGCCTGGGGTCACCGGCGTAGGTCTGTCGCAGCAGGGCGGCGAAGCGCGGGTTTGCCTCGATCAGGTCCAGGGTGTCGAGCGGGGTGAGTGCGCCGGCGATGTGTCGGGTCACCGCTCCGGTGCCTGGCCCTACCTCAAGTACCGCGCGGGAGTGGCCTGGGCTGGGGACCAGATATCGGGTGAGGGCTCTGCTGAGCTGGGCGCTGCTGGGGGTGATCGCCCCCACGTCCCGACGGGCCCTGGCGTACTCCCGGAGGAACAGCGTCACTTCAGCCACAACTCACCCACTGCAATCGCGAACGTTTCGGTAGTGCACGTGGCCTTGCCTGGGGGTGGCCCGGCTCGGCAACGTCATGCGGATCAGTGTGCCCCTGGCCTGGCAGGACAACCGATGCATGATCGGGGAGATGTGGTGAAGGAAGCGTGTCGGCACTCTTCGCTGCCCGGGTGGTGCGAACTGGTTGTCGGCGGTGGATCTGGCTTCCCGTGGTGGGTGTGCGGTGTTCACCGCGCGGTGAAGTGTGCGGTGGCCAGTACGTGGCCGTCGGGCGAGGTCAGGCGGATGCCGGAGAGCGTGGCGGGGTGTACGGGGGCGCCCCAGTAGCCGTCGCCGTCGTGCAGGTCGAAGGTGCCGAGTCGGACGGTGGTGCCGTCGCTGCGTTCCAGTAGGCAGGTGACCTTTCCGGTGTACGGGTTCCCGGCGTCGGCAAGGTCGACGGACATGAATACCCAGCCTTCCGACCCGGGGTGGACATAGACGTCACCGGCCGGTTCCCGCTGTCCCGTACCGGCTCCGGTCAGGTGCGCATAGAGCACTCTCGCCTCGCCCTGGGCGGTGTGTGCGGGGCCGGCCACCACGCTTTCGATGGCCGTGCCCAGGGCCCAGCCGCCGAACCCGAAGCCGAGTGCGAGTACGGCCGCGGCAGAGGCGACCCGCAGCCGTACGCCTCTGCGGAACCCGGCGTGCCTGGCCCCGAAGCCGCGGGCGTTCTCGCGTCCGTCGCGTGCGGCCTGGGCCTGGTTCAGCCGCCGCGCCACCCGGGCTTCGAAACCGGCCGGCGGCTCGCTGCCGGGCAGGAGCCCGAGCAGCCCGTCGCCGACGAGGGCGAGCTGTTCGACGTATTCCCGGCAGTCCGCGCAGCGGTCCAGGTGGGCGGCCGCCTCAGCCCGCTCCCGGCCCGAGAGCACGCCCAGTGCCAGTTCGGCGCCGGTCTCGCGCAGCCGTTCGCAGGTCAGGTCCTTATTCATGGCCTCCTCGCTTAGGGGACGTGGGCTGGGGATGCGGGGGGTTCGCGGACGAGGGGTTCAACGGCGTGGAATGAAGGTTGGTGGGACGGGGCGAGGTCAGAGTGGTCCGTAGTTTTTCCATTGCGGTTCTGATCCGCGTCTTGGCGGTGCCCACCGGGATGTGCTCCCAGTCGGCGACCTGCTGAGCGGTCATCCCGTAGATGCCCGCCATCACCAGGGCGCGCCCCTGTGCACCGGGCAGCTGCGCCACCGCGGCCCGCAGGGTGGCGGACGCCTCGTCGGCAAGCGCCTGCCGCTCGGGGGTGTCGGTCACCGCGTCCAGGAGTGCGTCGAGGTCCTGCGGGGCCACCGGCTCGGGCCGACGCGACCGGACGGCGTCGATGGCGAGGTTGTGCGCGATGGTCGTCAGCCAGGCCGTCACCGATCCGCGGCGGGAGTCGTAGATCTGCGCGTGCCGCCAGGCGCGCTCGAACGTCTGCTGGGCGATGTCCTCGGCGAGCTGTGGGTCGCGGGTGACCGCGAGGGCCACGCCGAAGACCGCGTGTTGGAATCGACGTACGAAAGTGACAGCGAGTTCCGGGTCACCCGCGGCGAGGCCGGCCAGCAGCGCCTCGTCGGGGATGCGTCCGACCGGGAGCTGCAATCTCTGCACACCCTTGTATACGGTCCGCCCCGGCCAAGGGATTGCCTGGCGGTTACGGAAGACCACTCCCCCATTCTCCCTCGGCGTCACCGCCTGCCACGGGTGCGCTCGCCCGTGCACCGAAGGTGACGGAACCGTCGACCGTCCCGGGGCCTGGATGGCCATGACAACCGAGCGCGGTGGGGCAGGCAGAGGCGCGTGGGTATGAGGGCGAGGTCATGGCTCGGCTGTCACCTCGCGCCGGCCTTGTGGCAGCTCAAGTGCGGCCGCGAGGTGGGTCAGGGTGGGCCGGGAGTCCGGGGCCGGGGTCAGGCAGCTGTCGATCGCCGCGGCCAGGGAGCGGGGAAGGCGCCGGCGGGTTGCGACGGAGGGGGCGCGTGCGTGGAGCTGTGGGTACCGGTGCGTTTCCGCATGGTCGTCGTCTCGGTCCTCGTGCGAGGTGTGGTCGGCTGCCTGGGCCGCGTCGCCGTTCTCGTCCGAGGTGGTGCCGTGGTCGAAGGGGGCGTCGCCGGTGGCGGCCTCGTACAGGGTGATGCCGATTCCCCAGACATCGGCCGCGGGGGTGAGCATCGCGCCGCGGGCCTGCTCGGGCGCGAGGTAGCCGCCGCAGCTGGCGCGGAATTGCCGCCGACCATCGAGTCCAAGCACCGGGTCCAAGCACCGAGTCCAAGCCTCGGATCCAACCATCGGGTTCAATCCCTTTCGCGCTCCATTCCGTATACGTGAGTGATGGATGGATGGACGGGGGCCAGGAGGAAGGGGCGAGCATGGGAATCTTCGCGAACCTCACTCCCGCGCTGGGCCGTAGCCGTCGTGACCGCTCGACGGGCAGGCGCGGGGACGGAGACGGACGTGACCACGACCGTCGCGGGCGCGAGGGTCGGGACCGCGACCATGACCGCGACCGTGACCGGGACCGTGACCGCGACCGGGACCGTGGAGGGAGGTACTGACACGCGTCGGGTGTGTCAGCGGCCGGGCTTCTGCCCGGCCGCACCAGTCGGTGAGGCGACATGAGCAGCGCGCGGCCGAACGCCCCCTCCCACGGCGAGGCCCCAGGCAACGGCGCGGGCAAGCAGGGAACGCGCCCTTCCGCGACGAGCCGCCTGGCCAGGACGGTGCGGCGGTTGCTGCCCGTCACCGACGACCCCACCGACGCGGACGCCATCGTCCAGGCCGCCCCACCGGTGGCCCTGCGCGACGTCTTCCGGCGCTTTTGGCCGTACACCCGCGGCGGCCGGCGCTGGCTGGTGGTGATCTTGGCCTTCGTCGTGCTGGGACCCGTCGTCGACGCAGCCGAGATCTTGCTCTTCAAGATCGTCATTGACGACATGCTGGTCCCGCGCAACCTGCACCTCTTCCTGCCGATCGCCCTCGCCTACCTGGGGCTCACACTCTTCGCCGGAGTTCTCGCCTTCGCCGACGACGTGACCTCCACGTGGGTCAGCGAACGGTTCCTCCTGGCCCTGCGGTCCGATCTGTTCCGCCACGTCGAAGGACTGTCACTCGGATTCTTCGAACGGCGGCGGCTCGGCGACGTGCTCTCCCGGGTAACCGGTGACGTCGACGCGGTCGAGACGTTCCTGCTCTCCGGCATCGTGAACGCGATCGCACAGGTCATGAGATTGGGCGTCTTCCTCGGCGTGCTGTTCTACCTGCGGTGGGACCTGACGGTCCTCGCCCTCGTCATCGCCCCCCTGTTCTGGTTCACCGCCCGGCGCTTTTCCCGACGGGTGAAGGCCGCATCACGGGAGCGACGGCGCCGCAGCGGCTCGATCAGCGCGATCACCGAAGAGACCCTGGGCAACATCGCCCTCGTCCAGGCGTACAACCGGCAGCGCTGGGAGCACGGCAGGTTCGAACGGGAGAGCCTGGGCAGGTTCCGAGCCGTCATGGCATCCGCCCGCCTCGGCGCCGTGTACACCACGATCGTCGACCTCATCGAACTGGCCGGCGCACTACTCGTGATGGGCCTGGGCACCTGGGAACTGACACACGGCCACCTCACCCTGGGCGGCCTGATGGTCTTCCTCACCCTGCTGAGCAGGCTCTACGGCCCCATCCGCGGCATCTCCGGCCTCAGCAACACCTTCTACTCGGCCTCCGCCGCCGCAGAACGGATCATCGAACTGCTCGACCAGCGGCCCCAAGTCATCCAGACCCCGGCCCCCCACAAGCTCGGCCGTGCCCACGGCGAGATCGAGTTCGACCACGTCTCCTTCCACTACCCAGGAACCACCCAACTTGCCCTCGCAGACGTCTCGTTCACCGTGGCACCCGGCCAGACACTGGCCCTGGTGGGCGCCAGCGGCGCCGGCAAGTCGACCGCCGCCAAGCTCCTGCTGCGCTTCTACGACCCCGACCACGGAACCATCCGCCTCGACGGAAACGACCTACGCGACCTGCGACTGGAGGACCTACGCGACAACGTCGCCCTGCTGCTCCAAGAGACCCTCGTCCTCCACGGCACAGTGCGCGACAACATCGCCTACGGCCGCCCGGACGCCGGCGACGAAGCCATCGTCGCAGCCGCCCACGCCGCAGACGCACACACCTTCATCAGCCAACTCCCCGAAGGCTACGACACCGTAGTGGGCCAACGCGGCCGACTGCTCTCCGGCGGACAACGCCAGCGTCTGGCCATCGCCCGCGCCATGATCCGCAACGCACCCCTGCTCATCCTCGACGAACCGACCACCGGCCTCGACGCCGCATCGGGCCGCCGCATCCTGCAACCACTACGCCTCCTGATGAGCGGGCGCACGACGATCCTCATCTCCCACAACCTGCTCACCGTCCGCGACGCCACCCAGATCCTGCTCCTCGACCACGGCCGCATCGCCGACCGCGGCACCCACCACCAGTTGCTCACCCACAGCGCGGCGTATGCGCGGCTGCACCACCTGCACCGGCCCGCCGACACCTCAAGCCTCAAGGCTCCGCCATGAGCCGTACACCAGCCCCCACACCACCACCGCCGGCGGCCGACACGATGCTGGCCCCACGCTACGAAGTCCTCGCGCACCTGTGCCGCACCGACTGGCTGGACCTGTACGACGCCTGGAGCCAGGAGCGGGAGTGCCGATGCGTGGTGAAGGTACTGCGCCCGGACCGACGAGGCGAACACGGGCTGCGCGAGCAACTGCTACCGAGATTAATCGCAGTGCACCGGGCTTCAGCCCGGTGGTGAAGCGATTCTGAGGACTGCTCTGACCTCGGCCGTGGGCACGGGTCTGCGCTGTTGGCCTCAGCTCAGACGGGCCGGTTCTGCTGCTCGATGTACTGCTTCACGATCGACAGCGGAGCCCCGCCGACCGATCCGGCGAAGTAGGAGCCGGACCACAGCCGCTGTGCCCGCCAGTAGTGCCGGATCAGTTCCGGGTACTCCTGGCGGAGCCTGCGGGAGCTGACGCCCTTGAGGGAGTTGACCAGCTTGGACAGGGCCACCTTGGGCGGGAAGTTCACGAGCAGGTGGACATGGTTGTTCTCGCCGTTGAACTCGACCAGCTCGCACTCGAAGTCCTCGCACACGGCCCGCATGATCTCTTCCATGCGCTTGAGATGGGCGTCGGTGAAGACCTTATGCCGGTACTTCGTCACGAAAACCAAGTGCGCATGGAGCACGAAAGTGCAGTGCCTGCCTGTACGGATGTTCTGATACTCAGCCATAAACCAACTTAGTACGGTAGTCTCATGCAGCTTCGGTACAGCTTCCGCCTGTACCCGAACGGTCCTCAGCGTTCCGCGCTGGCAAGGTCGTTCGGGTGCGCGCGGGTGGTCTACAACGATGCCCTCCGGGCTCGTGAAACCGCCCGCGCCGAAGGCGAGCCGTTCCCAAGGACGGGGGACCTGTCGAAGCTGCTGATCACCGAGGCGAAGAAGAGCGAAGAGCGCGCCTGGCTCGGCGAGGTTTCCGCTGTGGTGCTGCAACAGTCTTTGCGGGACCTGGACACCGCGTACCGGAACTTCTTCGACAGCCTCAAGGGCAAGCGGCCGAAGATGGGCGCGCCACGCTTCAAGTCGAAGAGAGATAACCGGCACGCGATCCGATTCACCGCCAACGCCCGCTGGAAAATCACCACCGGCGGGGACCTGTCCCTGCCGAAGATCGGCAATCTGCGGGTCAGGTGGTCCCGCACCCTGCCCTCCGTGCCGTCCACGGTGACCGTGGTCAAGGACGCGGCAGGACGGTACTTCGCCTCGTTCATCGTGGAGACTGAGCCCACCACGCTGCCCGATGTGGACCCCGTCGTCGGTATCGACCTCGGGCTCGGGCACTTTGCGGTCCTCTCCGACGGCACGAAGATCGACGCCCCGCGCTACCTGCGCCGGGCGGAGAAGAAACTCAAGCGGGAGCAGCGGTCCCTCAGCCGGAAGGCCAAGGGGAGCAACAACCGGGACAAGGCCAGGGTCAAGGTCGCACGGGCACACGCCCGCGTGGCTGACGCGCGGCGCGAGTTCCACCACCAGCTCTCAACGAAGATCATCCGCGATAACCAAGCGGTTGCTGTTGAGGACCTGGCGGTGAAAGGACTCGCTCGTACACGCCTGGCCAAGTCCGTGCACGACGCCGGATGGTCCGCGTTCCTGGCCATGCTGGAGTACAAGGCCGCCCGGTACGGGCGCACCTTCGTGCGCATCGGACGCTTCGAGCCGACCTCCCAGGTCTGCTCACAGTGCGGCGTCAAGGACGGCCCCAAACCCCTGCACATCCGCGTATGGGAATGCGGAGCCTGCGGGGCCGTCCTCGATCGGGACATCAATGCGGCGGTCAACGTCGCCAAGGCCGCCGGACTGGCGGTGACAGCCTGTGGAGCGCAGGTAAGACCGGGACACGTCCCGGCGCAGCGCGGCGAAACAAGAACCCACCGAGACGGTCAGACGGCCGTGGTAGGAATCCCCGCGCTAAAGCACGGGGAGCGGAAGTCAAGCCGTATGGGTCCCAGGCGAGTGTTCCCCGGGTGGATGTGTGTGCAGCCGAGCCGTTCCGGCGGGGATGCCGGGCGGTTTCCCGCTGTCCGACCGGGGGGTGGGTCATGAGTGTCCGCCGCGCGCCGTCGGAGTCCGGCCGTGTCCCGATACCGAAGGCAGTGCCCGCGCCCCCTTTCGACCCCGAACTGAGCGTCGTACTGGCGGCGTTGAGCAGGGAGTCGAGGGAGCCGGTCACCCCGGAGAATCTTCAGGCCCGGCAGGAACGGGATGCCGCGACCCGGCCCAGGCCGACGGCCGAGGACCTGCGCGCCGACGGCCGCTTCGAGGTCACGGAGTGGTGTGTGCCGGGGCCGGTGGGCAGTCCGGACGTCACGCTCGTGAACGCGCGGCCGGCCGGGCTCGTCGGGCCGCTGCCTCTGCTGTATTACCTGCACGGAGGCGCCATGGTCATGGGCAACGCGTGGTCCGTGCTTCCGCGGATCCTTCGCGAGTGGGCCCTCCCGCTGGAGCTGGCTGTCGTCTCGGTCGAGTACCGGTTGGCGCCGCGGACGCAGTACCCGGGACCGCTGGAGGACTGCTACGCCGGGCTGGTCTGGGCGGCCGGGCACGCGGCCGAACTGGGCATCGATGCGGACCGCATCATCGTCGGAGGCAAGAGTGCGGGCGCCGGGCTCGCCGCGGCCCTGGCCCTGCTGGCCCGTGACCGCGGCGGTCCCGGGGCGCTGGGGCAGCTGCTGCTGTGCCCGATGCTCGACGACCGCGGCAGCACCTTCTCCAGTCATCAGATGACGGGTCTGGGCGTGTGGGACCTCACCTCCAACGCGACCGCGTGGAAGGCGCTGTTGGGTGACCGCTACGGTGCTGCGGACCTGCCGCCGTACGCGGCCCCTTCCCGTGCCACGGACCTTTCCGGACTTCCGCCGGCCTATGTCGAGGTCGGGTCGGCCGAGATGTTCCGGGACGAGGCCGTGGCTTATGCGAACGCGATCTGGCAGGCCGGCGGGCAGGCTGAACTGCACGTATGGCCCGGTGCCTACCACGGCTTCGACGGTTTGGCGCCGCGGGCGGCCCTCAGCCAGGACGCACGCGATGCCCGTACCCGCTGGCTCCGGCGTCTCCTGGCGCAGTCCGGCACGGGGAACCGAGCTGCTGGTTGAGCGGGTCTGGGCGCTGCCGGGTCGCAGGTGGCGGGTGGGGAAAAGCGGTTGGGCGTAGTGACGTTGGGGATCGGCAGGTCACGGTGGGGGCGGGCTGGTTGGGGTGCGCAGGGCCACGGCCGCTGTGTGGGTGGTGTCCGGCACTGTGACGTCGCTGATGGTCCAGCCTGGGGGTGCCAGGGGCTGCTCTCCCGTGCCCACGTACTCCAGGGAGGGTCTGCGGTTGAGTCCGGTGCCCAGGGCTTTGAGGAGGGCTTCTTTGCGGGTCCAGGCGCGGGTGAAGGCCGTGGCGCGGTGGGTTGGGGGCAGGGCGCGCAGTTCGGCGGTTTCTCGGGGGTGCAGGGCGGCTGCGACTTCGTCGGCCACGGTGGGGGTGGCCGGGGGTTCCGCGTCGATGCCGACGGTGGTTGCGGCGAAGGCCAGGACGCAGAGTCCGGTGGTGTGGGAGAGGGAGAAGTGCAGGGGGTGTCCGACCAGGGCGGGGCGTCCGTGGGGGCCTTGGCAGGAGGTGCAGGGCATCCGGTAGAGCGGGAGGTCGGCGGGGTCGGCGCCTAGGTAGGCGGCCAGGAGCATGCGCAGGCTTACGTGGGCGGTGAGGTAGGTGGTGCGGTCTTCGGGCCTGCGCAGTGAGGTTGCCCGGTGTCGTTCGGTGGGGTTGAGGATCTGGTGGTGGGTGGTGGTGAGCGCGGTGGGGTGGGGGGTGGTGAGGTGCCAGAGGTGGGGGTGGTCTTTGGTGGTGGGTAGGGGCAGTCGTCGTGGCCACGTTCCGTGGGTCAGTGCTGTGGTGGTGAGCATGGGGTGCGCTTCTGGGTGGTGGGGTGGCGGCCGGCGTTGGTGGGGTTGGTGAGGTGGGCTGTCTGCGGGTTGGTGGCGGGTGTGGGCGGGGGACGTCCGCCGGGTGGTCAGGGGTCGATGCCGGGGAGGTAGGTGTTGGCTGCTCGGGCTGCGGGGGCCAGGTCGGGGATTTCGATGACGGTGACGCCTGCGGCGGTCAGGAGGTGGGCGCCTTGGCGGGCGGTGACGAACAGGGACGGCTCGCGCCAGGCGAAGACGACGCGGGTGATGCCGGCGGCGACGATCAGGCTGGCGCAGGTCGCCGGGCGTGACTTGCGCAGGCCGCAGGGTTCCAGGGAGGTGTAGAGGGTGGCGTCGGCCAGTTGGGGGTCGTGGGGGTCGAGTTTGGCCAGTGCGGCTTCTTCGGCGTGTACGTGGGCGTCGGCTTCGCGGGAGTAGCCGTGTGCCATTTCCTTGCCGTGGTGGTCGACGATGACGGCGCCGACGCAGAAGGCGGTGGGTGAGGGTGGGCAGAGTCGGGACAGTGCGATCGCCTCGGTGAGCCAGTGCCGGTCTTGCGGTGTCGGCCGGGTGGGCGGGCTAGTCATGGTGTGTCATCCTCTGTGCCCGGCGAGGTAGCGCACGAGTGCGACGTCTCCTATTTGTCTGACTTCGGCGACGTGCATGCGGTGGGTGGCGTTCTGGGGGAAGGTGCCGCGGCCTACGAAGCGTGGGGCGGCGGCTTCGCCGACGAAGAACGGGGCGATGGCGAGGTGGATTTCGTCGACGAGGTCTTGGGTGAGGAATTGGGTGAGGATCGTTCCGCCGCCTTCGACCATGAGGGTGCGGATGCCGCGGTCTGCGAGGTCGTCGAGGATCAGGGCGAGGTCCAGGGGGTCGCCGGCGGCGGTGACGTCCGCGACGTCGGCGAGTTCCTTTTCCAGGGTGGGCAGGGCTGGTTGGGGGCAGTAGACGATTTTGTCTCCTGCGGTGGTGAAGAAGGCCAGGGAGGGGTCCAGGCCCTTGGTGGTGAGGGTGATCTTCGTTGGGTGTTCGGGGCGTCCTTGGGCCAGGCGGTGGGCTCTTCGGGTGGGTGAGCCGATCAGGAGGCGGGGGTTGTCGCGGCGGACGGTGGTGGCGCCGACGAGGATGGCGTCGTAGTCGGCGCGGACGGCATCGACGCGGTCGAAGTCGTCGGGGTTGGACAGGCGTAGGCGCTGGTTGCTGGTGTCGTCCAGGTATCCGTCGAGGGACATCGCGGCGCTGATCAGCACGTAGGGGCGTGTTCTTGTCCGGGGGTGGTCAGTTGGCATCGGCGATCCAGGAGGGTGCGGTGCCGCGCATGAAGGTGAGGTAGTGGTCGGTGGAGTCCTGGAGGATTTTTTGGGCGTCGTGGCGGATGGCCGGTTCCCACCAGTGGCCGTAGAGCCGGTCGAAGGGGTAGGGCCGGACGGCTTCGACGACGCGGTGGACGCCTTGTTCGGGCAGGGGCAGGCGGTTGGGGGCGCTGTAGAGGAAGGCCACGCGGTCTTCGCCCGGGGAGATGTTGATGGTGTCGCCGGTGAGCAGGACGCCCCGGCCTTCGGCTCCGGCGGCCCAGTGCAGGACGGAGCTGCCGGGGAAGTGGCCGCCGCACTGGACGAGGGTGACGCCGTCGGACAGCGGGAGGGTGCCCTCCCAGGTGGTGACCTGGGGTTCGGTGGAGGTGGGGTGGGAGAGCCAGTGGATGTCTGCCTGGGGGAGCAGGATCTGTGCGTCGAAGGCTTGGCTCCAGGCCACGATCGCGCCGTAGAAGTGGGGGTGGCTGGCGCTGATGGCGCGCAGGCCGCCGGCGTCCTGTACGGCTTGGATGGCGGCGTCGTCGAGGTAGGGGGACGGGTCCCACAGGATGTTGCCTTCGTCGGTGTGCAGGAGTAGTCCGCGTTGGCCGATGCCGATCACGGGCTCGGCGCCCACGCCGATGAGGCCGGGTTCCACTTCGCGTAGGTGGCTGTGGTAGCCGTCGGCCTTGAGGTGGTCGAGGGTGGACCATCGCTGTCCGCCTGCGGGGACCCATTGGCGGTCGTCGGCGCAGATGGCGCATACGGCCGGGGGTTGGTCGCCTTCGTGGTAGTCGTGGTTTCCGCAGGTCAGGCAGATCCAAGGCATGTTGGGGTCCTCTCCTGTGGGGTGGGGCGCGAGGCCGTGTGCCGTCATGCAGCGTGTGGTGTCAGGTCAGTTCCAGGAGGAGTGCGGCGAGTTCGTCGGGGCGGTTGCTGGGGATCATGTGGTTGGTGGTGATTTCCCGGTAGCGCCAGTCGGGGGATGTGGCGACGCGGTCGGCGGCGGTCCAGAAGGGGCCGGCGGGCTCGGGGCGGGGTTCTCCGGTGGCTTTGATGTAGGTGCGGGTGAAGGGGTAGTCCTCCAGTGGGCGGGGCAGGTGCACGGGTTCGGTGAAGGTGCCCAGGGGTTGGGGGGTGCGTCGTGCGGTGGCCCAGGCCCCGACTTCGGGGTCCTCGAATGCGCGCACGGGCGGGGGCAGGAGCCAGCGCTCGCCCAGGTCGGTGATGCGGGGGCTGCTGAGGCCGCCGGGGATGCCAGCGGCCTCGCCGTCGGCGGGGACGAAGGCGTCGAGGTAGACGAGGTGTTGTACGCGGTCGGCGATGTACTGCAGTGCGCCGGTGATCACGCAGCCGCCGTAGGAGAAGCCGAGCAGCACGATGTCGTGGAGGTCTTCGTAGCGGATGCAGTTGACGACGTCGGCGATGTGGGTGGTCAGGCCGACCTGGGGGCTTGCCAGGTGTACGCGTTCGCCGACGCCGGTGAGGCTGGGGGTGAAGACCTCGTGGCCGGCGTCTTGTAGGGGGCGGCGGACGCGGCGGAAGTCGTGTGCGCCGCTCCAGGCACCGTGTACGAGGACGAAGGTTGCCATGTCGGTGTGCTCCACCCGAGTTGGGGAGTGTGCGTGGGAAGGGGGTGTTGCGGTGGTGCCTGGGGCGTGGTGGGGCCGGCCGGTGGTTCAGGGTTGTGCTGTTTTGACGGTGAGGTGGGTGGGTGGGGGTTGGATGCGGGTCAGGTCGGCTTGCAGGAGTGTGGTGTCCGCGTGGTGGTCGATTTCGCGGAAGCCTGCGAAGCGGTATGTCACGAACATCATGCGGTTGCGGCCGGTCTCGACGAATTCCGCCTGGAGCTGTGCCCCGTTGTCCCGGGCCAGGGTCATGATGTGGTGCAGGAGCACCGCGCCGACGCCGCGTGACATGACGCGGCAGGACATCAACAGCAACCGCAGCCTCCAGACCGTTGTGCCGGTCTCGATCAACGCCAGTCCGATCTTCCCGTACGAGCCGAAGCGGTCTTGGAGTTCGGCGACGAGCAACAGGTGGTCAGGCGACTCGCACAGTACCTTGAGTTCCTCGTAGGAGTAGGTCTTCCCGGTGGAATTGAGCTGATTGGTGCGGACCGTCAGTTCCTCGGCGCGTTGGAGGTCCTCTTGTGCGGCCGGGGTGATGGTGAAGACCATGCCGAGGGTTGCCAGGAAGTTCTCGCCGGTGGCCGTTGCTTCCTTCTCGGCCTGGTCGCGGGCGATGCCGCTTTGGTACATCGATCGCCGGTTGCGTGACTCGTCGGTGATGAACCTCGGCTGGAATTCTTCCCATTCGGCTGCGGCGGTGGCGATCTCTTTGGCGTCCACGCACAGGACCTGTGGGTGGTGGAAGGCCACTTCTTCCCGTTCGAAGGGCTGGTCGTCGACGAAGGCGAGGGAGTCCACGCCGATGTTGAGTGCGCCGGCGATTTCTTCGATCGAGGTGGACTTGGGGTTCCAGTTGATCTGGGGGTGGAGGAAGTATGCGGCCAGTCCGAGCTGGGTGAGCTTGGCCATGGTGGTGGTGTGGTCGTTCTTGCTGGCGACCGATTGCAGGATGCCTCGTGCGTCGAGGGTGTCGAGGAGTTCGATGAGGTGGGGTCGGGGGGTGACGTGGGGGTCTTCGAGGAGGACGCCGTCCCAGAGGGTTTCGTCCAGGTCCCAGATCACGCATTTGACGCGGCCGCGGCGGGGTCTGTCGCGGGGTGTGTCGCGTCGGCCGCCGGGCGTTGCGGGGCCCGTCATCGGGCTGTCCATTTCCACGCCTCCTCGGCGATGTGAATCTGTTGGATCTGGGTGCTGCCCTCGATGATTTCCATGACTTTGGCGTCGCGGTAGTAGCGCTGGACGGGGTGGTCGGCGGAGCAGCCGGCGGCGCCGTGGATCTGGACGGCGTCGGTGGCGGCTCGGGTGGCGGCGGTGGAGGCGAAGTATTTGGCGATCCAGGTGGCCATGATGGTGTCGGGGTCGTTGCGGTCTTTGAGCCGTCCGGCTTCTTGGCACAGCAGGCGGGCGGCTTTGGTGTCGGTGACCATCTGGGTGAGCATCTGGCGGACGAGTTGGTGGTCGGCCAGGGGGTGGGGGCGGTTGCCGCCTGTGGTGGCGTAGGTGGCGCTGGCCTCCGTGCAGGCTTGGAGGATGCCGACGCAGCCGCAGGCGACGCTGTATCTGCCGATGTCGAGGACGCCGGTGAGGACGGTGGGCAGGGCGAAGCCTTCGGGGCCCAGGAGGGCGTCGGCGTCCAGGTGGCAGTCGTGGAAGTCGACTTCGGCGAGCATGCTGGCTCTGGTGCCCAGCATGCCGGTCAGGGGGCGGGTGGTGAGGCCGGGGGTGTCGCGTTCGATGAGGAAGGCGGTCACGCCGCGTTCGGTGCGGGCGAAGACCAGGAAGAGGGTGGCGAGGCGGCCGCCGGTGATCCATCGCTTGCGTCCGTGGAGTGTGTAGCCGCCGGTGCGGCGGGTGGCGGTGGTGGTGAGGTGGGCGGCGTCGCTGCCGCCTTCTGGTTCGGTCAGGCAGAACGCGCCGATGGCTTGGCCGGTTGCCAACTTCGGTAGCCAGCGCTGCTGTTGGTGTGTGTTGCCCCAGCGGGTGAGGGCGTAGGCCACCATGGAGTGCACGGTGAGCAGGCTGCGTACCGAGGAGCAGCCGCGGCCGACTTCTTCGTGCAGGGCGCCGAGGGTCACCATGTTCATGCCGGTGCCGCCGACGTCGGTGGGGAGGATCGCTCCCCACCAGCCCCACTCCCCCAGGCGTGCCAGGACGTCGGGGGGAAGGTGTTCTTGGCGGTCGAAGCGGTCGGCGTGCGGGGCGATCTCGGCGTCGATGAGGGCGCGGAAGGTCTTGGTGTCGGGTGGCAGGTCAGTCATCCGAGGGTGTTCCGGTCAGTCGCTCGACCAGTTTGGTCATGGTGGTGATGGAGCGGAAGTTGTCGAGTTCGAGGTCGTCGTTGGGGATCTGCACGCTGAACCGTTTTTCGATGAACATGATCAGCTGGATGGTGAACAGGGAGTTGGCGATGCCGCCGGCGAAGAGGTCCTCGTCGTCGGAGATCTTCAGGTTCGGGAAGTTGCCGGCCAGGAATTTCGCGAGGTCGGAACGGATCTCGATCATCTGTCAGTCCTCCCATCCGTGGGATCCGTAGGTGAAGAACCCCTGCTGGGTTTTGCGGCCGTGCAGTCCGGCGTCGACCATTTTCTTGAGCAGGGGGCAGGGGCGGTACTTGCTGTCGTTGAAGCTGTCGTGGAGGACTTCGATGCTGCGCAGGATGGTGTCGACCCCGATCAGGTCCGCGGTGGCGAGCGGGCCCATGGTGTGGCCGAAGCAGGAGGTGAAGACGTCGTCGACCTGTTCGGCGGTGGCGACGTTCTCGTGCACGAGGAACGCGGCTTCGTTGATGGTGAGCATCAGGACGCGGTTGGAGACGAATCCGGGCGAGTCGTTGACGACGATCGCTCTCTTGCCCATGGTGGCCAGCAGTTCCGTTGCGGTGTGTACCGCCTGGGGTGCGGTGTGGTGGCCGGGGATCAGTTCGACGACGGGTTTCCTTGGGACCGGGTTCATGAAGTGGATGCCCAGTACCTGGGGGGCTCGGTTGGTCAGTGCGGCGAGGCGGGTGATGGGGATGGCGGAGGTGTTGGCCGCGAAGATGCAGGGGGCGGGGCAGACGGTGTCGAGGAGCGGGTAGACCTGTTGTTTGATGTCCCAGTTCTCGGTGACGTTCTCGATCACGAAGCTGACGTCGCCGAGGTCGGCGTAGTCGGTGGTGAAGGTGATTGCCTGGAGTGCCTGGTCGGCGTCGATGGTGTCTTTGCCGGCTCCGAGCAGGCGGCTTGCGCGCAGTTCGGTGCGTATGCGGGTGGCGGCGGCGTCCAGGACGTCTTTGCTGACGTCGATCAGTACCACTTCGTGTCCGGCGGTTGTCAGGTTCTGGGACACTCCCCCGCCCATGACACCCGCGCCGATCACCCCGACCCGGCTCATGTCTGCCTCCTGTGTTGTTTCGAAGGGGCCGACGAGGAGGGTGTCGGCCCGGTGTGTGTGCGGTTGCGTGCAGTGCGCCGGTGCCTGGCTGTGGGCGTGTGTGTGCGGTGGTGGGGTGGGCGTCATATGCGCTCGGGCTTTGGCAGTTGTGCGGTGATGGCGTCGGCGAGCGCGGCGACGGTGAGGTTGTCGAAGAGGGTCTGCAGGGTGATCTGGATGTGGAAGGTCTCGCGCAGGCGGTTGACCAGTTTGATGCCGAGCAGTGAGTGGCCGCCCAGGTCGTAGAAGTTGTCGTGGATGCCGACGGGTTCGACGCCGATGTGGTCGCGCCACAGGTCGGCGAGTTGCGTTTGCGTCAGGGTGGTGGGGGCGACGTAGGGGGTGGCCAGGGGGGGTCGGGCGTGAGTGCGGGCCGGTGTGTGGGGGGTGGGGCCGGCGGGTTGGCGTGGGAGTGCGCCGACGTGGTGCATGAGGGTGGTGAGGTCTTTGGTGGCGATGGCCACTTGTGGTGACAGGTCGCGGGACAGGGCGCGTTCGAGGGCGGCGACGCCTTCTGCGGGGAGGATGCCGGTTTCCAGGTGGGCGAGGAAGGCGTTCTCCTGGCGGTCGGCGCCTGGTAGTTGGGGGTAGGTGAAGGTGTTGACTTCGTCGGAGGTGCCGTCGCGCAGGGCGATCAGTTTCGTCTGCAGGGCGCGGGCCTTCTTCATGACGAAGTCCTCGGCCGTCAGCAGGACGTGGCCGGCTTCGTCGAAGAGGGTCACGTCGAAGGAGAGGGTCTCGCGTGGGGTTCCTTCCTGGTGGGCGCGGTAGGTCAGGGAGCTGTAGATCCGTGGTGGGAGGGGGGCGTGTAGGTCGATTGCGCGGTAGCGCAGGGGCATGAGGTAGTCGCGTTCGAGGTAGAGGCTGGCGAATCCGGTGGCGATGTCGAGGAGGAAGGGGTGCAGGCCCAGTGCGCTGACCTCGTCGGTGTAGGGCTCGGGGACGGCGAGTTGGGCCAGGGCGTGGCCCTCCCCCACCCAGGCGCGTTCGACGCGTGGCGAGCGGGGCCCGAAGGTCATCGGTCCGTTGTGGGTGAGGTCGCCGGCGTCGTGCAGGGCGTGGCGGTCGATCAGGTCGGTGGTGGGGCGGGGTGCGTCGTCGTCCCCTTGTGGTGTGGGGCGGACGCGTCCGGTGACGTGTTCGGTCCAGTGGGTGTCGTGGGTGCCTGGGCGGTGTGGGGAGCTGGCGACGGAGAACTGGTAGGCGTCGTCGTGTTTCTCCAGGATGAGGTGGACTTCGCAGGTCTGGTTCTCGCGCAGGACGACGGGGGCGAGGAAGAGGACGTCCTCGAATCTGAGGAGTTGGCCGTGGCCCTGGTCGGCTACGGCGGCGCGCGCCATTTCCAGGTAGGCGGTGCCGGGGACGACGGGGTGGCCGAGCATGCGGTGTTCGTCGACGAGCCAGTCCTGGGGGCTGGTGAATTGCGTTGCGTACACGGCGTGGGTGGGGGTGTCGGCCAGGCAGGTGTGGAGCAGGGGGTGGTCGAGGGGGCGGGGTCGGGGGGTGGGGCCGATGGTGTTGACGGCCATGCCGACTTCCTGCCAGGCGTCCCAGTTGATGGCCAGTGTGTAGGGCCCGTCGGCTGCGGACCGGTACTGGGCGTAGGCGTCGAGGAAGGCGTTGGCGCCGCAGTAGTCGACCTGGCCCAGTCCGCCGCTGAAGGCGATGGTGGAGGAGCACAGCAGGAGGAAGTCCAGCGGTGCTTGGCGCAGGAGGGTGTCGAGGACCAGTGTGCCGTGGGTTTTGGGTGCCAGGACGGTGTCTGCGGTGTGGGGTTTTTTGAGTTGTATGAGGCCGGCGCCGGGCACGCCTGCGGCGTGGATGACGCCGTTCAGTGGGCCGAAGTGGTCCTGGGCGGTGGTCAGGGCGGTGCGCATCTGGGTTTCGTCGGTTACGTCGGCGCGGAGCACCAGGACCTGGGCGCCGAGTTCCTTCAGGGCGGTGATTTTGCGGATCTTGGTGGCGGTGGTGTCGTGTGCGTCGTGGGTGGTGAGCCAGTGGTCCCAGTGGTTTTCGGCGGGGAGTGCGGAGCGTGCGACCAGGACGAGGCGGGCGTGTGCGGTGCGGGCCAGGTGTTCGGCCAGGGTCAGTCCGATGCCGCCGAGGCCGCCGGTGATCAGGTAGACGCCGTGGTCGCGCAGGCGCGGTGGGCGGTGTTCGGGGTGGGCGATGCGCAGGGGTTCCCAGTGGGGGGTGAAGCGGGTGCGTCCGCGGTGGGCGACGATCGGGTCGGTGGTGGGGCGGCGGACGAGTTCGGTCAGGAGGCGGTCCACGGCGCGGTCGGGGAGGTGGGGGTGGGGGGTGGCGGGGCCGATGTCGATGCTCTGTGTGGTGAGGTGGGGGTATTCCTGGGGTGCGACGAGGCAGGGGCCGGCGAGGGTGGCCTTTTCGGGGTTGAGGGGTTCGTCGTCGGTGATGTGTCGTAGTCCGTTGGAGACCACGGCCAGGTGGAGGGGGTCGTCGTTGCCGAGGGCGCCCCAGGCTTGGGTGAGGGCGAGCAGGCTGTGGAAGCCGTGGCGTTGGAGGGCGTCGAACCGGTCGCGGGACAGTTGCCCGGGGGTGTCGGCGGTGACGGTCCACAGGTGGGCGACGGTCTGGGGCAGGCGGTCGTGTTGGCCCAGTGCGGTCAGGAGGGCGTGGTAGTCCTCGGGCCGGTCGGGGGTGAGGGTGAAGTGCCCGTCGGTGTGGTGGGCGAAGTGGTCTGCTGGGGCGACGGTGGTCACGTGGTGGCCGGTGCGGCGCAGTCTGTGGGCGAGGCGTTCGCCGACGCCGAGGTCGTCGAGGAACAGGAGCCAGCGCTGTGGGTTGTGGGCGAGTTCCTCGTCGTTGACGGGGGCTGGTGGCGCGGTGGAGGTCCAGGTGGGGAGGGAGAACCAGTCGGCGATGTCGGGGCTTTTGCTCAGCGGCCCGGTCAATGCCGGTGCCTGCGCCTGGGGTTGGGGTTGGTGGTGGGGGGTGGGGGCCGGTTCGATCCAGTAGCGCTGGCGTTGGAAGGGGTAGGTGGGTAGGGGGACCCGCCCGGGGGTGTCTCCGGCGTGTACGCGGTCCCAGTCCGGTTCGAGGCCGGCCATCCACAGGCGGCCGAGGGTGCCCAGGAGGAAGTGGGCGGCGCTTTGGTTGTCGTGGGCGGCGGGCAGCGAGGAGAGGGATATGCGGCTGGTGTGGGCGTCGTCGGGCAGCAGTTGCAGGGCGAGGCTGCTGTATGCCTGTCCGGGGCCGATCTCCAGCAGGATGCGGTCGGTGGCTTGCCACAGTTCCTGGATTCCGCTGGCGAAGCGCACTGTCTGGCACATGTGGCGGGCCCAGTAGGTGGGGTCGGTGGCCTGGGCGTCGGTGATCCAGGTTCCGGTGACGTTGGAGAGGTAGGGCAGGCGGGGCGGGTGCAGGGTGACGGTGCGGGTGAGTTCCACGAAGTGGTCCCGGCCCGGTTCCATCATGTGGGAGTGGAAGGCGTGGGTGGTCTTGAGGCGGCGGCAGGCCACCTGGTCGCGGGTGAGGCGTTCTTCGGTCTCGGCGACGGCGCCTGTGGGGCCGGCCAGGACGGTCAGGGCGGGGCCGTTGAGGGCGGCGACGCAGAGGCGGTCGTCGAGGGCGCGTGCGTCGGCTTCGGGCAGGGACACGGCCAGCATCGCTCCGCCGTCGAGGCGGTCGATGAGGGTTGCGCGGTGGGCGACGAGGAAGGTGGCGTCTTCGAGGGAGAGGACGCCTGCGACGCAGGCGGCTACCCATTCGCCGATGCTGTAGCCGATCAGGGCCTGGGGGTGGATTCCCCAGTCCATCCATAGGTGTGCCAGGGCCCATTCGACCATGAACGTGGCGGGTTGGGCGTAGCGGGTGTGGTGGAGTCTTTCGGCGTGGGGGGGTTGTGGGGTGGTGCGGCCGAGCATCCTTCGCAGGTCGATCCCGCCGCCGTCGGGCGTGGTGTGGTGGGGGGTGTGTTCGTCGGGGTAGAGCAGGGTGCGCAGGTCGATGTCGAGGTGGGGTTGGAACAGTGTGGCGCAGCGGTCGATTTCTCGGCGGAAGACCGGTTCGCACTGGTAGAGGTCGTGTGCCATGTGGGGGTATTGGTCGCCCAGGCCGGAGAACATGAAGGCCACTGGTCGGGTGGGGTTTTGGTCGGTGTGTTGTCGCAGCAGTCTGCGGGGGTCGCGGGTGGTGAGTGCGTCGGCGGCGTCGGCGGCGTCGCGGTAGACCAGTGCCTGGCGGTGGGTGAAGGGTTTGCGGCCGACTTGGAGGGTGTAGGCGATGTCGGCGGGTTGTTGGTGGGGGCGTTGGCTCAGGTGGGTTGCCAGGCGGTCGGTGGCGGCTTCCAGGGCGGTTTCGGTTCGGCCGGAGAGCAGCAGGAGGTGCCAGGGGCGGTCGGAGGGGGTGGGGGGTTGGGTGGGGGCTTCTTCCAGGACGGCGTGGGCGTTGGTGCCGCCGGTTCCAAATGAGCTGACGCCGGCTCGGCGGGGGGTGCCGTCGGTCTTCCAGCTGGTGAGTTCGGTGGTGACGTGGAAGGGCGTGTGGGTGAAGTCGATGTCGGGGTTGGGTTGGTGGTAGTGGAGGCTGGGTGGGATGTGCTGGTGGCGTAGGGCCAGGGTGGTTTTGATGAGGCCGGCGACTCCGGCGGCGGCGTGGGTGTGGCCGATGTTGGATTTGACGGAGCCGAGGGCGCAGTGGCCCCTTCGGTCGGTGCCGGCGCGGAAGGCGCGGGTGAGTCCTTCGACCTCGATCGGGTCGCCCAGTGCGGTGGCGCTGCCGTGGGCTTCGACGTAGCTGATGGTTGCGGGGTCGATGTCGGCCATGAGGTGGGCGGCGCGGATGGCGCGGGCTTGGCCGGTCACGCTGGGGGCGCTGAAGCCGACTTTGGTTGCGCCGTCGTTGTTGATGGCGGTGCCTTTGATGACTGCGTGGATGGTGTCCCGGTCGGTGAGGGCGTCTTGGAGGCGTTTGAGGACGACGACGCCGACGCCGCTGGAGCTCACGGTGCCTTGGGCTTGGGCGTCGAAGGAGCGGCAGTGTCCGTCGGGAGAGAGGATGCCTTCGGGTTCGTAGCGGTAGCCCTCGCGTTGGTTGGCTCGTACGGTGCTGCCGCCGGCCAGGGCGAGGTCGCAGTTGCCGCTGAGCAGTGCCTGTCCGGCGAGGTGGACGGCGACCAGGGAGGTGGAGCAGGCGGTGTGGACGCTCACGGAGGGGCCGCGTAGGTCCAGTTTGTAGGAGGTGCGGGTGGCCAGGTAGTCGGGCTGGTTGCTGAGGTGGGTCAGTAGCCAGCCGGCCGTCTCGGTCAGGTGGGGGTGGGACTGGAGGTGGCTCAGGTAGGTGTTCTCGTAGGCGCCGGCGAAGATGCCGGTGGCGTCGGGGCGGTGGTGGGAGGCGTATCCGCTGTCTTCCAGGGCTTCCCAGGCGCATTCCAGGAAGATGCGGTGTTGGGGGTCGATGAGTTCGGCTTCGCGGGGGGTGATCTGGAAGAACTCCGCGTCGAACAGGGCCGGGTCGTGCAGGATTCCCCGGGTTTTGACGTAGTCGGGGGCGTTGAGGAGGGCTGGGGGTACGCCGGCTTCGGTCAGGGTGTGGGGGTCGAAGTGGGTGAGGGATTCGACGCCGTCGCGGAGGTTTTTCCAGAATTGGTCGGCGTTCTCGGCGCCCGGGTAGCGGCAGGCCATGCCGACGATGGCGATTTCCAGTCCGGTGTTCACAGGTCGGTGTCCTGCCGGCGGCGCTGGTGGAGTTGTTGGGCGAGGCGTTGGTTTCCTTCGGCGAGGTTGCGGGCTTGGTCGGGTTCGGTGCGGTCGTGGGTGTGGGTCAGGTGGTGGCTGAGTGCGTCGACGGTGGGGTGGGCGAAGAGTTCCACGACGGGCACGTCGGTGCCGAGGGTGTCGTGTAGGCGGACTTGGACCTGTCGGATGAGCAAGGAGTTGCCTCCCAGGTCGAAGAAGTGCTCGTGGATGCCGACCTGTTCGAGGCCGAGGAGTTCGCACCAGATGGCGGCGATGCGGGTCTGCAGTGTCGTGGTGGGGGCGCTGGGGCGGGTCTTTGGTGGTGGTGCGAGGTGGGTGGCCAGCTCGGCGCGTTGGATCTTGCCTGTGGTGGTGCGGGGTAGGGCCGGGAGGCGGATGAGGCGTCGGGGGATTTTCGTCTCGGCGAGGCGGGTGGTGAGGAACTCCTTGAGTGCGTCGTCGGGGGTTGGGGTGGTGAGGACGATGGCGGCCGCCACTTCTTCGCCGAGGGTGGCGTGTGGGAGGGGGAAGGCGGCGGCTTCGGCGATTGCGGGGTGGGCCAGGAGGGCCTCTTCCACCTCTATGGGGGAGATCTTCGTGCCGCCGCGGTTGATGATCTCCTTGATGCGGCCGGTGAGGAAGAGGAAGCCGTCCTCGTCGAGGTGGCCCCGGTCCCCCGTGCGGAGCCAGCCGTCGGTGAAGGCGGCCGCGTCCGCGGTGGGGTTGTGGTCGTAGCCGCCGATGACGGTGGCGCCGCGGAGCATGATTTCGCCGTTTTCGCCCGGGGGCAGGAGGTCGCCGTTCTCGCCGCGTACGGCGATGTCGTTGCCGATGGACACCCCGACCGAGCCGGGCTTTCGTGCGGCGGGGGGCAGCGGGTTGCTGGTGACGATGGAGCACGCTTCGGTCATGCCGTAGGAGTCGATGACCGGTGCCTGGACGGCGCGTTCGAGTGCCTGGCGCAGTGCGGGTGGTAGGGGGGCCGAGGCGGAGCGGACGAAGCGCAGGGGGCGTTGTAGGGCGTCGGGGTGGGCTGTCAGGGCGCCGACGATTGCCTGGTGGATGGCGGGAACGGCGGTGTACCAGGTGGGGGTGAAGGAGGTCAGCCAGTCGGGGAAGGCGGTGGCGTCGAAGCCTTGGGGGCAGACGACGCTGGCGCCGGCCCACAGGGTCGCCATCAGGGGGCTCATCAGGCCGTGTCCGTGGAAGAGCGGCAGGACGTTCAGGCAGCGGTCGGTGTCTTCCAGGCGCAGGCTGGTGGCGATGTTGCGGGCGGAGGTGCAGACGATGGTGTGGGTTTGGGGGACGAGTTTGGGCCGGCCGGTGGTGCCTGAGGTGTGCATCAAGAAGGCGGTGTCGGCTGCGGGGTCGGGGCCGTGGTGGGGGTGGGGGCGGGTGTCGTTGCCGGGGGCGGTGGGGGCGGGGTCGGGGGTGAGGTCGAATGTGCCGGCTGCGCCGTGCGGGGTGGGGACGAGGTGGAGGAGGGTGCGGCCTTGTGCTCGGGCGACTGCGGCCGCCATGGTGTCGGCGCCGTGGTCGACGATGACTGCGCGGGCGTCCATGTCAGTGAAGAAGGTGTCGAATTCGCGGGCTTTGCCGGTGGGGTCGAGGGGGGCGACCACGGCGGTGCAGGCCACGGTCACCAATGCGGTGGCGGCCTGGGGTCCGTGGGGCAGTGCGACGGCGACCCGGTCGCCGCGGCCGATGCCGGCCGCGGCCAGTGCTTGTGCGGTGCGGTCGGCCTGCCGGTGCAGGTCTCGATAGGTCAGGGTGGGCTGGTGGGGCGAGAGGATGGCCGGGGCGTCGGGCCGGTGCTGGCTGTGGTGGTGCAGCAGTTGGCGCAGGTGCCGGATGTGCGCGGTGCTCGGGTCCTGGGCGGGGTCGGTGTCACGCGCAAGGGTCACTTCTGGTTCCTCTCGTACGAGCGGAGCACCGGCAAGAACAGGCGGCTACAGGCGGCGTGTGGTCATGTGGGGGCTGGTGAGCAGGAGGGTTCGTGCGGCGTGTGGGGGTTGGTGGGGCATCGGCCGCGGAGCCTGGTGGTGAGGTGTGCCAGTCGTTTGCCTTGGTAGGCGGCCGCCTTGAGGGTGTGGTCTTGGGGGTGTGGCTGGTGCTCGGTGGTGTGCGAGATGCCGTAGGGGTTTCCGCCTGCGGTGGTGAGGGTGGGGGCGGTGTAGCCGGGTGGCACGATGACCGCTCCCCAGTGGTGCAGGACGTTGTAGAGGGCGAGGAGGGCGGTTTCGCTGCCGCTGTGCGGGTGTGGGGTGGTGACGAATCCGGTGACGGTCTTCCCGGTCAGTTTTCCGGCGGTGCGTAGGGGTTCGCAGGTTTCGAGGAAGTGCAGCAGGAGCGGGGCGACGGTGCCGGTGCGGGCGGGTGCTCCGAAGGCGATGGCGTCTGCCCAGGCGACGTCTGCGGGTGTGGCCGTTGCGATGCCGGGTGGTGCGGGGTGGGTGGGGGCGGCCGGGTCGTGGCCGGGGGGAGCGATGGTGCGGAGTCTGACCTCGGCGTGGTGGGAGCGGGCTCCGTGTGCGAGTGCGTGGGCCAGGGTGCGGGTGCTGTGGCAGGACGGGTGGTAGAGGACGGCGATCCTGCTGGGTCGGGGGGTGGGCGGTGTGTCGCCTTGGGTGGTGGTGGCCAGGTGTCCGGCGTAGTGGCTGAGTTGGAGGCCGAGGGTCTGCGCGGCTTGCAGGTAGGTGTGGTGGAGGCTGCCGTCGGTGGCTGCGGGGGCGGAGACTCCGTAGGGGTTGGAGCCGGCGGCGGTCAGGGAGGGGTCGGTGGGGTCGGGTGACATGATCAGCGCGCCCCAGTGGTACATGCTGTGGTACAGGGCGAGCAGGGTTGTTTCGCGGCCTCCGTGGGGGCTGTTGGAGCTGGTCATGCCGGTGACCACGCGGTCGGCGAGTGCGCCGTTGCGCCATAGGTCGGAGGTCGATTCGATGAACTGCTTCAGTGCGCAGGAGATGTTGCCGAAGTAGGTGGGCGTGCCCAGCACGATGCCGTCCGCCCACAGCACGTCGTCGTGGGTGGCCGGTGGTGTCTTGTGCGGTGTGGTGGGGGGTTCCTCGTGTCGTGCCGGGTCGTGGATGCGGCGCAGGCGCACGGTGGCGCCGCCTGCGGCCGCGCCGTTCGCTGCTGCCTGGGCGAGCGCGTGGAGGGTTCCGTTCCTGCTGTGGTAGATGACCGCGACATGAGGAGCGCGCTGCATGATTCCCTGTCTTATGAGGACTCGGCCAGGCGGAACCCGACCGCGTAGAAGGCGCGGTCGTACAGTCCGTGTCGGCGGCGGCAGCGGGCCAGGTCTCCTTTGCGGGTGAAGCTTCCGCCTCGCACGATCCGGTACGTGCTGTGGGCGCGCAGGACGTGGTTGGTGGAGTTCAGGCCGCCCGCGTAGGGCAGGAGGTCGTCGGCGATGAGTTCGCCGCCGGGGTAGGGGTGGTAGTCGTCGGCGACGTATTCCTCGACGTTGCCGGCCAGGTCGTCGGCGCCGAACGGGGAGCGTCCTTGGGGGTAGATGCCGATGGGGGTGGTGGTGAGGGGGCCGGCTTCAAAGGTGTTGGCGGCGTCTTGGTGGAAGTCGTCGCCCCAGGGGAATTCGCGGGTGTCGCCGCCGGTTGCGGCGTATTCCCATTCGGCTTCGGTGGGCAGGCGGAAGGCGCGGCCGGTGCGGTGGGCGAGCCATTCGGCGTAGGCGTCGGCTGCCTGGGCCGGGAGGGTCCATACCGGGTGGTTGCCGAGGTGGTCGGGGTAGCAGCCGAATTGCCAGGAGGTGGGGAGCCAGCGGGCTTGGGTGTCTTGGAGGAAGGCGCGGTATTCGAGGTTGGTGACCGGGTAGCGCATGAGGCGGAAGGCGGCGATCTCCACGTCGTGGGCCGGGCATTCCTTGCGCAGGTACTCCTCTTGGAGTCCGGTGTGCTGCCACTGGTCCAGGACGGCGGCCAGGCGGTGGTGTTCGAGGCCGATGCGGACGTGGGCGCCGGGGATGTCCACCATCGGTGGGTCGTCGGGGCGGATGCGGGGGTCGCCGACCAGGCCGCACAGGGTGCCGGCCATGTAGCGGCGTTCGAAGGGGGTGTGGGGGTCTTCGGCGAGGTGGGCCAGGCTCTGGGGGGTTTCCTTGAGGAGGTCGGCTGCGTGGTGGTGCAGGGTTTGTGGGCAGGAGCGTCCCTCGAACCATGGTGGGAGCCGCATGGCGTGGCGGTCGCCGATCATGTCTGTGTTGAGGGGCGTGGGGTGTCCGCTGGCGACCGTCATGGGGTGACCTCCTCGACCAGGCGGAAGCCGATGGCGTAGATCTTGCGGTCGAACCAGCCGTGGCGTCGGGTGCAGCGGGCGAGGTCGCCGAAGCGGGTGAAGCTGCCGCCTCGGGCGATGCGGTAGGAGCCCCTTGCGGTCAGGTCGTCGGCCACTGTGGCGCCGCCGGGGTAGGGGCGGTAGTCGTCGGCGACGTATTCCTCGACGTTGCCGGCCAGGTCGTCGGCGCCGAACGGGGTGCGTCCTGCGGGGTAGATGCCGACGGGGGTGGTGGTGAGGGGGCCGTGTTCGACGGTGTTGGCGTGGTCGGGGTGGAAGTCGGGGCCCCAGGGGAAGGTGCGTTGGGGGTCGCCGCCGCTGGCGGCGTATTCCCACTCCGCTTCGGTCGGCAGGCGGAAGGGGCGGCCGGTGCGGGTGGCCAGCCAGGTGGCGTAGGCGTCGGCGTCTTGTGGTCGGACGGTCCAGACCGGGTGGTTGGCGCGGTGGTGGGGGTAGCCGCCGAACTCCCAGGAGGTGGGGAGGGCGTCGGTGCCGGTGTCGGCGAGGAAGGCGCGGTATTCGAGGTTGGTGACCGGGTAGCGCATGAGGCGGAAGGCGGCGAGGTGGACCTGGTGGCGGGGGCATTCCTTCCTGATCCAGGATTCCTGTACGCCGACGTCGGCCCATTCCCGGACGACGTGTTGGACGTGTTCTTCTGGTAGGCCGATGGCGCAGTGTGCGGCGGGGACCGGCACCATGTCGGGGTCGTCGGGCCGGATGCGGGGGTCGCCGAGCAGGGCCAGGAGGGAGCCGGCGGCGTAGCGGCGGGCGAAGTCCTTGGTGGCGTTGCCGCACAGGTCGGCGAGTTCGGCGGGTGCGCGGGTGAGCAGGTCGGTGTGGTGGGTGAAGACGTCGTGCGGCAGGCGTTCGACCAGGGTTGCGGGGAGTCCCATGGCGGAGCGGTCGTCGAGACGGTTGGGGTCGGTGATGGTCGGTCGGGGTTGCCTGGTGGGGGCGTTCACGTTGTCTTCCCGGCGATTTGGTAGACCTGGCTGTCGTAGGAGCCGGCCAGGAACAGTCCTCGGGTGGTGTCGTAGGCCAGGGAGGAGATGCCGGCGGTGGTGGGGCGTTCCTCGGTGGTCCATTGGTCGCTGTCGCGGTCGTAGATCTTGATGTGGCCGTGGTAGGAGCCGGTCGCGATCAGTCGTCCGGAGGTGTTGGCGGCGACGCATTTGATGGAGTTCGGGTGGCTGGTGGGGATGGTGCGTGCGGTGAAGTCCGGTGCCCACAGGCGTAGTTTGAGGTCGCGTCCGACGCTGGCGAAGTGGCCGTCGGCAAGTCCCACGCAGCCGTTGGCGATCCGGTCGTGGGCGGTGTCGATGCGGTGGATTTCTTCTCGGGTCCGGGCGTGGTGCCAGGCGACGCCGGTGTCGGCGCATACGGAGAACAGCCGGTCGCCGGAGACGGCGACGCCCTTGACGGCGTTGTCGTGGAGGGGGATGTCGGCGATGTGGTGGAGTTGGTCGTCGGTGCCCAGGCGGAAGACGAGTCCTTCGCCGGTGTAGGCGCCCACCAGCAGGTGGGGGGTGCCGTCGACTTCGTAGCGGACGCCGCAGTTGAGTGGGGAGCGGTGTTGGTGCAGGACCCGTCCGGTGGTGGCGTCCATGAGTGTGCCGAGTTGGCCGCCGGTCACCATGACTGTGGGGCTCAGCGGTGTGAGGAAGTTGCACAGGCTGCCGGTGTGGGCGTGGACTGCTCGGTCGCGAAGGACGGTGCCGGCGTCTCCTACGGTGTAGATGCTGCCGCCCTCGGCGCAGACCGCGTTGATTCCGGGGGTGGTGGCGATTTTGCTGGTGCTCCATTGGCCGCTGAGGTAGTCGTAGGAGCGGTAGGAGGCGCCGAACGTGCCGAAGACCAGGGTGTCTTTGGCGGCGAAGGCGCAGGAGCGGGGCCAGACGTCGTCGGGGATGTCGGACTGTCCGATCTGGCGCGGTGTCTGGTTGCTGGTGTCCCACAGGAGGAGTTTGCGGTCGTAGCTGAGGCTGACCATCAGGTTGCGGTCGGCGCCCAGGACCAGGCGTTTGATGCCGGCGTCGTGTCCTTGGACGGTGGTGCGGTGTTCGCCGTGGATCACGATGATCTGGCCGCTGTCGTTGCCGGCGTAGAGGGTGCCGTTGGGGGCGGTGACGATGGTGTCGGTTTCGACGCCGCCGAGGTCGATGTCTTCCAGGAGGGCGCCGGTGGCGGCGGACCAGCGTTTGACGGTGCCGTCGTCGCTGGAGGTGAGGAGTTGTTCGCCGTCTGCGGACCAGTCCACCGAGATGACGTCGGCGGTGTGGCCGGCGCAGCAGTGCACGAGGTTGCCGGCGAAGTCGTAGACGCGCAGGTTGTGGTCGCGGGAGGCGGTGGCGATCTGTTCGCGGGTGGGGTGGAAGGCCGACATCTCGACGTCGTCGGAGTGTGCGGCGAACACGGCGCGCAGTTTGAGGTCCGGGACGGACCACAGGCGTGCGGTGTAGTCGCTTGAGGAGGTGACCAGGAGGGTGCCGTCGGGGCTGAAGGCGCATTGGTTGGCCAGGTGGTCGTGCAGGACGCGGTTGACGGGGCGTTGGGTGGCCTGGTCCCACAGGATGACCTGGTTGTCGTAGCCGGCGCTGGCGATGTATTTGTCTTGGTAGGCCGCAATACCGCTGATGGGGCTCTTGTGCGCGATCACGCTCAGGCTCCTCGTCAGTCGATGTCGATGGAATGACCGGCGTGCATGACTTTTGCTTGGAGGTACTTGCGGTTGGCTTCGGTGACGTGGACGGCGGTGCGTCGCTGGCTGTGGACGGTGATGCCGCCGGCTTCCAACTGTCTGGTTTTTTCTGGGTTGTTGGAGAGGATTTCGATCTCTTTGAGGCCGATGGCGGCGAGCATCTGTGCGGCTGAAAAGTAGGTGCGTTGGTCGTCGAGGAAGTTCAGTGCGCGGTTGGCTTCGAAGGTGTCCATGCCGGTGTCCTGGAGCGCGTAGGCATCGATCTTGTTGTACAGTCCGATGTCCCGGCCCTCCTGGCGGAGGTAGAGCAGGAGGCCGCCTTTTTCGTGCATCAGGGTCATGGCCTCGCGTAGTTGTGGTCCGCAGTCGCAGCGGGTGGAGCCGAGTACGTCGCCGGTCAGGCATTCCGAGTGGAGCCTGACGATCGGTACGGGTTGGGACAGGGCGTCGCCGAACACGACCATGAGGTGTTCGCGTCCGTCGTCGAGTCCGTCGAAGGTGATGACTTCGCTGAGTGCGAGCTTGCCGTCGGCTATTTTCAGCGGAATGCGCACCCGCGTGCGGACACGGGGAGGTTCCGGTTTTTTCCCGACTGATTGATCGAGTACCTGGTTTTTTCTGAAGGGGTGCGAAGAACGGTTTTCCAATGACATCCCCGCCATCCGAAGTGGCTTACGCGTCTTACCGGAACCGCTTTTTCCGCTACCTACTGCACATGCTGAAGGCCCTTGATCCGGGCGCCACACTTCCGCACGCCACATCGAGCCGTCAAGCCATTCCGCGCGTCTCATGTGGTGGTGGTTTTATTGCTGGGGCGTCGCTTTTTGTGCTGGTGGTGAGCGGCGGTAAAGGGGGTGGGCGGGATGTCGTTACCTGGGGAGGGGTGCAGGTGGCGGGCCGATGTCGCGGTTCGATCGGTGTCGGGGTGTGGCGGCTTTCGGATCCAGGGGTTGGGGAGCGTCTTGGGGTGGCCGGTTCCGGTCGGGCGGTTTTCGGTGGGTCCGGGCCGTTGCGGCGTGCATGATCGTGGCCGTCCACGCCACCTCGTCGCGGGTGGCGCATTGTTCCGAGGCGGCGCGATGGAGTCGGTGCCACAGATCCACTTCGGTCCACAAAGAGAAGCGGCGGTGGGCGGTCGCGGGTGAGACGTCGAACGTCTTCGGTAGCTGGCGCCAGGCGCATCCGCTGGTTAATACGTACACCACCCCGGTGAAGGCAACCCGCTCGTCACGCGGGGCTGTTCCGCCGCCTTGCGGACGGTGGTTGAACGGCGGTAATAGCGGGGCGACTATTTCCCATAGCCCGTCGGGAACAAGTCTCCGGGACAGGTCGCTATTCATGAGAGGCGATGGTGCCGCAAGCCGATGTCGCCACATGAGACATCTCATCGCCCGTCGGCCTTCTCGGTTGACGGACACGATCTTGTCGACGTGGCGGCGCATTACCGCAATTACCGATCATGGGGCGGTCGACGGTGTTGTTCGGTGATTCTCGGCCGTGGTCACGGGGATGATCGGTGAGCGGGCCCGCCGTCTACTCCGGTGTCCGTATCGGTTGCGCTCCGCAGTGCGCATCTGTCCGGCGGCCAAAAACCATTGGCGGGGAAGATCGGGGCAGTTGGCCGGGATAGTGCGGTATTTGGCCGGGAAAGCCTGGGCGACTCGTGTGGTGCCGTGTCGCCTCAATGTGATCGCGCGTTGGAGGGGGTGAGCCCCAGGGGGAACAACGACGGGAGATGTTGATGAGCGTGACGATCCGCCCGGCCGGCACCGGGGACGTCAGGGCGGTGGCCGAACTGGTCGAGGAGATGGACCGGTTTTACGGGGAGGCCGAGGTGCAGCCGCTCGACGAGCGACTGTCGCAGGTGGCACAAGCCCTCTTCGGCTCCCCGCCGTTGGCCTGTGCCCTCCTGGTCGAGGACGAGGACGGTGACCTCGTCGGACTGGCCTCCTATGCGTTCTTGTGGCCCGCGGCGGGCTCCACGCACTCCCTGTTCCTCAAGGAGTTGTACGTCCGCGACGCTTTTCGTCACCAGGGCATCGGGGCCCGGCTCATGAGCGAACTGCGTGCGCTGGCCGCCGCACGCCCTGGGTGCACCCGCATCGAGTGGATGACCGGCCGCGACAATCCCGGTGCGCGCGCCTTCTACCGGTCACTGGGGTTCGTCGAGTTCGACGAGAAGATCGTTTATCGGATCGAGGTTCCCTGACGTCCAGCGGTGTGCTCGTGGGTGTCGGATCGTGGTCCCCTTGCGCTCTTCCGGTCGCCTTTCGGCCATGTGTGCAGAAAGCCTCCAGGGGTAACCGGCCTGCGTGCTTACATGATCGGTATGTTGTCCACAGACCGTCTCCTGGCATTCTCGGCCATGTCGTTTCTCTTGATCGTTATCCCCGGTCCCAGTGTGCTGTTCGTGATCGGGCGGGCCCTGGCGCAGGGGCGTCGTGCGGCGCTGACCACTGTCGCGGGAAATACGCTGGGGGCCTATCTTTTGGTGGTGGCCGTCGCGCTCGGGGTCGGGTCCGTCGTGGAGCGTTCCGCGATCGTGTTCACCACTCTCAAGCTCCTGGGCGCGGGATATCTGGTGTATCTCGGTATCAAGGCGGTGCGTCAGCGTGGGGCGTTGCAGGCTTCGTTCGCCGGTGAGGGGCCCACTTACGGCGGTCTGCGGACGTTGTGGGAAGGATTTGCGGTCGGTATCGCCAATCCGAAGACGATTGTGTTCTTCGCCGCGGTCCTGCCGCAATTCGTCGACCGTACTCAGGGGCACGTCGTGATGCAGATGCTGCTGCTGGGTTTGGTGTTCAACGTCATCGCGGTGATTTCCGACAGTGTGTGGGGGCTGGCCGCGTCCACCGCGCGGACCTGGTTCGCCCGCTCGCCGAAGCGTCTTTCCATGGTCGGTGGGGTGGGCGGTCTGTCGATGATCAGTCTCGGTGTCATCGTCGCCGCAACGGGCCACAGTGATTGAGCGTTTCGGGTCGTTCCCGAGCCGTTGCGTTGGGCCGTCGGTGGCAAAGTAGGCCGCGCCCGCCTGCGCCTACGGCCGCCTCGCCCGCTCTGCGCTGAACAATTGCCCGGTCACGGCGACGGACGTGACGAGGTGTCAGCGAGGGGAACGACCGATGGACCAGGCAGGACGACTGGATCGTAGGGCTGTGCTGGCCGGCGGACTGGCCGGTGCCGCGGTCGCGCTGACGGGGTGCTCCTCGACGCGCGCTGTGCCGGCGGCGCCCACGGCCTTGGCGCGGGCGCGGCCGAGCACGCCGGCCGCGGCGTTCGCCAGGCTGATGGAGGGCAACAAGCGGTGGGTCAGTGGTGCTCTGCACCATCCCGACCGGGATCCGAACCGGCGTCAGCTCGTGGCCCAGCAGCAGGAGCCGTTCGGGTCGGTGCTGTCGTGCATCGACTCCCGTGTGCCGCCCGAGCTGCTCTTCGACACCGGGCTGGGTGACCTCTATGTGATGCGCACCGGTGGTGAGGCGGTCGACCCGGTGGTCACCGGTTCGGTGGAGTACGGGCCGATGACCAGTGGTACGCCGCTGGTCGTGGTCCTGGGGCATCAGCGCTGCGGTGCCATCGAGGCGGCCCACAAGTCCCTGCGTGGTGGCACGCCGCTGCCCGGCAATCTGCAGGCGATCGTCAAGGCCCTGAGGCCGGCGTACGAGCAGGCGGTCCGCAAGGGCGGTGCGGACCCCGTCGACACCATGGCCCGGGCCCAGGTCACGTTGACCGCGACCGCGTTGCGTTCCAACCAGGACCTCGCCCCCTTGGTCAAGAGGGGCGCGCTTGCCGTGGTCGGTGCCTACTACTCGCTCGACACCGGCGCGGTGGAAGTGCTGGACGGCGCGCCGTCCTAAAGGGGGGCGCTGTCTGATCGCGTGCGCGTGGGGGCGGGTGGTGGCCGGTCAGATGTCGTGGGTGCGCTGTGCGGTGAGGGGGAAGCGGCGGATCACGTAGGCGAGGGGAAAGGCGAGGAGTGCTACGGCTGCGACGGTGCTCAAGACGATGAGGGTCGGGTTGATCCAGGCGGGGACGATTTCCACGCCGTCGCAGATCGTGCTGAAGGGGAAGTGGCTGGAGGACTCGGGGAAGGTCCTGGATCCCATGCGGGCCAGGCAGGTCTTGTCGGGGAACAGTCCTGGCGAGTACGCGCCGTCGGCGTAGCCGAAGGTCAAGAAGGCGGCGCTGGCAGTTGCCAGGCATCCCAGCGCCCAGGGTTTGGGGCTGGCCAGGCGGGGTCGGTCGCCTTCGCGGAGTCGGACTCTGGCGTGCCGGCCCAGGCCGCAAAGGGTCGCTATCAGCACAATGAGCGCAGGGAGGCCGAAGAAGACAAGGAGCATGCGTCATGGTCGCATGACCGGCGCGGTGGCGGTGCTGTTGTGGGGTGTGGGGCGGCCTGGTGGGGTGGTGCGGACATGAAAAAAACGGCCCGCCGGGTGGCGGGCCGTTGGTGGGTGGTCAGCGTTTGGTGACCAGGAAGTTGCCAATGACCAGGTGGTCGATGTCGGTGCCCAGGAAGCACTCGATGGCGTCGGTGGGGGCGCAGACGATGGGTTCGCCGGCGACGTTGAAGGAGGTGTTGACCAGGCAGGGTACGCCGGTGCGGGTGGTGAAGGCGCGGAGCAGGCGGGCCAGGAGGGGGTTGCTGTGGTCGGTGACGGTTTGGATGCGTGAGGTGGCGTCGACGTGGGTGGCTGCGGCGATCTTGTCCTGGTAGGCGGGGCGGACGGGGAAGACGAAGGTCATGTAGGGCGAGCGGTGCTTCTTGCCCATGTCGAAGACGGTGGGGGCGTCTTCTTCGAGGACCAGGGGGGCGAAGGGGCGGAAGGGTTCGCGGTGCTTGACCCGGTTGTTGATGGTGTCCTTCATGTCCGGGTAGGAGGGGTTGGCCAGGATGCTGCGGTTGCCCAGGGCCCGTGGGCCGTATTCGGTGCGGCCTTGGAACCAGCCGATGACGGTCTTGCCGGACAGGAGTTCGGCGGTCTTCTCCACGATCTGGTCGGTGGGGAGTTCTTCCCAGGTGAGGGTGGAGGTGTAGGCGCCCAGCGCGGTGCGGATCTGTTCGGTGTCGTATTCCGGGCCGAGGTAGGGGGATCCGTCGGTTGTCAGGGGCTCGGCGTGGGCGTGGGCGACGTGGGCGGCGGCGCCGATGGAGACGCCGGGGTCGCTGGCGCCGAAGCTGACTTCGAGGCGTTCGAAGGGCAGGTCTTGAAGGAGTTTGGTGTTGTTGACGCAGTTGAGGGCCAGGCCGCCTTCGAAGATCAGGTCGCGCAGGTCGGTGGCGGCGGCCAGGGCGCGCAGTTGGTGGGCGGTGACGACTTCGATCATCTGTTGGGCGGCGGTGGCCAGGCGGACGCGGAAGTCGAAGGTTTCGCGGTTGTCGTCGTGGCCGTCGAAGAGCTTGTCGAGTAGTTCGGCGTAGGCGCGGGGGCCGCGTCGGTCGTGGGCCAGGGCCAGGGAGTAGCGGCCGTCTTCTTCGAGGGTGACGACGTTGCCCAGGAGGGGGTTGTCTTCGGGTGCGGGGGGTGTGCCGAAGCCGGCCAGGCCCATGACCTTGTATTCGTCGTTGTTGGGGACGAAGCCGAGGTAGCGGGTGATTTCGCCGAAGAGTTGGGCGATGGAGTTGCCGAAGTCGATGGTGAAGCGGTCGAAGACTTCGACTTTCCCGTTGCGGATCTCGCCCATGATGGCGCTGTCGCGTTCGGCCTGGCCATCGTTGATGAGGAAGGCGGCGTCGGTCAGGCCGGAGAAGGTGCGGCCGCAGGCCAGGTGGGCGCGGTGGTGGGGGACGGTGACCAGCTTGTGGTCGGGCAGGGCGTAGCCGGTGTGGCGGGTGAAGTCTTCGATGAGTGCGGTGCGGCCCAGGGCTCCGAGGTAGAGCTGGCCGAAGGTGGACAGGACGGTGAGTTTTTCTTCGGCGGTCAGTGGGGCGCCGGCGACGGCGGTGACGGTGGTGTCGGCGTAGGTGTTGTCGTGGTTCCAGCCGAAGGCGAAGTGGTCGACGTCGTCGTAGGTCAGGCCGGCCTGTTCCAGGCACCAGCGGATGGCGTTGAGGGGGAAGGCGCTGGTTTTCTTGTTGCGGTTGAGGCGTTCTTCCTCGACGGCGGCGACCACTTCGCCGTCGATGATCAGGGCGGCGGCGGCGTCGTGGCCGATGAGGTTGTGTCGGTCGACGCCGTCGGGGGCGTGGCCGTAGAGCCGGGCGAAGAGGTCGGCGACCTGTGAGAAGCCGTTGTAGCCCAGGATGATCATCGGGATTCCTCCGTGGATGCCCCCGGTGGGGTTGCCGGGAGAGGCAGTTCGAACTCCTGCGGGCAGGCGAGGCGACGTCGTTCCGTGCGGTGGGAACGACGTCGACCTTGGCTGTCGGGCAGTGGCGAGTGGGGTGGGGTGCCGGGTTTTGTCGGTGCCACCGGTGACCGGGACGGGTGTGTCGCGAAGGACCCTGGCCTTGGCTGAGGTGTCGGCCCGCGGGCCCGACCTGGGTGGTGGGTCAGTTTCGGCGGCGGGGTACTACGGTCAACTCCGGGAGGGGGAAGACGAGTTGGCCGCCGGCGGTCATGAAGTCGGCTTCGCGCTCCAGGAATCCCTCGCGGTAGATCCAGGGCAGGACCAGGAGTTGGTCGGGGCGGTGGGACTTGGCTTGTTCTTCGGAGACGATGGGGATGGCGGTGCCGGGGGTGAAGGCGCCGGCCTTCTCGGGGCTGACTTCGCCGATGCAGGGCAGGTCTTCCTCGGTGAGGCCGCAGAACTGGAGGATGACGTTGCCCTTGGTGGAGGCGCCGTAGCCCAGGGTGAGTTTGCCGTCCTTGCGGGACTGGGCGAGGAAGTCCCGCAGCTGGTCGCGGGCGGCGTGGGAGCGCTTGGCGAACGCCTCGAACGGGGCCATGGTGGCCAGTCCCAGTTCTGCTTCGCGGGCTCGGATGCGGGCCAGGGCCGTCTCCTGGACGCGGTGCCGGCTGTCGCGGCGGGCCAGGGTGATGCTGATGCTGCCGCCGTAGACGGCGGTGAGTTCGGCGCGGATGACCTTCAGGCCGACGCGGTGGGCCATCCATTCGATCTGCTGGAGTGCGTAGTACTCCAGGTGTTCGTGGCAGACCACGTCGTAGGCGGTGGCCTCCAGCATCGCCGGCAGGTAGCTCTGTTCCATCAGCCATACGCCGTCGTCGTCGAGGATGTCGTGGACGTCCTGCATGAACTCCAGGGGCCGCGGCAGGTCGTAGAACATGGCGATGGAGGTGACGATCTTGGCGCGGCGGGAGCCGAAGCGTTCCTGGAACAGCTGGCGGGAGAAGAAGTCGGGGATGAGGTCGATGTGCGCGGGGTAGTACGAGCGGAACTTCTCGCCGGTGGGGTCGATGCCGACCAGGGTGGGGCCGCTTGCGTAGCCGCGCAGGAGGGTGGAGTCGTTGCTGCCGATGTCCAGGACCAGGTCCCCGGTGGTGGGCTGGACCAGTTCGGTGAGCTGGGCGACCTTGCCGTGCAGGTGGTTGATCATGAACTCGCGGATGCCGGAGCGGTAGCCGTAGCCCTCGCCGTACATCAAGGAGAAGTCGGCGGTGTGGCGCAGCTGGACCAGGCCGCAGCCTGCGGGTGAGCATTTGACGAGCTCAAGGGGGACCTGGGGAACGTGTTCCTCCCGGCTGCGGGGGAAGACGCCGGTGAGGGCCTGTGGGCCCAGATCCAGCACGGGCAGCAGTTCGCTGTTGCCGCAGGCGCGGCAGGTGTCGATGGGCATGGGTTCTCCAAGTCGAGCTCGGCCGGCGACGGGCGACCGGTCGGGGTTCCGGGGCGGGGCGCTGGGTGGGTGTGGGACGCGGGGTGCGGGTGTGGGTGTGGGGTTCAGTCCTCGCCCCAGACCAGGTAGATGATCGGGGACTCGCGGTGGGGCAGTTGGTGGAGTTTGACGCTGCCCAGTTCCAGGAATTCGGTGAGCGCCTTGGTCTCGCCGGGCCACTTGGGGTGGGCGAGTTCGTCGAAGGCGATGATGCTGCCCTTGGTCAGGTGCGGGCGGATGGCGTGCAGGGTTTCCAGGGAGGGCTCGTAGAGGTCGAGGTCGATGTAGGCGAGGGCGACGATCGTCTCGGGGTTCTCGGCCAGGTACTGGGGGACGGTTTTGCGGACGTCGCCTTGGACGACGAAGCTGCGCTGGGTGTGTCCGTAGGGTTCGTTGACTTCGTGTGCGGCCAGGACGGCGCGCAGGTGGTCGACTTCGTCGGCGGGGACGGCGAAGCGGCCTTCGACGGCGCTGGGGGTGGCGCGGTCGACGTCGGCGATGTCGGGGAAGCCGGTGAAGGTGTCGAAGCCGATGACGCGGCGCAGGGAGTTGTAGGGCTCGTAGATGCTGCGCAGGGCGGTGAAGGCGGCGAGGTGGCGGCCGTGCAGGACGCCGAATTCCATGATGACGCCGGGGACGTCGACGATCTTGCGGTAGAGGGCGTCCATCGCCAGGAGGTCGGCGAGCTGGGGGCGGCGCAGGTAGACGGGGAGGTTGTCGATCAGGTACTCGGGCGGGATGGGGGTTTGGGCGAGGAGTTCGGTCAGGCGCAGTCGGGAGTCGCGTTCCTGCTCGGACTCGTGCGGTACGACGCGCGGGTCCTTGTAGGGCGAGTCGGTCATGGTGGTCCTTTCCCGTGGTGGGCGTTGGTGTGGGGCTGGTGGGGGCTGGTGGGGTCAGCGGCTGGTCTGGCCGGCGTCCCAGAGGTCCTGGAGGGTCTGTTGGAGGGGGATGCGGGGTTGCCAGTGCAGGAGGGTGCGGGCGCGGCGGATGTCGGCCTGGACCCAGTTGGCGCCCAGGCTGTGGACGGGGCCCTGGTCTTCGTTGATGGCGGTGGGGGGCAACTCGGCGGCGGCCAGGAGGTGGGTGACCAGTTCCCGCATGGGGACGGCGACGCCGCTGCCGATGTTGAAGACCCGTTTGGTCAGGGGGCGTCTGGCGGCTTGGACGGCGGCTTCGGCGACGTCGCGGACGTCGACCCAGTCACGCATGGCGGGGGCGACGTTGAGGGTGAGGGGGGCGCCGGTGTGGGCGGCGGCGCGTAGTTGGGGCAGGAGTTTGCCGGGGAAGCTGGCCGGTGTCGGGTAGGGGCCGACGGTGTTGACCAGGCGGAGTACGGCGGCGTCGAGGGTGCCGGTGTGGGCGGCGGCCAGGACGGCTTGTGAGATGGCGAGTTTGGCGCGGGCGTAGGCGTTGGTGGGGCGGGGGGTGCGGTCTTCGGCCAGGGGGACGCCGGGGTCGCCGGGGCCGTACTCGTGGATGGTGCCGATGTGGACCAGGCGGGGTGGTTTGGGGCACTGCTGGAGGGCCTGGATCAGGGTGTGGGCCAGGCCGGCGTTGGCGGCCAGGAGTTCGGTGGCGCGTTGTTCGCCGCCGTCGGCTGCGCTGGTGACGTCGGTGGCGCCGGCCATGTCGGTGGCGTTGACCACGACGTGGGCGCCGGTGCTGGTCAGGAGGTGGGTGAGGGCGTCGGTGGGGGCGGTGAGCAGGTCCAGGGGGTGGAAGGCGTGGGGGGCGAGGTGGGGGGCGGGGGTGCGGCCCACGACGGTGACGCGGTAGCCGTGGTGGGCGAAGGCTGCGCAGATGTGCCGTCCGATGCAGCCGCTGCCGCCCAGGACGAGGACGCCGGGCGCTTCGGGGTCCGGTGGCGGGGACGGTGAGCGGTCGTGCATGGGTCCTCCGAGGTGGGAGCGGAAGGGCGCAAGGGCGGTGGTGGCGGGTGTTGGTGGTGGTCAGGCGGTGCGGGGGTAGCAGGTGGCGCCGACGGTGCGGGACAGGGCTCCGCCTTCCTCGGCGAGGTTGACCAGGTAGTCCCCGTAGTCGGTGCCGGCTCGCTCGCGGCCCAGGTGGTGGCACTGTTCGGCGGTGATGTAGCCCATCAGGTAGGCGACTTCTTCGACGCAGCCGATGCGGATGCCTTGGCGCTGTTCGAGCATCTGCACGTACTGGCCGGCTTCCAGCAGTGAGTCGTGGGTGCCCATGTCGAGCCAGACGAAGCCGCGGCCCAGTTCGGCCAGGTGGGCGCGGCCCTGCTCCAGGTATGCCTTGTTGATGTCGGTGATCTCCAGTTCGCCGCGGTCGGAGGGGATGAGGTCCTGGGCCAGTTGGACGACGGTGTGGTCGTACATGTACAGGCCGGTGACGGCGATGTTGGAGCGGGGTTGGTGGGGCTTTTCGGCCAGGGCGGTCAGGCGGCGGTCGGCGTCGAGTTCGGCGACGCCGTAGCGCCAGGGGTCCTTGACGGGGTAGCCGAACAGGGCGCAGCCGTCGAGGTGGGTGGCGGTGGTGCGCAGCAGGTCGGAGAAGCCGTGGCCGTGGAAGATGTTGTCGCCCAGGATGAGGGCCACGTCGTCGGTGCCGATGTGGTCGGCGCCGATGAGGAAGGCTTCGGCGATGCCGTTGGGTTCTTTTTGTTCGGCGTAGTCCAGCTTCAGGCCGAGGTCGGAGCCGTCGCCGAGCAGGCTGCGGAAGCCTTCCGCGTGGGCGGGTGAGGAGATGATCAGGATCTCTTGGATGCCGGCGAGCATGAGGACCGAGAGGGGGTAGTAGACCATCGGTTTGTTGTAGACGGGCAGGATCTGCTTGGAGACCACGGTGGTCAGGGGCCGCAGGCGGGTTCCGCTTCCGCCGGCCAGCAAGATGCCCTTCATGCCCGGGTCCCGGTCAGGTCGTGCTGTGCCTGGGTGGGTGTGCCCAGGCGGGCTTCGAGTTCCTGGCAGAGCTGGTAGTTGGGGAGCAGGCCGCGGTCGGCGGCTTGGGCGAGGGGGAGGGCGGCGCTGTCGCGTGTCGAGAGGATCGGGTCGATGTCGTCGGGCAGCGGCAGGGCCAGGGCGGGGTCGAGGGGGGAGATGGCCAGTTCCTGTTCGGCGATGTAGGGGGCGGAGGTCAGGTAGGCCATGACGGTGTGGTCGGTCAGGGCGATGAAGGCGTGGCCGACGCCGACGGGCAGGTACACCGAGCGGAAGCCTGTTTGGTCCAGGAGGACCGCGTCCCAGGTGCCGTAGGTGGGTGAGCCTTGGCGGATGTCGACGACGATGTCCAGGGAGCGGCCGCTGGCGCAGTAGACGTACTTGGCGGCGCCCGGGGGTGCGACGGTGTAGTGGATGCCGCGGACGACGCCGCGTCGGGAGACGCTGTGGTTGCTTTGGGCGACGGAGAACAGTGGTCCGCCCTTGGCGGCTTGGAAGGTCTGCTGTTGGAACGGTGCGACGAAGACCCCGCGGTCGTCGGAGAACGTCTGCGAGGTGAATTCGAATGCGCCTTGCACGGCGAGCTTTCGCGCTTGCAATGTGTCCCTCCGGATTACGGGATGGGGGCTTTGAGGCCCGATGCATGCGGTGTACGGCCCCGGGGCGCGCTGCGGTGGCGTGGCAGTGCCGGTGGTGGGGTGCGTGGGGTGGGCCGGGGGCGGGGTGGGCGTCCGTCGCGGCCGGCCGGCGCGGTGCTGGGCACTGCGCGGTGCGGTGCGGTATTCGGTGATGAGCGTGGAATACCGCGAACGCTAGGAAATCTATCTTCGGGGGCGTACGGGGTCAACGGCGTTGTTTTCAGGGAATTCCCAGGCCGGTGTCAGGGGAATGTCAGCCGGTGTCAGAGGAATGTCAAAGGAGTGTCGGGTGGTGCCGGGAGTGGGGTCGGTCGGGGTGGTTGGTCGGGGTGGTCTAGTGGTGGGTGAGGTCTTCCAGGGCGTGGACGGTGTCGGCCGGTGTGGGCATGGCCTGGATCTCTTCGCGTAGGGCTTGGGCGCGCTTGCGGTAGGTGTCGTCGGTCAGGGCCTGGTGGCAGGCTTGGCCGAGGCGCTCGGGGGTGTCGTCGCCGGTGGGCAGGGTCAGGGCGGCGCCGTAGTCGGCCAGGGTGCGGGCTGCGCCGGCGAGCATTTCGGCGCCGGGGACGATGACTTGGGGGGTGCCGGCGCGCATGCCGGTCAGGCTGGTCACGCCGCCGCCGTGGTGGACGAGCAGGTCGCAGGTGGGGGCGACGATGTCCAGGGGGACCCAGCCGGCGTGGACGTTGTCGTGCTGGGCGTGGAGGTCGGGGGCGAGGGCGTCGGGGGCGGCGATGAGGATGTCGGTGTCCAGTGGGGTGAGTTCGGCGATGGCGCGGGTGAGGAATTCGTAGAGGCGGTGGCGGGCGTCGCGGGTGACTTGGCTGCCGGCGGTCAGGCAGATGCGGGGGCGGTGGGTGCGGGTGTACATCCACGGCTTCAGGGGGCGGTGTTGGTTGCCGAGGATGAACTGCAGGGGGGTGGCGGGGGCGGCTTGGTGGGGGCGCAGGCTCGGTGGGCACACGTCGAGGAACAGGTCCGGTTCGGGGAGTTGGGACAGTCCCAACTCGGCTAGTTCGGGCTGGAGTTCCTCGTTGGCGCCGGGGTGGATGTGGCGGGCGTCGATGGCGTCCCAGGCTTGGCGGACGTAGGGGACGTCGAGGTGGGCGGCCAGGAGGGCGGCGGCGTAGGTGGTGGTGCCGCCCACGATCAGGTCGGGGCGCCAGTGCTGGGTGAAGTGGCGCAGGGGGGCGAGGCTTGCGGCGGCCAGGCGGCCGAACCAGCGGCCGGTGAAGTTGCCTTGTTCGGCAAGGGGTTTGCCCAGGGGCGAGTCCACCCGGTGGCCTGCGCGGTCTTGGGTGGTGAAGTGTTGGATGGGCAGGTCGGTGGTGGAGATCGCCGGGAGCGCCGAGGCGTTGATGGCGGGCAGGAGGTCGGCGTTGCCGGCCATGAAGACTTCGTGGCCGGCGCCGCGGGCGGCGGTGGCCAGGGGGGCCAGGGCGAAGACGGTGGCCGGCCCGCCGCCGGTGATGAACAGGATTTTCAACGGTCCTTCTTCACGGGTCGTTGGGTGGGTGCGGGGTGGGTGGGGTGGGGCCGGGGGTGGTGTGGCCACTCCCCCGGCCCCGGGGGTGGTTTTAGCGGGCGGCGAGGTTTTCCAGTACGGCGACGACGTCGGCCGGGGTGGGCATGGCGGCGATCTCGCGGCCCAGGTCGCGGGAGCGGTCGGCGTAGGTGGGGTCTTGGAGGAGTGCGTCCAGGGCCTTGCCGACGCTGTCGGGGTCCGCTTCGTGGGGCAGGAGGCTGCGGGCGGCGCCGTAGTCGGCGACCAGGCGGGCTGCCTCGCGGACCTTGGCCTCCTGGGGTAGGAGGAGTTGGGGGACGCCGGCGAGGGAGGCGGTCAGTCCGGTCAGGCCGCCGGCGTGGTGGACGATGAGGTCGCAGGTGGGTATCAGGACGTCCAGGGGGATCCAGCCGGCGCGGACGTCGGGGAACTGGGCGCTCAGTTCGTCGGCGACTTCCGCTGGGGCGGGGATGACGATCTCGGTGTCCAGTGCGCTCAGGCGTTGGACCATGCTGCGGATGAGGTGGAAGTTGTTGCTGGTGGTGGCCATGCTGCCGCCGGTCACGCATACCCTGCGCCGGGTGGGGCGGGTGTACATCCATGGTTGGAGGGGGCGTTGGGTGTTGAGGGGGATGAAGCGGATCTGTTGGGCGGGGGCGGCGTCGGCGGGGCGGATGGCTGGGGGGCAGTTGTCGATGAGCAGGTCGGGCAGGGTCAGTCGGTCAAGGCCCAACTGCTTAAGTTCGGGGGCGAGTTCGTCTTCGCTGCCGGTGTGGATGCCGAGGGTGTCCAGGGCGGTCCAGGTGTGGCGTATCCAGGGGATGGCGAATTCGCGGGCCAGTAGGGCTGCGGCGTAGGCGTGCGGGCCGCCGATGATGGCGTCGGGGCGCCAGGCGGTGGCTACTTCGCGTAGGCGGATGAGGCTGTGTGCGGCCAGGCGTCCGAACCAGCGGCCGGTGTACTGGATGAAGTCGGGGTGGTCGACGTCGTCGGGGACGTGTTCGGGTTCGCCGGAGCGGCGGGTGGCTTTGATGGCGGTGAGGTCGGTGGTGGTGGCGGCGAGGGCGGGCAGGCCGACGCCGGTGATCACCGAGGTGAGTTCTTTGGGTGCGGACATGAACACCTGGTGGCCGGCGTTGCGGGCGGCGGTGGCCAGGGGGGCGAGGGCGAAGATGTTGGAGGGGGTGGGGCCGGCGACAAAGAGCAGCTTCATGGTGGTGGTTTCCTTCGGGGCGCCGCGGTGTGGGTGGGCTGCGGTGGCCGTTTAGGTGAGCAGCTGCAAGGACTCCACGCCCATCACGTTGGCGCCGGGCATGAAGACGGGTGCCTTGAGGGGGTCGCAGCGCAGTTCGGGGAAGCGGTCGAAGAGGATGTCCAGGGCGATGAGGCCCTCCAGTCGGGCCAGGGGGGCGCCCATGCAGAAGTGGGAGCCGCGGCCGAAGGAGAGGTGCGGGTTGTTGCCGCGGTCCAGGTCGAAGGTGTTCGGGTCGCGGAACTGGCCGAGGTCGCGGCTGGCGGCGGCGGTTTGGACCATGACGACCTGGAGGGCGGGGATCTCGACGTCGCCGATCGTTGCGGGCTTGCGGGTGACTCGGCGCAGGGCTGCCAGGGGGGCGAACAGGCGTAGGGATTCCTCGATGGCGGCGGGGATGCGGCTGCGGTCCTTGCGGACGGTTTCCATGGCTGTGGGGTGGGCGTCCAGGCACAAGATGGTGTTGCCCAGCAGCATGGTGGTGGTGATGTGGCCGGCCACCAGCAGGACGAAGGCGAAGTTGACGATCTCGGCGGTGGAGAGGCGTTCGCCGTCGACTTCGGCCTGGACGAGTTTGGTGAGCAGGTCCTCGCGGGGTTCGGCCAGGCGCTGTTCGACGTGTTCGCGCAGGTAGGTGGAGAGGTTGTTGATCTGGACGAAGGTCTCTTCGCGTTGCTTGCGTAGTTCTTCGGTGTCTTCGCCGGTGGAGAAGCTCTGGTTGTTCTCCAGGAGCTTGCTGACCCATTCCCGGAACACGTGGCGGTCGCTGGCGGGGATGCCCAGGAGTTCGGCGATGACGATGACGGGCAGGGGGTGGGCGAGGATCTCGACGAGGTCGAAGGGGTCGCCGGGCTCGACCTGTTCGAGGAGTTCGTGGGTGATGGCCTTGATGCGGGGTTCGAGGGCGGCGACCACGCCGCGGGTGAACACCCCGCTGACGATCTTGCGCATCTTGGTGTGTTCGGGCGGGTCCATCGTGGTGAGGTTGCCGGGAAAGATCTGTCGTTTGCCTTCGGGGGCCAGGATGCTCAGGTCGGAGGAGAAGGTCTCTGCGTCGCCGAGGACTTGGAGGCACTCGGCGTATCCGTAGACGTTCCACAGTCCCTTCTTTTCGTCGTAGCAGACCTTGCCCGGCGGCAGTTCGCCCCGCATCCAGAACTGGTCCTCGTGGAAGGTCCACTGCGTGCTGGCGTTCGTCACGGTCGTTCCTTTCGGTCGGGGGTGCTGGGGGTGGTGCTCGGGGGTGAGGGGTGGGTGGGGTGGGTCATCGGCGGTGGTGTGCGGCGAGGTGTTCGAGGGTGCGGACGCTCTGGGCGGGGGTGGGCATGCGTTCCATGTCCTGGCGCAGTGCGGTGGCCGCCTTTGCGTAGTGGGGGTCGGTGAGCAGGTCGGTCAGGGAGCGGCGGAGTTGGTGGGGGTCGTCCTGGGCGGCGACGGTGTCCAAGGTGATGCCGGCGCCGGTGGCGGCCAGTCGGTCGCCGTGGGCGAAGCAGTCGGCCATCTGGGGCAGGGCGAGTTGGGGCAGTCCGTGCAGGGTTGCGGTCATGGTGGTGGCGGAGCCGCCGTGGGTGACGATCGCGTCGCAGGAGTCGAGGATGAGGTGGAGCGGGAAGGGGTCGACCATGCGGACGGTGGTGGGCACGGGGCCGATCTGTTGGCGGTGGTCGGCGCCGATGGTGGCGATCAGTTCGATGTCGGGGAGGCCGGCCAGGGCGTGCAGGAGGGTGCGGGTGAAGGGGATGCCGTTGTAGGCGAGGGTGCGTCGGCCCAGTGAGATCACGACGCGGTGGGGGCCGGTGCGGGGCTGGCCCCATTGGGCGCGGAGCCAGTCGGGGGCGGTGCCGCTGCCGTTGAAGGGCACGTAGCGCAGGGGGGTTTGGCCGGTGAGGTCGGGGAGTTGGAGGGCGGTGGGGCAGGGGTCGAGGACGGCGGTGGGGTCGGGCAGGGTGTCGATGCCAAGTGCCTGGCAGGTTGGCTGGAGTTCTTGGCGGGCGGCGGGCAGGCGGGGGGTGCCGATCGGGTCGACGCCCCAGCGGTGGTGGACGGCCGGGATGCCCAGGGCGGCGCCGGCGATCAGGGCGCTGTAGTTGAGGGGGTCGGCCAGGATCAGGTCGGGGCGGTAGGCGCGGGCGAAGTCGAGGTAGGTGCCGGCCATGTCCTTGGCGTGTTCGATCCATACGCCGCCGAAGCCGCCCTTCATGCGGGGGTCGGCGCGGGGGCGGGATTCCAGGGGGCGTTTGCCGGGGGTCAGGGCGCGCAGGACCAGTTCTTCGGTCCGGAACCAGTTGCCCAGGCTCACGAAGTTCAGTCCTGCGGTGCGGGCGGATTCGGCGCTGTCGGGTTGGCCCAGGACGAGGACGTCGTGGCCGGCGGCGCGCAGGGCCCAGGCCGCGGGGACCAGGGGTGGCAGGTGGCTGGGGTCGGGGGTGGTCATCACCAGGACACGCATCGGGTTCTCCTTGTGGCCTTCTTCGGCCGTGGGGCCGGGTCCCGGGCGGGTGGGGCCACCGGTGCCGGTGGGCGCGGGCCGGTGCCGGTGGGCGGGGTGGGGTCAGTGTGCGAGGGCGGTGAGGGTGTCCAGGAGTTCGGCCGGGGTGGGCAGGGTCGTCATTTCCTGGCGCAGTTGGGTTGCGGTGCGGCGGTGGACGGGGTCGTCCAGGAGGCGGCGGACGGCGGTCCGGATGGCGTGCGGGTCGGCGTGTGCGTTGGGCAGTGACTGGGCGGCGCGGACGCCGGCGAGGCGGTCGGCGATCACTTCCTGGTCGGATCCGGCGTGGATGGCCAGTTGCGGTATGCCGGCGGCCAGGGCGGTCATGGTGCAGCCGGCGCCGCCGTGGTGGATCACCGCGTCGCAGGCGGGCAGCAGCAGGTGCAGGGGGGTCCGCTCCAGCAGGCGGACGCCGGGGGGCAGCGGGCCGGATTGGGTGATGCGTTCGCGGTCGGCGCCGGTGAGGGTCAGCAGGACCTCGACGTCGAGGTCGGCGAGGGCTTCGATGATGCGCGGCACGGCGAAGGAGGCCGGTCCGTACACGCCGCTGACGGAGGTCCCCCACACCACGCAGATGCGTGGCTTGGTGCCGTGGTAGCTGGCCGGGGCCGGTGGGAGGGCGCCGGGGCCGTTGTAGGGGATGTGGCGTATGGGGATGCGGTGGGCGTCCAGGGGTGGGTGGGCGGTGGGGGGTGAGGGGTCGATGACGTGCTGGTAGACCTCTGGTCCCATCTGTCCTGCGTGGTGGCGGGCGAAGGCGTTGCTGGGGTCCATGGGGACGAAGCTGGCGCCGGGTGGGGCGCCGGGGACGTCGTCCTGGGGGCCGATGGGTCCCCATAGGTGGAGCAGGGCGGGGATGTTCAGGGCTCGTCCTACCAGGGGGCCTTCCAGGCTCATCAGGTCGTTGAGGACCAGGTGGGGTTGCCACCAGCGGGCGAAGTCGACGGCTGCGTCGCAGCTGCGGGCGGTGACGCCGATGGCCCAGTCGTGGTTCTCCTTGGACCAGGTGTCCATGTCGAACTCGTCGAGGGAGGTGAGGGGTTGGCCGGTCAGGGGGGGGGGGGGCAGGCCGGTGAAGGCCCAGGTGCCGGCGCGTGCCTTGCGGTAGTTGTGGAGCCTGCCCCGTACGGTCATGTCCATCGCTTCGAGGACGGGTACGGGCATCAGGCCGGCATGGGTGATCGGTTCGCTCTGGCAGGGGGTGCACAGGACTTTGACCTCGTGGCCGGCTGCTTGCAGGGCCCAGCCCAGGGGCACCATGGAGAACCAGTGCCCGGGCCAGTTGGACACCGAGAACACAACGCGCATCGCGTTCCTTTCGCATGATCGTGCGGGGTCACCGCCGGTGGCGGTGGCGGCGGGCGGACGTAGACTCGGGCCTGGTCACTTGCCCGCCAAAGGGGGGTAAGTGGCCGCCAGGTGGGCGGTTTTCGCCTGTGGTGCGAGGAGATGAAGGAGTGAGGCCCGTGGCCGGCAGTGGCGCCAGGAAGGACCGGGGGGACACCCGCAAGCGCATCCAGGAAGTGGCGCTGGAGCTGTTTGTCCGGCAGGGCTACGAGAAGACCTCACTGCGTGAGATCGCTGAGATGTTGGGTGTCACCAAGCCCGCGATCTACTACCACTTCAGGTCCAAGGAGGACATCCTCCAGAGCATCTTCGAGGACCTGGGGCGTCCGGTGGACGATCTCATCGCCTGGGGGCGGCAGCAGCCGCGGACGTTGGAGACGAAGAAGGAGTTGCTGCGCCGGTACGGGGCGGCGATGGATGCCACCGTTCCGTTGTTTCGGTTCATGCGGGAGAACGAGGCGACGCTGCGGGACTTGAAGGTGGGTCAGGAGTTCAACCAGCAGATGACGGCCATCGGGGAGATGCTCACCGATCCGCGGACTCCGCTGGTCGAGCAGTTGCGGTGCATGGGTGCGCTGTTCACCTTGCATTTCGGGACGTTCGCGCTGGGGCATTTCGAGGGGGATCCGGAGGTCAAGCGGACGGCGCTGTTGGCGATCGCCACGGACATGGTGGAGACCGCCCACGGCGAGGGTGCCTGAATCCGGGCGGGTCAGGGTTTGCGGGCGAGTGCGGCGTAGAGGTTGGAGCGTTCGTCGGCGTCGCCGGAGGTGGCGTCGGGGCGCCACTGGGGGGTGAAGACCAGTCCGGGGTCGAGGAGTTCGAAGTCGCCCAGAAGGCGGGTGACCTCGGCGCCGGTGCGGGGCACGATCGGGGCGCGGCCGCTGTTTTCGAACATCTCGATCGTGCGGCGCATGGTGTCGGCGTCGTTGTCCCAGGTGAAGCAGGACAGGGCGAGGTAGCTGCCGGCGGGCAGGGCGTCGCGGTAGCGGGCGGTGATCTCCCACAGTTGGGCGTCGTCGGGCAGGAACTGGGTGACGCCGAGCATGAGGAAGCCGATGGGCTGGGAGAAGTCGATGAGCTTGGTGGTGGCGTCGGCTTCCAGGACGGCCCTGGGGTCGCGGATGTCGGCGGCGACCATGGCGGTGTGTTCCTGGTCGCGCAGGATGAGGTCGCTGTGGGCGAGGGTGGCCGGTTCGTTGTCGACGTAGACGACGCGGGTGTCCGGGTGGCTGTGGTGGGCGATCTCGTGGACGTTGCCCATGACCGGTAGGCCGGAGCCCAGGTCGATGAACTGGCGGATGCCGGCGGTCAGGAGGAAGCGCATCACGCGCTGGAGGTAGTCCCGGTTTTGTCGGGCCATGATGTTGGCGGGCAGGACGGAGAGGACCTGGTCGCCCAGTTCGCGGTCGGCGGGGAAGTGGTGGGTGCCGCCCAGGAGGTAGTCGTAGGCGCGGGCGGCGCTGGCGGTGTGGCGGTCGATGTCGTCGGGGACCCAGGGAGGGGTCGTGGTCATCACAGGCTCCTGACGGTGTGGTCGGTGTGGGGTTGTTGGTCTGCTCGGGCGCGGTCCGAGGTGGGGCGGTGGGCCGCGTCGGGCACGGGGGCGTCGTGCCCGGGGGTGTCGTGCCCGGGGGTGTCGTGCCCGGGGGTGTCGTACGGGGCGGTGTGGTGCGGGGCGGTGTGGTGCGCGGGGGTGTGGTGGGGGGTGGTGTGGTGGGGGGTGGTGTGGTGGGGGGTGGTGTGGTGGGGGGTGGTGTGGTGGGGGGTGGTGTGGTGTACGGCGGCGCGGTGGCGGATGGCGTCCAGCAGCTCCGCCTGGCGCAGCACCGCCGCCTCCGGTTCCCGCCACTGCCCCGGTCCCGGCCGCTGACCCGGTGTGCGGATGGCTGCGGCGAAGGCGGTCAGGGTGTTGGTGACTTGGTCATCTGGCGGTAGGTGCAGTTCTTCGGTGTCCATGCCGCGTTCGATGCGCAGGCGGGGGGCGTGGTCGGCCGGTGGGGTGAAGGCGTGGTCGACGATGATGCGGCCGGTGCTGCCGCATACCTCGTACCAGGAGCGGTAGGCGTGGTCCAGGCCGAAGGTGAGGTGCGCGGTGATGCCCGTTGCGCTGTGCAGGAGGGCGGCGCCGGCGGTCTCCACATGGCGGCCGGCGCCGTAGGTCAGGGCGGCGCCGACGACGTCGAGGTCTTCGCCCAGGAGGTGCAGGGCGGCGCGCAGGGGGTAGACGGCGACGTCGGCCAGCGCGCCGCCGCCCAGTTCGGGGCGGTGTCGGATGTCGTCGTCGGGGAGTTTGGGGATGCTGAACTGGGCTGTGAAGGAGCGGAGTTCGCCGATCGCACCGTCGTTCAGGAGGCGCTGGACGGTGGCGTGTTGGGCGTGGTGGAGGAACATGACGTTCTCGGCCAGGACCAGGTCGCGGGCGGCGGCCAGGGAGAGCAGGTCGCGGGTTTCGGTGGCGCTGGTGGTGGTGGGTTTCTCGGCCAGGACGTGTTTGCCGGCGTTCAGGGCGGCCCGGGTCCAGGTGGCGTGCAGGGCGGCGGGCAGCGGGATGTAGACGGCGTCGATGTCCGGCATGGCCAGCAGCGCGGTGTAGTTGGGGGCTGCGTGGCAGCCGTACTGGGCGGCGGCCTGGTCTGCGGCGTGGGTGTCCCGGCTGGCCAGGGCGGCGATCTGGATGTCGGGGCAGGCGGCCATGGCCGGCAGCATGCGGCGGCGGGCGATGGAGGCCAGGCTAAGGACGCCGATGCGCAAGGGGCGGGTCATTGGGCCGGTGTCATCGCGCCGAGGCAGGCCAGGAGGGTGCGGGCCTGGACGTTGACGTAGTGGCCGTGGCGTACCAGGGAGGTGAGTTGGCCGGGGGTGACCCATTGGTAGCCGGGGGGTGGGGTCAGGGGGGCGGTGTTCTGGTCGGCTTCGATGACCAGGTAGCGGCTTTCGGCGTTCAGGAAGCGGCCGCCTTCTTCGGAGTGGAGGGCTTGGTAGCGGATGGTCTGGGGGGGTGCGGAAAGGACGTGGTGCAGGAAGGGGGGCCAGCGTCGGGTGGGTAGGTGTGCGTAGTTGGCGGGGGTGTATTGGACGGTGGGGCCGAGTTCGACGGTGTCCAGGAAGCCGCCTTCGACGCGGGCGTGGGCCAGGACGTGGTCGACACCGTCGATGGTGCGGGTCAGGAATGCGGCGATGCCTGGTTCGACGGGTTCGAACAGGGGTTGGGTCCAGCCGGTGACTTCGCGGTTGCCGGCGCGTACGGAGACTGCGACGGCCTTGAAGTAGCGGCCTTCTTCGTGCTCGATGGCGTAGGGGCCGCGTTTCCAGCCGGTGACGGTGGACAGGGGGATGCGGGTGGCGCTGACGGTGTGGCGGGCGCGTTCCTCGGTGAACCAGGACAGGAGGTCGGTGTCGGACAGGTGGGCCTGGCCGTGGGTGTCGGGCAGGGGGATGCAGGACAGGACGGTGCGGGCGTCCATGTTGACGATGTTGTCCTGGTGGAGGAGTTCGGCTATTTGGCCCAGGGTCAGCCAGCGGAAGTCTTCGAGGAGGGGGACGTCGCCGTCGGCCTCGACGATCATGTTGCGGTTGCTTTTGCGGAAGAACCAGGAGCCGTGTTCGGACTGTAGGACGTCGGCCAGGACCCGGCCGCGTCCGGGGCGGGTGAAGTATTCGATGTACTTCACGGCGGCGCCGCGGTGGGCTCGGGTGTAGTTGCTGCGGGTGGCTTGGACGGTTGGGGAGAGTTGGACCAGGTTGGGGTTGCCCGGTTCCATTTTGGCCTGCATCAGGAAGTGCAGGATGCCGTTGAATTCCTTGACGAGGATGCCGAGGATGCCGACTTCGGGTTGGCGGATGATGGGCTGTTGCCAGTGGTGGTGGCCCTCGTCGTCGACGGCGGTGACGTCCAGGCCCTCGATGGTGAAGAACTTGCCGCTGTGGTGGCCGAGGTTGCCTGTGGTGGGTTCGAAGGTCCAGCCTTCCAGGTCGGCCAGGGGGATCCGTTCGACGCGGAAGTCGTGGGCGCGGCGTCGCCGGCTGAGCCAGGTGGTCACGTCGGGGATGTCGGGGGTGGTGGGGGTGGTGGGTTGGCGGGTGGCTGCGGAGCGGGCGAAGCGGTCGGCGGTGGTGGTGTCTGCGCGGGGTCGCACCGTGGGCGGTGCGGTGGGGCGGGTGGGGGACGGCATGATCCAACTTTCTGAAGGCTCCGGGGAGTTCGTGTGGTCGGGGCGCGGGCGGGGTGGGTGGGGTTAGGGGGTTGCCGGGGTGAAGGCGGTGGTGAGGAAGTCGTCGAGGACGCCTCGGTAGTAGTCGGGGCCGAATCCCATGGCGGCGACTTCGGGGACCAGGGTGCGGAGTTTGTCGATGGAGATGGTGTGGTGGCCGCCGACGTCGATGTAGCTGCGGGTGGCGGGCAGGCCGGTGCGTTGTTGGAGGTGGTCGATGATGTGGTCGACGGGGACGGCGGCGCCGGAGGCGACGTTGACGATCTGTCGGGTCAGGCCGCGGGCCAGGAGGTGGTCGACGATGGCGATGACGTCGTCGACGTCGATCAGGTCGCGGGTGGCGCCTTTGTGGACGGCGACGGTGCCTTGTTGGAGGTGGCGCAGCAGGGTGGGCAGGAGTTGGTGGGGTGGTTGTCCGGGGCCGACCAGGTGACCCAGGCGCAGTGCCAGGAAGTCGGTGCCTGAGGTGCGCAGGTGGCTTTCCATGGCGAGTTTGTGGGTGCCGTAGGGGGTGCAGGGGGTGATGGTGAGGTCTTCGTGGCCGGGGCCGTTTGCGGTGCCGTACATCCCGGTGGAGGCGGTGGAGAAGAACAGCAGGCGGCGTGCGGTGGCCCGGCAGTCGGCGGCGACTTCGCGCAGGAGGGTGGCTTCGCGGGCGAAGTCGGCGTCGGAGGTGTGGCTGGCCCAGGAGACGCCGGCGGCCAGTACGACGGTGTCGGGGTGGCGGTCGGCCAGGGGTTTGAGGTGCCGGGCGAGGAATCCGTTTCCCACTATGTCCATCAGAACCTCTCAAGAGGGGCCCTTGGCGTAAAGCCGAGGGAGAGTGTCGTCCTTGGGTTCGCGGCGCGTCGCAGCCTGCCCCGAAAAGCGTTCTGGCCGCGCTGTGACGCCAGGAGCTGACCGATGGGCGTATGGGGTCGGGGAGGTGGTGGGTGTGACGGGCGTGCGCGTTGTGCCTTGGGGTGGCGGGTGGATCAGGTGCGGGTCTTGACGAATTCCTTGATCGAGGTGATGACGTAGTCGAGCATCTCGTCGGTCAGGGCCGGGTAGACGCCGATCCAGAAGGTGTGCTCGGTGATGAGGTCGCTGTTGGTCAACTCCCCTACGACGCGTTGGGGTTGGCCGATGTAGGCGGGGTGTCGGGTGAGGTTTCCGGCGAAGAGGCGGCGGGTGCCGATTTTGCGGCCTTCGAGGAAGTCGACGAGTTCGGCGCGGGTGAAGGGGGCGTCGGGGTCGATGGTGATCACGAAGCCGAACCAGCTGGGGTCGCTGCGCGGGGTGGCCTGGGGCAGCAGCAGGTGGGGTACGTCGTCCAGGGCTTCGCGCAGGCGGCGCCAGTTGCGGCGGCGGGCGGTGCCGAATTCTTCGAGTTTGGCCAGTTGGGTCAGGCCCAGGGCGGCTTGGAGGTCGGTTGCTTTGAGGTTGTAACCGACGTGGGAGAAGATGTACTTGTGGTCGTAGCCGGCCGGTAGGTCGCCCATCTGGTATGTGAAGCGTTTGAGGCACTTGTCGTTCTCGCCGGGCTCGCACCAGCAGTCCCTCCCCCAGTCGCGCATCGATTCCACGATGCGGGCCAGGGCGAGGTTGGAGGTCAGGACGCAGCCGCCCTCGCCCATGGTGAGGTGGTGGGCGGGGTAGAAGCTGACGGTGGCCAGGTCGCCGAAGGTGCCGGTGAGTTGGCCGTCGTAGGTGGATCCGACCGCGTCGCAGTTGTCCTCGATGAGGAACAGGTCGTGGTCTTGGGCGAGTTGGGCCATTTCGGCGGCTTCGAAGGGGTTGCCGAGGGCGTGCGCGATGATGATGGCCCGGGTCCGGGGGCCGATGGCCTGGGCGACGCGGTCGGCGGTGGTGTTGTAGGTGCCCAGTTCGACGTCGACGAAGACGGGGACCAGTCCGTTTTGCAGGATGGGGTTGACGGTGGTGGGGAAGCCCGCGGCCACGGTGATGACCTCGTCGCCCGGCCGGAGTCGACGGTCCTCCAGGAGGTGTGAGGTCAGGGCGGAGAGGGCCAGGAGGTTGGCTGAGGAGCCGGAGTTGGTCAGGTGGGCCTTGCGGCGTTTGAGGGTCCGGGCGAAGGCGGATTCGAATTTGCGGGCGCTGCGTCCCGCGGCGATGCGCAGGTCCAGTGCCGCTTCGACGAGGGCGACGCGGTCGTCTTCGTCGAGGACGGCGCCGGAGGGCCAGATTTCGGTGTGGCCGGGGATGAATCGCTGGTCGGGCTGGGCCTGTCGGTGGTACTTGCGGACGTCGTCCAGCAGCAGCGCCTTAGCGTCGCGGGTGTCCACTTGGTCTCCTTGATGTCCGGACGCGGATGGTCACTTCCTTGGTCACCGCGACTCCATAGGTCAGTGCGAGGCCCGGGTGTTGGTGGTGTTCCACCAGTTGGTGTTGTCCCGGTACCAGGCGACCGTGTCGGCCAGTCCCGCCTCGAAGTCGATCCGTGGTGCGTAGCCCAGTTCCTGGCGGATCTTGTGGTCGTCCAGGGCGTAGCGCAGGTCGTGGCCCTTGCGGTCGGGGACCCGTCGTACGTGGGACCAGTCGGCGCCGCACAGGTCCAGGAGGGCCTGGGTGATGTCGAGGTTGGTGCGTTCGTTGCCGCCGCCGACGTTGTAGATCTCGCCTGCGCCGCCTTTGTTGAGGACCAGGGCGATGGCGTGGCAGTGGTCTTCGACGTGGAGCCATTCGCGGACGTTGTGGCCGCTGCCGTAGAGGGGGACGGGTTGGCCTTGGAGGAGGTGGGTGACGAAGAGCGGGATGAGTTTTTCGGGGTGTTGGTAGGGGCCGTAGTTGTTGGAGCAGCGGGTGAGGGATACGTCGATGCCGTGGGTGCGCCAGTAGGAGCGGACGACCAGGTCGGAGCCGGCTTTGGAGGCGGCGTAGGGAGTGTTGGGCAGCAGGGGCCATTCTTCGGTCCAGGCGCCGGTCTCGATGGAGCCGTAGACCTCGTCGGTGGAGACGTGGACGACGCGTTCGGTGCCGCATCGTAGGACGGCTTCCATCAGGGATTGGGTGCCCAGGACGTTGGTGCGGAAGAAGTCGGCCGGGCCGGTGATGGAGCGGTCCACGTGGGATTCGGCGGCGAAGTGGACTACTGCGTCGTGGCCGGGGAGGAGGTCGTGCAGCAGGTTGGTGTCGCAGATGTCGCCTTGGACGAAGTGCAGGCGGGGGTGGGTGGGTGGCAGGTTGGTGCGGTTGCCGGCGTAGGTGAGTTTGTCCAGGACAGTGACGTGGGCGCCTTCCCAGCCGGTGAAGCGGTCGTCTAGGAGCATGCGGACGAAGTGCGAGCCGATGAAGCCGGCGCCGCCGGTGACCAGGAGTTTCATCGGGTGGTGCCTCCTGCTGGGGTGCGTGGTGGCTGGCGGTGGTGGGCGGGGGTGGGGGTCATGGGTGGTTCTCCTTGGCGGGCGGGGCTGGGGGGTGTGGTGCGGGTGGCTCGGGCCTGGCCTGGGGTGGCGTGGCCTGGGGTGGGGTGGTGTGGGTGGGGTGTTTAGAGGACGTCGGTGACGGTGCGGGCTGGGGGGCGGCGTCGTTCGATGTCCTGCCAGCGGTCCGAGTAGGCGCCGCGGGTGTATTTGGGGTGGCGCATCAGGTCGCGGGGGAAGCCCAGGGTGGGGGTGCTGAGGGTGTCCAGGCGTGTGGTGTGTTCGGTGGCCAGGGTCACGTCGAGGCTGGCGAGGGTGTCGTGGAGTTGTTCGGGGCGGGTGGCGCCGAGGATGGGCAGGACGGGGTGGGGGCGGGTGCGGAGCCAGGCGAGGGCGACCTGGGCGGGTGTCCAGCCTCCTTCGTCGGCGATGCGGACGACTTCGCGGACCAGGGTGGTGTCGTGGTCGCTGTCGCCGGCCCAGTTCTCCACGCTCAGGCGTCCGCGTTCGCCGCGTAGGTATTTGCCGGTCAGGCGTCCTTCGGCCAGTGCGCCCCAGGCGAAGACGCTGACGTCGCAGGTCGCGGCCATGGGCAGGAGGTCCCGTTCGGGGGTGCGGTCCAGGAGGTTGTAGCGGGCTTGGAGGCCGGCGAAGGCGGACCAGCCGCGGAGTTCGGCGAGCATGTTGGCGCGGGAGATTTCCCAGGCGGGCCAGTTGGAGGCGCCGACGTAGAGGATTTTTCCGGCGCGGATCTGGTCGTCGAGGGCGCGCATGACTTCTTCGACGGGGGTCAGGGCGTCGCGGGCGTGGAGCCAGAGCAGGTCGATGCGGTCGGTGCGCAGGCGGCGCAGGCTGGCTTCCAGGGAGGCGACGAGGTTTTTGCGGTGGTTGCCGGCGGAGTTGACGTCGCCCTCTTTGGTCATGGCGTTGTACTTGGTGGCCAGGACGAAGTGGTCGCGGCGGCCGCCGGTCAGGACGGCGCCCAGGCATTGTTCGGAGCGTCCGCCGCCGTAGACGTTGCCGGTGTCGAGGAAGTTGCCGCCGGCTTGGGCGTAGGTGTCGATGAGTTGGGCGGCGGTTTCCTGGGAGGCTCCCCAGTCGTCGACGCCGAAGGTGCCGGCGCCCAGGGCCAGTTCGGAGATGCGCAGTCCGGTCTTTCCCAGGATGTCGTACTTCATGGGCATCGTGGTGTCACGCGCCGTAGGGGTGCTGGGTGCGTGCCTGGCGCAGGGCGTGGGCCCACCAGGTGAGCTGGTCCAGTAGGGCCTTGGCGGCACTCTCGCAGCCTTCGGGGTCCTTGGGGTGGCCGTCGTCGTCGAAGGTGGCGGCGCCGCCGTGGAAGCTGACGGTGTCGCGGACGGTGACGGCGTGCAGTTCGGCGAAGACCTGGCGGAGCTGTTCGACGGCGCGCAGGCCGCCGGCGATGCCGCCGTAGGAGACGAAGCCGACGGGCTTGGCCTGCCATTCGACCAGGTGCCAGTCGATGGCGTTCTTCAGGGCGGCGGGGAAGCTGTGGTTGTACTCGGGGGTGACGATGACGAAGGCGTCGGCCTGGGCGAGGCGGGGGCGGGTGGTGGCCAGGACCGCGGTCATCTCGGGTGAGGGTTCGCGGGTGGGGCCGGTGGTGCTCAGGGGGACGTCGGCCAGGTCGATGACGTCGATGTCCAGGTCGGGGCGCGCGGTGGCGAGTTGGGTGAACCACTTCGCGATGGTGGGGCCGAAGCGGACGTCGCGGATGCTGCCGATGATGACGGCCAGGCGCAGGGGCTGCTGGGTGGACATGGGAGACCTTTCCAAAGGAGGAGGGGTGGTGGATGGGGTGGGGTGGGGCGGTTCAGTGGGTGTCGGCGGGGACGCTGTGGGGTTGGGGGTCGCTGCGCTGTGGGCGGCTGTTCTTGGGCCGGGACCAGCGGCGCATGGCGGGGCGTTCGACGGTTGCGTACAGGGCCCAGGCCGCGACGATGGAGAGGGCGAAGCAGCCCAGGAGGAAGGCGATGGCGACCGGGGTGCTCCAGGCCGGTCCGGAGGGCTGGCCGAAGATGTTGGGCTGTGCGCCGAAGGCGCGGTGGCCGAACTTCAGGACCAGGTAGTGGACGAGGTAGAAGGCGAAGGAGATCTCCCCCAGCCACACCATGGGGCGGGTGTTGACCAGGGTGCGGCGGCCTTGGACGTCGGCTGCGGCGGTGGCCGTGATCAGCAGGGCCAGCGGGATGATGGTGAACGCCGCGTAGTTGAACAGCGGGTTGTGGTCGACGTAGATGGGGACCAGGTAGGCGACGAGCGTCAAGGCGGCGGCGGGGACGATGGGGAGGTTGATCCAGCGGCCGGTGAGCAGGATCCGGGCCATGATCATGCCGAGCAGGAATTCCAGTAGGCGTACGGCCGGGAAGACGTAGACGAACCAGATCTGGGTCCAGGAGACCGGCAGGAACGAGTAGTGCGGGGTGCCTGGGAGCAGGTGTTGGGCGAGGGCCGGCACCAAGATGACCAGGGCGGCGGTGGTTGCGGCGGCGTACCACAGGTGGCGGGGTCGGATCTTGTTGATGGCTTTGATGAGCAGGGGGAAGGAGAGGTAGAAGAGCAGTTCCACCGACAGGGACCAGCTGACGTTGTTGGCGGCTTCGACGTAGGAGCTGTCGGGCATCCAGGCGTGCAGCAGGAACAGGGTGATCACTGTTTGGTGGGTGGCGACCGCGGTGCCGGTCAGGGCCAGGAGGGCCAGGGCGATGACGAAGGTGACGAGGTGGTTGGGGAAGATTTTCAGCAGTCGTCGGCGCCAGAAAGCGGTGGTGGTGTCGGTGGGTCTGACCGACCAGGTCAGGACGAAGCCGCTGAGGACGAAGAAGAAGGAGACGCCGAGCGCGCCGGCGTTGCCGAAGAAGCGGAAGTAGTCGGCGGCCGCGCCGATGTCGCGGAAGGCGCCGGCGGCGGCGCCGTGTACGGCGAAGACCAGGGCTGCGGCCAGGAAGCGCATGCCGGTCAGCGAGGGCAGTCTGGAGGTGTGGGCGGGGGGCGTCATGGGCGGGTGCCTTCCTTGAACAAGGGTGGGGTGCCTGTGCGCTTGCGGCGCTGGGGGTGGTGGGGGTGGTGCGCCGGTGGCGGGCGGGTGGGGTGGGGGCGGCGGTCTGGGGCAGCGGGGTGTGGGTTATTCGGTTTGTGCCTCAACTGGCGTGTGGTGGGCGGTTTTTGAGGCGTGTAGTCCCCATAGGGCGATGGCCAGTGAGACGGTTGCGGCGGTGGTGATCAGTACCAGGGGTGGCCGGTAGGCGTCTGTGGTACCGGGTGTGCCGGGTGGGTGTCCGGCCAGTCCTGCGGTCAGGAGTGCGGCGGTGGCTGTGGGCAGGAGGACGGCGCCCAGTTGTACGGCGGTTTGGTACAGGGCGGTGGCGGCGGGCCGGTCGGTGGGGGGTAGGGCGCTGCCGGCGTGCAGGTTCAAGGCGGTGAAGGACAGGACGAATCCGATGCCGACCAGGGCCATGGTGGGCAGGAGGTCGGCTGTGTAGGAGTGGGCTGGGGTGGCCGCGAGGGCGAGCAGGTAGCCGGCCAGGGGGGCGGTGGCGCCCAGGGCGATCAGGCGTGGGGCGCCGAAGCGGGCGACCATCGGGCCGGTGCGGAGGGCGGCGGCGGCCAGCGGGGTGCAGGCGGGCAGGAAGGCCAGTGCGGTGTGCCAGGGGGTCCAGTGCCAGGTGGTTTGGAGGTAGAAGGCGGTCAGGACAAGCAGGGAGAGGTAGGTGCCGTTGAGGGTGGCGGCGCCAGTTGCGCTGCGGATCAGGGGGCCGTTGGTCAGGAGGTGGTGTGGGGGGCGGGGCGGGGCGGGGGGCGGGCTGGTGGTGTGGTGGGGGTCGCGGGGGATGGTGCGGGCGGCCAGGCACAGCAGGAGCAGGGCGGCGGGGGCGGTGGCCAGGAAGGTCAGGTGCCAGTTGAGGGAGGTCAGGGCGCCGGACAGGAGGAGTCCGGTGGTGAAGCCGATGGCGCCGAAGAAGGAGTAGAGGGAGATGGCGCGTCGGCGTTCGGGGCCTTCGCGGTAGGTGGTGGTGATGATGGCCAGGCCGGTGGGTGCGGTCAGGGCGGCGCAGATGCCTTTGAGGACGCGGGTGATGACCAGGAGGGTGGGGTCGTTGGTCAGTCCGCCGGCCAGGGAGGCCAGGGTGAAAACGGTGAGGGCGCCGAGGTAGAGGGGGCGGCGTCCGAAGCGGGTGGCCAGGGGGGTGCCCAGGAGGAGGAGTGCGGCGAAGCCGAGGGCGAAGCCGCCCATGAGCCACTGGACGGTGAGGGGGGTCAGGCCCAGGCTGGTGCTGATCGGGGGGAGGGCGACGATGACGACGGAGACTTCCAGGGCGTCGATGAGCATGTTGCCGGCCAGAACGAGCAGCAGCGCCCAGCCGGTGCGGGCGCCGGGTGGGTGGTGGGGTGCGGTGGGGTGTGTGGGTGGGGTGCGGGGGTGCGCGATGGTTCACCGCCAGGGTGGGCTGTGGCCGGCCGCGACGCTCTAGGGTCGCGGCCGGTGCCGCGCGGGGCGGCGGGGTGGGCGGGGTGGTTAGCCCAGGAGGGTGCCGCCGGTGGCGTCGAGGAAGGCGCCGGTGATCCATCGGGCGTCGTCGGAGGCGAGGAAGGCCACTACGTCGGCGACGTCGGTGGGGTCGCCGACCCGGCCGAAGGCCGACATCTGGGCCATCTGCTCGACGGCTTCGGGGATGTCGAAGACGGGGCTGCCGTTGTTGGTGATGCCGGGGGCGACGGAGTTGACGGTGATGCGGCGTGGGCCCAGGTGCTTGGCGAAGTGCAAGGAGAGCTGTTCGATGGCGCCCTTGGTCATCGAGTAGGCGACTTCTTGGGGGTTGGCGAAGCGGGTCAGGCCGGAGGAGAGGTTGATGATGCGCCCGCCGTCGGGGATCAGGGGTAGTGCGCGCTGCACGAGGAAGAAGGGGGCCTTGGCGTTGACGGCGACCAGGCGGTCGAAGAGTTCGGGGGTGACGTCTTCGGGGGCGACGCCGCCCATGATGGCGGCGTTGTTGACCAGGATGTCCAGTGTGGTGGTGCCGGTGCGGTCCTTCAGTGCGGCTTCGAGGGCTTCGAAGAGGGTCTCGACGTCGCCGGGGACGCCCAGTTCCGCGCGGACGGCGAAGGCGTGCCCGCCGTCGGTTTCGATGTCGGTGACGGTCTGGGTGGCGGCCTGTTCGTTGGCGGTGTAGTGCACGGCGACGGTTGCGCCTTCGCGTGCCAGGCGTAGTGCGGTGGCGCGGCCGATGCCGCGGCTGGAGCCGGTGACCAGTGCGGTCTTTCCTGCGAGCTTGCCCATGGTGTCCTCCGTGGTGTTGGGGTGGGGTGTTGGTGGTTGCGGTCAGGCCCCGGTGGCATGGGGTGGGGCCTGTGGTGGTCCGAACCAGCGGTGCAGGGCGGCCTCCAGGCTGGTGGGGTCGCCGTCGACCCAGGCGAGGTGGCCGTCGGGGCGTAGGAGTGCGGTGGTGAAGGGCGGTGGTGGGGTGCCCGGTTGGGCGGTGGCGCGCAGGACCTGGACTCGGCCGTCGGTCCAGGGGGTCGCGCGCTGGGCGAGGGTCGGGGTGTCGGTGAGGTCGATCAGGACGCCGCGGCCTGCGTGGAGGGGAGTGAAGGTGTCGGTGGTTTGGGTGGTGGTGTGCAGGTGGTGGTAGGGCACGGGGGTGCCTACCAGGTGGTGGTGGCCGGGCCCGGGTGGGTAGGTGTGGTCCAGGCCGCTGATCATGGCGGCGAGGTGGGTGCGGGCCGGGGGCAGGGTGAGGAGTTCACCGAAGACGGCGCGTAGGGGTTCTACTTCGGGGCCGCCGAGCAGGAGTAGTGCTTGGGCGGTGATGTTGCCCAGGATGCGGGTGCCGACCGGGTGGCGTTCGTCGTGGTAGCTGTCGAGGAGGTCGTGGGGGGCGGTGCCGCGTAGGTGGGCGGCGAGTTTCCAGCCGAGGTTGACCGCGTCGTGCAGGCCCAGGTTCAGTGCTTGGCCGCCGACGGGCATTTGGTGGTGGGCGGCATCTCCGGCGAGCAGGATGCGGCCGTTGCGGTAGCGGTCGGCTTGGCGGCAGGTGTTGCCGAAGGCGTTGAGCCAGATCGGGCGGCCGTGGGTGAGGTCTTCGCCGGTGACGTGTTTCCAGGCGGTGGTGACCTCCTCGAAGGTGGGGCCGGTGGTGCGGGGGGTGGCGGGGGTGCCGTAGCGGTGGACCATGACGCGGGTGATGCCGTCTGGGCCGCGGGAGGCGATGGCCAGTCCGCCCCGGTGGCGTTCGAAGCGTCGGTCGGGGATGGTGATGTCGGCGATGTCGGCCCGGAGGAGTTCTTTGGTGGCGTCGTGGCCCGGGAAGGCGAATCCGCCCTGTTCCCGGACGGTGCTGGTCTGGCCGTCGCAGCCGATGAGGTAGCGGGCGCGGACGGTGTGGCGGTGGTTGCCTGCGCGGATGTCGGCCAGGACGTGGTCCTTGGTCTGGGTCAGGGCCAGGAGGCGGTGGCCGCGCAGGATCGTGGCGCCCAGGTCGGTGGCCCACTGCGCCAGGAGGGCTTCGGTGCGGGCTTGGGGGACTTTCCATTGGCCGCTGTGGGGGCTGGGGCTGGTCAGGTCCAGGCGCATGCCGCCGAAGTGTCCGGGGCCGCCTTGGGGTGGGGTGCCCAACGCTGCGAGCAGGCCGCGTTGGTGGAGGATGTCCATGGTGCGGGCGTGCAGGGTGGAGGCGCGGGACTCGGTGGTGGGGGTGTGCCGTTGCTCCAGCACGGTCACGTGTGCGCCGCCCAGGCGCAGTTCGCCGGCGAGCATCAGTCCGACCGGGCCGGCGCCGACCACGATGACGTGGGTGTCGAGGGTGGGGGCGCTCATGGTCAGGGCCGCCGGGCTTCGGCGTAGTCCTTGGCGTGGCCGAGGGTGGCGCGGCTGTTGGTGCTCAGGGCGGTGCGGACGTACTCGGTGGCCTGGGGTATGCCGGCGTCCGGTCCGAGGATGGCGGTGATGTTGGCGGGGTTGAGGACGACGGTGTGTTGGGAGGTGGCGCGCACGCCGCTGCCGTGTTCTTGGAAGGTCCACCGGCCGGTGTGGAGGGTCATCAGTGCGGGCAGGGTGGTCTGCTTGTAGGCGATCTGTCGGTGGGGGAAGCAGACGCGGTAGGAGGCGGTGGTGTGGGTGGAGCCGTCCTTGGCCTTGGTTTGCATCGTCAGGTGTTGGAGGCCGGGGGTGGTTTCGGTGAGGTCGACTGCTGCGACGTGTGGGAGGCGGTCTGGCCACAGGTGGGCTTGGTTGATGAAGTCGTAGGCGTCGCGTGGGGTGCCGGCGATGTGGACGGTGTCTTCGAAGGAGAAGGTCCACTCCCCCGCGGCCTGGTCGGCTTCGACGTTGGTTTTGAGTGCGGCCAGTTCCTGGCGGGAGTTGTTCTCGACGGCCCTGTCGATCCAGTGCAGTTTGTCGGGGTCGTCGTCGATGGCGCGGTAGTGGTGCAGGAGTCGGATGCGGGAGCGGGTGGCGCAGAGCGGTTCGATGACCCAGGCGCCGCCCATGGAGGCCACCGGTGGTGCGGAGACTTCTTGGCGGAAGTCGATGCGGAGTCCTTCGGGGTCCAGGGTGCGGCGTGAGGTCCAGTTTTTGGGTTCGCCGTTGGCTGTGGCCCAGATGTGGATCCGTTCGCTGTGCTGGTCTTGTTGGAGCTGTTCGACGTGGAGGGTCGGTGGGAAGATCCTTGGCCAGTTGGTGACCTGGGCGAGCAGCTGGTAGACGGCGCTGGCCGGGGCGGAGAGGGTGATCTCGTGCTCGACGGTGCGCGGGCCCGGTTGCGTCATGGTGGGTCTCCTTAGCTGGTGCGCAGGTGGTCAGAAGTTGCCCAGGCCGCCGCAGACGTTGAGTGCCTGGGAGGTGATGGAGGCGGCGGTGTCGGAGGCGAGGTAGCCGACCAGGCCGGCGACTTCTTGGGGGGTGGTGTAGCGGCCGAGGGGGATTTTGGCGGTGAACTTCTTCATGACGGCGTCTTCGGTGGTGTTGTAGGCGTCTGCGTAGCCGGCGCGGACGCGCTGGGCCATGGGGGTTTCGACGTAGCCGGGGCAGACGGCGTTGACGGTGATGCCGGTGGGGGCCAGTTCGTTGCCCAGGGCTTTGGTGAAGCCGACGACGCCGTGTTTGGAGGCGGAGTAGGGGGCGCCCAGGACGACGCCTTGTTTGCCTGCGGTGGAGGCGATGTTGATGATGCGGCCGCGGTTTTTGTTGCGCATGCCGCCGGTGTTGAGGACTTCGCGGGTCATGGTGAAGACGCTGGTGAGGTTGGTGGCCAGGACGTCGGCCCACAGGTCGTCGGTGAGGTCGGCGGTGACGCCGCCGCCGCTGCGGCCGGCGTTGTTGACCAGGACGTCGATGGTTCCGTAGCGGTCGACGGCGGCCTGGACGAAGGTGGTGATCTGTGCGCTGTCGGTTACGTCGCAGCTGCTGCCGTCGACGTTGAGACCTTCGGCGCGCAGTTCTTTGACGGTGTGGGTGACGTTGTCGGCGGTGCGGGCGCCGAGGTAGACGGCGTGGCCGGTGGTGGCCAGGAGGCGGGCGGTGGCCAGTCCGATTCCGCTGGTGCCGCCGGTGATGAGGGCGACGCGCTGCTGGTCGGGCATGGTTCTCCTTCACAAAAAAGGGGGGGTGGTGGGGTGTCGGCGCCGTGCTGGGCATCGACGGTGCACGGCGCCGACGGCTTTAGGCGACGGCGGCGTTGAGCTGCTCGTTGACCAGGGTGATCAGGGCTCGTGGGGTGCTGGCGCCGGTGAAGGCGGCGTCGTCGAGGGCGATGTCGTACTGCCGCTCGATGCGGCCGAGGGTTTCCAGGAGGGCCAGTGATTCGAAGCCCAGGTCGGTGAAGGTGGCGTCGAGGATGGTCTGCTTGAGGGTTTCGGGGTCGGCGCCGGCGCCCTCGCGCAGGATGTCCTTGAGGTCTTCGAAGGTGAAGGTGGGGTGGGTCATGTGTGTGCCTCTCGGGGGTCGGCTGGGGTGGCGGGGTGGTTGGTGTGGACGATGAGTGCGGAGTTGAAGCCGCCGTGGCCGCGGGCCAGGATCAAGGCGGTGCGCAGGTGGGCGGGGCGGGCGTGGGTGACCAGGTCGATGGTGTGGGTGGGGTCGGGGGTGACGTTGATGGTGGGGGGGATGATTTGGTCGCGTAGGGCCAGGAGGGCGGCGGCTACGTCGAGGGGGGCGCCGCCGGAGTTCAGGCGGCCGGTCATGGTTTTGGGGGCGGTGACGGGGACGGTGTGGGCGCCGAAGATGTCGGTGATGGCTTGGGTTTCGATGCGGTCCAGTTCGGGTTGGGCTGCGGCGTCGGCGAAGATGACGTCGATGTCTGTGGGGGTCATCTGGGCGTCGGTCAGGGCCGCTTCGATGGCGGTGCGCAGGGTGGGTGGGCGGCCGCTGGTGGGGGCGGGGTCGAAGGTGGCGCCGTAGCCGGTGATTTCGCCGTAGATGTGGGCGCCGCGTTCGGTGGCGGTGTGGGCGTCTTCGAGGATGAGCAGTGCGCCGCCTTCGCCGGGTACGTGGCCGTGTGCGGCGGCGTCGAAGGGGAGGTAGGCGCGGTGGGGGTCGTGGGAGGTGCTGAGGCGTTCGCTGGTGAGTTGGGCGACCCAGCCCCAGGGGCACAGGGAGGCGTCCAGGCCGCCGGAGAGGATCAGGGGGGTGCCTTTGCGGATGTGGCGGCGGGCTTGGGCGAGGGCGTCCAGGCCGCCGGCTTGGTCGCTGACGACGACGCCGCTGGGGCCTTTCATGCCGTGGCGGATGGAGATTTGGCCGGTGTTGACGGCGTAGAACCAGGCGAAGGCTTGGTAGGCGCTGACGTGGCGGCTGCCTTTGCTCCATAGGGCGCGTAGTTCGTTTTGGCCGAATTCGAAGCCGCCGGAGGAGCTGGCGGTGACGACGCCCATGTCGTAGGCGTCGAGGTGGGTGGGGGTGATGCCGGCGTCGGCCAGGGCCCAGTCGGCGGCGAGGAGGGCCAGGCGGGTGACGCGGTCGGTCTGGGCGAGGAGGGGGCCCGGGAGGTGGTCTTCGGCGGTGAAGTGGGTGATTTCGCCGGCGAGTTGGGCGGGGTAGGTGGTGGGGTCGAAGCGGGTGGCGGGGGCGATGGCGTTGTGGCCGGTGCGGGTGGCGTCCCAGTAGGCGGTGGTGCCCAGGCCGCTGGGGGCGGTGATGCCGATTCCGGTGATCACGGTGGAGGGGCTCACGCGGCGTTCCTTTCGGGCCGGGTCAGCACCATGGCGCTTTGGAATCCGCCGAAGCCGCTGCCGACTGTGAGGACGGTGTCGGTGCGCCAGTCGCGTGCGGTGAGGGGGACGTAGTCCAGGTCGCATTCGGGGTCGGGGGTGTGGAGGTTGGCGGTGGGGGGTACGACGTGGTTTTCCATGGCCAGGGCGCAGGCGGCGATTTCGATGGAGCCGATGGCGCCCAGGGAGTGGCCGATCATGGATTTGATGGAGCTGACCGGGATGCGGTAGGCGTGGTCGCCGAGGCTTTTTTTCAGGGCGGCGGTCTCGTGGCGGTCGTTTTGTTTGGTGCCGGAGCCGTGGGCGCTGACGTAGTCGATGTCGGTGGGGTTGGTGTGGGCTTCGGTGAGGGCGGCGTGGATGGCGGTGGCCATTTCGGCGCCGTCGGGGCGTAGTCCGGTCATGTGGAAGGCGTTGCAGCGTTGGGCGTAGCCGGCGATTTCGGCGTAGATGTGGGCGCCGCGTCGGCGGGCTGCGTGGAGTTCTTCGAGGACGAAGAGGGCGGCGCCTTCGCCCAGGACGAAGCCGTTGCGGGTGCCGTCGAAGGGGCGGGAGGCGTGGGTGGGGTCGTCGTTGCGGGGGGTGGTGGCTTTGATGGCGTCGAAGCAGGCCAGGGTGATGGGTGAGATGGGGGCGTCGGTGGCGCCGGCGATCATGACGTCGGCTGAGCCGTCTTTGATGAGTTCGACGGCGTAGCCGACGGCGTCGATGCCGGAGGTGCAGCCGGTGGAGACGACGGTGGTGGGGCCTTCGGCGGCTACTGCCCAGGCGGTCTCGGCGGCAAAGGAGCTGGGGATGAAGGCGTTGTAGAGGTGGCGGGGTGCGTAGTGGTGGCTGACGTTTTCCAGGCGGCCGCCGTCGCTGACGACGCGGTATTCCTGGTCCAGGGTCATGGAGGCGCCGACGGCGCTGCCGAGGGTGACGCCGATGCGGTGTGGGGGGTGGTCTTCTGTGTTCAGGCCGCTGTCGGTGAGGGCGGCTTTGGCGGTGACGACGGCGAATTGGGCGGCGCGGTCCATGCGGCGGATTTCTTGGGGGCTCAGGCCGTGTTCTTCGGGGTCGAAGGTGGCTTGGGCGGCGACGCGGGAGCGGAAGGGGGTGGGGTCGAAGAGGGTGATGGCCCCGGTGGCGGTGCGGCCTTCGCTGAGCAGGCTCCAGAAGTCTTTGGTGCCGATGCCGCCGGGGGCCAGGACGCCGATGCCGGTGATGACGACGCGGCGGGCGGTCATGAGCGGGCCTGCCAGTGGTAGAAGCGGTGGGCCATGGCGTCGGCCGGGGAGCGCCAGGTGGCGGGGTCGTATGCCTGGATGAAGGGTTTGAGGTCTTCGCTGATGGTGATGAAGCGGGGGTCGGTTTTGGCGGTTTCGATGCGTTGGCCGCCGTCGGTGTCGTCGAAGTCCTGGAGGTGGAAGTACAGGCCGCGGTAGGAGAAGAGTTGGCGGCGGCGGGTGCCCATGAGGTGGGGCATGTCGGTGGTGTCGAAGTCGGTGAAGAGCCTGGTGACGTCGGCGGCGGAGGTGGGGTCCATGCGGGCGACGATCAAGGTGGTGTGCATGTGTGGTCGCTTTCGTGCCGGGTCAGCGGGCGGGGCCGAACCAGCGGGTGAGGGCGTCGGTGAGGGGGGTGGGGGTGGTGGGGTGGATCCATGCGATGTGGCCGTCGGGGCGCAGGAGGAGGGCGGTGGTGCCGGCCAGGGGGCTGGTGGGGGGTAGGGCGTGGGGGGTGGCGGTGAGGGTGGTCAGGGTGTGGGCCCAGGGTGCGGCGGTGTGGCGCAGGGCCTGGTCGTCTGTCAGGTCCAACAGGAGGCCGCGTGCGGGGTGCAGCAGGCAGGTGGTGCTGGTTTTGTGGCCGTCTGGGGTGATCAGTTCCTGGTGGGGCATGCGCATGCCGAGGAGGGGGTGGTCGCCGGGGCCGACGTCGTAGCGGATTTCCAGGCCGGAGACCATGCCGGCGAGGTGGCGGCTGACGACGTCGTAGCGGATGAGTTCGGCCAGGACGTCGCGGACGGGCTGCATTTCGTCGCCGGAGAGGAAGAGCATGCCTTGGGCTTGGGTGTTCATCAGCAGGCGCCTGCCTACGGGGTGGCGTTCGCTGTGGTAGGTGTCCAGCAGGCTGGTGGGGGCGGTGCCTTGGGTGACGGCGGCGAGTTTCCAGCCGAGGTTGACGGCGTCTTGGATGCTGGTGTTCATGCCTTGGCCGCCGGCGGGCAGGTGGACGTGGGCGGAGTCGCCGGCCAGGAGGATGTGGCCGCGGCGGTAGGTGGTGACTTGGCGGGCGGGGTCGCCGAAGGCGCTGACCCACAGGGGGGTGCCGTGGGAGATGTCCTGGCCGGTCAGGCGTTGCCAGCCGGCTGCGACTTCTTCGTAGGTGGGGGGCTGGGTGCGGCGGCGGGGTGGGGCGCCGCGTTCGCAGACGATGATGCGGTCCACGCCGTCGCCCAGGGGGGCGGACATCACCATGCCGCCGGCGACGGTTTCGCCGATGGGGCGGGGGGTGATGTGGCAGCCGCGGACGTCGGCGAGGAACATCTCCCGGGTTGGTGCGGTGCCGGGGAAGTCGAAGCCGGCGGCCTTGCGGACGGTGCTGCGGCCGCCGTCGCAGCCGACCAGGTAGGTGGCGCTCAGGTGGTGGGTGCCTTGGGGGCCGGCGACGGTGACGGTGACTGTGCCGGTGTCGGTGTCCTGGGTCAGGGCGAGGACTTCGTGGCCGCGGCGGATGTCGGCGCCCAGGGTGGTGGCCCACTGTTCCAGGACGGTCTCGGTGGTGGACTGCGGGACGCCTTTGACTCCGTAGTGGGCGCCGTCCAGGACGGCGAAGTCGACTCTTTGGCCGCCGAAGTGGCCCAGGGTGCTGGTTTCGATCTGGCCGAAGGCTGGGAGGAGGCCGCGCTGGTCGAAGACCTCCATGGTGCGGGCGGTGAAACCAAGGCCGCGGGATTCTCCGGTGCGCTTGGCGAGGCGTTCGAGGACGATGACGTCGACGCCTGCCAGGCGGAGTTCTCCGGCGAGCATGAGTCCGGCCGGGCCGGCGCCCACGACGATGACGGAAGCATCCATGTGTGTCTCTCCCTTGGGCTGGTGGCCCTTGTGTGAAAGGAAGGCGGAAGGTGGCGCCCGGCCGCACAAGGGTGCTTGCGGCGCTTACTTGAGAGTGCCGCGGTAGGTGTTGCACGCCCTTGTTCGCGGGCATGGGAAAAGGTCCGCGAAATGGCTTGTGGTGGTGGCCGCCTGAAGGGGTGGGAGCCCTGTGTGGAGGGCTGCCGGTGGCGGGTGGACGCGTCCCTTAGAAGGGGTCCTTAAGCGCTTGGCGGGTCCCGAAAAAATGGGGGTGCTTGGGGTTCCGGGACACAGTGCGGCGGAAGCTAGTAATGAGCTTCTTCGTCGCGGCTTCAGAGATCAACCCTATTTTTCCAGGAAGCTCGCAAGATTGCTCAGAAGAGGATCAGCATTCATAGCGCATGCCAAGGGGAACGTCAGAGGAGTGTCAGATCGTGGCGTCGGCCACAGTGCGGTGGGGGTGGGGGGTTGTGGTCTGACGTGGGCCGCACGGTTATTTGTGGTTTCTCTGTATTAAGCGTGCTGCGTGCTGACTCTTCTCCAGGAATACGAAGATCACTTGCCCCGTGGTGGCGGTGTCGGTTTTGCTGGGTGTCTACTTCGGCAAAGGAGTTGACCTTCGGTGTCAGAGACGATGTGTGCGGTGCCCGCTGGGACGGCGTGTCAGGGAGTGGCGTGCCGGGCGGAGGGGAACGCACGCGTGCGGGGGGATGGTGGCGATGGGTTTTTGCTGTGTGGTGTGTGTCGGGAGTTGGCGGGGGAAATGTTGCGGGGTCTGCCGTATCTGTATGAGGAATGTGGGCGGTTGTTGAGCGGGTCGGGTGGGGTGCGGGAGCGGACCAGTGGGGGGCCGTTGCCGGGGATGCCGTTCAACACCGCGGCAACGGAGGTCCGCTCCGACATCGTGGTGACGTTGGCGTCGTGGAGTGGGTTGGTGGCCCAAGAGCGCGGCACCCCGGCGCCGGCGCGGACGGTGCCGTCGTTGGCGCGGTGGTTGGTGGGGCAGGTGGGGTGGTTGGCGGCGCATCCAGCTGGGGGGGAGTTCTCGGTGGAGTTGCAGCGGTTGGTGCGCGCGGCCCATCGGGTGACGTCGCCGGGGGGTGCGCGTCGGGTGCCGGTCGGGGCGTGTGTGGAGTCGGGGTGTGGGGGGACGTTGGTGGCGCGGACGGGCGGTGCGGCGGCGGGGTTGGCGGAGATCCGGTGCGATGCCGATACCGGGCACCGGTGGGCGGAGTGGGAGTGGGGCCAGTTGCGGGGCCGGATGACGCCGGCGGGCGCGGGGGGTCGGCGGCGCACGCAGTGGCTTTCGCCGCAGGACGTCTCGCGGATCTGGCGGGTGTCGATGGGCAGCGTGTATCGGCTGGCCAGCGAGAACGCGTGGGGGCGGCGCCGGGTGGGTGGGCGTTCGTATTACGACGAGGCCGATGTGCGGCGCACGCTCACCTCACGGCTGGCGGGGCACCCGGCCCGGTAGCGGCGCGGCCGGCCCCGGGCCTGGTGAGGGAGCCCCGGACCTTGTGGGAAGCCCCGGGCCTTGTCAGGGAGCCCAGAGACTTGTGGGCCCCGGGCCTTGTGAGGGAGCCCCGGAGCCTTGGGAGAAGCCCCGGGCCTTGTGGGGGGAGCCTCGGGCGTTACCGGGGGAAAGGGGGGGTTTGGGGAATGGCGGTGGGGCGACGGAGAACCGTCGCCCCACGGTGCCAGGAATGTCATCCGCCGAAGCGGAAGCCGACCCCTCGGACGGTGATGATCCATTCAGCGGATCCGAGCTTGCCGCGTAACGAACTGACGTGGGTGTCGATGGTGCGGGTCAGCTTGGCGCCGAGGTTGCCGCGGGCGCCTTGCGCGCCCCAGACCTTGTCCATGAGTTGCTCGCGGGAAAAGACCCGGGCGGGTTGTGAGGCGAGCAGATGGAGCAGGTCGAACTCCTTGCGGGTCAGCTTGACGGGCTCTTCGTTGAGGAAGACCTCACGGCCGTCCCGATCGATGTGCAAGGGGCCAGAGGCGATGCGGCGGCCTTCTGCCGAGCGTGGCCGCACGCGGCGCATGACGGCTTCTATGCGGGCCAGGAGTTCGCGCAGTCCATAGGGCTTGACCATGCAGTCGTCGCAGCCGGCCTGGAGACAGAGAACCCGGTCGAGTTCGGTGCCGTGTCCGGTGAAGGCGATGATGGGTACGTCGCTGGATGCGCGAATGCTGCGGCAGACCTCCAGGCCATCGATATCGGGAAGTTCGAGGTCGAGGAGAATGAGGTCGAATCCTTCATAGGACTTTAGGGCGTTGGCGCCGCTGTCGGTGAGTTCGACCTCATAGCCGTGTCTCCTCATGGCCTGTCGCAGAATATCTCCGGATTGCCTGTCTGATTCCGCCAGCAAGACATGCATCGATCCCCCGGTTCGTGGGCGCCTGAACGTCAATGATGAGGCGAGCGCGAATTCCGCTATGGGCCAGGGATTCGAAGACAGTGGTCATTGCCCAAGGGGCGGCGGGAGAATCAGTGCACACCACTGTATGATCCCCGTCCACAAGTGCCCCCATCCCTGCTGACGCGAGGGACGCATATACCCCTGTCCCCGGTGACATAAACAACCGCATAACCGAACCGCTGCTCTTTGTGCGGCGCTCGCCTGCCCTGCAAGCAAAATAGCAAGCAGACTTGTCGGTTTGTCAAGGAAACGATCATCCAAGGATGGCATGTACACGTATACACCCGTCGCAGAGTGCGACAAAGGGAGCTGTACACCCAATGAATAGCGTGACTTTCCTGGGGGCCGCCCCGCAGGAAACGCACTAAACCGACACCGGCTCCCTTTACGGTGATTGGCGAGTGAACCGTAAGGAATCGTCGGGCGGTTGCCCCGTCAGCGAACCGGAAGTGCTGATTCCGGGGGTGGGTGGTCGCCGGCGTGAGGCGGCCAGGACAAATAGGGATGACCGCGCCTGGCCCGGGGACCTATCCTTTCCAGCGGTGCGATCTGCCAGGGCAGCCATCGCGCCGCTGTGCAGATGTCCACGGGCGAGAAGGGGGCGAAGGCGTGCGTTCACCGCGGCGAAACACCGGTGACCAAGGGCAGTTGGCCCCCACCCGACCTCCCCACCACCCCACACCCCACCGCCCCGCGCCCCACGGCGCCACACCCCGCACCCCACTCCCCCGCCCACCCCACCCGGCACGTACGACCGTCGGGATGCGGATCGGGGTGGGGATCGGGATGGGGATGGGGTGGGGGACGGTGGGTGTGCCGGTCAGCTCACCGAGCCGCTCATCGCCACCGTCGTCTCCTGCCCGTGGCCGGGCCGGGAGGGCTGCGGCGCACTCCTTGGGTGCAGGTCCAGGCGCGGCAGCAGGTCGGCCGTCGCGATGGACGGCAGAAGGTAGCGCCATAAGGTGGCCAGGCGGTGGGTGAGGTCGGCTGTGGTCTTGGCCCAGTAGGGCTGGACGTTGGTGAAGAACCCCATGAGCACATCGGTGATCTCCAACGGATCCGCCCCCGGCATCAACTCCCCCGCATCACGAGCCTGTTGCAGCAGCCGCAGCACCGCGGCCCGTAACTCCGCCTCGTGCGGGGCAGCGCCCCGCGCACACCCCGTGCCGTGCTCGGCGCTCAGCCGCATCGAGGCCCGCAGCACCACATCGGTGGCAAGCCGGTCGGCATGGCGCAAGCTGAAGTCGACCAGACACTGCAACACCACCGGACCCTCCGGAGGCGCGAACAGCTCCGCCGGGACACTCGCCACCGCCTCGGCAAGCTGCTGCTTGGAATCGAAGTGGAAGTACAACGCCCCCCGCGTCAGCTGCGAACGGGTAAGGATTTCCGTGGTACTCGTCCCGTGATACCCCCGCTCGCAAAAGACCTCGGCCGCCGTCTGCACGATCAGGTGCCGCGTCTTGATCCCCCGATGTTGCCGAGTCATATCCCCCCTTGAAGTCCGTGCCCACGCACCTACCAACCCCAACCACAGGCACCAAACCACCAGGTTGTGTGCCGGCCCGGGCCACCGGAGCAGGAACACCCACCGCCCGGCCAAGTACCGCGTGACACCCCATCGTTACGCAGGCACCCCGCATACACGGCACCCGCCTGCCCGCCACCGTAGAGCTCTCCCCAGCCCCGGTCACGGCGCCGCGCCAGTATGGCGCGGCCCCTTGCGACAAGGGAAGCCCTTTACTTCTCCATAGCCAGGCCAAAACTCCCCCACCACACCAAGCACGACATATCCAATCCCCTCCCGCGTCCAACTAGCCGAAACCGGGCGGGAGGGGGTGGCTGACGCTCGTCCAGGCCAGCTGGACGGTGCGGGTGGGCGGTGCGGGTGGGTGGGGGTCCCGGTGGTGCGGGACTGGTGGGCGATGCGGGTGGGGCCCGGGCGGTGCAGGCCGGGCGGGCGGTGCGGGTTGGCAGTCCAGGCCGGGCGGGCGGTGCAGGACGTGTGTGCAGGCAGGCAGGCGATGCGATCCGGCAGGCAGGCGGTGTGATCCGGGCGCTGCGGGACGTGCGGGGGGCTAGGCAAGTGGGCGGGCACGGCGGGCGGTGCGGGCAGGCAGTCCGGGCTGGGTGGGCGGTGCGGTCCGGGTACTGCGGGAGGTTCGGGGGATCTAGGCAGCTGGGCGGGCGCGGCGGGTGGTGCGGGTGGCCCCGGCAGTGCGAACGGTGCGGGCGGGCGGGTGGTGGGCGGTGCGACCGGGGCACTGCCGGACGTGCGGGGAACTAGGCGGGCGGGTGGACCCGGTGGTCGAACGGTGCGGGTGGCCCCGACAGTGCGAACGGTGCGGGTGAGTGGTGGCCCGGCGGGCTGTACGGGCGGGTGGGCGGTGCAATCCTGCGCTGCCGGCCGTGCCAGACGTGCGGGGATCCAGACGGGCAGGCGCGGTGGGCGGGTGGGTGGCCCCGGCAGCGCAGGGGGGTGCGGGCGGTCGCGGCGGGCGGGTGGCCGGCAGTGTGGGCGCGGTGGTGGGCGCGGGCGGGCGGGTGGTGGGTGTTATGGGTTTACCGGTGAGCCGGGCTGTGCCGGGTCGGACGCGGTGGTGGGGGTGGTGTCGTCGGCGTCGGGCACGTTCGCGGTGCGCAGGGGTACTTCCTTGACGAAGCATCCGGCTATCAGCGCGATGGCGGCCAGGACCGCGCAGAACAAGAAGATCCGGCTGGTGCCCTCGGCAACGGCGTTTTCGTAAGCCTGGCGCAGGGCGTGCGGGAGGCGCGCGAGGACGTTGGGGTCGGGTTGTGCGCCGCCGGTGCCGCTTATCGGTGTGCCATCGGCGGTGCGGGCACCGGTCACGGAGCCGGCGAACAGAGCACCGCTGATCGCGACACCGACGGAGCCGCCCAGGGAACGGGCCAGGGTGGCGGTGGAGGAGGCCACCCCCAGGTCTTTGAGTTCGGCGCTTTGCAGGGAGATCAGCAAGGTGGTCTGGGTAAGCAGGCCCATACCCAGGCCGAGTACGGCCATGAACACGCCCAACACCACAGGGCTGGTGCCGCGGCCGGTCCAACTCAACAGGAACGAACCGACGGCCAGCGCTGCACCACCCAGGACCACGAACGCCTTGTACTTACCGCTTTTGGTGATGAACTGGCCACCGAAGGCACTGACAGCGACCATCGCGGCGAACATCGGCAACAACAACAAGCCCGCATTGGTGGCCGAGGCATGCTGAACGACCTGCTGGAAAATCGGCAGGAAGGTCACCGCACTGGTCATCACGCAACCCAGGAACAGACCGGCGAGGGTGATCAGGGAAAAGTTGGCGTTTTTGAACAAGGCCAACGGCAAGAGGGGTGCGGCGGCGCGCCGCTCGACGTGGACCAAGGCCAGCAGGGCGGCCAGGGCCAGGGCGAGCAACGCCAGCAGGGGCGGCGACGTCCAGGCATAGTCCTTGCCGCCCCAGGTGGTGACCAGCACCACGGCACTGATGGCGATGGTGAGCCAGATCACGCCGGCGACGTCGATGCGGGCCTGGGTGCGCCGGCGGGGCAGGCGAAGCCACGCAATCATGATCAGGGCCGCTACGCCGACGGGAACGTTGACGTAGAAGCACCAGCGCCAGCCCAGTTGGTCGGCGATCACACCGCCGACCAGGGGCCCGCCGACCATGGCCAACCCCATGACCGCGGAGATCACGCCCTGGTACTTGCCTTGCTGGCGAGGTGGAACCAGAGTGCCGATGATGGCCAGTGCGCCGACCATCAACCCACCCCCACCCAGCCCTTGCAGCGCACGAAAACCAATGAGTTGACTCATGCTCTGAGCCATACCGGAGAGCACCGAGCCGGCCAGGAACAGCACGATCGCCCAGATGAACGCGCCTTTGTGGCCGTACATGTCGCCGAGCTTGCCCCACACCGGAGTGGACACGGCGATGGTCAGCATGTAGGCGGTGACCAGCCAGGACAATCGGTCCAAGCCACCGAGTTCGCCGACGATCCGCGGCATCGCGGCCCCCAGGATCATGCTGTCCAGGGAACCGAGCAGCATGGCGAGTACCGCGGCGGCCATCACCATGTACAGCCGGGGGCCCCGCAGTAATTCTCCGCTCGCGGGCTGGCCTTGTGACACGGTCGTCCTCTCCTTGGCAAGGCGGCGTACAGGTGGCGGGATGACCCACCCCACCAACTTACTTTCCGACAGGTCAGTTACAGGTCGACCATAGGACCGCACGCAAAGCACCGTCAAGAAACAACCACATCAACAACCCGCGAACACCCCCGGGTTGACACCCCAACGATGACGCGAGACGTGGATGCGAGCCGCCGACATGGGTGCGGGCACAGGGCACTGACGCACGGCGCCGGTGCTGGTGCTGGTGCTGGTGCCGGCGCAGGGTGCTGGCGCGGGTGCGGGTGTAGGGGTGCTGGCGCGGGTACTGACGCGGGCGCGGGCGCGGGGTGCTGGCGCGGGCGCAGGACGCGGGTGCCGACATGGCGTGCTGATGCAAGGCTCTGACGCAAGGTGCGGGTGCGGGGTGCTGGCGCAGGCGCCGCGCCAGGTGCTGGCTGTACCCGGCCAAGAGGTTGGTGCATCTGCTGTTGGGGTTGACCCTCACGTTGCGTGAGAGTGGACGATGCGGTGCATGAGTGACTTCTTCAACGCGTTTGAGATGAGTCCCGTGCCCACCCCGGGGCCGGATGCGGTTGCGCCGGAGCCGTTTCGTGGCATCTATGGGATGCCGGCGTTCGTGACGATTCCGACGTCCGATCTGGCCGCGTCCACGGACTTCTGGGTGCGAGGGCTCGGATTCTTTGAGTTGTTCAGCATTCCGGGCCAGGTGGTACACCTGCGCCGGTGGGCGTTCCAGGACGTGTTGCTCGTCCCTGCAGAGGGTGGTTCTGCGCAGACACAGGTGCCGGCGATGAGCGTGAGTTTCTCGTGCGTCCTGAGCGAGGTCGATCAGCTCGTCGAGGCGTGTCGTGGACTCGTTGCCGACAGCGTTACCGGCCCGCGTGATACTCCGTGGAACACTCGCGACGTTGAAGTGATCACGCCCGAGCGGGCGCGGGTCGTGTTCACCGCGGCGAAGCGCCTGGTTCCCGGCAGTTCGGAGGCGCGCGATCTCGTATCGGTCGGGATCGTCGCCCCGAAATCAACGGGTGAAGGCGACAATGGCGTTCATGACTGATCCCGAGCTCGACGGCGGTCTCACGGTGGGTGCGGCTGCCGAGCTCCTGGGGGTGACCGTCCGCGCGTTGCACCACTGGGACGAGATCGGCCTGGCGTCGCCGTCTGTCCGCACCACGGCCGGGTACCGCCGCTACACCGACGCGGACCTGCAGCGACTGCATCGGATCGTCGCCTATCGAGAGATCGGCCTCGGATTGGAGGCGATCCGCGGGGTTCTCGACGACGCGACCACCGAGATCGGCGCCACCTTGCGTGAGCAACGCTCCCAGCTCGCCGAGCGGATCCACGACCTGCAACAGCTCGACGAACGCCTGGAACGGATGGCCAAGGCACACCAACGCGGAATCCTTTTGAGCGACGAAGAGCAGTCGGCGACGTTCGGCCCGGGCTGGGACCCGCGCGGATCGGGGCAGGCCCGCGTTGTCTGGGGAGACTCCCCGCAGTGGGCGCAGTTCGCCGAACGCTCCGCTTCCCGCACGCGCGAGCAGTGGCGGTCTCTCTCCGAGGCGATGTCCACGCTCCAGCGTGATCTGGGCGATGCGCTGGACCAGGGCGTCGCTCCGGGCAGTCCGGAGGCGAACGTACTCGTCGAGCGCCACCGCAAGGTCTTCTCGAACTTCTTCCCGCTCACGCGGCAGATGCAGGTGTGTCTGGGGCGAATGTACGAGTCCGACCCGGGCTTCGCGGCCCACTACGACGGCATTCGTGCCGGGCTGGCCTCCTGGTTCCGGCAGATCATCGACCAGGCCGCTCGCGCTCACGGAATCGACCCCGACACCGCGACCTGGCAGTAGTAGCTGTCCATCCCCTCGAATCGTGGAGACCTTCCTCTGCAGCCAGCCCCTTGCCGAGGTCGGCCCAGTAGCGTGTTCGTAGTCGATCGGGCTTTTGAAGCCACACACGCTGTGCAGCCGCCGAGCGTTGTCGAAGTCGGTGCTCCAGGTCGCGCTCCGGATCCGGGCCTCGGTGCGCGTGGCGAAGGTGCCTCGATGGACGTACTCGACCTTGAGCACGCTGTTGAACGCCTCGCCGACGGCGTTGTCGAAGCGTGAGCCGACCCGCCCCATGGGCTGGATGACGTCCAGCGTCCGGCAGGCCCGGTGGAACTTCCGCGACGCGTATTCGCTTCCGCGGTCGCTATGGAAGATCACACCGCGGACGTCCCCGCCGCGGGTCGCGACGGCCATGTGCAGGCGGCGGCGACCAGGTCGGCGTCTGTCGGGCACCCATCGCATAGCCCGGCAGGCGGCGGGAGAACAGGTCGATGACCGTGGCCAGATACAGCTTGCCTTCGCTGGTGTCGATCTTCGTCATGTCCCTGCACCACACCAGGTCAGGAGCCTGCGCGGTGAAGTCGCGGCGCACGAAGTCCGGGCTCGCCGGCCGCTTGCCGGGCCGGGTCAGCCCCCGACGCCTGCGGACTGCTCGGCCTGCCAGGCCGAGCTCGGCCATGATCTTCGCAATGGTGTTCACCCAGACGCGCCAGCCCTTGCGGACCAGCGTGATCCAGATCTTCGGCGAGCCGTAGGTGCCACCGGAGTCGGTGAACTCCTCCTGGACCGCCTCCATCAGCCGCAGGCGGCGAACCTGCCGCCCGGTGGGCTTGCGGGTACGGTGCTGTAGAACCACCACTCGCCCACGCCCACGCCCAGGGCACGGCACGGCACGGCACGAGACACGGTGCGCAATGTTGTGCACGGTCCTCAAATCGCTGATCACCCCGCCCACTTGTGCCGGGTCGCTCCAGCTACTTCACCCACACGACCATGCAGCGTCTGAGCACATCACGCTCCATGACCAGTTCCTTGCTGTCCGACTTGACCTGGGCGTTCTCCCACCGCAGCCGCTCCAGCTCGGCACCATCACCCGAAGATGCCGACCCGGCCCGGCAGGCCCGGGACACCCAACCGGCCAGGGAGGTCACGTCGATACCCAGGCCCCTCACAACCTCCACGATCGGCTTGCCGGTCTCCGCCACGATCCGTACAGCTCCCTCACCGAACTCCGGCTCGAACTTCCGCCGCTTCTACGCCATGACTCCCCACTTCCCCTGCAGTCATGGTCTTCACCCTACGAGGGAGGGACAAACGAGGAATCCCCCGCATCGAGCGGCTCATCACCGACAACGCCTGGGCCTACCAGTTCTCACTCCGGCAACTCTGCGCAACTCACCGTATCCGGCACAAGTTCATCAAGCCGCACTGCCCATGGCACAACGGCAAAGGCGAACGCTTCAATCGCACCCTGCAAACCGAGTGGCCATCACCCAGGTCTTCACCACGAACGACGCACGCACCGCCGCGCTCGCACCCTGGATCGAGCACTACAACACCACGCGCCACCACACCGCGCTCCCAGACCACGCCCCGATCAGCCCACTGCTACCAACATGATGGCCGGGCACAGCTAGCGCAGGGTTCAGGTACGGGGCGACAACGCCAAGACAGCCACGAGCTGCCAGCACCGGGTGCCGGCCCCAGATGCTGACATGGAGTGCGAGTGCCAGCACGGGGCGCGGGTGCCGACGCGGGATTCCAGTGCGGGGCGCGGGTGTTGGTACAAGACGACGACGCGAGGACAGCCACGGGATGCCGACGCAACGTACGGGTGCCGACGCGAGGCGCGGGTGCGGGGTGCTGGTGCGGGGTGCTGGTGCGGGCACGGGCGCAGGTGTCGACGCAAGGCGCAGGGTGCCGACATGGGGTACTGGTGCAGGGCGACGACGCAAAGACAAGCGCGGGCTGCCGGCGCGAGGCGCTGACACGCGGTGCGGGTGCCGGCGCGAGCTACCGGCGCGAGATGCGGCTGTTGGTTGATGGTCGGGTGCGACGACGCGAGGACAAAGGCGGGCTGCCAGTACCGGGTCCTGGCCCGAGGCCCTGACATGGAGTGCGGGTACCGGCACGGGCTGCCGGCACGGGCTACGACTGTTGGTTGATGAGGATCCTTGAAACAGCCAGGGCGCTCTTGGGCCCACACTTGGTTGCCGTGGGCAACAATGAAGGTAGCCGCTTGCTGGTTCGGCGTGCGTGCCTGCACTGAGTCGGGAATCCCTTGATCATCCCCGGTGTTGGGACCTGCTGTCAGACCGTTATGTGAAGGGCTTTTCGTGCGCGCCATACAGATCGATCGCTTCGGCACCCCTGACGTCCTCGACATCGTTGAAGTCCCCGAGCCCGAACCTGGCCCTGGAGAGGTGCTGATCCGGACCGTTGCGACCAGCATCAATCCCGTCGACGACAAGACGCGGGAGGGAGCCATCGGGGAAGGAACGCCGCCACTGCCGATGACGCTCGGCTGGGACGTGGCCGGCATCGTGGTCAACGGCACCACCACCGGGCTGCGCGCCGGTGAACGCGTCATCGCCATGTCGCACCAGCTCAGCGCCGGCCGAGGGACCTGGGCCGACCTGGTCGCGCTTCCCGCACAGGCAGTCGCCGTCGCGCCCCGGTCAGTCAGTCTGGCCGAGGCCGCCACATTGCCGCTGCCCGGGCTGACGGCCTTGCAGACGCTGGACTGGCTGGCTCTCAAGGCCGGCGAGCGACTGCTGATCGCCGGTGCCGCGGGGGCAGTTGGCGGGCTGGCGTTGCAGATCGCCCGTGCGCGCGGCGCCAAGGTCGATGCACTGGTCTCCGGCGATGCGCAGGTCGCCTTCGCCCGTGACCACGGTGCCGATCTTGTCACCACTGGCCGCAACGCTCTGCGGGACCATCACTATGACGCGGTCTTCGACACCTTCGGGGCATTCGTGACCGAGGCAGTGGCCGATGGCGGCCGATACGCGTCGATCGCCACCCAAGCCGGTCCGGTACCCGACCTCTCCTCCCGCGGCGTGCGTACAACCGTCAACCAGGTACGCGAAGACGGTCCAGGACTGAACAAGCTGACCAAACTCGTCGACGACGGCTCCCTGCAACTGCGCGTGCACTCCACCTTCAGCCTCCAAGAGATCCAGGCCGCACACACGCGCTTTCTCCAAGGCAGCCTGACAGGAAAGATCACCGTCGTCTTCTGACACAGAGCCCCGGCCCCTTGGCTCATGTGCTGGGCCGGGGATCCACAGGCGGTAGCCGTTCCGGACCGCTGGCCTCACCCGCCCTGCCCCGAGTCAGGAAACAAGGCAAGCAGGTCTTAAGGAGTCCGTGAGCACGAGGCGGGGATTATTTCAGCAAGCCCTATCAAGGTCCGATGCGACGACGCCAGGACAAGAGCGGACTGCGGCACAAGGGGCTGGCGCGAGGCGCTGACACGGAGTGCGAGTGCGGGCGCCAGCACAGGGCGCCGGCGCGAGGCGCGGGTACGAGGCGCGGGTACGAGGCGCCGGTGCGAGGCGCCGGTGCGAGGCGCGGGTACGAGGCGCCGGTGCGAGGCGCCGGTGCGAGGCGCGGATGCGAGGCGCGGGCGCGGATGCGGGCGCGGATGCCGACGTGGGGTGCTGGTACTGGTGCGGAGCCATGCCCCGAGGACAGGCACGGGGACCTGGCACGGGATGCTGGTACCCGCGCGGGCCGGTGCCCTTGCGTCAATCACCCTTGGGTCAATCGTTCTTAGGTCAATCGCCCTTGAGACAATACGTCCTTGGGGCGATCGTTCTTGGGGCGATCGTTCTTGGGGCAACGCGTTCTTGGGTCAGTGGAAGTCGGCGGCGTGGTCGCGGGCCCATTGGGCGAAGGTGCGGGGCGTGGCGCCGGTGATGTCGTGCACGGTGGGTTGGGGGCCGAAGGCGGTGAGGTCGAAGTGGGCCATCGCGTGGGGGTCGGTGGGGTTGCCGGCGTAGTCGACAAAGCCGAGGAGGAAGTCGGCGGCGGCTGCGGCGAACCCGCCTTGCTCGCGATAGCGTCGGCGGGCCTGTTGGGGGGTGACCTTCTCGAAGCGGATCTCCTGACCCAACGCCGAAGCCAGCGCGCGTGCCTGGTCACGTAGGCTGATCGGCGGCCCGTTCAACGTGTGAGCCACACCGTGATGGCCGCCTTCCAGCAGGGCCGTCACGGCCACATCGGCGATGTCCTGCTCATGCACGGGGCACCAGACCGCCTCAGGCGCGGGATGACGCACCACCCGCGCGGCGCGGATATCGGGCCCCCACAACGCGACTTTGTTCATCGCGAACTCACCCGGGCGCACATGAGTCCACTCCACCCCGGCAGCTTCGACGGCCTGCTCCACCGGCAGATGATGGACAGTGTCATAGCCAGCGCTCACCGCCCCCGAAGACAGAGTCACGATGCGCCGCACCCCCGCACGCTCGGCGGCCGCAACCACCTGACGGGCAGTAGCAGGAACGGGGAAGAGATACATCCGCTCAACACCCTCCAACGCGGCGTCAACACTTGCCAGTTCAGTCAGATCGCCAGCAACCACCTCAACACCGGCAGGCAGATCCGCACGAGCCACGTCACGGGTCAACGCCCGCACCCCAACACCCGCCGCAAGGAGCCCTTCGACCACGGCACGGCCGACACTGCCCGATGCACCAGTCACCAAAACCTTCATACCCATCCCTTCACACACCGACGTGCCCATGCCGGACACCGCCCACTTCACATACCAAGGCGCCCCATGCCAGACACCACTCACTTCACATAGCAAGGCGCCCCATGCCGGACACGGCTCACTTCTGACACCGGGTAAGGATTCCAGCCACCGTACGCCCATAACCGTGCACGATGCACCGATCAGCTTGCGCCAACACCACCACCACACAAACCCACTCCATTAACACGAAACAAGACAGTGCCCGCATGCGACCCGGCCGGTGAAGGGCACATGGAGTAGTCGGCAGGGCCGGTGGCGCGGGTTCGGTGCCGCGCACGGCCAGACCCGGGCCACGACACGCCAGCGGGCGCGGCAAAAGCGGCCGAGGCGGCGCAGAAGGTGAGGGCAACCAGGCTCACGGGAGGGGTTACGGGGGTAACGGGGCGGGGGTGGCTGACAGTTGACGGGAACCCGGGAATGACTTGCGCACGCCGGGACCACTCGAATTAGCGTGACCAGGACGAAGCCATCCGCCCACGCCCCCCGTCGAAGGAGACAGGCATGGCCGACCACCCCTACACCCCCACCCCCCACAACGACGACACACGCGCCATCACCAACCTCTTCAACCAATTAGAGACAGCCTTCGCCGCACACGACGCAACACAATTCGACCAACACTTCACCCACGACGTCATCTTCACCGCCGTCAACGGCATGCGACTCATCGGATGGAAAGCCCTCCACACCTACCACCGCGAACGCCTAGAACAACACGCACAAGACATCCAAACCCGATACGAAATCGAACACATCACCTACCCCAGCCCCCACATCGCCATCGTCTTCCTCCGCCAACCCATCACCACCCCACACCACCAACAAGAAAACCTCGGCACCTGGATCCTCACCAAACAAAACAACCAATGGCACATCACCGCCGGCCAAAACACCCACAACACCCACAACACCACCACCTAACACCAACCACACCCACCAACCACCCCGAAACCAACCACACACCACAACCAAACCCAGCCCAACAACAAACCTCAACCCACCACTAGCAGAGGCCACCAACAGCAACCAGCCAGCCAGTAGCAACGGGGACCACCAACGAAGGCGAGCCCGCCTACGGGGCAAACCCATCAGTGGCTGCAGGGCCGCCAGCGGCAGTGGGCCCGTCAATGGTTGCGGGCCCGCCTGCGGGGTCGGCCCCATCAGCGGCAAGGTGGTAGTAGGCCCGTGAGCGGTAGCGGATCTGTGCGCGACCGGACCCGTCAGCGGTAGAGGGCCCACCAGCGAAGATGGGTCTGTCAGTGATAGCGGGCTCGGCCGGCTACGGCTGCGCAGGTCAGGGGGATGGCCAATACCGCAGCAATCAGGAAGAGTTGGGTGTAGTGATGGGTGGCGGCTGCGGTGGCTGTCAGGCCGCTGGCCAGCGCACTCCCGCCGTAGAGGCTGACGCCGAACATCGCCACGCTGGTGGCCCGGGCCGCCGGAACCACCACCGTCGCCCACGACTGCAACGTGGTGTGCATGAACGACCAACTACCCCCCAGCAACAACGCGGTGAGCGCCAACGCCGGCAAAGACTGGCTCAAGGCCGCCACCGCGTAGGCCGCTGCTGCCTGCACCCCACCAGCCAGGATCAACATCGCCGGGCTCCAACGCCCCACCAACTTCTTGACCAACTGTGCGCACCCCATCGCCCCCGCGCCATACAACGCCGACGCCGCCCCCGCCACCGCCGTCGGCACACCACGCGCCTCAAGCGCAGGCGCCAGATACGTCAAGAAACCCAACAGCACCGCACCTTCCACCACAGCCAGCACCATCACACACCACATCCACCGCGAGCCCAACACAAGACGAAACGGCGCCAAAAGAGAACCGCTGGGCACGCGCTGCGGCTCAGCCAAATTCCGCAGCGCCCAAGTGAGATAGGCCGCGATCAGACCCGGCAACACAAACACCACACGCCAACTGACGTAGTACGCCAGCGTTCCCGCCACGACCGTACCCAGCGCCGTCCCCAAAGAAAACGCAGTCATCAAATCACTCAACGGACGCTGACGAACCGCAGCAGGCACCACATCACCCACATAACTCAGCGAAGCCGGCACACACGCGGCAAAACAAGCCCCCGCCACAGCACGAGCCACAATCAACACCGTCAAATTAGGCGCCACAGTAGACAACACCGACGACAACGCACCAGCCAACAATGACAACCGCATCACCGCCACCCGACCCAACCGATCACTAGCCAACCCCCACACCGGCTGCATCAATCCATAACACAAAAAATAAACACTGGCCGCAAACACCACCACAGCCATATCAGCCCCAAGCTGATCAGCAATAACCACCAACATCGGCGTAATACAAAAACGATCGAAATTACTCACAAAACCAGCCGACCGCAACAACCACAAACCACGCGAAGACAGAACAGCCGAACCGGACGACGCAACAACAGACACAAGCAACACACTCCCCTCCACCCCGGACTCTCCCAGACCCCTCAACACCACCATCCCCACCCGACAAACACCTCCCTCAGCCAATTACCAACACCCACACCCTCCCCGCACCCACAACCACACCGGCGACAAAACAACCTAGATCCACCAGGAACGAGGCAGCCCGGACCTACCAGCAGCGAAGGCGGCCGGACCCGACCAGCGGCGGGGCGGCCCGGGGCGGGCACGGCCGGGGACGGTTGAGGCCACGGACAGTTGAGGTCACGGACGGCCGGGGTCAGGGCGGCGCGGAGCAGGTAACCGCCGTACAGGGCGACGCACGCGCGACGATGGCTGTGCGTCGCAACCTCTCCGGCCCGGCGCTCCGCGCCATCCCCATCCACGCCATCGCCATCGCCATGCCATCCGCTGGGGGTCCCCCTCGCAACCGACTTCAGCCGCGCCAACCGCGCCGCCTACGGCACCACGCCCGAAGACCACCGGCATCAGGCCCGCCACAGCCACGAGTGGACTCATTGCCAACGCAGTTGTGCACGTAGCGCTCACGACCCACCCTCCGCGTTCCGGCATTTTGGAGGGACGTTTACCGATCGGCAACGCGTAAACGGAATGCAGACCGGTATGAGAAATGGGAGAACTTCACATCAAGCGCCTCAAGATGCGCACGGCACGGATGTCGGTCGTGGCGGGCGTGGCTGCCGCCGGGCTCGCGTTCGGGCTTGCCGGGGCGGGGACCGCACAGGCATCGCCGGCGGTGCCGCCGGGGACGTCAGGCTTCAAGGGCGGCAAGGTGGACTGGAAGGCGAACGGTGACACGGTGACGATCACCGACACCAAGCCGGACGGTTGCGCCTCCAATTTCAATGTCGCCAACTACGTCAACGACGACTATCACTCGCACCTGCGGCAGCGTAAGAAGCTGCTGTCCTTCCGGACGTGATCGACGCGTATCCGCTGGTCGGGGATGGGAGCGGTGGTTCCGTGGGAGTGGTGGTCTGTTGGGTCGCGCGCAGCCGATCATGGAACTCCTTGGCCGGGGCGTTGTCGCGCCAGCGGCGGAAGAACGCGTACACCCGGTCCCACGGCGGGAAGTCCCCGGTCATCGACCGCCACTTGATGCCGTTTGTCCACCAGGGAACGGATCGCATCCAGCATCTGTCGGTGGCAGTACGCCTCCGGCTGGCCCCCGGCCGCGCATCCAGCCCGGCATCGGCGGCAGCGACCGAACCGATGCCCACTCCACATCCGCTACGTCCGCCATGTCCGTCGGGTAATGGCGCTCACGGCCCCCGTTGTCGGCGGCGTTTCCGAACCGGTGAGCCAGGCAGTCACACCCCAGGACGACCGAACCTGGGTCACCAACAGCCACATCGACTTCGACCAACTGATGGGGACGCGGCAGAGCAGTTCGCTCGGCAAGGTCGGTGGCAGCGTCACCATCTTGGGCCGGGACTTCAAGCCGATGAGGTCCGTCCATAGCAGATCGTTCCAAGGGTCGGTGGGGGCTCACACTGGTGGATCGCCATCGACGGGCAGGACCGCGTGTGGGTCGCCGGCTTCGGCAGCGCGTCGGTGTCGCTGCTGTGCGGCACGAGCATCGCGGCCTGCCCGCCCGGCGCCTCCACCGGCACCGTGCTGTCCCCCGCGCAGGGCTTCCGCAACAACGCGATCCAGGACCTCACCGCGGTACAGATTGACGCCTCGGGCAACGCCTGGCTGGCCAACAACTGGTCGAAGACCATCCCGCCACTGGCGGCGTGGGGTTGGTGGAACTCGTCGGCCTCGCCACGCCCGTCTGCATGCCCCTCACCCCCCTGCCGGTACAGCCCTCTTCCGCCGGCCCGAACGCCTGCCCCGACCAGCCCACTCCGGCTGGCCCGCCCGGCCGCCAGCCGGACCCCAGCAGCAACCGCTACATCGTGCAACCCGGTGACACCCTGGCCGGCATCGGCGGCGCCCACGGTGAGTCACGGCAGGAGCTGTACCGCCAGAAAAAGGTCGTCCTGGAACGCAACCCCCACCTGATTCACCCCGGCCAAACCCTCACCTTCCGCTGACCGACCAGCCCGTTCGCCGAACAGGCTCACCATCCAGCCGGCCCTGGCCCTGGCCCTGGCCCTGGCAAGAAACCTAACGGGCCCGATAGGAGCTTCCAACACAACGTGAGTAGCCAGATCCTTCGGGTGGGCGTGTCTGTTGGTCCGTTGCTGGGGTGTGAGCAAACGGAACCCTCAAACCTGGCTGACTGGCGATGAGTTGTGGTCGAGGATCGAGCATTCCTCACCCGCGCATGCTCGCTCATCTGCTGGCGCCGACTGCAACCAACGTTGCATGAGGAGCTCAAGAGAGGATGACGAGCCGGCAATGCCTGATGGGCAGTCAACTTCCCTTGTCAGGGCCACTGTCACCGGTGAACCCACGTCCCTGGTCCCCGCTGCTACCGGAGAGGTGGCGTCGCCGGGCACGGCATCGGCCCGTGCCCGGCCGGATGGTGCCGGGCTGCCGCGTCGGCCGTCCAGACCGTTTCTTCTGATCGGCTCAACCGTTGGTCCGGGTGTCAATTGTCGCTCCTGCCCAAGAAAGGCACATGATGCGTCCGTTCCACCGGATTACCATCGGCCTCAGCAGCATTGCTCTGAGCCTCGTCCTCCCCGCCGGTACGGCGGTCGCCACGAACGGAACGTTCGGGTGGGTCGGGCCCAAGGGCAAGTCGTACTCCCTCCAGAACCCGCCGGACAGGAAGTGCTTCAACATGAGCCAAGAGGCCCGCGGCGCACGCAACTCGACGAAGCGGCCCCTCGCCGTGTACGCCGGCAAGAGCTGCCGGGGACACCTGACGCGCCTCGCCCCGGGACAGTCCGCACCGTCCGGCGCGCGTTTCTCCAGCGTCATGTTCAACCCGAGCTAGGACATGCCCGCGAGGTGGTGGCAACGTGGGCCAGGTCAAGGCGCGTCGTCACAGTTCCTCTGATCAGGCGGGCCTCTGATCAGACGGGTCTCCGATCAGGCAGGCTCGTGTCGGGACCGCCAACCGGATCGTTCTGGTGGCGCGTTGCACGAGTGGTGCGGGCCGCAGCAGACCGTCTACGAACGCCTCTCGCGGTCGCCTGCCGGTGGCCGGGCCCGGGACACTCCCCGGGCCCGGCCGCCTTCGCCCGACTACACGGTCGGTTGCGCGGTGCCGTGCCGTGCTGGTCGACCAGCTTCTGTCGACCGGTGAACGCCGAACCCGTATGACTTGAGGATCCCGGAAACTCGCGGGGCAGTCGCGGGCACAGAGTCCACAAGTCGGTTGGCTGTGAGTCGACTTCCAGGCGTCTGCAGAAGTGCGCAGGAGTGTGCAGGAGTGCGCAGGAGTGCGCAGGAGTCTGGTGGCTGTGCCGATCGCCCGGCGATCCGATGGGGGCCGTGGCTCGCGGCGGGCCGTCCGTGCGAGCGGGGTGGGGATCAGTCCGCGAGGCGCGGGAAGAGCGCTTCGGCGTTTGTCCGGTTGATGGCGTCTGCCTGGCCGGGGGTGTAGTCGGGGTAGGTCTCCAGGTAGTGGTTGTAGTAGCTGCCGGCGTCCTGGGGTGCGAAGGGCCAGTCGCTGCCGTAGAGGACGTGGCCGGGTTCGGCGAAGGCGAGCAGGGCCGGCAGGGCGCTGGGGCTGGCGGGCAAGGCGGTGTCGAAGTAGAAGCGCTTCAGGTCGCGCAGGACGTCCTCGGTGTTGCGGTCCGGGTCCACGGCGAGGGGAGCCAGGCCGGAGAAGCGGTAGGCGGCATAGGGCAGGAAGCCGCCGCCGTGGAAGAGGATCACGCGCACGTGCGGGTAGCGGTTCATGACGCCGTTGAGCACCAGGTTGAGGGCGGTGCGGGTGGCGTCGAAGACGTAGTCGGCCAGCGGGGCGGGGGTGCCTGGCAGCAGTGGCATCGGGGGCTGGGCGGGGTGGACGAAGACGGTGGCTCGGCGTCGGTCGAGTTCGACCCAGAGCGGCTCGAAGTCGGGGTCGCCCAGGTAGCGGCCGTGGGCGTTGGACATCAGCACCACTCCGTCGGCGGCGAGGGTGTCGAGCGCGTAGGTGGCCTCGGCGATGGAGGCGTCGACGTCGGGCAGGGGGACGCTGGCGAAGTGGCCGAAGCGGTTGGGGTGGTCCTTGACGACTTCGGCCGCGTACTCGTTGACGGCGAGGGCGCGGGCGTCGGCGTCGCGGTCGAGGTGGACGCCTGGCGAGGTGACGGAGAGCACGCCGGTGGCGATGCCCTCCTGGTCCATCATCGCGATCGCGTTGCTCGCGCTCCAGGCGGGGAGCTGGCGCACGCCGCTGACCAGCTGTTTATGCCATGCGCCGCTCGCGGTCGGCCACCGTCGGGCGGTCGTCGGCCGGACTGTCCATGGCGCAGCTGGCCCTCCTCGACCCGCTGGCCGACGACGTCCGGGGCGACGGGCTGCCAGTCGGCCAGCTCGCCGCCTACGCCGACGTCAGCGTCCCGACCGCGACCCGCATGCTCAAACAGCTCGAAGCCAACGGCGTGGTCACCCGGCGACGCTCCGACCAGGACAAACGCCAGGTCCTCAACCACCTCACCGAAGACGGCGCCCGTCGACTCGCCGCCATGCGCACCGAACTGCGCGCCCGCCAGTCACGTGCACTGTCCCGGTTCACCCCCCCGGGAGCGCCGCGCGCTCGCGGCGCAACTGCACCAGCTCGCCGGCCTCATCACCGAGACGATGCCCGGATCGGAGCGGTAGGCCCGAGCGAGCCGTAGACCCGAGCTGTAGGCCCCAGCCGGAAGCATCCTGCCCTGTAACCACCGACCCGGACGGGACTCCCCGGGCGGCGGCGCGGCCTCATCCGGCAACGGCTCCCGGGCGATCCACAGCCCGCGGCCCACGACCCACGACCCATAGTCCGCGCCTCGTGGGCTCCGGGACGCTACCGCCGCACCACGCAGCCGGGACGACGGCACCCGTTCACCGCTCGTCCTCGGGAGCCCAGCTTCCGTGCAGGCCCAACGGCACCCGCACCGGCAGGTGGATCCGGGCGATGGGTTCGCCGCCGAAGTCCTGTGCCGAGAGGATCACCAGGTCGGATGCGGACCGTTCCGGGTTGAAGACGTACGCCATCACGTACCCGTCGTCCTCCGCCGCCGGCGACTCCGCCGCGACGAACACCCCCTCCCCCACGGCCTCGTCCCGCCCGAACTCATGCGCCTCCGTCGTGCCCCGGCTCAGATCATGTTTGAGCAGCGCACTGCTGAACCCCTCGTCCGGCCGGTCGTCGTCCGGGCCGGCGGGCGGGGCGTAGAGCTCGACCGCTGCGGCATAGCCGTACCGGTAAGGGCGGCCCGTATAGCGGGAGTTGAGGCGGGGGAATTCTTGGGCCCGGTCGTCGAGGCATTCTTCCCGGACCGTTCCCGCCGTCAGGTCGAGCGTCCACCGGTCCAATGTGGGCCGGCTGGACCCGACGTCCCTGATGTCGAACCCTTCGGGATGCCGGATCACGTCGATGACGATGTCACAACCGGCCGTGCCCGGCCCGCTCAGGTCCCCGTGCGGCCTCTCGTAGGCGTTGAGGGTGTGCCCCACCAGGCTCGGCGTGAGCGCGAACCAGCGCACCTCACCGCCCTCGCGCGGCAGTACCCCCACGCGCGCGCCGCGGCGGTCGTCCCAGGTGAACGGCACCCCGGTGGACAGATGCGCGGGGCTGAACACCACCGGTGAGTCGAAGAGCAGCACGTAGTGGTCGGTCAGCGCGAAGTCGTGCATGTACGGGTTTCCGGGGACCTCGATGGTGGTGGTCCGCCGCACCGTGCCGGAGTCGTCCATGACGATGTGCTGGACGTTGTCGGAGCCGTAGCGGAAGGCGAGCGAGTGCAGTTCGCGGGTGCGCGGGTCGAAGAGGGAGTGGGCGTTGGCGCTGTACCCCTCCGGGGTCGCCCCTAAGTCGCAGGGCCCCACGGTCTCCAACTCGTAGGTGAGTTCGTACGGGCGGATGCCGCCCTCGATGAGGGCGAAGGTGCTGCCCGCGAAGCCCACGACCTGCACGTTCGGCGAGATGTCCAACTGTTCGTCGACCGGTGTGCCGCGGCGCGGCTCGCCAAGGTGGTCGGCGACGATGCCGGAACGGACCCAGCGGTTGCGGTACCACTCGGCGCGCCCGTCCCGTATACGCACCCCATGGACCATGCCTGCGCCGAGGGTCCAGATGTGTGCGGCGGCGTCCTCGATGCCCAGCGGGTTGGGGCCGTTGCGGAGATAGCGGCCGTTGAGATGGGTCGGAATCCGCCCGGTCACGGGCAGGTCGTAGGCGGTGACTTCCTCGGCGACCGGGGCGAAGTTCCCCGACAGGTAGCGGTTGACCGTGGTGGTCATGTCGCCTGTCCCTCGTTCGTCGACTCGCGTGGGGTGCTGAACGCCCGCGCCACCGCCGCCATCAGAGCGTCATAGCGCCGCCCGCCGTCCTCCGGCGGGAAGTGTCCGGCGATCTCCAAACTCACCGCGCCGTGCGATGCCGCCCAGAAGATCTTCGATACCTCACGGGCATCGCCCGGCTGGAAGATCCCGGCCTCCATACAGGCGGCCACGGCGGCGGCCGAGGCGTCGAAGGCGGTCTCGGCGACGGCGAGGGCCTCCGCGCTCGGTCGGAAGCCCGGTACGGTCTGCTCGAACATGACCCGGTAGTAAGCCGGTTCGGTGAGCGCGTGCTCCCGATAGGCCACCCCGATATGGGTGAGGTGTGTCAACGGGTCTTCCGTACGCGGTACTTGTTCCTGAACCCGGCGCAGTCGCGCGAAGCCCTCCTGGTACAGCGCATCGATCAGCCCTTCCTTGCCACCGAACATGGTGTAGAGGACCTTGGTCGAGGAGCCGATGTCGGTGGCGATCCGCCGCATGGTCAACGCGGCGGGTCCGTCCGTCACCAGCAGGTTGATGGCGCAATCGAGGATCGTGGTGCGCACGGCGTCCTGGCCGGCGCGTAGCGCGTCTTGATAGAGCGTGCTCATGGGTAACACTGTAGGGCAACGGAAACACTGTTACCGGAGCCCGTTGCGTGCGGAGGGTCTGGTTGCGCGAGGGGGCGGTGCCCGGGCGCCCGGCCGTGACCCCGGCCTTGGCGGGGCGGCAGGCGCACCAGCCGATCAGCGGTTACCTTGGCGGGCCGGGCGCGGCCGCCCGGATCGGCGGGCCGAGCGCGTTCAGGCCGGCCGTTCAGGGGCGCCGCGCCCAGAACGGCGCATGGCCGCCGTCGCCCCACAGGGTGGGCCGGTTGGCCCACCGGGCGGTTTACCCTGGCAGTTGCACCGCGCGACGCCTCCCACACAGGCCGAGCCCCAGGGCATGCGTGGGAGGCGCGTCACTGTCGGGTCAGCTGGTGCAGCTGTCGAGCATCGAGGCCAGTGCCTTCTTCTCGCCGTCGGTCGTGGTCAGCTTCCAGACGGACTTGACGTGGGTGTAGTCCTTGGCATAGCTGCACCAGAAGGCGTGGTTGGTCGGCTTCCAGTCGGCGGGCCCGCTGTCGCTCTTGGAGCTGTTGGAGGATTCCGAGGCGATGAGCAGCTGAGGGTCCTTCAGGTCGTTCCCGAATGCCTTGCGCTGGTCGGGGGTCCAGCTGTCGGCACCGGACCGCCAGGCTTCGGCGAGGGGGACCATGTGGTCGATGGTGGCCTGGGCGACTTCGGTGACGGTGGCGTCGTCGTACGCGGAATACCACGAACCGCTGGCCGGCTGACAGCTTCCCGGCTTGTCCTGGACGTCCTTGCCGTCGCGGGCGAGGACCTCCTGGCGGGTGGTGCAGCCGTCGGGCTGCTTGGCCCATATGGAGAACTTGTCGCGGGCGTAGCCGTCCATGGAATGCGGGGTGGCCACCGTCAGGGCCGCGAGTTCGGTGCGGGTGGTCGAGGTTGACGGCGGGGCCGGCGGTTCGGCGAGCGCCGGAGCGGCGGCCAGGCCGACGACTATCACGGCGGCGGCGGACAGGCCGAGGGCAGCGCGAGGCATCAAGGTCTCCTGAAATGTGGGGGGTTGGAGAGACTCCTTTCGAGGAAACCGCACTTGCCGCGCCCGTCGCTACGCGCGTTGAATGGACATGACAAGAACTTTGCCTGTCCATTGCCCCAACTTTGAACACCACCGAGTCGACCGTCCGTCCAGGCCCCCGGATGCCGCCCGCCTGCGGCCGCGCCGTCTCCGAGGGCCAGGCTGGTGGCCGTGATGAGTCCTCGGGCGGTCGGCGTGCGGCAGCCCCGTCGCGCCGGCCCCGATCTCACGGTCCGTCAGACGGTGGCCCGCCGGGCGTACACCTCGATCTCGATCTTCATACGGTGGTCGGCGAGGCCGCACACCATCATCGTGGCGGCCGGCCGCACCTCGCCGAAGTAGCGGCGCAGCACCGGCCAGCAGGGCTCGAAGTCAGCGCGGTCGGGCAGCAGATAGCGCACCCGGACCACGTCGGCGAAGGTGCACTTCGCCTCGCTCAGCGCGGCCTCGATGTTGCGCAGGCACTGCTCGGCCTGCACCACCACGTCGTCGGCGATGGTCATGGTGGCGTAGTCGAATCCGGTCGTCCCGGACACGTGCACCCAGTCACCGTCGACCACGGCACGGGCGTAGCCGATCTGTTCCTCGAAGGTCGAGCCGCTGAGGATGGCGCGTCGCTCTGTCATGCGCCGAACGCTAAGTGACCAGGAAGGATCCGTCCATCCCGGTGGCGAGCGGGCCTGTAGAGGAGGCCCATCACGGTGCCGTCGGTGACCCGCAGCCGACCCGGTCGAGGTCAGCTGCGGGACGGGGGCGGGGGTCAGCCTTGTTGGACAGGGACGACGACCAGTTCGGCGACGTTGACGTGCGGTGGCGCGGAGACCGCGAAGGCGAGGGCATCGGCGATGTCCTCAGCGGTCAGTGGGTGCAGGTCGGTCCGCATGCGGGCCAGGGATGTCTGCATGGTGGCGTCCTGCATGTCGCGTCCGAGTTCCGTGGCGGTGACGCCGGGTTCGATGTTCTTCACCCGGACGCCGCGGGGGCCCAGTTCGGCGCGCAGGTTCCGGGTCAGGTGGGCCACCGCGGACTTGGTGGCGCAGTAGACCGACCAGCCGGGGAAGCGGGTGTGGCCGGCCACCGATCCGACGTGCACCAGATCCGCGGGACGGCCTTCGGCCGCGGCGGCGAGGAGATCGGCGGTGAAGGCGCGGGCGGTGTGCAGCAGGCCGCGCAGATTGACGTCGATCATGCGGTCCCACTCGTCGGTTCCGGCGGTCTCGAAGGGGGCGCCGAGCATCACCCCGGCGTTGGCCACCACAAGGTCGACGCGGCCGAGGGTCGCGGTCACGGTACGGGCGGCGGTGTCGATGGCTTCGGGGTCGGCCAGGTCGGCGGTCACCGGGAGGACGGGTCCGGTGGTGGTGCGGCGGAGTTGGTCGGCCAGGGCTTCCAGGCGGTCCGTGCGGCGGCCGAGGAGGGCGACGGCGGCCCCGCTGGTGGCCAGGCGGCGGGCGGTGGCCGCGCCGATGCCACTGGAGGCGCCGGTCACGACCGCGACCCGGCCGGCCAGGGTCGGGGCGGGCAGGCCGCCACTGGTGTTGCCGGTGGGGAAGAAATCAGTCATGGCTCGACGATGCGGCGGGAGCGCTCCCGTGACCAGGCAGAGCTGCTCGCAGGAGGCGTCATCGTAGGAGTGCCACGGCCACCTTCCGGGGTCCCGCAACCTGCTCCCCCGTGCCTAGGGTTGCGGTCATGAACAGTGCGAACCCGCTCGGGGAGTATCTGCGTGCCCGCCGTGCACTGGTCAGGCCCGAGGACTCGGGACTGCCGGTCTCCCGTCGGCGCCGGGTGACGGGCCTGCGCCGGGAAGAAGTCGCCATGCTGGCCGGGGTCAGCACCGACTACTACGTACGGCTGGAGCAGGGCCGTGAACGGCACCCCTCGGTGCAGGTCGTCGAGGCCCTGGCCCGGGCGCTGCACTTGGACGGGGACGCGGCGGATCATCTGCACCGACTGGCACGACCCGTTCCGGAGACCGGTCGTTCGCGGCCTCGTGCCCGGGCGCATCCGGAGCACGTCAGCCCGGCCTTGTTGCGGATGATGGCGGGCTGGCACCGCACTCCGGCCGTGGTCCTGGGGCACTGCCTGACCGTACTGGCGCACAACTCCCTGGGACGGGCCCTGTTCGCCGGCCACACCTACAGCGATGACCTGGTGCGGTTGGTGTTCCTCGACCCGGATGCGCGAGCGTTCTATCCGGACTGGGAACGGGTGGCGGCCAATACCGTGGGCGGGTTGCGATCGGCCGCGGGAACCGACACCGATGACCCCCAACTCGTCTGTACGGTCGGCGAGTTGTCGCTCAAGAGCGAGGAGTTCGGTCGACTGTGGGCCCGCCATGACATCCGCCAGAAGACCCACGAGACCAAACGTTTCCGACACCCCCTGGTGGGCGAGCTGACCCTCGACTACGAGTCACTGACCGTCAACAGTGCCCCCGGTCAGCAACTGGTCGTCTACCAGGCGGCCTCGGGCAGCCCGTCGGAACAGGCACTCGCCCTCCTGGGAAGTCTGGCCGCGGAAGTGCCCCATCAGGATCCGACGCCGTCCGAACAGTCCACTTCCGGTTAAGAAGTGAGCCTCCGTCAGGCCATGGCGGCAGCAGTCCCCGCTCCCTCACCCTCACCTCCACCCTCTCGTTCCCTTTGTCCGCACAACCAAGGAGTCCCTTTCCCATGTCTGACCGTCAGCCCCCCGCCTGGTTCATCACCGGCTGCTCCACCGGTCTGGGCCGGGCACTGGCAACCGCCGTCCTCGAACACGGCCACCACGCGGTCGTCACCGCCCGTGACCCCGAGCAGGTCGCCGACATCGTCGCGGACCATGCGGGCCGGGCCCTTCCACTGGCCCTCGACGTCACCGACCCGCAGCAGGTCAGGGCGGCGGTCGGCCAGGCCGAAGCGACGCTCGGGCGCATCGACGTCCTGGTCAACAACGCCGGCTACGGCTACCTCGCCGCCATCGAAGAGGGCGAGGACGACCAGGTCCGCGCCCTCTTCGACACCAACGTCTTCGGCCTGCTCGATGTCACCCGTGCCGTACTGCCCGGCATGCGCGCCCGCCGTGCCGGCCGCATCGTCAACGTCTCCTCGCTCGGCGGCCTGGCCGCCTTCGGCGCCACCGGCTACTACCACGCCACCAAGTTCGCCGTGGAGGGGCTCTCCGAATCCCTCGCCGCCGAGGTCGCTCCGCTGGGCATCAAGGTCACGCTCGTGGAACCCGCCGCCTTCCGCACCAACTGGTCCGGCCCCTCCATGCGGCAGTCCGCGCTCACCATCGACGACTACGCGGCGACCGCCGGGGCACGGCGCACCAGCACCCTGGCCACGTACGGGCGCCAGCCCGGCGACCCCACCCGCGCGGCTGCCGCGATCATCCGTGCCGTCGAGGCCGAAGAGCCCCCCTTGCGACTGCTGTTGGGCAAGGTCGCACTCGACGTCGTCCAGGCACGGCTCGACTCGCTCAGGGCCACCATGGACACCTGGCGCGAGGTCACACTCGGCGCCGACTACCCCCAGGAAGCCGCCGCCGGGTGAGGCACGCCTGCCGGGTCAGGAGGTCCGTGCGGCCTCAGGCCATCGCACGTCGTCGCATTCTGCGGAGCAGTTCGGGCAGGCTCGGTCCGCCGCGCAGGCACCACAGCGCGATGACCGGGTCGCAGATCGCGCAGCCCAGGGACGAGTCGTGCGCGAAGGGGATCAAGGGGCTGCCCTTGAGGTGGTGGACGACGTCCCATGCGGTGTGCAGCAGCCAGCCGATGCCGATGAAGGTCCAGGAATCCAGACCGCGGTAGGCGACGTAGGTGGCGAGCGCGGTGAAGGCGAACTCCCAGCCGCCCAAGGCGCCACTGCTGAGATAGGCGGCACCCGCACCGGCGACCATGACCGCGTTGAAGCGACGCCGGTGCGGTTCGCGGATGAGGGACATCAGCAGCGCGTAGAGGAGGCCGATGCCGATCGGCATGAGGTACTGCATCGGTGGTGCCTTTCGGGAGTGGGGCAGGGGCCCCGGTGGGTCGCCTTCAGGCACGGCGCCTCGTAGTGGGGCGAGTACGTCCCGACGTTAGAGGGGGTGATGCAGTGCTCCCCAGTGGCTGGAGTGACAGTCTTCAACGGGATGTCGCCAGGCGGTGGGAGGGGGGCGGGCTTCCACCGCGGCGGTGTCGTCAGTCGGCCAACAGTGCCTCCAGTGCGATGGCCGTGTCCGGATGGTGTGCGGTCAGTGCCGTGCCGTGCGGGGCAGGCTCCGCGGTGTCCCAGGTGCCGTCGTAGCCGACCAGGCCCGCCAGTGCGTCGCAGGTCGCGGGGTGGGCGGCGAGGAGCGTGGCGCCGCGGCCGGTGTCCGCACGCGGTGCCGGGTGGGCGGGTTGCGGTTCCGGCTGTGCTCGCCACGGGGGGGACCCAGTCGTCGAGCGCAGCGAGCCGGCCTGGGAAGATCCGTCCGGCCTCGCGGATCAGCAGCGGGGCCAGTTCGGCGCCGCCCGCTCGCAGGGTGGCTATCAGGGTCGGCCAGCAGGATCGAGGTCTCGAACACCGCGATGGCGTCGGCGGTGGAGGCGAGGTAGCCGTTGCGGCGCGCCGCGCGCACGATCTCCACCGACCAGCCGAGGAGTTCGGCCTCGTCGAGCCGGTCCAGGACGGGCGGTTGCCGGAGGAATCCGGTCAGCTTGTCGGCGGGTGCGGCGGTCGGTACGGGGGGTGGTTGCGGCCGCGGTCTTCTTGCCCTTGGCGCCTTTCTTCGTGCCTGCCTGTCCGGCCAGGCGCTGACCTGCTCGGTGCCTGGCCCCGGGCCGTCTGCGTCCCGGGGGCCGGCCCTCATGTGGCGTGCCAGCCGGACCACCGAGCCACCGCCACTTCCACCACGGGCCCTTCCGGTAGGCGGTCGGCGTACTGCGAGCGGTACTTCGCGGCCAACAGCCGCACGTACTCCGCGGACGCCTCAGGCGCCTCGGCCCCGTCCGCGGGCGGCAGCACCGTCGCCGTACCGTCCGCCCGTGCCCACCACAGCCGGTCCCAGTCCTCGTCGTAGTCGTCGACGAGGAGACAGACCGCGGGGCGGACCCGGATGTTGGCCAGCCGCTTCAGTTCAGTGGTCCGCTTGGGTTTGTGGTCCACGGCGAAGGCAAGGGTGTCGCCCGTCAAGGCGAACACGACCGGCACCAGGTGCGGGTGGCCGTCGGCATCGACGGTGGCGAGGCAGGCGACCCGCGAGGCCGCGAAGCACTGCCGGGCCCGCTCGCTCGTCATCGCCGGCACCGTTCCTCCGTCCGGCTCATCGGAAACGCCCCGCGACGTCTGCGAACCGGTCGAGGTACGTCAGCGTCTCGGCCTCCGGCACCGTCGGCAGGGGGAACAGCAGCCGTTCCACGTCGAGCTGTGCGTACCGCTCGATGACCTCCGGGTCGTGCGGCACCCCGTGGACGGTGACCGGCACCTCCCGGCCCGCGATGTTCCGCATCCGCTCGATCTGCGGTCCCAGTTCGTCGGGCGGGACGCTGCTGGCCAGCCAGGCTTCGCCGAGGGCGGATGAACGGGTCGAGGGTGCGGTGGTAGATCTCGGGTAGTTCCCCGCCGCCCGGGTACGGCGGACGACGGTCCACCGGGATGTGGGTGTGCTCGGCGATGAACATGGAGTCGAGGCCCCGCTGCTCCACGGCGCGCCCAGGGCGGTCGGTGCGATGCCTCGGTCGGCGAGGAAGGCCGATACACCGAACTTCACGGCGGCTCCTTCGATCCCGGGCTGGTCGGGTGCGCGGTCGGTGACCCTGGCGAGGTACCCCGGCCGGCCCCGGCCCAACAATCCGTCCCGCCAACCGGGCGAGCACTCCAGCGGCGCGGCGCACACGACGCCCAGGGCCGCCGCACCGCACGGCCGCACCGCCCAACGTCCCCCTCAGTTGGTCAGCCGTAACGACGATCTTGCCGACCTGGGCGCCCGCCTCCATGTAGCGGTGCGCTTCGGCGATCTCGTCCAGGCCGAAGACCCGGTCCACGACGGACTTGAACGCCCCCGTCCGCAGACCGGAGGCGACGAACGCCTCGGCCCGGTGCAGCCGTTCCGGGTCGGTGACCGTCTCGAAGACGCTGCTGAAGGCCGCGGTCACCACAACCGTGTCCCCTACACGCATGCCGCCGACCTCCACCAGGGCGCCGTACGCCGTCGGGTAGGGCATCCAGACCGCGGCGCCGGCGACCGCGTCGAGTCCTTCGGGGCGGTACACGACCGCGGCCGCGGGCACGATCACCCGTTCGCCGTACACGCCGTAGTCGTTCATCGAGAACGCCGGCGGCCACACTGACCGCCTGGCCGATCTCGCCCCCCGTCACGCGGGCGCCGACGGCCTCCACTACGCCCGCGGCCTCCGTTCCGAGCCGGGCGGGGAACTGCTTGACGGCTTCGATGAGTGGCCGCTGCGGAACAGCACCTCGGCGCGATTGAAGCCGATCGCCTCGACGCACAGGGCCACCTCATCGGGACGCCGGCACCTCCCGCATGAACGCCCTGCGCCTGGAGGAGTTCGACCGGGTCTTCCCCGGACTTCTCCCCTCACTCCTGGCCCAGCGCGACGGCGACCTCGACAGCAACAGCGACAGCGACAGCGACAGCGACAGCGACAGCAAAATGTGGCTCGCCGAGACGACCTCCAGGGCGGTGAGGCCGGCCAGGGGCGCCATGGCATGGCCGAAGAGCTGTAGCCGGGCCGGGCCAGGCCCCTTGATCGTGCGCTCAGCTCACGGCCGGCGGCGGTGGCCCCGAAGTGATCCAGATGCATGGCGTGCAGGTATTCGCCGAGCTCGGCGCCGTGACGGACGGCGATGACCTGCCCACACTCCAGCTAGCGGCCGAAGCCCTCGACGTCGCCCATGACGGAGGACGTCTTCGGGGCGCACGGAATTTCTCCCGGGCGAGGTGGTGTGGGTGCTGCTGATCAATTTGCACACACCACATATCGGACACATTGTGCACCTGGCGAGTGATTACTCCATTCCGGGTCGAACCCCACCTGGGACCGACACCACCCCACCCCACAGAACAGGAAGAGGACCGCCATGACGTTCACCCTCCCCACCGACCTCCACACCCGGCCGGTCGCCATCGTCGGCGCGGGCACCCTGGGCCGGCGCATCGCCCTGATGTTCACCACCCGCGGCGGCACGGTCCGCATCTACGACCCGGTGCCGGCGGCGGGGCGGGCCGCCCAGGCGTACGTCGAGCAGAACGCGACCGACACCGCCGCGCGCATCGAGGGTGGCAAGCCCGGCACGGCGACCGCCACCACCGACCTGGTCGAGGCGTTGGCCGGTGCCTGGCTGGTGATCGAGGCGGTGCCCGAGCGCCTGGAACTGAAGAAGCGCGTCTTCGCCGAGCTGGACGCGGCCGCGGACGCCGACGCGATCCTGGCCAGCAACTCCTCGTCGTACCCGACCAGCCGCTTCATCGACCGGGTGACCCGCCCCGAACGCGTGCTCAACATGCACTTCTACATGCCGCCCCGGCAGTCGGCGGTCGACCTGATGTCGAGCGGCCGTACCGATCGGGCGGTCCTGGACCTGCTCCTGGCGGAACTGCCGCACTACGGGGTCTTCCCCTTCGAGGCCCACCGCGAGAGCACCGGCTTCATATTCAACCGCGTCTGGGCCGCCATCAAGCGCGAGTCCCTGAGCGTCGTCTCCGAGGGCGTGTCCACTCCCCAGGACATCGACGCGATGTGGCGGATCAACACCGGCCTGCCCGCCGGGCCCTTCCGGGCGATGGACATCGTCGGCCTGGACGTCGTCCTGAACATCGAGAACCACTACGCCGCGGAGAACCCCGCACTGCCCGCCGGACCGCGCGAGCTGCTCAAGCGCTACATCGACGCCGGGCACCTGGGCGTGAAGACCGGACGCGGCTTCTACGACGACTACGCTGAACAGGACTGACCGCGATCGATCGCCGCCCCAGGCAGCGCCGAAGGACCCCGTCGTGCCCAAGTCACCGACCAGGCGCCGCCCGCTCACCCGCGCCGCCCTCACCGAGAGCGCCTGGGCGCTGTTCACCGAGAGGGGCTTCCACGCCACCTCGATCAGCGACATCGTCGAGCGCGCAGGTCTGACCCGCGGCGCCTTCTACTCCAACTACCGCGACAAGGAAGAGCTCTTCCTCACCCTCTACGACACCCACACCGGCCGCCTGCTGGCGGAGCTCGAAGACGCGACGGCCCGCCCGGAGCCGGGCAAGCACGCCCTCGTCCAGCTCCAGGAGCGGATTGCCGGTCGTACTCGGGAGGAGCGGCAATGGTTCCTGGTGTCCATGGAGTTCACCCTGCATGCGGCGCGCAACCCGGTCGTCGCCCAGCAGCTCGCGGCCCACGAGGAACGTCTCACCCAGGGCCTGACCGAGGTACTGACGGCGGCACTCGCCCGGACCGGCTCCCGGCCGGTGGTCCCCGCCGACGACCTGACCCGGCTGCTGGTCGCCCTGTTCGAGGGGTTGACGGCCCGGCGGCTCATCCACGGCGCCGCCCACCACACCCAAGACCTGATCCCGCATCTGATCCACGCCCTCACCACTCCCGCGCACGCGACCGCGACCGCGACATCCGATGAGCAGGCAGAACCCACAGGCGGTGAGGCGCGGGATTGACCCCGTCCCCGACGTGAAGGCCGGGGACGGGGCCGCTCCTCCCCCGCCACCCTTCCCTCACCCCACAGTCATCGCACGCCACAGCCCGATCGAGACCCAGGGCGAGCACGGCCGGCGGGGCGGGCTTGCGGCATCAAGTCGGTCTGGAATGAGGGGAGTTGTTGGCCCAGCTTCCAGTTGTGACCGCGGCACCGGCGCGCGCCCGCGGATGCGGCGCGCGCCAGCCGGGGGTCCCCCACTCCGTCTGTCACGTCGAGCGCCGTGCGCAGGATCCAGGCCGTTTCGCGGCCTGTTCGGCAAATCCCGTCGGGACGCGCCGAGAGAACGACAGGTTCACAAGCGCACAACCTCGTAAGCTTTTACTCAACGCAAGGGAGCCCGGCGCCAGGCAGTACGACGGCCGACGCTGCCCGATCGGGCTCCCCACGTGGAACCGCCGCTGTCCTCCGCGTTCACGAGAGGGGCTCCCGATGCAAACTATGGAGGGCCGTCCGCCGACACCCCACCGTTTCCCGAACCCATGGCGCCGCTACGGTCGGCTCGTTGCCACCAACTTCTTGCGCGGCGCGTCCTATGCGTGCGGCACCGCAGTCATCGGCTTCGCGGTGTGGTGGGCGCAGAACCGTTAGCCGAACGAGCCCGGACAGTCGACACCGCAACCGGCCCCCTTCGGCACCCCGTACCGAAGGGGGCCTTGGCCGCTCCGGCCAGCCGGTGCCCCGCTTCAGAACACCGGCTGGCCGATGGCCAGCATGTTGCCCTCGCTGTCGCGGAACCAGGCACCACGGTCCGCCCGGGCACCCGAACTCGCGTAGTGCCCTTGGACCTCGACGATCCCGTCCCGGGTCCGGCCGCCGCCGTACACCGCGGGCAGCTCGACGTCCTCGAACACCACACCGCGCCGTTTGAGTTCGGCCACGACCACCTCGATGTCGTCGACCTGCCACGACATCTGGGTGAAGGTTCCGGACGAGGCACCCGCGGACCGGAACAGTTGGAACTCCGCACCCCCGCAGCGGTACAACAGCCCGCCGGGTCGTTCGTCGACGGGCTCCAGCCCGAGCCGTTCGGAGTAGAAACGCCGTGCCCGGTCCAGGTCCTGCGCCGGCAGCCTGGTCGCCACGCGGGCCCGGGCCAACCGGCCGTTGTCTTCGGTGGTCATATCGCCACTGTGCCGTAAGCAGCGGTCGTGGCGGCGGAGGCACCGGGCGCCACTGACCGCGCCCGGCCCGACCCGATGCCTCCGTTGCGGCTGCGCCGCTCGGTCCGCGCGCTCGTGCTCGACGAAACCGAGCGCATCCTGCTGTGCAGACAAGTGGTACCGGAGACGGGAACGACGGTCTGGGCGGCCCCCGGCGGAGGGATCGAGCAGCACGAACGGCCGCTGGCCGCCCTGCGCCGCGGACAGCGCGAGGAAGTGGGCCTCGCGGTGGAGCACGACCCGCCGCACGTGTGGCACCAGGAAGTCGGCGGCCCTGGTTACGCGGTGGGCCACGACGGCGTGGTCAACGACTACCTCCTCGTGCGGACCGCCTGGTTCGCGCCGCGCGGTGCGCTGACCGATGCGGAACTCGCGGCGGAGCACATCGTCGGTCCGCAGTGGTGGCGTCCGGCCGAGATCTCCGCCTATCGCGGTCCCGAGCTGTTCTCTCCCCGTGATCTCGCCACGCCGTTGCGGGCCCTGCTCAGCTCGGGGGTCCCCCGTGAGCCGCTGGTTCTCGGGGTGTGAAGAGCCCGGCGAGGGAATCGCCTGTCCCGGTGCCGGGTCACGTCATGGTCCGGGACCATGACGTGACCCGGACGGCCGGCCAGTGGGTTCATTCGTGCAACTTTTTGTGTCGGTCACCCCGACCGTATGATGGCGCCATGACCGATGCCACGAGTGAGCGCGCGCCGCTGGGTCGGCGTGAGCGCAAGAAGGCCGCCACGCGGAAGGCGCTGGCCGACGCCGCCCTTCGGCTCTTCGTGGAGCACGGTTACGACCAGGTGGGCATCCGGGACATCGCCGAGGCCGCCGACGTGTCCACCACCACGCTGTTCAAGCACTTCCCGAGCAAGGAGGCGCTCGTCTTCGACGAGGGCGACGAGATCAAGGCCGCCCTGCTCGCCGCGGTGCGGCACCGCCCGGCCGGGCAGTCCATTCCGGGCGCCCTGCGCGACCACGTCCTGCGCGCCCGGCTCCCCAAGGGGGCGGATGCCGATCCGTGCTTCACCCGGTTCCTGGAGCTCGTCGACCACACCCCGGCGCTGCGCGACTACGCCCGCCGCATGTGGTTGCAGCACGAGGTCGACTTGGCGGCGGCGATCGCCGACGAGAGCGGTGCGCCCGCCGACGACCCGACCTGCCGGGCACTCGCCCGCTTCGCCCTGGAGGCCCGCGACCTCGGCCACGGCAGCCCCGACCCCGACGCCGCCGTCAAGCGGGCCTTCGACCTGCTCGAACACGGATGGTCGGCGCACCGCGACGAGCCCGCCGGGAAGTGATCCGGGCCGGCTCCGGCCCGAGCGGTGATCCACCCAATTCGCCGGTTCCGTCCGGCAGTTGCCCGCGCGTGCGGTACTTCGCCGCGGTCGCTCAGCGCTCGATCCGCTCTTCTCCGGCCCGTCGGCGTCGGTACTCCGCCGCCCTGGCCAGGTAGTTCTCGTGCTCCTGTGCGTGGTCCGGGGGGAGGTGCGGCGCATCCGGTGAGGTGGTGGCGAAGAACCCCCTGAGTCCTTCGTTCGCCCCCGCGGCGAGCTCTCCGGAGCGGGGGAACATCGTCGCCTCGTAGCGCGCGATCGCGTCGTCGACGGTGGCTTCCTCGGCGAGGGCGTGCGCGAGTTCCGCGCCGTCGAGCAGGGCGAGGTTGGCGCCGTGGCCGCCGAACGGCGCCATGAGGTGGGCGGCGTCGCCGATCAGGGTGACGCCGGGGACGTGGTCCCAGGTCAGCGGAGCCGGCAGGGCCCAGAAGGAGCGGGGTACGTAGTCGCCGTCGTTGTCGGTGAGCAGCGGGTGCAGGTCCGTGGACCAGCCGCTGAACTCCCGCAGGAGGTGGGCTCGGACGGCGGCCCGGTCCGTGAGGTCCAAGTCGGCCCCGACGTGCCAGTCGGGCTCGGCGCGGAACGCCACGTAGCCGCGGACCACGCCGTTGCTGTTGCGTTGGACGATCACTGCACGGCCGTCGCCGTCGGTGGCGAACAGGTGCCCGTCGCCGACCATCGCGGCGATGACGGGGTGTCGGGTGTCGACGTCGTCGTAGCGGGCGTCGAGGAAGGCGACGCCCAGGTATTGCGGCGCGGCGTCGGTGAGCAGGGGCCGCACCGTGGACCATGCGCCGTCGGCGCCGATGACGAGGTCCGCTTCGGCGGTGGCGCCGTCGGCGAAGGCGAGGCGGTGCACGCCGCCGCCGACCGGGGTCACCCCCAGGAGCTTGTGTCCCCATCGGACGGTGCCCGGCCGCAGGCTGTCGTGGACCATGACGCGCAGTTGGCCGCGGTCGATCTCGGGGGCGGCCGCGTCCTCCGCGGCCGGGACGAACTCTGCGAGGACGGCGCCGTGCTGGTCGCGGCGGCTCTTGGCCTGGCCTTCGGCGCGGGCCAACGCGGTGAAGGCGTCCATCAGTCCGGCGTCTTCCAGGGCGATCTGACCGGAGTCGGCGTGCAGGTCGAGCGTACCGCCCGAGTCACGGGAGTCCACGGCGGCGTCCGCGTCGTAGACGGTCGGATCGATGCCGTGCCCCTGCAGGATCCGCGCGCACAGCAAACCGGCCGGCCCGCCGCCGATGATCGCGATACGGGGTTTGGTCTTCATGGTGGGGTCCTTTCCCTTGGATGCCGCGGGCCTTCGAATGCCGAGGACCTTCGAGGGAGCGCTTCCGGAACGCTTCCGAAGCACTGCCGGAGCGCGCCTGAGGTCGGTCGCGTCGATCCGCCCGCCCTCTCACCATAAGTGCAACAACTCAAAAAGTGCAACCGATTCACTTTCACACTCGGTCAATCAACAAGCTCAATTGATCAAGGCGATATTGACAGTCCAGGTTGAATATATTTAGCGTCGGAGCATGAGCGAGAGCGAGAGCATCGATGGCCTCCTTCCCGAGTCGGCGGTCCCTGCGGCCGCCGATGCGCGGGTCACGTTCAGCGGTCTGAAACGGCGGGTGAAGGAGCGGCCCGCCGACGGGGGCCTCACCCCGGCGCAGGCTTCGGGGGTGGCCCAGCCGTGACGGGACTCGCCTCGCGCATACGGGCGACGCGCCGCACCGCGGACCGCGGCGGGTTCGACCGGAAGCTGGTCGCGCCGATGATCCTGGGTTCGATCCTCAACCCGATCAACTCCTCGATGCTCGCCGTGGCCCTGATCCCGATCGGGCAGGCATTCGGCGCCCCGCCCTCGCAAACCGCCTGGCTGGTCTCCGCGTTGTACCTGGCCACCGCGGTCGGGCAACCGGTGATCGGTCGCCTGGTGGACTCCTACGGTCCGCGTCTGCTGTACCTGACGGGCACCGCGCTGGTGGGTCTCGCCGGGCTGTTGGGCGTGCTCGCCCCGAACCTGGGGGTGCTGGTCCTCTCCCGGGTGATGCTGGGGTTCGGGACGTCGGCGGCGTATCCGGCGTCGATGTTCCTGCTGCGCGCCGAGTCCGACCGCACGGGCCTGCGCAGCCCGAGCGGCATCCTGGCCGCCCTGTCGGTCTGCGGCCAGGTCATCGCGGTGATCGGCCCGACCCTGGGCGGACTGCTGATCTCCGCGGGTGGTTGGCACCTGATCTTCGGCATCAACGTGCCGCTGTCCGTGGCCTGTCTGGTCCTGGGTGCACTGCACCTGCCGCGGCTGTCCGCCCTCAAGGAGACCAGTGGTGTGCGCCCCGCGCAGCGCACGGACGTGCCCGGGATGGCACTGTTCGCCATCACGCTGACCAGCTTCATGCTGTTCCTGATGAACCCGCGGGCCACCACCTGGTACCTGCCGCTGATCGGCCTGCTCGCGGGTGTCGCGTTCGCCACCCGGGAACTGCGCACGTCCGAGCCCTTCATCGACCTCAGGGTGCTGCGCGGCAATGCCCCGCTGCTGGCCACTTACGGCCGCCAACTGCTCGCCTACACCACGACCTACGCCTTCCTCTACGGCTTCACCCAGTGGCTGGAGGAGGGCCGCTCGCTCAGCGCCGAGGCGGCCGGGCTGGTGCTGCTGCCGATGTCGGCGACGGCCGTGGCCGTCACCGCGATCACCGGGCGGCGCGCCGCGGTCCGGGGCAAACTCGTCGTCGGATCGCTGGTCCAGCTCGTCGGCTGTGCGGCGCTGCTGTTCGCCGACGCGGCCAGTCCCCTCTGGCTGCTGGCGGCCATCGGTGCCGTCATCGGCATTCCCCAGGGCCTCAACGGCCTGGCCAACCAGAACGCCCTGTACGCCCAGGCCGATCCGGCCCGGATGGGGTCGTCGGCCGGGCTGCTGCGGACCTTCATGTACCTCGGCGCGCTCGCCGCCTCCGCCGCCAACGCCGCGTTCTTCCGGCACGGCGCCACCACCGGCGGACTGCACCACCTCAGCTGGCTGTTGCTCGCAGTCGCCGCCGCGTTCCTGGTGGTCAGCGTCGCCGACCGCTCGCTGCACCGCATCGGCCATGCCCGTGACACCGAGGACGATGCCTCGGACACACCCCGGCCGCAGCAGGCCGGACGCTGACCCGCGACCCGGGCCACGGAGCGCCCGCCTGCCCCGCTCCCACGCCACCCCGACAGACCATCAGGACCCCTCCCCCACCCGCACCCCGACCCCGATTCGATCCCGCCGCACGAAACAGCGGCACACGAGACGAAGGAGATCCGGACAACATGACCCTCACCGCCCTCGACCCCAAAGCCGCCCTGGTCGTCATCGACCTGCAGAACGGCCTCCGGGCCCTGCCCGGCACCCCGCACACCATCGATGACGTCATCACGCGGACCGCCCGGCTCGCCGACGCCTTCCGCGCCCGTGAACTGCCCGTCGTCCTGGTCCGCGTCACCTTCTCCCCCGACGGCTCCGACGCCGCCCCGGGACGGACCGAGACGCCCCGTCACAGCCACACCCCGCCCGTCGGCTGGGACGAGATCGTCCCCGAACTCGCCGGCCATCCTGGGGACATCACCGTCACCAAGCGCAACTGGTCGGCCTTCTACGGCACCGACCTCGATCTGCACCTACGTCGCCGGGGCGTCACGCAGATCGTGCTCACGGGGGTCGCCACCAGTATCGGAGTGGAGTCCACCGCCCGCGCCGCGTACGAGCACGGTTACCACCTCACCCTGGTCACCGACGCCATGGCGGACCTGGACGCGGACGCCCACCGGCACAGCACCGAAAAGATCTTCCCCCGCATCGGCGAGAGCGGCACCACCGAAGACATCCTCGACCTGCTCGCCAAGACCCACGCCTGACCAGGGCCTCGGCCGGCCGTCCTCCGCCCCCGGCATGACGCGGGGGCGAGGGACGGCCTCGACGCGCGAGGTCCGCCCGCCCCGCCGAGTTGTTCCGCCGTGACGACGAGGCCGCCGGCGCTCGGCCAGGCGCAGGCCGAAGTCCTCGTGGTGTGACACCGCCGCCGAGAGTTCGAGCAGCCGGGTCGCCGCGATGCCTGGGATCCGTCGGTCCTGCGCCGCGAGCCCGGTGATGTCCAGGCCCACCTGCTGCATCAGTGCCTGTGGGTCGATGCCAGCGAGCGGCACAACTCGACGTAGTTGCTCAGCGCCGCGTAGCGGACCAGGGGCTTCATCGGTTCGCTCCCCTCCGAGTGTCCCCAAGCGATGAGTCCATCGTCACGCCACGTCAAGCAACGGATCGGGAGTTCACCTGGCGTTGCAGCACCGCCACGGCGCCCAACTCCACCCGCCCCACTTTCCCCTATGTATCCCGGTTGGAGCCGGCGGACGCCGAGCCGTTCACCGGACCCGGTCCAACGGCTGCCAACCGCCCTCACGCAGCAGACCGGCCACTTGGCGGGCGGAGGCCACACAGGTGGCGATCTTCCCGCCGAACAGCGCGACGGTGCGTTCGTCGAGCCGTCGCACCAGCGTCGGACGGTCGTCGGTGGTCTCGACATGGGGCAGCACGGCCCGCACCGTGAAGTACGAGCCCAGGTGCCCCGCTTCGGCGAAACCGGTCACGAACCGGTGGGCGAAGCGCTGGAAGTCGGGGAAGCGGGTCACCTGCGGCCGGCGCACCAGCCCGGCGTTCACGTACCGCATGAGCGGGCCGGGTATCAGCGGGTACGGTCCGACCGTCGTGGCGTGGATGGCGTGGTCGACGTTGCCCAGCAGGAAGTGGCGGGTGCCGGCGACCTGGTCCACGCACATGAAGGGGCCGTCCATGACGACCAGGCTGTGGCCGAGGTACATGGGCGGAAGCGCGACCACCGGCTTCTCGCAGACCTCGAACTGGTACTCCGGCATGGCGGAAACGGGCCCGGGGTGCATGGCGTTGATCGAGGAGTAGGTGGCCAGCACCACATGGTCGAACTCCCGCAGCGCGCGCCGGTCCGCCCGGGTCCGCAGCCGCACCTCGACGCCCGCGGCGGCCAGTCTGGCCGCGCACAGACGGCGCAGTTCGTCGATGTCGATATGGGCCTCCGCGATGCGCACCGACAGTTCGACCGAGGATCTCCGCAGGAACGGCGGGTACTCCTCGCGATACGGCAGCCCCACGCGGTCGCAGAAGGCGAGGTACCTCTCCGCGGTCACCAGGCTGTTCCTTCTGGCGATGGCCACGTAGTGGGCGGACCCGTTGTGGATGGCCGCACCGTACTCGGCCTTGAAGGCACCGAACGCCCGCAGCACCGCGGCGACGGTGTCCATCCCCCGTGGGTAGTGGTAGCCGCGGTGCAGCCGACGCTGGTTGGCCCTGCTCGCCGACGACAACAACGTGCGGGACTGCTCGAAGAGCACCACGGAATATCCCGTCCGGGCCAACTCCACCGCCGTGGTCGCCCCGAATATCCCTCCGCCCACCACCGCGACGCGCTCTGCCTGCACCATGCTCCTCCGCATCCTTCGTGAAGCGGTCTGCGCGGCGGCAAAAGTATTTCTGCCCGGTCGCGTTCCCCGGAAACGGTGCACGCCGTCTTTCCGGGGCACCGGCGCGAAAAGGCCGGCGGGGACGGAATGACGTCCGACTCCGCAGGAGTAGACTACAAAGAGCTAGGTGACGCAAGGCTTTTGCCGGGCATCGGAAATCATTAAGGAGAGAGCCGGCGGCACCATCGAGGAGGGTGTCAGCATGTCCCAGCCGGTGCAGATCGTCGAATACGACCCGCGATGGCCGATGATTTTCGGACGACTGGCCGCCGTTATTCGTGATGGGCTCGGCCCGTTGGTCCTGCGTATCGAGCACGTCGGGAGCACCGCGGTTCCCGGCCTGCCGGCCAAACCCATTGTGGACATGGACGCGGTCATCCCCGTTGGGGCGGCTCCGGCCGAGGCCATCGCGGCCTTGCGGCCTTTGGGTTACACGCACGAGGGGGACTTGGGCATTGCCGGCCGGGAGGCTTTCACCTCCCCCGAAGGGGCGCCGGCGCACCATCTGTACGTCTGTGCCGCCGACAGTCCGGAGCTCGCCCGCCACCTGGCCTTCCGTGACTTCCTGCGCGCGCATCCGGAGAGCGCGCGACGCTATGGCGAGCTCAAGTGGGAGCTGGCGGCCCGGCACCGCGACGACCGGTCCGCGTACACCGTGGGCAAGTCCGTGTTCATCGAGAACGCCCTCGCCGAAGCGCACGCGGAGGCCCGCCGATCGGCCGGTCAGGGCTGACGGCACCGCCCCGAAAGCCCTCCGCCGGCCCGCTTTTGAGCCCCGACGAACCGGCACCAGAACCCACGAAGTGGCCCGCCGACCCCCGGTCCGTCCGATGACTGAAAGTCGCTTGTGCTGATCCATTGGCAGCGCCTACGTTGGATGGAGCCACGCCCGTGTATGACTCAATGGCCAGTACACGGGCTCGGTGAAGGAGCACCAGAGGCAAACCTCCACCGAGGGGAGTTGCAGGTGGCCCTCGTCGGCATCAGTTGTCTCGCGCACGACGCGGGATTGGCCGTCCTCAGGGACGGTCGGATCGTCTTCGCGTCGCACAGCGAGCGGTACAGCCGAAAGAAGAACGACCCTCTACTGAACGGGGCTCTACTGGACGACGCCTTGCGCTATGCCGACGAGATCGAGGGCATCGTCTACTACGAACACCCTTTAGCGAAACGGCTGCGCCAGGTATGGGCACGGAACTGGTCCGCGGCCTTGTCGGTGAGCCCCAAGCGTTATATCGAGCGCTTTCCAGCGTTACGCGGAAAGCCGGTTCATTTCGTCTCCCACCATAAGTCGCACGCCGCGGGCGCGTATTTCACCTCCCCGTTCACCGATGCCGCGGTGGTCGTGGTCGATGCCATCGGGGAATGGGACACACTGACCGTCTGGCACGCACGGAACCGCCGCCTGCGGAAAGTGCATTCGGTTCGCTACCCGCACAGCCTCGGACTGTTCTACTCGGCCGTCACCCAGCGGGCCGGGCTCAAGCCGAATGAGGAGGAGTACATCCTCATGGGCATGGCGGGCTACGGAACTCCCCGCCACCGTGCGCTCCTCGAAAGCGAGCTGCTGGCCGACCGGAAACCGCCGGATTTCGCACTGAAGCAGAGCCTGCACCGGGGGCTCGGCCCGCGATGGCATCCAGAACTCACCCGAGCACCCGACCTGGCGAGCAGCGCCCAGACCGTACTGGAGGACTTCCTCACCGGCCTGTTCCGCTGGGTCGCGCGGACCGTTCCGTCCCGGAACCTCGTCTACACGGGCGGCGTCGCGCTGAACTGCCTCTTCAACGGACAACTCGCGGGCATGCGGCTGTTCGACGACATCTGGATCCCGCCCAACCCCGGGGACGCCGGCTCGGCACTGGGAGCGCTGGCCGCCCACCGCCATGAGTTCCTCCCGTGGGAGGGGCCCTATCTCGGCCACGACATCCACCGGCGGACCGATCCGGCCCGGATCGTCGACGCCCTGCTCAGCGGATCGGTCGCCGGGCTGGCCAACGGGCGTGCGGAGTACGGCCCGAGAGCCCTGGGCAACCGCAGCCTGCTCGCGGATCCGCGGGACCCGGCCACCAAGGACCGGGTCAACGCGATCAAGAAGCGGCAGCGCTACCGGCCGTTCGCACCCGTGGTCCTGGCCGAGTACGCCGACAAGCTCTTCGAGATGCCCGTGGACGAGGCCCCGTACATGCAGTACGTGGTGGCGTGCCGGGAGCCCGAGGCGTACCCGGCGGTGTGCCACGTGGACGGCACCAGCCGCGTCCAGACCCTGCGCCGCGACCAGAATCCCCTGCTCCACGACGTGATTTCGCGCTTCCACCAACGCACCGGCTGCCCGATGCTGCTCAACACGAGCCTCAACATCCGCGGCCAGCCCCTGGTCAACACCTGGCAGGACGCCCAGGACTTCGCCAGGAAATACCAGGTACCGGTTTTCTGACGTGTGCGGGAGGGCGGTGGGACGGTGTACGTCTACGCCAATGGCTGCTCCATGACCTACGGATCGGAACTCGCCGACCACCCGGCCACGAGGGTGTGCCAGGACCATGACTACCGCTGGCGCTACAGCTGGCCGGGGCGGCTGCACGCCTTGCTCGACGCCGACGGCAGCTACAACGACGCGATGCCCAGCGGATCCAACGACCGCATCGTGCGGACGTCGATCGACTTCGTCGCACGCTGGCTGAAGGAGGGCCTGCCGGCGCAGGCGCTGCTGGTCGTCGTGGGGTGGACGCACCCCGCCCGGCGCGAGTTCCACGTCGCGGGCGACTACCGACAGATCGTCCCCCACCACGCGTACGACATCAGGGCGCTGGACCGGCTCGTGTCGGCGTACCGGAAGACGGCGGTCTGCCCGGACGAGGCCGAACAGCGTTACGCCACGCAGGTCGCCTCACTGCACGCCTTCCTGGAACAGCACGGCATCGCGCACGTGTTCTTCAACGGCATCTTGGCCCCCGGGCTTCCCCGGCACCTGCACGGTACGTGCGTGCAGGAAGCCCTCACGGGCGCGGCCTTCGTCCGTCACGATCCGTCCGAACCGACCATGGCCGAGTTCCTGCGCCGGCGGCCGAACACCGTCCATGTCCAGCATCCCAACGAGACCGGCCACCGGCTCTGGGCGACGTCGCTGGCCGCTCACATCGACTCCGCCGGCTTCGAGAGCGTCGGGCACCCACGGCTCACCGCCGCCGGTCTGCCCGTGCTGGGAGGCGCCCGGGCGCTGAGACGACACGACAGGAAGGGCGCCGAGCGGATCGGGAGATTCGTGCGGTCCCACCGCACCCGCTCGCGCGTCCGGCGCTCCGACCGCTCCGACCGCTCCGACCCCTACATCTACCCCTAATGCCCCGCGGCAGGCCCCGCGACCGGAGGAGCGACCTTTGACGACACCCGACACGCCCGCCAGCGGCCGGGTCCCCTTCAACGACCTGGGACGGTCCGCCCTCATGGACACCCTCCGCGCCGCCGTCGACGAGGTCGTCACCGCGGGGGACTTCGTTCACGGCCGTGCGATCGGCTCTTTCGAGCGGCAGTTCGCCGCCTACAACGGCACCGCCCACTGTGTCGGCACGTCCTCGGGCACCAGTGCGCTCCAGTGCGCGCTGGCCGCCGTCGGCTGCGGTCCCGAGGACGAGGTCGTGACCGTTTCGGCCACCTTCGTCGCCACCGCGGCCGCGATCGTGCACACCGGCGCGTCACCGGTGTTCGTGGACATCGACCCGGCCACCCGTACCGTCCGGCCGGACCAGGTGAGAGCGGCGATCTCGGCGCGGACCCGGGCCATCGTCCCCGTCCACCTCTACGGTCACCCGGCCGATCCTCAGGAGCTCTCCGCGATCGGCGCGGAGCACGGGATCCCGGTCGTCGTCGACGCCTCCCACGCGCACGGGGCCACCTGGTACGACGGACCGGCCGCGGTGCACGCGGACGTGAGCTGCTTCAGCTTCTACCCGTCCAAGAACCTCGGTGCCTTCGGTGACGCGGGGGCGCTGGTCACCGACGACGCGGACATCGCCCGGCGCGCCCGGGCACTGCGCGACCACGGCCGGGAGGACGGCGAGGTCGTGGCAGCCGGTCACAACTGGCGGATGGACACCGTCCAGGCCGCCGTGCTCGGGGCCAAGCTGCCGCACCTCGACGAGTGGATCGAGTTGCGGCGGCGGGCCGCGGACGGCTACCGGCGACTCCTCGAAGGCACCGGCCTCACGCTTCCGGCCGTGGCCGCGGGAGCCGGCCACGCGTACCACCTGTACGTCGTCCGCCACCCCGAACGCGACGTGCTACAGGCCGAGTTGGCGCGGCACGGCATCGACACCCGCATCCACTACCCGCGGGCGGTGCACGATCTGCGGCCGTTCCGCGCCTTCCGGACCGCGCCGGAGGGACTGCCGGAAACCGAGGCGCTGGCCCGGCAATGCCTGTCCCTTCCACTGTTCCCCGGCCTCACCGACGAGGACCTCGACGCGGTGGCGCGGGCCGTTCGGGCGGCCCTGCGCACCGTGGGCAAACGCGCCGCCGCAAGCGCCGGCCCAGCAGACGGGGCCGTGCCGGCCCACCCTTACCGACCGACCGCGACAGCAAGGAACTGACGGCCATGCCTGCTCTGCGCGTCCTCGTGATCTGGCCACCCCAGGTCCTCAGCTACTTCAACGCCGGCCACCACAACCTGCTCTACAGCGTGGCCGGCCACCTGCGCCGCCAGCCCGAAGTCGACCGGGTGGACACCCTCGACGCCTCCGTGGAATCCCCTACCTGGAAGGAGGTCGGTGACCGGCTGCACCAGGGCTGCTACGACGTGGTGGCGATCACCAACGACCTGGACGGGGTGGACGGGCTGACCCGCTTCCTCACGTACGCCAGGCAACTGGCGCCACAGGCACGGCTGGTGACGTTCGGACGGCTCAGCGGTATGCGACCGGAGATCTTCACCCGCTTCGACCTGGACGCGATCGTCGGCCCGGGCGACTACGAGCCGGGGGTGGCGGCTTTCGTCCACGCCGTGGGCGAGGGCCGGCTGACGGCCGGCACCCTGCCCGGGGTCTGGCTGCGCACGGACGGTGAATGGAGCGCGCCCGCCGCGCCCGGCGCGGTGCTCTCCGCGCAGGACTGGGTGATGCCCGACGTCTCCGAGATCCCGTACCACGCCTACGACTGGCTGTACCGCGACGACCAGAACAAGTTCTGCGGCATCCCGGGCCGTCGGGAGCTGGTGGTCCCCGCGGCCCGGGGGTGTCCGGTCGGCTGCGACTACTGCGAGGTCCCCGCGGTCTTCGGCAAACCGGACCGGCGTGCCTCGGTGGAGCAGGTGGTGGAGTACATCGAGGAGTCCTTCGCCGCGCTCCCGTTCGAGTATGTCGCCTTCTACGCGCCGACGTTCACCCTCAACCGGGCCTGGACGACTCGGCTGTGCGAGCAACTGGTGGAACGGGGCGCCCGGTACCCGTGGAAATGCGCGACCACGGTGCACCACCTCGACGAGGAACTGGTGGCCCTGATGGGCCGCAGTGGGTGCGTGCGGATCAGCGTGGGCGTGGAAACCCTGGCGGAATCCGGGCACGCCGCCCTGCCGCGGCTGAAGCGGAAGGGCGAGGACGCCGTCGAGGCGCTCGCCGCCTGGTGTGCGCGCGCCGGCGTCGAGTTGAACTGCTTCGTCATCGTCGGGCTGCCGGGCACCAGCGTCGCCGACGCGGAGGCGGCCGTCGCCCGGGTCCGGGCCCTCGGCGGGCGCGTGCGGCCCACCATGTACAGCCCGCACGAACTGCTGCACCCGGGGATGTCGGTGGACGCCCTCTCGCTGCACAACCGGCAGATCCTGGCCGACGGCGCCTTCCCCGACCCGGCCGAGCGGCAACGGGCCTATGACATCGTCTTCGGCCGCGAACGCCACCTGACCCGCGTCGACGAGCGGGTCCAGGAGCGGCGCGGCACCGGCCCGGCGGCGAGTTCCCGGTCATGACGGCGCGGACTCCGGAACGCTCGCTGCGGGACTGGTTCCCGACCGCGGCCGCCGTATGGGACCTCGAACCCCGCAGCCGGAACCACGTGGCCGGCCAGCTCAACCTCAAGAGCTGCGAGCTGCTGCATCCCGCGGTGGCACGGTGGCACGCCGACCAGCTCGGTCGGCTCGCGCCCGCCACCGTCGTCGAGTACCCCCTGACAGGTCCGTCCCGCGACGCCGTCGCCGCCCACTTCGGACAGGATCCGGCGCGCGTCCTGCTCACCCCGGGCTCCGACCACGCCATCCACCTGGTCTGCGAGGCACTGGTCGCGCCGGCCGGACGCCTGGTCATCGCCCGGCCGCACTTCGACAGTTGGACCCGGTGCGCCGCTCGCTTGGGTTTCCGTCTCGACAGCGTCGACATGCCGCACCGGGCACCGATGGCCGTCACCTCGCTGATCGAGCGGTTGTTGTCCGGGCCGCCGTCGGTACTGGTGATCACCCAGCCGGACAGCATCACCGGCCAGCTCCACACCCGTGCGGAGCTCACCCAGGCGGTGACGGCAGCCCACCGCCACGGCAGCGTCGTGGTGATCGACACCTGCTACCTGGCCTACGCCGACGACAGGGAAGCCACCCTCCGGGGTCTGGAGGCGTGGGACAACGTCCTGCGGATCAACAGCTTCTCCAAGAGCCACGGCCTCGCCGGCGCCCGGGTCGGCGCGGTACTGGCGCAGGCGTCGGTCATCGACTACCTGGCCCGATGGGCGCCCGACGGCATGCTGTCCCACGTGAGTCTGGCGCTGCTGGAGCGCGCCCTGGCCGAGCCCGCGGTCTTCCGCACGGCGCGCGCTGAGGTGCGGACGGCGAGGGCGGCGCTGGCCCGTGGTGTCCAACGGGCGCTCCCGGGCTGGTCGGCCCGTTCCACGCAGGCGAACTTCGTGGCCTTCGACGCGGAGCACGACGACGCCACGCGGGTCCATACGGCGCTGCTCGCCGGCGGTATCCGGACCAGACTGCTGAGCGGAGTGCCCGGCTTCTCGGGAGGGCTGCGCGTCGCCACTCCGAGCCTGTCCGCCGTCCGCCGGGTGACGGACGTCCTGGCCGGCCTTCCGACCCCGACGAGGAGTTGAGATGACCTTGCTCAACCTCAGGGCCATCGGCTCCACACCGCTGTCGGCGGAGCCCTACCCGCACGTCGTCCTGCACGACAGCTTCGCCGGCCACCAGGACGCCCTGGTCGAGGAGTTCCCCACCGAGGGCTTCCACTACGACGTCCGGGACTCCGCCGAACCGGGCCGCAAACGCTACCGGACGTACAACTACCAACTCGTCAGATTCGGGGTGCCGGACCAGCGGAACGTCGGCCGGCTCTCCCCGCGCTGGAAGCTGCTCCTCGACGACCTGACCGGGACCGCCTACCGCACCGCCGTCAGCGCCGCGACGGGGGCCGACCTCACCGGGACCGTGCTGGACATCCGACTGGTCCGCTACGCGGAGAGCTGCTGGATCGAACCCCACGTCGACCGCCCCGACAAGGTGGTGACCCATCTGTTCTACCTCAACTCCGTGTGGCACCCGCAGTGGTCCGGCGCGCTGCGGGTGCTGCGCTCCGCCGACATCGACGACTGGAGCCAGGAGGTGTTCCCCCTCGCCGGGACCTCGGTGCTGATGGTCCGCACGGAGCGCGCCTGGCACGCGGTACCACCGGTCACCGGCGCCGGACCGCACGACAGGAAGACGCTGCTGGTGCACTTCGCCCGGCCCGCCGACGCGGCCGCGGGCACAGGGCAGCGGTGAGATGCGGAACATCCTGATCGTGGGTATCTGCGGCGCGGGCAAGTCCACCCTGGCCCAAGCGCTCGCGCGGCAGCTGGGCCTGCGCCACATCGAACTCGACGCGCTGCGGCACGGCCCGCGGTGGGGCGTGCGGGCGTCCTTCGCGCACGACGTCGCCGCGCTCACCGCGACGGACGGCTGGGTCGCCGACTCGACCGCCTACCCGGAAGTACTGCCGGGGCTGTGGGCGCGGGCGGACACCGCGATCTGGCTGGAGTTGGGCCGGGGCGTGGTGCTGGGCCGGGTACTTCGCCGTACCGCGCGGCGGCTGCTGGCGCGCGAGACGCTGTGGGCGGGCAACCGCGAGACATGGCTGGGCGTGCTGAGCCGCCGGTCCCCGGCGATGAAGGTGCTGCTCGACTTCCGCACCCGCCGGGAACAGGAGAGGCGGATGCTGGCCCGGTTCGACGGCACCGTGGTCCGGCTGCGCACACCGGCCGAGGTCGCGGCGTACCTGGCCGGGGTGCGCGGGGAAGGCCCCGGACACGGGGAAGAGCACGGCGGCCGCGGTCACCGGGACGACACCAGGGGGAGCGATGTTCTTGGTGGCCGCTGACGAGTCGGCCGACGCGCAGGGCCTGCCGGGCCTGCGGGTGGTGCGGGACGACCGGGTGACGGTGCTCGGCCGGACCGGACACGATCTCCTGCTCTTCGACGGAGTGCTCTACCCGGACAGTGGCATGACGCCCGCACGGCTCCTGCGGATGCTGCGGGGCACCGCGGACGCGGGCACGGCGGCCGACTGGGCACCGGTGAAGGGCAGGTACGCCGGGGCGTACCTGCGCGCCGGGCCGGGCGGGCCCCGGTTGCTGGCCTTCAACGACCACCTGGGCGTCGCCGACCTGTACTCCTGGATCGACGGCCCGGACCGCACGGTGCGCGGCTTCGCCGTCAGCAACGACTTCACCGCGCTGCTGGCCCGGATCCCCGCCTCCGCCAGACGCCTGAACGAGCGGGCGGCGGACGCCTTCCGCGTCCTCGGAGCCACCGTGAACGGCCGGACCTTCGCCCGGGGGGTCCGCCGGCAACCTCCGGGCACGCTGCTGGCCTTCGACGCCGGAACGGTGCGCAGGGCCCGCAGCTGGCGGTACCGCTTCGAGCCGGCGGCACGGGACATGGACGAGGCCCTGGACAGGTGCTGGCAGCTGATCGGGCAGGCCGGTCGGCGGATCGGGGCGTGCGCACCGCGGGGCGGGCCCGCGCTGCTGGGAATCAGCGGGGGGCACGACTCGCGGGTGACCGGCGCCGCCTGCGTCGCCGCCGGTATGGAGCTGACCGGTTACTTCTTCGGCGAGCGGGACAGCACCGCGGGGCGGGCGGCCGGCCACGTCGCCCGGGTCCTCGGCGTCCCCCTCGACTTCACCGGCCGCAACCGCGAACTGCCCCGGTACTTCGCCGGTGCGTTGCGGCACCAGCCGATGGCGGACCTGGAGTGGTGCAAGTACCTGCCCGGTCGGGACGCCCTCGTCGCGGGCTCCCGCGCGCTGCTGTCCGGCAGGCTCGGCGACCACCTCTTCAGCGACAAGGGACACCAGCCCGAGGACGGTCCGCAGGACGACCGCGGGATCGCCGCCGACCTGTTCCGCGAGCTCGCCAAGGAGGAGGCGAGCGCGGCCACCGCCGAGCGGATCGTCGCGGACGTCACCCGGGAGCTGTCCAGTCTGGGCGGTTCGGGCGTCCAGCGCAGGCGCGGCTTCAACTTCCAGAGCATGAGCATGTCCGTCAAACAGTGCGGGCTGTTCCACACCCTCGGGAAGATCCCCCACTACTCGGTGTTCGAGGACATCGACGTGTTCGAGTCCGCGCTGGACCTGCCCAACGCCTGGCGCGTCGGCAACCGTTTCTACGACAGCCTCCTGGAGCGCAAGCAGCCGCGGCTCGACCGGGACCGGATCGGCGTCCCCACGACCAACGAGCACAAGCCGATCGAGCGCTGGCTGTGCGGCAACGCGGAATTCGCCGAACAGGCGGGGCGGCTCGTCGATCCCGCCGAGGACATGGCGCTGCACGGGCGCAGGCGGACCTTCGGCCAGGCACTCGACGCGATACTCGCGGGCCGGGCGACGCGGAACGAGATCCATCAGTTCTTCCGGCGGGCCACCGTCAAGGCGTATGAGCGCACGCACGGATAGCCCTGCCGCGCGCCTGCGCGCCCACGCCGAACTGGCCCGCTACGGATACCGGCGCTACGCCACCTACGCCAAGGCATCACTGCTCGGCCTGGCCACCACCGTGCTGTTCGGTGTGCTCCGCTCGGCGATCATGAGCGGTATCTACGCCGGCCCCCGGCAGATCGGCGGCTACCACGTGGCCCAGGCCCTCACCTATGTGTGGCTGGTGCAGGGCCTGATGACGGTGGTCCGGATCTACGGCGACGCCGAGTTGGCCACCCGTGTGCGGAGCGGGCAGATCGTGGCGGACCTGGTCCGGCCGGTGCATCTCCAGTCGGCGTACTTGGCCGCCGACCTGGGACGGGCCTGGTACCACCTGCTCTTCCGCGGCGTGCCGCCGATGGTGGTCGGCTGGGTCTGCTACGGGCTCACCGGACCGGCAGGCGTGCTCGACTGGCTGGCGTTCCTCACCAGCGTCTGGCTCGCGGTCGTGGTCAGCACGCTGTTCCGCTTCCTCTACAGCCTGTCCTCGTTCTGGCTGCTGGACTACCGGGGGGTGGCGCTGATCGCGGTCATCCTGGTCAATCTGCTGTCCGGCTTCGTCCTGCCGACCGGCTTCTTCCCCCACTGGCTGCGAACGGTGGCCGCGGCCACCCCCTTCCCCTCGATCGTCCAGGTGCCCGTGGACGTCTTCACCGGACATGTCACGGGCGCGCAAACCGTCTCGGCGCTGGCCGGCCAGGCACTGTGGGCCGTACTCCTCCTGGCGGCCGGGCGGTGGCTGCTCGCCGTCGCCCGCCGGCGCGTCGTGATCCAGGGAGGCTGACCGGTGTTCGCCCTCGGACTCCTCCTCCGGCTGGCCCGCGTGCAGGTGCGGTCGCAGATGCAGTACCGGACCAGTTTCGTCCTGTCGCTGGCGGGCAACTTCGCCTTCACCGCACTGGACTTCGCCGCGATCGTCCTCCTCTTCGGCGACATCTCCCGGCTCGGCGGCTGGACGGCCGATCAGGTGGCCCTGCTCTACGCGGTCTCGTCGCTGTCCTACGCGCTGTGCGAGCTCACGCTGGGAAGCCTGGACCAGCTTCCGGCGATGGTCCGTGACGGCTCGTTCGACACCCTGCTCCTCCGGCCCGGTCCGACCTTCGTCCATCTGCTGGCGGCGGATTTCCTGCTGCGCCGCGCGGGCCGCCTGCTCCAGGCGGTGGTCGTCCTCGTTGTGGTGACGGCCCGTTACCCCTCGACGCTCTGGACCGTCGGGAAGGTGCTGGTGTTGGTCGCGTCGGTGGTGGGCGGTGCCGTGATCATGGGGTCGCTGTGGATCGTGGCGGCGTCCGCCTCGTTCTGGGCCAACGGCGCCGAGGGTCTCGTGGGTGTCTTCTCCGCGGGCACGAGCTTCCTCGTCCAGTACCCGCTCGACGTCTACACGTCCTGGCTGAGGTCGTTCGTCCTTTTCGTCGTCCCTCTCGGGTTCGTGTCGTACCTGCCCGTGTGCTGGGTGCTCGGCAAACCGGACGCGGCGGGTCTGCCCGGTGCGGTCCGCCTCGCCTCGCCCCTGGTCGCCGCAGTGACCGCGGGCGCCGCGGCGATCGTGTGGCGCACATCCATCCGCCGCTACCGGAGCACGGGAGGCTGAGTGACCGAGCCCATCGAGATGCGCAGCGTCACCCGCACCTTCAGGGTGCGCACGAAGACCGGCCGGTTCCGCAGGGCGCGGCGGGAGGTGACCGCGGTGGACGACCTCAGTTTCTCCGTGGCCGCCGGGGAGTTCGTCGGGTACCTCGGGGCCAACGGCGCGGGCAAGTCCACCTCGATCAAACTGCTGACCGGCGTGCTGGCACCGACGGCCGGCCGGGTCCGGGTGCTCGGCCATGACCCGTTCGACGAACGGTCGAAGACCGCCCACCGCCTGGGCACCATGTCCGCCCAGCGCATCCAGCTGTGGTGGGACCTGCCGCTGCGGGACTCCTTCGAGCAACTCCGCTACATCTACCGGGTCGACGCCGCCCGCTACCGCGCACGCCTCGACGAACTCGTCGACGTACTCGGCCTCGCCGACCTGCTGCCCGTTCCGGTGCGGCAGCTCAGCCTCGGCCAGCGGATCCGCGGCGAACTGGCGGCGTCCGTGCTCCACTCCCCGGACGTGCTCTTCCTCGACGAACCCACCATCGGCCTCGACGTCATCGCCAAGCAGCGCATCCGCGCGTTCCTCACCACCCTCAACCGCGAACAGGGGGTCACCATCCTGCTGACCACCCACGACATGGCCGACCTGGAGCGCATGTGCTCCAGGCTGCTCCTGCTCTCCCGGGGCAGGCTGATCTGCGACGACTCGATCAGCCGGCTGATGGTGGCGCACGGCCTCGAACGCACCCTCGTGGTCGACCTGGCCGACCCCCGCCCGCCACTACGGATACCCGGCGCGCGGGTCAGCAAGGTCGACGGACCACGCCAGTGGCTGACCTTCTCCACCCGGTCCCTGCCGCCGGACCGGCTGATCGCGGAGATCACGAAACAGGCCCGCATCGTCGACCTCACCATCAACGAGCCCGACGTCGAAGACCTGGTCCGGGCACTGCACGAGACGGAGCACAGATGAGCCAGGAGAACCCGCACGCCACCCCCGTCCGGACCTCCGACCGCCGGCTCCGGCGGCCGGGCGCCGGCAACGCGGAGGCATGACCGTGTCCAGTCCACCGCCCCGTCCCGCGACGGGGTCCCGGGTCGTCCCCGGCGCGCCGAACACTCGGGACCTCGCGGGCCTGCGCGCCGGTTCGGGTCTGTGCGTCAGGCCCGGCCTGATGTACCGCGGGGCCGGGGCAGCCGTCGGCCCGCTGATCGACCACGCCGGCCTGCGCGTCGTCGTGGACCTGCGGGACGGCCGCGAGACCGCCGGCGGGGATCCACCCCCGGACGTCACCGTGCTGTCCCGGCCGCTGGTTGCGGACCGGTCGGTGATCAAAGCCGGTGGCACGCCCCAACCCTCCCACTACCTCGCCTATTACCGGCAGTTGGCCCGGCTGGCGGCGCCCACCGCCGCCGAACTGGTCGGCGTGCTGGCCGAGCCGGAACACCTGCCGCTCATGGTCTGCTGCTCGGCCGGCAAGGACCGCACCTCCGTGGTGTGCGCGCTCGCCCTGCGTGCGGTGGGCGTACGTCTGGCGGACCTGGCCCGCGACCACGCCCTGACCGGCCGGCTGTTCCGCAGGGACCCGGCCGCGACGCGGCTGCTGCCGTGGGCGCGCGGTCTCGCCCCGCGCGAACTGGCCGCGCGCACCGCCACTCCCGGCCACACCCTTCGGACGCTGCTGTCCGGTCTGGAGCACGAACACGGTTCCGTCCGGCGGTTCCTCATGGACCACGGGCTGCGGCCGGACACCGTGCGCCGGGCCCGCCACGTCGTCCTCGGTGATCCCCGCACGGCCGTCGCCGACGGCGGCCCATCCCAACCTGACAGTGACAGGAGCTGACGTGACCCCACCCCGCACCGGGCGCGGCTATCTCACCCATGCCTTCAACCACGAGGGCGCCGACTACCTGCGCATGGCCTACTGCCTCGCGCTGTCGCTCCGCCTGACGCAGTCCACCGTCACCGGGCTGAGCGTGATCGTGCCGCAATCCCAACACCTGCCAAGGCGGTACCTGGACGTCTTCGACCACGTGATCGCGATCCCGGACGTCCGCCCGGAGTGCGTCACCAGGACCTGGCGGGTGGACAACTACGTGCGGATGTACGACCTGAGCCCCTACGAGGAGACCGTGACGGTGGACGCCGACACCCTCTTCTTCGACGACGTCTCCCCCTGGTGGGACGTGATGGCGGCGGCGGAGCTCGTCGGCGGAACCGCGGTCACCTACCGAGGGGAGCCGATCGCGCACAACCCGCTGCGCAAGGAGCTGTACCGGATCGGTCTGCCCGACCTGCACAACGGGTTCTGCTACTTCCGGCGCGGACCGGTGGTCGAGCGGTTGTTCGCCACCATGTCGGGCTATCTGGAGGACTGGGCCGGGACCTGCGCACGGCATTTCGGGGACCCCCACGTGCCGTTCTCCTCCGACTCCGCCTTCCTGCTGGCCATCCGGGACAACGGCCTCGAAGACATCGCCGCCGGCCCCTGCCCCGGCACACCGCATTTCGTGCACATGAAGGCATGCGTCCAGGGCTGGCCCGGGGTGCCGGAATCGGCGCGCGAGTGGCGTCCCTACGTCAGCCACGGGTTCGACGACCGGCTGCGGCTGCGGATCGACGGGATCCGTATCGGCGCCCCCTTCCACTACCACGTGCGGGACTTCATCACCGACGAACTGCTGCTGGGGTACGAGACCGCACTGGAGGCCCGGCATGGCGCCGCCCGGGGCTGACCCGCAGGCCGGGCGGGTGCTGCTCCTGGGCTGGAACGCGGGACGCGCCGCGGCGGCGCTGGCCGGCCTGGGCGCCCGCGTGACGTGCGTGACGGAGCCGTCCCAGGCGGCTGCCGCCCGGAACAGCGGGCTGGTCGAACGGACGGTTGCCGTTGCCGATTCCGCCGACACCGAGGCCGTCCTCGCGGCACTCGCGCGGGCGGGCCGCCGGCCGCACGACTATGCCGCCGTGGCCCCGTCCCAGGAGCTCCGGATGGTCGCCGCCTCCGTACTGGGCGCACTGGGTGGCACCAGGGCGCTGCCGCTGGCCACCGCCCTCGCCCTGCGTGACAAAGCGCTCCAGAAGCACCTGATCCGCACGGCCGGCATTCCCACCGCACGGTCCGTCGTGGCCGAGTCGCCGGTCGAAGTGCCCTTGGCCCCCTTCGCCTTCCCGGTCGTCGTCAAAGCGCTGAACGGCCACGGCAGCCTGGGGGCCGAGCGGTTGCGCTCCCCCGCACACGCCCGCACGTGGACGTACCGGCCCGGAGACGACGGCCCCTGGCAGGTCGAGGAGTTCGTCCCGGGGCCCGAGATCCATCTGGACGGTGCGGTGCGTGGAGGTGTGGTGACGGCGCTCGCGGCGTCCCGGTACCTCGGGAACGTGCTCGACACCCACCACGGCGCGCCGATGGGCTCCGTCGTCGCCGACCCCCGACGAGATCCCGACCTCTACCGGCATGGCCGGTCACTGGCCACCCGCGCCCTGGCCGCTCTCGGGCACGACGACGGTGTCTTCCACCTGGAGGCGTTCGAGCAGCCCGACGGGTCACTGGTGTTCGGCGAGTGCGCCGGCCGGGTGGCCGGCGGGCGCATCGACGAGGTCGTCCGGCGCAAGTTCGGAGTGGATCTTCACGCGCAGTGGGCGGCGGCGCTCCTCGGTCTGCCGGCCCCGCCGGCGGCGGCGCACCCCGACGACGAGGCGTTCGGCTTCCTCCGCCTGTCCGCGGCACCCGGAGTGGTGGACGAGGCCCCGGACATCGAGGAGATCCTTTCCCGGGACGGGGTGGTCACGGCCGAACACGAACGCCGGACACGCGGCGCGCGCACCGGCCGACCCGTCTCCTTCGCGGTCTTCCGCGCCGTACTGACGGGCAAGGACGAGGCCCATGTGGCACAACACGCCCAAGACCTCACCGCCTGGTTCGACCACCGGATGGACCGGATCGTACGGGGCAAGGCCGGCATCGCGGAGGACGACCACGCCAACGCACAGTCGTCCACCGGCATGCTCGCCAACAAGGAGGTCGGACCGTGAAGCCACGGGCCAGGTCTTTCGATGAATTCGCCGAGGAGTACGAGCGCCTGCACGACCTGACCGGGGATCCGGTCGGCGAGTGGCTGGCCGAACGCCTTCCCCGGCACGGGGGCAGCGCCCTGGACCTCGGGTGCGGGACGGGACGCCACGCGGCGCTCCTCGCGGAGCGCTTCGCACGGGTCGACGCCGTGGATGTGTCCGCCGCCATGGTGCGGATCGCCAGCGCCACCCGGCCGCGCGACAACATCCACTATCGCGTCGGTGACCTCGCCGAACTACCCGAATCCCCGGTCTACCACCTGGTCCTGAGCGTATCGACGCTGCACCACCTCGACGACCTTCCGGCCGCACTCGCCCACATCCGGCGCCTCGTCGCTCCCGGCGGGCTGGTGGTGCTCCACGACGGCGTCTGCGAGGGCCGTCCGCCCTCGCGCCTCCGGCTGTACGCACGCGAGGTGCGGCGCCTGCTCGTGGGAGTGGCCCGCAGCCCGCGGAACGCGGCCAGGACCTGGGCGGTCTTCCGACTGCGGACCGGCGCATGGCTGGTGCACCGCGCCGGTGACCGCTTCCTGTCACGCAAGACGTTCGAGCACGTCCATGGGGCGGTCTTCGACGCCGCCCGGTTCGAGGAGGCCCCCAATGGCTACGCGATGTTCTGGCGCTGTCCCCGTGCGGAGGCCGGACCAGCCGGCCCTGCTCTGCGGGCGGCGGTGAACCGATGACGTTACTGAAGAAGTTCCCCGCCGACTTCCTGGTCTCGGAGAGCCTGGTCCTGCCCACCACCGCACCCGACGCCGAAGGCACTCACTACCACTACGTGCGGCTGCGCAAGCGCGGCTACACCACCTTCGAGGCGATCGAGACGTTATCCGGCTTCTACGGCCTGGACGCCCGCGACATCGGCTACGCGGGGCTCAAGGACGAGGACGCGATCACCGACCAACTGCTGGCTCTGACCGTCCGGTTGAGATCCCAACGTATCGAGGAGTTCAACACCGCACACGGCGCGGGAGAACACCGACCGGGCCACCCGCCCTTCCTGTTGCTGCGGCACCACGGCTATGGTCCGCTCCCCCTCGGGGTCGGCCAGCTGGACGGCAACAGCTTCCACATCGTGGTGCGCCATCTCGACCAGGCACAGGCCGAGCGGCTCAACGACGTCCGCGGCCGACGCAGTCTGTACTTCGTCAACTACTACGACACCCAGCGCTTCGGTGTGCCCACGGGCCCCAAGCAAACCCATCTGATCGGCATGGCGCTCCTCGCCGGCGACCACGGCCGGGCCCTGGACCTGGTCCGCGAGTCCGGCTCGCCCGAGGCGGACGCCGCACGGCGGTTCACCGGCCCCGCCGCCGATTTCTTCAGCTCGCTGGACCAGCGCCGGGTCGCCTTCTTCCTCTCCTCCCACGCCTCCTCCTCCTGGAACCGTCGGGTGGGCGACCTGGTGCGCGCCCGCTGCGCCGACGCCACGGTCCAGGAGGTGCGCGACGGCATCCCGTACCTGTTCCCCACCACGGCCGACGGGGTCCTGGCGGTGCTACAGGACGGCCTCGGCCTGCGCTACGACAGTTGGCGCTGGCGGGACGGAAAGATGACCTCGTCCGCCTCGGCCCGGCCGGTCGGCGTGCAGACGCAGATCCGCATCGGGGACGTCGCCGCGGACGAAAGCGTCCCGGGGGCGTGGAAGTGCACGCTCAAGTTCTTCCTCGGCTCCGGCTCCTACGGCACCACCGCGGTCAGCCAGTTCTTCCACCAGTTGCAGGCGGCCACGCGGTGACCTCCGACTCCTCGCCCGTGCTGCTGGTGCAGGGCGGACACGAACTCGGCGGCGAGATCCGTGTACCGGGGTTCAAGCACGCGTTCGTCACCGTCCTGGCCGGCGCGCTCACCGGGCGCTCGGTGGTGACGATCGACAACTGCCCCGCCATCGAGGAGACCCGGGTGCTGCTCGCCCTGGCGCAGGCGCTCGGGGCCCAGGTGCGGAGCAACGGGCGCACGGTGCTGGTCGACTCCTCGGGCCTGACCGGGCAGTCACTCGACCCTCAGCTGGTCGACCGCATTCACGGTGCCGTCTACCTGCTGCCCGCCCTCCTGGCCCGCTCCGGCCGGGTACACCTGCCGGCCGCCGGCGGCTGCCGGATCGGCGACGAAGGCTCCGGTGCGCGTCCGGTGCACCAGTACGCCGAGGTGCTCCAGCGGTTCGGCGCGGAGGTCACCACCGGCCAGGACGGTTCCCTGACCGTGCGCGCCGACCGGTTGACCGCCTGCGAGTTGGATCTGCGCGACTGGACGGCGGACCGGGCGCTGCGCACCGGTCCGCTGTATTCGGGGGCGACCAAGATGGCGATCCTCACCGCGGCCTCGGCGCGGGGCACCACCCGGCTGCGGCACCCCTACCCGAAACCCGACGTCACCGAGCTGGTGCGGCTGCTCGACGCCACCGGCCGCCCCGCGCGCTACACGCCCGAGGGCGATCTGCTGATCGAGGGCCGACCGGACGGCGGGCACGGCCGTCCCGTGGGGCACGTGCTGGTCAGCGATCTGATCACGGTGGTCACCTGGGCCACGGCCGCCGCCCTGACCAGGAGCACGATCCGACTGACCGGCCTGACCCCGGACCGCCTCGCGGCGGGCCTGGCACCGGAGATCGCCGTCGCCGGTGACATGGGTCTGGACTGGCAACCCACCGCCGACACACTGGAGCTGACCGGCGAGCCACCGAGCGCACCGGTCGACATCACGGTCGCCTCGCACGGCATCTACAGCGACAGTCAGCCCTTCTTCATGCTCCTGGCGACGCTCGCACCGGGTGTCTCGCACCTCCGGGAAACGGTGTGGCGCCGGCGCTTCACCCACGTGCCGGAACTCCGGCGGCTCGGGGCGGACATCGAGGTGGCCGATGCCCGGGCCCGGGTACGCGGCGGGAGCCCGCCCAACCGTCCGGACCAGTCCGTGGCCGGCCACGACCTCCGGGCCACCGCCGCCCTGCTGCTCGCCGCACTCACGGTGCCCGGCCAGGTTCGGGTGGGCGGGACCGAACATCTCGTGCGCGGCTACGAGGACCTGGTCACCGACCTCGTACGACTGGGGGCGCACGTCCGACCCGAGTCCTGAAGGGGCGGGCCGCTGCCCGTCAGAACAGGCGGTCGTACGGCCGTCGATCCCGCCACGCCCGTCGGCACGGTGCGTGCCCAACGCACCGTGCCGCTGTGCCCAGTTGGCGCTGGACACGGTGGAGGAGGCGGGGCGGAACGGCGGGCCGGCGGCCCGCCGCCCCTCTCGGGGGCCCGGCGCGTCAGCGTCGGCCCGCACCTCGCGCCGGATCCTCTTCCGCGTCCCGCCCGTTGACCAGGGGCGATTCCGGTCGTGCGCCGTCGAGGAGCCCCGCCACCAGGCCGTGGGCGTAGGCGGCGTCGAGGGGGCTGGGCCGGAAGAGGATGCGGTACATCATGGGCGATACGACGTGGTCGATGACGGTTTCGACGTCGGGTGCCCGCTCGCCGCGTTCGGAGGCGCGGGCGAGGATGACGTCGACCTGGTCGGCCGCATAGGCCGAGCACTGACCGGCGTTGGTGCCGTCCGGGTCGCCGAGCAGTGCGTCACGGAGGTACGCGCGGCCGGGGGGCGAGGTCATCTCGTCGAGGAAGTGCTCGGCCCAGGTGGTCAGATCGGTGGTCAGATCGCCGTGGTTCTCCGGCGGCGCCTCCGGGCGCAGGCGCTCGACGGCCACATCGGACAGCAATTCCCGCAGATCGCCCCAGCGGCGGTAGATCGTCGACGGGGTGACACCGGCGCGGGCCGCGACCAGCGGCACCGTCAAGGCGTCGCGGCCCACCTCGGACTCCAGCTCGCGCACGGCGGTGTGCACAGCTTCCTGGACGCGGGCGCTGCGCCCGCCGGGACGCGCCATCGGCCTGGGACTCATGACACCATCCTAAAGCCTTAACGCAAAGCCGTTGCTTCTACCGGGAGTGGCAGGCACTCGACCTCAGGCCACCGGTGCGAGTGCGCGGGCGGGCGCGGACTGCTCGTAGGCATGGCCCACCCGCAGGAGCACGGGCTCCCCGAGGGGCCGCCCGAGAAGCTGCATGCCGATCGGCATGCCTGCCCGGTCGTGGCCCACCGGGACGGTCAGCGACGGCACTCCGGTGATGTTGGCGGGCGCGGAGAGGCGCACATAGGCGTCGGAGACGCTCTCCACCGTGCCGTCGGGCCAGGTGATCGTCTCCTCGCCGGCTGGTACGGCGACCGTGGGGACGGTCGGGGCGGCGATCACGTCCACCTCGTCGAGCAGCGGCCGCCATGCCTGGCGCATCAGCGTCCGGGCACGCTGGGCGCGTAGGTAGTCCCCGGCGGGCAGTAGTTCGCCGGCTTCCAGGAGGATCCGGACGTCGTCCGTGTAGCGGTCGGGGACCGTGCGCAGGGTGCGCTCGTGAGAGGCGGTGGCCTCGGGGACCATCAGGCCCCACTGCGTTGCCTGGATGTAGCGCGTCATGGGGATCTCGACCTCGACGAGCCGTGCGCCGAGGTCCGCGAGCCGGTCGATGGCGTGCCGGACCGCGGCCTCGACGTCCGGGGTGACCCGGTCGAAGTAGTAGTTGCCGGGGACGCCGACGCGCAGCCCCGTGAGGTCGGTTCCGCGTGGCGGTCGGTGGTCCGTGGGGTGGGCGGCCAGGGAGCCGGGGTCGCGCGGGTCGTGGCCGACCAAGGCGGACAGGACCAGGGCGGCGTCCTCGACGGTGCGGGTGAGGGGGCCGACGTGGTCCAGCGACCAGGACAGTGAGGTGACGCCGTGCCGGGGGACGAGGCCGTACGTGGGCTTCAGGCCGACGACTCCGTTCAGTGCGGCCGGTACCCGGATCGATCCACCGGTGTCGGTCCCCAGGGCGAAGCCGGCGGCTCCCGCGGCCACCGCGACGGCCGATCCGCCGCTGGAGCCGCCGGCGACCCGTCCCCCGTCCCAGGCGTTACGGGTCTGTGGGGTGGTCAGTCCGTAGGCGAACTCGTGGGTGTGGGTCTTGCCGACGAGCACCGCACCGGCCGCCGCCAGGCGGGCGGCGACCGTGCTGTCGGCGTCCGCGAGGTGGCCGGCGCGGACCCGGGAACTGGCCGTGGTCGCCACGCCGGCGGCATCGATCAGGTCCTTCAGGCCCATCGGGATGCCGTGCAGCGGCCCGCGGAAGTGACCGTCGGCGGTTTCGCGAGAGGCCGCGCGGGCGGACCGGCGGGCCCGTTCCGCGGTGACCGACACGTAGGCGCGCAGGTGCGGCTCGACCTGCGCGATGCGGTCGAGCACCGAGTCCACCAGCTCGACGGGCGACAGTCGCCGGGCGCGCAGCTCGTCGGCCGCGGCGGCCACGGAAAGCTCATACGGCTGCATCGGACTTCTCCTCCCCCACGCGGTACGCGGCGGCGGGCGGGGTGTCCCCGAAGTCCAGTTCGCGCAGGACCGCTACGACGGACTGGATGTGCTGGGCGGTGGCCGCCACGGCGGCGTGGCGGTCGGCCGGCAGGGGGAGTCCGGAGCGTGCGGCCCAGTGGGCCGCCTCCTGCGGAGTGAGTGCGGTGACGGGAAAAGGCATAGGCATGGGCGTCGTCTCCTGATCGGTGCCGGTGGTGGGGCACCGGCACCCCATCCACATCCAAACGCTAATTGTTTGCGTTAGACGACGATAGCCCCTACAGTCGACTTAACGCAAACAGATTGCTTTTAGTGTCCTGGTGGGCGCCCCGCCCCCACCAGCCCTGCCGCCCCCGACCACCGCGCCGGACGAAGGAACGATCACCGATGCCGATGTCCACCTCAGCCACCCAGGCAACCGACCCTGCCGCCACTCCCTCCTGGACCGTGGGTGACCTCACCGTCCACCGCATCGACGAGGTCCGCCTGCCGCCGGAGACCGGACCCTGGCTGCTGCCCGGCGCCACCCCGGACGTGATCGACCAACACGACTGGCTGCGACCCGACTTCGCGGACCCGGCTGGCGTGCTGCGCCTCGCCAGTCAGAGCTTCGCGCTCTCCGTCGGTGGCTTGCGCGTACTGGTCGACACCGGGATCGGCAACGGAAAGACCCGGGCGAACCCTGCCTGGCACGACCTACGGACCGACTACCTCCGGCGCCTCACGGCCGCGGGCTTCGCCCCGGACCGCGTCGACCTGGTGATCCTGACCCACCTCCACGCCGACCACGTCGGCTGGAACACCCAGGCACGCGAGGGCGCCTGGGTCCCCACCTTCCCTCACGCCCGTTATGCGGTCTCCCGGATCGAGCGGGAGTTCTGGGCCGGGTACACCATGGACGAGCCGCGTCGGCAGATGTTCCGCGACTCGGTGCACCCGATCGAGGACGCCGGGCTGCTCGACCTCGTGGACGTGCCCTCCCAGGGGGCCGACATCGCCCCCGGCCTGCGGCTGGTCCCGACCCCCGGACACACCCCGGGCCACCTCGCCGTCGAGGTCAGCAGCCGTGGCGCCACCGCGCTGATCACCGGCGACTGCCTCCACCACCCCGTCCAACTCGCCCACCCTGCGCTCGGCAGCTGCGTCGACATCGACCCCGGCCAGGCCCAAGCCACCCGCCGATCGCTGCTCTCCACTCTCGCCGACCGCGAAACCCTCCTCCTGGGCACCCACTTCCCTCCGCCCACCGCCGGCCGCGTGATCGCCGACGGCGATGCCTATCGACTGGCCCCCGTCCCCGCAGACACCTCGGCCCCCGCGCACGGAGCACCGTGACCGTCACGCACGGAGCACCGTGACCGTCACGTGCGGCTCGATGAGAGGCCGTGAGGCTGGGCCCGCCGCCGGGCGACGTGATCACATCGCACTCGCCGACAAGGCCCCGGCGGCGCCGACCGGTTCGCCGTCATAGAGGTGGGTCGGTGCCTGCATCACGCGGTTGGCCGGCGGTAGTTGCGGGTCACGGCTATGGGGCTCCCCTCACCTCGGCACTGTCCTGGGGCCACCGCCTCGGATCGGCCAGCGTGCTGCGCGAAGTGATGTCTGCACGGGGCAGTGTCTGCATGGAGCGGTGTCCGCGCGGGGCTGCGTCCGCATGGAGCGATGTCTGCGCGGGGCGGTGGCCGCACGAGGCGGTGGCCTGGAAGAGCATCTGGGCCACCGCCCCGATCCCTGCGCACGGGACCGCTCCCGGGCGCGGGACTGCGCGCCGACATCACCGGTGGAGGGCCTTCCTGGCGGCGCCCTCGACCCGCTCGACCTTGGCGGTCATCCTCTGGTTGGCGGTCGCGGGTCTGCCCCTCCCTGCATGGAGTGTTTCCGTGACGGAAGATCGCCTCCCCGGGTGCCACCCGCAAAAACACCCGGATCTGCCGTCGTCGACGACGACTTTCGGACATTGCCGTTGCATTGGTGAACTCCCGCACCGGGCGTCCGCTTACAGTTCCCCGCATGGCTCACGCGCAGGGCGTTCCGCAGGCGCCCCGACACGACACGCCACTGGCGGACCCGCGGGGCGCGCGGGGTGATCTGACTGCACGCCGGACTGGGTCTTCGGTGCTGGTCGTCGGGGCATATTCGGTGGACCTGGTGTTCCGGGAGCTGGCCGGACCGGTCGCGTTCGGCTCCGAGGTGTGGGCCGGCGGACTGGGCATGGTGCCCGGCGGCGCGTTCACCCTGGCGATGGGTCTGCGACGACTGGGCCGCGACGTGGTGTGGGCGGCCGACTTCGGCTCCGATGTCTTCAGCCGTGAGGTCCTCACCGCGGCGCGCGCCGAAGGCATGGCCGAAGCCGGGTTCCGGCATCATGCGCAGCCCGTACGGAATGTGACGGTCGCGCTGTCCGGCCCCCGGGACCGGGCGATGATCGCGTACGAGGACCCGATCGCCGTGCGCCCGCTGGAAGAGCTGATCGAAACCCACCGTCCCGCCGTGGTGATGTTGCCGTACCTCCAGTTCGGGCCGGAGGTGTCGGCTGCGCTCGATGTGGCTGCCCGGCACGGGGCCGAGGTGTTCATGGACTGTCAGGACTATCCCGGCCACCTCGGGATGCCCGACGTGGCCAAGGCGCTCTCCCAGGTGCAGGTGTTCGCGCCCAATGAAGTCGAGGCATTGCGGATCACCGGGGCGAACAGCGTGGTGGAGGCGCTGGAGGTCCTGGCCGACGTGGTGCCCGTTGCGGTCATCAAGCGGGGCGGCGACGGTGCGGTCGCCGCCGAGGGCGGTCGGCGTGCCGAACGGGCGGCGCTGCCGGTACCGGTGGTGGACACCACCGGAGCCGGTGACTGTTTCAACGTGGGCTTCCTGCACGAGCGGCTGGCGGGCGGATCGCTCGACGCCTGCCTGGCCGCGGGTGTGGTCTGCGGTGCGGCCGCGGTCACCGGTCCCGGGTCCAGCGCCGCGCTGGACTCCGCCGGGCTACGGACCTGGCTCGCCCGCCTCCCGGCCTGAACCGACGGCACGTCAGACGGCTCAGTTGCAGTGCACCGGCGGCGAAGGAGCGAGATGCCCGAACGAGCGTGGGACGACACGGTGATGGCACAACCACCCAGCCAGGACGTGCGGGTCCTGGTGACCGATCTGGACGGCACGCTGCTCGGCGGCGACCGGGCCGCGCGGCAGCGACTGCGCCGGGCCCTGGACCGGCACCCGGAGATCACCGTCGTCTTCGCCACCGGCCGCGGCCTGCCCTCGGTCCGGACCCGCCTCGCCCGCGACCCGCTGCTCCCCGCCCCACGCTGGATCATCGCGGACGTCGGCGCCAGCATCATCGATGCCTCCGGAATGACCCACGTCGACGTGCTGGAAGCGGAACTCCGCGCCGGGTGGCCCGGCGCGGAACGCGTCCGGGCGGCCCTCCGCCGCTTCCCCGAACTCGTCCACCAGGACGGAGTGCCGCAGGACGGCCGCTGCTCCTTCTTCCTGGCCCCCGAGCACCTGTCCGCCGAGATCACCGGGGCGGTGGAACGGTTGGGCTGCTCCTGGTCGTACTCCGCCGGACGCTACTTCGACGTGCTGCCGCCCCACGCCGGCAAGGGCCAGGCCGTGCAGCGACTGGCGGACAAGGTGCAGTGGCCGGTCTCCGGTCTGCTGGTGGCCGGTGACTCGCTCAACGACCTGTCGCTCTTCCGCCTCGGCGCGCACGGCGTGATCATGGGCAACGCCGAACCCGCGCTCCCGGCGCAGGTGCCCGACAGCGATCTGGTCCACCGACCCGCGCTGGACGGCGCGGCGGCGATCCTGGACGCCCTGGAACGCCTGGGCTGGGTGCGGCGCACCACACCGGTGGTCATCGGCTACCACCGCCCGCCGGTGCACTGGTCGCGGGGGCAGTGGCGCCAGCCCGTGAGCCCGAACGGGATCCTGCCCACGCTGACCTCCGTCCTCGGCGACGACACCACCGACCTGGACGCGACGTGGGCCGCCGCCCTCGTGGAGGAAGAGCCCGCGGCCCGCCCCACCGCGCCCACCACGGGACTTCCGCTCGCCCTGCTTCCCGTGACGTCCGAACGGTGGGCCGGCTACTTCCACGGTGCCTGCAAGGAAACGCTGTGGCCGGCGCTGATGTCCCAACCCCACCTCATCCGCCGTTCGCCGTCCCATTGGTCCCACTACGAAGCGGTCAATGCCGCCTTCGCCCACCACATCGGCGCGCACGCCGAGCGCGGCGCGACGGTGTGGCTGCACGACTACAACCTCTGGCTCGTCCCCGGCATCCTCAAAGCGCAACGGCCGGACCTGCGCATCGGCCTGTTCCACCACACCCCTTTTCCGTCCCCGGACGTCTTCCGACGCCTCCCGGACGCCGAGCAGTTGCGCCGGTCCCTCGCCGGACTGGACTGGGCGGGCTTCCACACCACCGCCTTCGCCCACAACTTCCAACAACTGCTCGGGGGACCGCGCCACGCCCCGCGCACCGGCGTCCACCCGTTGGGCATCGACCACGAGACCGTCTCCGCCCTGGCCCGGGACCGGGATCGAACCCGCGCCCGTGCGGCGGACCGCACCGCCGGTGCGCCTCCCCTGCTGGTCCTGTCCGTTGAGCGCCTGGATTACGCCAAGGCACCCGTCCACAAGGTCCGTGCCATCGACGCACTCCTGGCACGGGAACCGCAGTTACGGGAGCGGTTGCGCTTCCGCCTGGTGTGCCCGCCCCCCGAACCGGGCATCCGCGCCTACGACGCCACCCGAACCGCCCTCGAAACGGCCGTTGCCACCGTCAACAACCGCTGGCACACCGAAAGTTGGGAGCCGGTCGACTACCTCCCGTACGCGCTGCCGTTCCCCCAGGTGGTCGACCAGTACCTGGCGGCTGACGTGTTCTGGGTGACCTCCGTGGCAGACGGCATGAACCTCGCCGCCAAGGAATACGTCACCGCCCGGGCCGCCACCGGCCGGCCAGGCGTCCTCGTCCTGTCCTGTCACACCGGCGCCGCCGAACAACTCGCCTCCGCGGCCCTCCTCACCGACCCCCACTCCCCCCAGGACCTCGTCGACACGCTGTACCGGGCGCTGACCATGCCCGCCGCCCAACGCGCAGCCCATACCGCCGACCTGGCCGCGCTCCTAGGCACCCGATCCCCCGCCGACTGGGCCCGCACCATCCTCGCGGAGATCCGCGGCGTGACCGGTGCGGTGACTGACGACGCAAGGTGAGTCGGTTCACGGCCCGTGACGCGTGACCCGTGACTCGTGACTCGCCACGGGTCACGCGTCACGCATCACGGATCACGGGTGCCTTCGCCAAGGTCCCGCTTCAAGGGCCGAGCCGCCCACTACCCGCTGGCCGCACCGCACCGCACCGCACCAAGTCACCGGCATCATCGACTGGGACATCGCCGACCCGTCCGGCTCGCCCGATTGCGCCTGCTCGCCCGCACGTACGGACCCGGCATCCCCCCTGCCCAACTCCTCGACCGTCCGTCGGACGCCCTCCGGGTAGCCGGGGCGGTGGCGTTCGCGGAGCCTTTGGACGCCGCACCCCTCGTCCGTGACGGAGGTGCGCTATAGGGTGCCGGCATGTCCAAATCGGGGGTGGGTTTTCTTGCGTGTTTCGGCCTCGGCTGGTGGGTGTTGGGTACCAGTGCGTTCGACGGTGTCGTGCGGCTGGTCTTGATCGTGGGCGGTTGTCTGGTGCCGGTGGGGCTGCTGCTCACCGCCCGGTGGTTGCTTCCCGCGACGGATGGGGGCTCCTTCCCCGCGGACCGCCGGCGTCGCTTCCGGCAGGTCAACGTCGTCCAGTGGCTGCTGATCGCCGCCGTTGTCGTGGGGTGTCTGCGCATCGGGGTGCCGGTGCTGGTGGGTCCGCTGGTCGCGGTGGTCGTGGGGCTCCATTTCCTGCCGCTGGTGGCGGTGTTCGAGCAGCCGCGGTTGCGCGTGCCGGCGGCCCTGTTGGTCGCGGCCGGGGCGGCGGGCGGCGCCGTGTGGTGCGCGCACGGGTCGGATGCGACGGTTCGTCTGGTGGTGGGCCTGATGTGCGCGCTCTCGCTGTGGGGTGTGGCTGCCTGGACGCTCGCCGCTACATCGGCTGCCGGACGAGCGGTCACGGAGTGACGGGCGCCTCCGATCCGCTCGCCCCTCCGCACTTCCGCAACCACCCACCGGCACCGCGATGAGCGCCGATCCGGTGGTGGATGCCGCGCCGCGGACGACACGAAAGAACGCGGCCCGGGCGGGCCGTCGCACGGTGCCTGGCGTGACGTGGTGTGGCGTACTTCAGCATGCGCCCGCGGCGTCGCCCGTGGTCAGTTGCCGCGGGTGCGGTCCGCGCGGGCGTAGCGTCCCGGCGTGACGCCCAGGATCCGCTTGAAGTGCCGGGTCAGATGCGACTGGTCGTAGAAGCCGGTCTCGGCGGCCACGGCGGTCGGCGGCCGGCCGTCGAGCAGCAGCCGGCGCGCGTGCTCGACCCGGCGGGCCATCACGTACTGGTGCGGGGCGATGCCGAACGCGGCACCGAACGCCCGCACCAGGTGCGTGGGATGGGCGTGCAGCAGCCCGGCGGCCTCGTCCAGGGTCACCCCTTGCCGCAGCCGGTCGTCGAGGAGTTCCCGCAAGGTGTGAGCCACCCCCCGGGCCGGCTGGCGGGGAGGGTCGGCGAGCCGGGGCCGCAGGTGGCTGCGCAGGTGCTCGCCGATCAGGGCGAGCCGGCTCTCGGCCTCCAACTCGTCGCCGCGGTGGGCCAGTGCGGCGTGCAACTGTCCGACACGGCGGCGCAGGAGCGGGTCGGCCAGGTCCGGGCCGTCCACCGCGGGACCGATGTAGCTCTCGTCCAGCTGGGACAGGTCCAGGTAGAGCACGCGTTTGCGGAATCCTCGCGCGGTGGTGGGTGAGCCGTTGTGCGGGACGTGCGGCGGGAGCAGGGAGACAGTGTCGTGCGGGGTGCCGCGCTCGTGACGGTTCAGGTCATAGCGGACGGCGCCGTCGTCCACGATCAGCAGGGTCCACACGTCGTGCACGTGCATCGGGTAGGTGTGCTCGGTGAAATGGGCGTGGAAGACCTCCACGACTCCCGGCACCTGCGGGCGCCACGCGGAAACCTGCTGCTGGGCGACCATCAGGACCTGGCCAGGTGACGCCCTGCCGGGGCGGGGTGGGGAATGGTTTCGCCGGACCGGTCTGACCTCGACTCACCGCACGGATCTGCACTGTTCACCTGTATCACCTTGCCAACCTTGCCACCGGACTGGACCTGTTGCGTGTCTGAAGAGGGTGCTGCCCGCGAGATCGCAGACCCACGCGAAGATCCAGCGGCAACGCCTCAACCTCCACCACAAGGCCGCGAACGATCTGATCCGCGACCACAACGTGATCGGGGGCTGCCACGGAGGCCGGGCCGAACCACAGCATCCTGGATGCGGGTTGTGGGTTGGGGGTCGTGGCCCGGCTGGTCCGCTGCGCGGAGGCATGGCCGCCAACGCAGAAAGCCCGCGACTTGAGTGGCGGGGGGAGGCATGCAAAGAACGTACAAGACGGCGCGGCGGACCGGTCGGCAGCCTGGGGCCATGACACCAACCGAACAGGCCCCCGTACGTTTCGACACCAAGATCGCCGTGCTGTTGCGGGACGACCTGGAACCCTGGCAGCGACTGAACGTGACCGCTTTCCTGGTCAGCGGTCTGGGCACAGAGCTGCCCGAGGTGATCGGCGAGCCGTACGCCGACGCCGACGGCACCCCGTACCTGCCGATGTTCCGTCAGCCCGTCCTGGTCTTCGAGGCCGGCAAGGAGACGCTGACCGCGGCGCACGGCCGCGCGCTGCACCGCGCCCTCCCCCGGTCGGTCTTCACCTCCGACCTCTTCGCCACCGGAAACGACCGGGACAACCGCGCGGCGGTGCGGGCCGTGCCGGGGAACCAGCTCGATCTGGTGGGCCTGGCCGTGTACGGGCCACGGAACGCGGTCGACAAGGTGATCAAGGGTGCCCGGATGCATCCGTGAGCCGGTTCGGCCGGTGGCGGTCCCGGTGGCGGTCGGGCGTGGATGCGTATCGGACGCTCGATGACGCCCGAACTGCCCGACGCCGCGACACCGAACAACTGGTGGCGTGAGGTACTGGACGGCGATCAGAGAGCTCTCGACGGGCGTGGTCCGCACTCCGCGCTGCCGTCGGACGGTTTCGCACCGCACTCGGCAGTTCTGCTGTCCGGGCGGGCAGCGCGGGCACGGTGGACGGGTCGCTGTGGGCGTCCGGCAAGGGAGCCGCGTATGTGGTGGCGCTCCGTCTCACCGGTTCCGTGCTCGGTAGCCCGCGGCGCGGCAAGCGGACCCCGCCATTGATCTGATATATCGTCAGAAATGCTCATACACCCACACATCCGGACGGGTCGGGCGTCCCGTCCCCGAAGACCTGCGGAGTGCCACACCCATGTCGGACGTTGTCTACGTCGGCCTGACGGCCGTGGTGTTCGCCGTCATCGGCCTGGCCGCCAAGGGGGTCGGTCGCCGGTGAACGTGGAGAACATCGTCGGTCTGATCGTCGCCGGCGCGCTGGTGATCTACCTCATCCTCTGCCTGATCTTTCCGGAGAAGTTCTAGGGGAGGGCGCGCATGGGCGACACGGCGGCCGGTTGGCTCCAAGTGACGGCCCTGCTGGTGGCGCTGGCGCTTTCCCACCGCCCGTTGGGCGACCATCTGGCACGCGTCCTGACCACCGAGCGCCACTGGCGGGTGGAGCGCCTGGTCTACCGGGTGGGTGGGGTGAACGGGGACGTCGACCAGCGGTGGCCGGCCTACCTGCGCGGCCTCCTGGCCTTCTCCCTGGTGTCGGTGCTGTTCCTGTACGCGTTCCTGCGCCTACAGGACCGACTCCTGCTCTCCCTGGGCCGGAAGCCGGTCCCGGCGGACCTGGCGTTCAACACCGCGGCGTCGTTCGTCACCAACACCGACTGGCAGGCGTACTCCGGTGAGGCGGCGATGGGGCACCTCGTGCAGATGGCGGGGCTGGCCGTGCAGAACTTCGTCTCCGCTGCGGTGGGCATCGCCGTGGCGGCCACGCTGATCCGCGGCTTCACCCGGAAGCGGACCGACCGCGTCGGGAACTTCTGGGCGGATCTGACCCGGCTGGTGCTGCGCGTGTTGCTGCCGGTCGCCTTCGTCTTCGCGCTGGTGCTGGTGGCCGCCGGCGTCATCCAGAACTTCCACGGCGCCCACGACATCGCCACCGTCGCCGGCGGCCACCAGAGCCTGCCGGGCGGGCCGGTCGCCTCGCAGGAGACGATCAAGGAGCTGGGCACCAACGGCGGCGGCTTCTTCAACGCCAACTCCGCCCACCCCTTCGAGAATCCCAGCGGACTGACCAACCTGATCGAGATCTACCTGATGCTGGTGATCCCGTTCGCGCTGCCGCGGGCCTTCGGCACGATGGTCGGCGACCACCGCCAGGGCTATGCGATCGTCACCGTGATGGTGGTGCTCTGGGTCGCCTCGGTCGCCCTGGTGACCGCAAACGAACTCCACCGCACCAGCAGCCCGGCCGGCCACGCGGCCGGGGCGATGTCGGAGGGCAAGGAGACCCGGTTCGGCATCTGGGCCTCGGCGCTGTTCGCGGTCTCCACCACCCTCACGTCCTGCGGCGCGGCCAACTCCGCCCACGACTCGTACACCCCGGGCGGCGGCGGCATGACGCTCTTCAACATGATGCTGGGCGAGATCGCGCCCGGCGGCACCGGGTCCGGGCTCTACGGGATTCTGATCCTGGCGGTGGTCGCGGTCTTCGTCGCCGGGCTGATGGTCGGCCGCACCCCGGAGTACCTGGGCAAGAAGCTGCGTGGCCGAGAGATGCGGTACGCCTCGCTCTACCTCCTGACCACGCCCGCGCTCGTCCTGGTCGGCGCGGGTCTGGCCATGGCGTTCCCCGGTGAGCGGGCGGCCATGCTCAACCCGGGGGCGCACGGCTTCTCCGAGGTGCTGTACGCGCTGGCCTCGGCGGCCAACAACAACGGGTCGGCGTTCGCCGGACTGAGCGCCGACACCGTCTGGTACAATACGGTCCTCGGTGTGGTGATGCTCCTGGGCCGGTTCCTGCCGATGGTGTTCGTCCTGGCGCTGGCCGGTTCGCTCGCCGGACAGCAGCCGGTGCCGGTCACCGCGGGCACCCTGCCCACCCACCGGCCGCAGTTCGTCGGCCTGCTGACCGGCGTGACCCTGATCGTCGTCGGTCTGACGTACTTCCCGGCGCTGGCGCTGGGTCCCCTCGCGGAGGGTCTGCGCTGATGTCCTCGACCGCCGCCGCCTCCGCCGACCCGCCGGGTGGCGACCGTCGGCCGCAGCGGGTCGCGGGCGCGCTGCTCGATCCCCGGCAACTGGTGCGGTCCCTGCCCGCTGCGCTTCGGAAGCTGGATCCGCGGGTGATGTTCCACAGCCCGGTGATGTTCGTGGTGGAGGTCGGCGCCGCGCTGACCACGCTGTCGGCGATCCGGACGCCCAGCGTCTTCGCCTGGGCGATCACGGCCTGGCTGTGGCTAACGGCGGTCTTCGCCAACCTCGCCGAGGCGGTGGCGGAGGGCCGCGGCAAAGCCCAGGCGGCGGCGCTGCGCCGCACCAAGACCAGTACGACGGCGCGGCGGCTCACCGGCTGGCGGCCCGGCGCGGCCGACCTCGACGAGGTGGAAGTGGCCGGCACCGACCTGCGGTTGGGCGACTTTGTGGTCGTCGAGGCGGGGCAGCTCATTCCGGGCGACGGCGATGTGGTGGAGGGCATCGCGAGCGTCGACGAATCGGCCATCACCGGTGAATCGGCGCCGGTGATCCGTGAGTCGGGCGGGGACCGGTCGGCGGTCACCGGCGGCACGAAGGTGCTCTCGGACCGGATCGTGGTCAAGATCACCGCCAAACCCGGGGAGACCTTCATCGACCGGATGATCGCCCTGGTGGAGGGGGCGGCGCGGCAGAAGACCCCGAACGAGATCGCGCTCACCATCCTGCTCGCGTCCCTGACGATCGTCTTCCTGGTCGCCGTGGTGACCCTCCAGCCGTTCGCGGTCTTCGCCGGTGCCGAGCAGACCCTCGTCATCCTCGTGGCCCTGGTCGTGGCGCTCATCCCCACCACGATCGGCGCACTGCTCCCCGCCATCGGCATCGCCGGCATGGACCGGCTCGTCCAGCGCAACGTGCTGGCGATGTCGGGGCGCGCGGTGGAGGCCGCGGGTGACGTCAACACCCTGCTGCTGGACAAGACCGGCACCATCACCCTCGGCAACCGCCAGGCCGCCGCGTTCCTGCCGGTGCCCGGAGTGGGCGTCGAGGAACTCGCCGATGCCGCCCAGTTGTCCTCCATCGCCGACGAGACCCCCGAGGGCCGCTCGATCGTCGTCCTCGCCAAGCAGCAGTACGCGCTGCGCGGCCGGGAGGAGGGCGAACTGGACGGGGCCGCGTTCGTCCCGTTCACCGCGCAGAGCCGGATGAGCGGTGTCGATCTCGACGACCCGCAGGGGCGCCGGTCGCTGCGCAAGGGCGCGGCGACCGCGGTGATGCGCTGGGTCCGCGACAACGGCGGGCACCCCACCGCGGACGTCGGGCACCTCGTCGACGGCATCTCCGCGAGCGGTGGAACCCCGCTGGTCGTCGGCCAGGTGACCCGGCGCGGGGGCACGCCGGACGCCCGGGTGCTCGGCGTGGTCCACCTCAAGGACGTCGTCAAGGAGGGTATGCACGACCGGTTCGACCGGCTGCGCCGGATGGGCATCAGGACCGTCATGATCACCGGCGACAATCCGCTCACCGCCCACGCCATCGCCCAGGAGGCGGGCGTCGACGACTTCCTCGCCGAGGCCGCCCCCGAGGACAAGTTGGCGCTGATCCGGCGCGAGCAGGAGGGCGGGAAGCTGGTCGCGATGACCGGCGACGGGACGAACGACGCCCCGGCACTGGCCCAGGCCGACGTGGGCGTGGCGATGAACACCGGCACCTCCGCCGCCAAGGAGGCCGGGAACATGGTCGACCTCGACTCCAACCCGACCAAACTCATCGAGATCGTCGAGATCGGCAAGCAACTCCTCATCACCCGGGGCGCGTTGACCACCTTCTCGCTCGCCAACGACGTCGCCAAGTATTTCGCGATCATCCCCGCGATGTTCGCGAGCGGCTATCCGGGCCTGGACCGGCTCAACATCATGCGGCTGCACAGCCCGGCGTCGGCGATCACCTCCGCGATCGTCTTCAACGCGCTGATCATCGTCGCGCTGATCCCGCTCGCGCTGCGCGGGGTGCGCTACCGCCCGTCCTCCGCCGCCGAACTCCTCGGCCGCAACATCTGGATCTACGGCCTCGGCGGCCTCGTCCTGCCGTTCCTCGGCATCAAACTGCTCGACCTCGTCATCCAGTTCATCCCCGGCCTGCGCTGACGGACCGGCGACGAGAGGAGAACGGATCCATGGCGCGCACCCCCCTTCCGCGCGTACTCCGCCACCATCTGGCGGCCCTGCGGATGCTGCTGGTGTTCACCGCGCTCACCGGCATCGGCTACCCCCTCCTCGTCACCGGCATCGCGCAGGCCGGACTCGCCGACCGGGCCAACGGCTCACTGCTGACGGCGCACGGCAGAGCGGTGGGCTCGCGCCTGATCGGCCAGGACTTCACCCTCCGCCGGCGGAATCCACGCGCTCCGCTGCCCGACCCCCGCTGGTTCCAGCCCCGGCCCTCCGCCGGCGGTTACGACCCCGGCAACTCCGGCGCCAGCAATCTCGGTCCGACCAATCCCGTGCTCACCGCGACCGTCCGGGCCCGTCGCGCCGCGGTCGCCGCGTTCGACGGCGTGCCCCCGGCGGCCGTTCCCGCGGACGCCGTCACGGGCAGCGGTTCCGGCCTGGACCCGGCGATCTCCCCGGCCTACGCCTACCAGCAGGTCCGGCGGGTGGCGCGGGCCCGCCGGCTCTCCGCCACCATGGTCCGGCGCCTGGTCTCCCGTCACCTCCACGGGCGCGACCTGGGCTTTCTGGGCCAGCCGTACGTCAACGTCGTGGAGCTCGACCAGGCCCTGGCTGACGCGGCCGGTCCGGGCCGGCTTTGACGCGGTCTTGACGAGGCGGTCGGGGTACGTGTCCAGGCGGTGGGCGCGCCACGCTGGGCGGGGCGGACCACTGCGGTGCGCGGCGGTGTCCGGCATGCTGGGCCGGCACCGTCGCGTGGGAGGAGGCGCCTGGATGGGCGCGACGTACGGACTGGTGGCGGCGGTCTTCCTGGCCTCGGTGGTCGAGGCCGTGGAGGCGCTGACCATCGTCATGGCGATGGGCATGACCCGGGGTTGGAAGTCCGCCTGGGCCGGCACGGCGGCGGCCGTCGCGGCCCTCGCGGCCTTCACCGCCGCGGCGGGCTACGCGCTGGCCACCTGGCTGCCCAAGGCCGCACTACAGCTGACCGTCGGCACCCTGCTGCTGGTCTTCGGACTGCAATGGCTGCGCAAGGCGATCCGCCGCGGCGCCGGGCTCACCGCACGACACGACGAAGCGGCCGCCTTCGCCGAGCAGACCTCCGCGGCCCGCGGCGCCGGACGGGCCACCCGCCTCGGCCTGGACTGGTTCGCCTTCACGGTCTCCCTCAAAGGTGTCTTCCTGGAGGGAGTGGAGATCGTCTTCATCGTGATCACCTTCGGGACCAGCGCCCACAACGTGCCGGTGGCGGCCGGCACCGCGGTCGTCGCGGCGGTCTGCGTGGCGGTCGCCGGATTCCTCGCCCATCGACCGCTGTCCCGGATCCCGGAGAACACCCTCAAGTACGGCGTCGGGCTGCTGTTGGCCGGTTTCGGCACCTACTGGGCGGTGGCAGGACTCGGCGCCTTCACGCCCGACGGGGCGAGCATCGTGTGGTTCGGCCACGACTGGGCGATCCCCGTGCTGATCGCGGCCTGGTTCGCCGTCAGCCGCCTGCTGATCCGGGTCGCGCCCGCCGTCGCCCGACGCCCCGACCCCACTCCGCCGAACGAGATCGAGGGAACGCCGTGAACGTCCTGACCCTCGCCAAGGGCTTCGCCCGCTTCTGGTACGCCTTCCTCGTCGGCGATGACTGGAAGATCGCCGTGTCCGTGGTGACGGTCCTGCTGGTCGGCCTGATCGCGGTGCTCGCCGGCGCCGCCCCCGGCGGGCTGCTGGCCGCGCTGCTCGGCCTGCTGCTGATGGCCGGCTTCGCCGTCGCGCTGCTCCTCGACGTGGGCCGCAGCAACTGTCCTTGACGGTGCGTCACCAACGGCGGCCCTCCAACGTGCCCCGGGCCGACCGGATCAGGAAAACGTCAACATCGCCGGGTTCCGCGGCGCGCCGGCCGGGCCGGTGTGACCATGTCGGACAACCCATGTCCGCTCGGCCGCCCGAGGTCCCCCTCGCCGAACCAGGCGTCGTGGGGCCGTGCAGGCAGGGTGAGGGAGGGGCCTTCGGTGGCGCCGAGAGGATCCGTCGACGCAGCGGGCGAACGGCCGGGGAAGCTCAAGGTCTTCCTCGGTGCGGCGCCCGGGGTCGGCAAAACGTACCGGATGTTGGACGAGGGGCGCCGGCGTCTCAGGCGCGGCACCGATGTGGTGGTGGCGTACGCCGAGTGCCACGGTCGGCGGCACACCGAGGAGATGCTCGCGGGGCTGGAGGTCGTGCCCCGGCTGCATCGCGCGTACCGCGGCACGACGTTCAGCGAGTTGGACCTCGATGCCGTCCTCGCCCGCGGCCCCGCGGTCGCCCTCGTGGACGAGCTGCCGCACACCAATGTGCCCGGCGGCCGGAACGCCAAGCGTTGGCAGGACATCGACGAACTGCTGGCCGCCGGGATCGACGTGGTCACCACCGTCAACGTCCAGCACCTGGAATCGCTGAACGACGTGGTCGAGAAGATCACCGGAGTCCCGCAGCGGGAGACCGTGCCGGACGAGGTGGTCCGCCGAGCCCATCAGATCGAGCTGGTGGACATGCCCGCCGAGGCGCTGCGCCGACGCATGGCACACGGCAACATCTACCAGCCGGAGAAGGTGGACGCCGCGCTCGCGCACTACTTCCGCATCGGCAATCTGACGGCCCTCCGGGAGCTCGCGCTGCTGTGGGTCGCCGGGCGGGTGGACGAGACCCTGCAGAGGTACCGTTCCGAGCACGGCATCGGCACCGTCTGGGAGACCCGCGAACGGGTGGTGGTGGCGCTCACCGGCGGCCCGGAGGGCGAAACCCTGATCCGCCGCGCGGAGCGGATCGCGGACCGCACCCGAGCTCTCAACTCCGTTCGAGCAGGGGAGACCCCCATCTCCGGCGGCGACCTGCTGGCCGTGCACGTCGCCCGCAGCGACGGTCTCGCCTACGCCTCCCCCGCCGCCCTCGCGAAACAGCGCGCCCTGGTCGAGAGCCTGGGCGGCAGCTACCACTCGGTCGTCGGCGACCATGTCCCCACCGCACTGCTGGACTTCGCACGCGCCGAGAACGCCACCCAACTCGTTCTGGGCACCAGCCGGCGCGGCTGGCTCTCCCGCCTGGTGGCGCCGCGCGGCATCGGGGAGGACACCGTGGAACTCTCCGGGGACATCGACGTCCACATGGTCACTCATGAACGGGCCGGCCGCGGCCGTCGACTGTCGATCCCCGGCCGGCAGTTGCCGCACGCCCGCCGCATCGCCGGACCGGTCGCCGGCCTCGTCCTCCCCTTCCTCCTGACCGCCGTGCTCACCCACATCCGGGGCCCGCTCAACCTGACCAGCGAGGCGTTGCTCTTCCTGGTCACCGTCGTCGGCGTGGCCTGCCTGGGCGGTGTGGTCTCCGCGCTGCTCGCTTCCCTCACCGCCTCCCTGCTGCTCAACTACTACTTCATCCCGCCCAGCCGGGAGTTCACCATCACCGAACCCAACAACGCGCTCGCGCTCGCGGTCTTCGCGCTGGTCGCGGTCACCGTCGCGGCCCTGGTGGACCGGTCCCTGCGGCTGTCCCGGCGCGCCGCGAGCGCCACCGCGGAGGCCGAGACGCTGTCCTCCATGGCCGGCACCATCCTGCGCGGCGACCAGGGGGTGTCGGTGCTGCTGGAACGTACCCGCGAGACGTTCGGCATGGAGTCCGCCGACCTCGTCCCGCGCACGGAGCAGGAGACCGAGGCCGACGCGGACGGTGCCGGCCTGGTCAAGGTGCCGGCCGGGCCGGACCGTTTCCTCGTCCTCCGCGGCCGCCGCCTGCCCGCCTCCGAACACCGCGTGCTGACCGCCTTCGCCGCCCACCTCGCCGCCGCCCTCGACCACGCTCGCCTCATGGAGGCCGCCGCCGAGGTCGAACCCGTCAAGGCGGCGGACCGGCTGCGGACCGCGCTGCTGGCCGCGGTCAGCCACGACCTGCGCACTCCGCTGGCGAGCGGACGGGCCGCCATCAGCTCACTGCGCAGCGTCGACGTGCACTTCACCACGTCGGAACGGGAGGAACTGCTGGCCACCGCCGAGGAGTCGCTCATCGAGCTCAACCGCCTGGTCGACAACCTGCTCGACATGAGCCGGCTCCGTGCCGGCGCCCTCTCCCTGCATCTCCAACCCACCGCCTTCGCCGACGTGCTGCCGCTGGCCCTGTCCACCCTGGCCGCGGCACCGGTACGAATCGCCTCTCAGGGGCTGGCGGAGGTCTGCGACGTCCTCGCCGACCCGCCGCTGCTGGAACGGGTCATCGCCAACCTCGTCACCAACGCGGTGCGCCACTCCGCCGCGGCGCAACCGGTGCTGATCACCGCCAGCTCGCTGGGCCCGCGGGTCGAACTGCGGGTCGTCGACCGGGGACCGGGGCTGCGCCCGGAGGACCGGGACCGGATCTTCGTGCCCTTCCAGCGGCTGGGCGACCGTGACAACACCAGCGGCCTGGGACTGGGCCTGGCGCTCTCCCGGGGCCTGGCCGAGGCGATGGGCGGCACCCTCGACCCAGAGGACACCCCGGGAGGCGGGCTGACCATGGTCCTCTCCCTGCGCGCCGCCGCAGCCGAGCCGGTGGAGGCGGTGGACCCCGGCTAGCCGGCCACCACGCACCACCGGGACGCGCAACAGCACACCAGGCGAAGGGAATCCGAAGGAGGCAGTCGATGGATGCAGGGGCCGTGGCCGTGCTGGTCGTGTTGGCCGGGGTTGCCGCGTTCGGCGGTCTGCTCGGCGTGCTCGCCGGCCTGCACGGGCTGCGTCAGGTGCGGCGGGTACAGCGGACGGGCGTATGCGTTCCGGCCCTGGTCAAGCAGCCCCCGGGCCGGATCGCCGACGAGCCGCCCCGGCCGCGCCCGCTGCTCCAGTTCGTGACGGAGGACGGCCGGGTCAGGGAAATCGTCTGCCCCGTGGCACCGGCGCGCCGCCGTCCGCTCGACGACGGCGACCGCGTGCTCCTCCGCTACGACCCCGCGGATCCCCGTACCGTCGTCGTCGAGGGCCGGGAACACCTGGGCCTGGAGCGTGCCTTCATCGCCGGCGGCGCGGTCGTCCTCATCCTGTCCCTGCTGCTGCTCACGGTCGCCTGCACACTCCCTTGAGCCACGCCCGCTCCCTCAGTGGTCACGGCCGTCGGACAGTGATCGAGACGGCCGAACCCGCCCTCGTCGTCCCGTGCTCCGCAGCTCAACTCGTCGGCCCTCGTCGGCCACTGCACCTGACCACCGACGTGGTCGTCTTCCCCCCCGTCCGTCACGCAGCCCCAACGGTCTTACGCGGACCACCACATCAGCGCCACCACACGGCGCCGGCTGCAACGCGATCCGGGCCTCGAAGGCGCCGGCCTCGGCGAGGGCTGATCCGCTCAGAACCGGTCCGGGAACTTGACGCCGGCCACCAGCAGCCCGACCAGTGCCGCCGCCACCAGCACCCCCACGATGCGCTCCGCGCTCACCACGCCACCACCGGCACGGTCCTGCCACGACCTTCCACCACGGATCTCCTCGTCTGCGCCGCCCGATCGGGGTCCGCTCCACCGTGGCGGCCCGCACCGCCCCATGTGCGCGCGGGGGCCGGTTCCCTAACGGAATCCGAACGGCGCGGCCGCCCGCGGCACGCCGGCGGCGGGCAGCGGGCGCTCGTCGGGACGGGCGGCTACCAGGAGTTCGGCGGGAGACCGCGGGTCCCGGTGCAGCGCGGCGCTCTCCGGCGGGTGCCCGTCCCGTCGCGAGGACGGTACGACGGCTCTGGGACGCGCAGTTGGGGTCCGCTGCGCCGGCGCGGCTCGACTCAGGGGCGCTGTGCCCGCTCGGCGGCGCTGCGTTCGATGCAGAACTCGTTGCCCTCGGGGTCGGCCAGGGTCACCCAGCCGGTTCCGTCGGGCCTGCGGTGATCACCAACGACCGTGGCCCCCAAGGCCAGGACACGTTCCACCTCCTCGTCCCGCGACCGGTCCTGGGGTTGCAGATCCACATGCACCCGGTTCTTGACGGTCTTGGCATCCGGCACCGTGAGGAACAGCAGTGCCGAGCCCGGCGCGGTGACCAGCGCCTCGGGGTCCCCTGGGAAGTCATCGTCGGCCAGCGAGCCGTCAAGGACCCCGGCCCAGAACCGCGCAAGGCGGTAGGCGTCGGAGCAGTCGAAGGTGAGGTGCCGCACGAGAGGGACATGCGGCGCACTATCTGACAGTCGCGGGTGGCTGTCCAGCGGATTCGCCCGTGGAGCGATTCCGGCCAAGAACTTGAAAGCGACAGCGAACCCGTAGCAAGCGCAATCGACCCGCGCCAGTCACCCATTTGGCCTATATAGTGAGAAAAGTAGCCACCGTACATCCACAACCCGGGAGCTAGGCGTGGCTCGCATCACCATCAACGGCGTGACTGTTGACCCGTTGGCCCAGTCCGCAGAGCTGGCCAGTGAATCGCTGGTCTTCGAGGATGCTTCGGCATCAAACTATCTGCTTGTGCAGACCACACATGTGCCCACCGCGGCGGAGAAGGAACAACTGTCGGCGCTGGGTGTGGTCATCCATGAGTACGTACCGGACAGTACCTACCTGTGCGGATACCGACCGTCCGACCTGGAGGCCGTCCGGGCCCTGCCGTTCGTGGCCTGGGCGGACGTCTATCTAGAAGGATTCAAGCTCGCCCCGTCGCTGCGCTCGGGCCGGTTGCGGCCGGGCATCGCCGTTCTCGCCGAACCGTTGGAAGCGGCGAATCCGCGTACCCGCACCGTTGACGTCGTCCTGCACCAGGACGTCGATCCGAGTGGGGCCGGGGTACGGGAGCGGATCGCCGCAGCCGGTGGCGTGGGGGTCGGCGACGTCCGATCCGGCCGGCAGAAGGTGCGCATGACGGTGTCGGAGGAAAACCTGCCCGCGCTGACCGCCCTGGACGAGATACGGCACGTCGAGGAAGTCCCCGACATGGTGCTGTACAACTCCATTGCGGGGAAGCTCCTGCACGCGCGGGTCTCCCACAACGGCACGGAGTTCCGGGGCGCGGAGCAGGTGGTGGCCATCGCCGACACCGGTCTCGACAAGGGCTCCACCCAAGACGTGCACCCGGCGTTCCAAGGCCGGGTCAAGCGCTTGATCGCGCTGGGCCGGACCGGACCGGACCAGACCGATGACCCCAACGGCCACGGCACCCACGTAGCCGGCTCGGTCCTCGGCAACGGCACGTCCGCGTCGATGGGCGGCGCCATCGACGGCACCGCTCCCGAGTCGACCCTGGTCCTGCAGTCGCTGCTCGACGACAACGGTGCGTTGAGCGGCATCCCGACCGATCTGCAAGACCTGTTCGAGCCGCCCTACACCGAGGACGAGGCACGGGTCCACACCAACTCTTGGGGCCCGACCCAGCCGAGCCTGCCCTACAACGAGCAGTCGACCGAGATCGACCAGATGGTGTGGAACAACAAGAACCTCGTCATCTGTTTCGCCGCGGGCAACGCCGGCCGTGATCTGGGCGGCATCGGCCGGATCAGCCCGGCCTCCGTCAGCGGTCCGGCCGCGGCCAAGAATTGCCTCACCGTCGGTGCCAGTGAGAGCGAACGCCCCGATATCCCGCTCACTTACGGCCAGTTGAGTTCGTCGTCGTTCCCGGTCAATCCGATCCACGACGACCGGCAGGCGGACAACTCCGCCGGGATGGCGGCGTTCAGCAGCCGGGGCCCCACGCAGGAAGGCCGCATCGCACCGGACGTCGTCGCCCCGGGCACGTCGATTCTGTCGACCCACTCGCGTGTGGCGAAGTTCAGCAATGTCTTCGGGAACTCCGCTGACCCGGACTTCTTCTTCGACAGCGGCACGAGCATGGCCACGCCGCTGGTCGCCGGCTGTGCGGCGGTGCTGCGCGAATCCCTCGTGAAGAACGGCACCCCCGATCCGAGCGCCGCACTGGTCAAGGCGATGCTGATCAACGGTGCGGACGACCTCCCCGGCCAGTACGACCCGACCGAGGCCGGCCCCTCCCCCAACAACAATTCCGGCTTCGGCCTGGTCAACCTGGAACAGGCCATCGTGCTGCCCGATGCCGGCAACCAGGCGGGCTTCGCCGACGAGGACGCGTTGGACCAGGACCAGGAGCGTCCGTTCACCCTCACGGTCCCTCAAGGCGGCAGTCACCAGCTGAAGATCACGCTGGTCTGGACGGATCCGCCCGGTCCTGCCCTGCAGAACGACCTCGACCTGATCGTGCGGGCCGACGGGCAGGAACGCCACGGGAACATGGGCACGGACACCGGCTTCGACCGCGTCAACAACGTCGAGCAGGTGCGCTGGGCCGACATCCCGAGCGGAGACGCCCAGATCGTCGTCCACGCGCATCGGATCACACAGTTCGCCCAGCCGTACGCCGTGGCCTGGCGCCTGTCCTGACGGTCCGGATCCTCACCGGGCCAAGCAGCGCCACATGACGCCGCGCGGTGTCATGTGGCGTGCTGCGTCAGGGCGCCGGCCGTCGCGAGGAGTTCGGGGAGCGTCCCGGCGAAGGTCGGCAACAGTTGGAGGCAGACCGCCCAGGCATCGACGTTCGCGCCCAGATGCTCCTGGGTGAGGGCCGCGGCCTGGACGCACACCGGCTGCCTGGCGGCGCCGGAGAGTGCGTCGTCGGGCTCGTCGGCGGGCTCGTCGGCGGCGTCGTCACACCAGTCACCGGGCTGGTGGTCGGCATACTGCTGCAGGCTGTGGAGGGCGGCGCGGGCCGGCGCCGCCCGGGTCAGGAGATCGGTGGGGTTGAGTCGGCCGCCGCTGAGCGCGTTGCGTATCCAGTCCGCTCCCCAGACGGGGAGGGCGTCCAGGGCCGCCAGCAGGAGCGGGCGCGGGCAGTCCGGTTCCTGCAACAGGGCGCTCAACAGCTCCTCGTTGAGGGACCCGGCCCCCTGCGCCGCCGTGAGGGCGGGCCAGGGCGGTGCCAGGCCCTCGCTGCGGAGCCGTTGCAGCCGGTCCCTGGGCTGGCTGGTGGCCGCGGTGAGGTAGGCCAGCAGTGTCGCCGGCGACTCCGCCTCGGCGAGCCGGGTGCGCAGCAGTGCCAGGCCGTCGGGTGTGTCCAACAGCTTCGCCGTGTGGCGGCGGAGGGTGACCGGGAGGTGGTCCATCGCCAGGATCTCGCGGACCGCATCGGGACCGCTGCGCTCCCAGACGGCGACCAGCACCCTCAAGCGGGAGGCCGGGAGATGGAGGGACCGCAGCCGTCCCAGGATGCTGCGGGCCACACCGAGGTCCCCGGACCCCAGGCCGGCCGTCAGCCGTGCTCGGGTGTAGTCGGCGTCGGGATCGTCAAGGGCCGCGAGCAGTTCTTCGGGGACCGGTCGGCTGCCGCCGGCCCGCAGCCGACCGGCCAGCATCCGCGCGTACTCGGCCTGGTCGAGGCGGCCGTGCCGGAACAACGTGGCGTCCACCGCGGGCTCGTCGAGGTCGAGGAGGTACTGCAACTTCTCGTCGGAGAGGGCGTATCCGCCGGCCATCGCCACCTGGGCGGACCGGCCGTGGGCGGCCACCACCGCATCGCGGACCGCCGGCGACGGGTCGCCGAAGACGAGGAGCTGCTGCACGGCCCGCGCGTCGAAGTACGGCACGATCGCGCACTGGACCTCCTCGGAGACGCACGCGAACACCTTCAGGAAGGTGGGCCGGGCGTGCTCGGGCGACTCGGCCGGGAACTGCGCCGGGGCCGGCCGCGGCCAGCTGGTGTGGCGCTTCCGGCGGGCGTGCGGCGCGGTGGCGTCCGCGATGAGTGCGGTGACGCTGCCGCGGGCCGTGCTCATCCGGGCGTAGAACGTCAGCCAGTTGGCGGGGTTGGTGCCGAGCGCGTCCAGGAGGTGTGCGAGTGCCTTGCGAGTCGGTTCGTGGTCGAGCGGCAGATAGGTCAGGACCGCTTCGGCCGGGCCCACTTCGGCCAGCACCCGCTCCACGGACAGCCGGCCCGTACGGATAGCGGGCTCAAGGCCGTACAAGAACACCGCATTGCGCTCGTTGCGGTCCGTCCACGGCCCGGTGAACACCTCGAACGGAAGTTCAGCGGCGTACTTCGCGGTCCCGATCGGGTCCTCCCGGAAGCTCTCCCGCACCAGGTCGGCCGGGCAGCCCTCCCACTGGGTGAGCAGGACCAGCGGACTCTCCGCCCGGTGGTCGGTCGTGGGGAGGTTGGCGCGGCAGAACGGCATCCGCGCGTGCTCACGCAGGATCAGTTCCCAGTCCAGGCCCTCGGGCTTGGCCGTGAACTCGTCGTACCCGCAGCGCACCGTCGCCAGCGCGTACCGGTGCTCCGGGTCGGCCCACTCCCCGGAAGGCCGGTGCCCCTGGAGGAACGCTTCCGGATCGGGGGCGGCTACGGCCGCGCGCACCAGGTCCGGCAACCACGGATGGGAGGCGCTCACGGTGGGGATCTGGTCGTGCAGTTGGAGGTAGTCGACGAGGGGTTCGATGGTGCCCCAGAGACCGAGGAGGCTCAGACAGGCATCGACGACGGCCGGTGGCGGGAGATACGCGCTGAATGCGCCGAGACCCTCCACGGAGAGCCCCGCGAACCCGTGGGTCAGTACGAGAGACATGAGGGGACCTTCGACGTCGTAGACCATCCTCAGCAGGCCGTCGTCGGCGTACCAACGGGAGTCCCAGAAGTCTGCGGCGTCCAGAAGGATCGGTAGCAGCCCGGGGGCCTCCACCATCGCGCGTACCGTACTGCCGTCGTCGACGCGGTACTCCGCGCTCCACAGCGCCCGCCCGACCACCGGATCGCCGGTCTCCGCCGCCGCGGCGAGCCACTCCACGGGGTCCGCCTCCAACGCGGCCCGCAGCTGCCCGGCATCCCCGCCCAGCAGCTCGCCCACCATCTTCTCCGGCAGTCCCAACCGGTCGGCGAGGAGGGCGAGCAGCGGTCGCCGCATCCGCTCCGCGAGTGCGTCGGCGGTGGCCGGGTCGGCGAGACTCAGCGCCAGGCGAAGCGCGGAGCGGGAGCTGTCACTCACGGGGTCGGGTCCCTTCACGGCGTGGTGGGCGGCTGAAGCAGGTGGGTCGGTGCACGACGCCTTACGGAGCGGTCCGCACCCACCGACTCATGCGTTCTCGCCCATGCGTTTTTGATCGTGCGTTCTTGCTCAAGCGTTTTTGCTCATGTGTTCTTGCTCATGCGTTCTCGATCGTGACACAGCCCACTGACAATGCCCGGTGGGACCCAACATCCCTGTGGACAGCGGGTGTTCCGGCCTGCGAGCGAGGAACGGCAGCAGCCGGTTCCGGTACCCACCCTGCTCAACAGGCCGGAGGGGCACGGAACGGACTCCGCGCCTCACCCCGTCGGGTGCGCCTCCCCGGCATCCGGCTGGCCGGCGAGGAGGCGTTCGACCAGGGCGGTGACCAAGTCCCGTCGCTGCTCTTCCGAGAAGAGCTCGGGGAGGGTGAGGCGTTCGACGATCAGCCAGTTGAGGGCCAGGTACAGCAGGACCACCGTGGTCGCGTCGCCCGGCAGGCCGGACGTGAGGTGATGGCTGATGTTCAGGTCCACGTCGGTACGGATGCGGCGGGTCAGGACCTCGCGCAACTGGGGGCGGCGGGCGGCCTCCAGACGCAGTTCCAACAGGGCCAGGAAGCCGGTCGGGAAGTCCGCCACCCGTTCCACGAGGTCGTGCATGAGCTCGGTGACCCGGGTGCGGTCGCGCGGCCCTGCCTGACTGGAGGCGATCACCGCCTCGTCCGGCTCCAGCCGCTCGTACACGCGGTCGCCGGCCTGTGTGAGCATCTCGTCGCGGTTGGCGAAGTAGTTGGAGGCCGTGCCCACCGGTACGCCCGCTTGCTGGTCGACCGCGCGGAACGTCAGGCCGCGTGCGCCCTCGCGGGCCAGCACCTCGATGGCGGCATCGAGCAGCGCCGCCCTTCGTTCGGGATTGCGTCGCACCATAATTGACACCACTCCACATGTAGTACTACGGTCCAGTCACTCCAAACAAAGTACTACATCCGAAGTTGTTACGAGGATTCGAGGTTCTGCTGTATGCGCAAGCTCGTGTACTACGTCGCGGTCTCCATCGACGGCTTCATCGCGGGGCCGGACGGGGAGTTCGACTTCTACCCGGAGGCGCCGGACATGGTGGACCACCTGCGCGCCGAGTTCCCCGAAACCCAACCGACCCACATCCGCCCGCACATCGGGCTGGAGGGGGCGCCCAACAAGCGCTTCGACACCGTCATCATGGGGCGCGGCACCTACCAACCCGCCCTGGACGCCAACGTGACCAGCCCCTACGCGCACCTGCGGCAGTACGTCGTCTCGCGCACACTCCCCGAGATCGCGGACCCGGCCGTGGAACTCGTGCCCGACGACCCGATCGGCCTGGTGCGCCGGCTCAAGGCCGAAGCCGGCGACGGCGACGGCGACATCTGGCTGTGCGGCGGGGGCGTGCTGGCGGCGCAGGTTCTGCCCGAGATCGACGAACTGCTGCTCAAGCAGTACCCGGTGGTCGCCGGCGGCGGCCTGCCGGTCTTCGCGGGACGGTTCCGGCCCCGCCCGTTCACCCGGGTGGAGACGCGCACCTTCAGCCACGGCGGATCGCTCAGCACCTACCGCCCGGCTACCTGAGTCCAAGCAGTACCCGGTGGTCGCCGGCGGGCACCTCGGTGCCCCCATGGTGCGGGCCGGCAGTTCCCGTCCGGCCAGGAGCGGCACCGCGCCCGCCGTCGAGAAGTCAGGTCACCACGCGTACCGCGCGACGCTGACGACCACCGGACTGCCAGACCCCAGGACGGGCAGGTCTACGACGCGGTCCAACGCTGCGACGTCTTCCCGGACTCGCAGGCCGCCGTCGCCACCCCACCGCCGTAGGCGATGTCGAGGCACTGGCCGTTGTACACGCTGTGGAGCGTCCCGCCGGTGCCCGCGCGCCATGACTGACCGGTTCCCCCGCAGGCGACCGCCAAGGCGTTGTTGCCGGGCATCCCCGCCGTCAGGCAGTCACCGGTGCGCTGGTTGACCACGGTGAACGTGCCGTCCGATGCCTGGCGGTACGTCCACGTCCCGGAGGGGTCACCCGTGCAGTCGCCGAAGGCGGGGGCGTTGCCGTAGACCGTCTCGATCAGGCACTGGGCGTTGCCGCCGTTCTTGATCCGGTGGTACCCGCTCGGCGCGGGGCCCTCCGGCGGCTTCTTGGTCGCCGTACCACCCGAACCACCGGCGCCGCCCGCCCCCGACCCGTCGGAACCACCCGATCCGTCGCTCCCGCCCGTGCCCTTCCGGGAGCCCGACGACGTGCCCTTGTCGTCCCCTGTGCCGGAGGCCGCGGTCGCGTCGCCCGACGAGGCGGGCTGCGGCTGCTGCCCCGGTGTCGCCCGGCCCGACGGCGCACCCGAGTGAGCGGCTCCGGAGGAGGGCGCTGTCGGGTGGAGCTGCGTGGACACCGATGCGGAGGGCGCGGCCCGTCCGTTGTCGTGCAGGGGTGACACGTGCGGGAGCAGTTGCAGGGCGAGGGTGGTCCCGCCGCCCACGACCAGGACCGGAAGGACGGCCAGCAGGAGGCGTTTGCGTCGGGGCTCGCGGGTCAGCCGGGGTCTGGTGGAGGCGATCGGTGTGGCGTCCGCGCTCTCCCCCACCGGTTGCGGCGGTGCCGCAGGAAGTGTCCGTGCGGGCCTGCCGGGGACCGCGAGGTCGGTGGTCCGTACGTCCTCCGCCTGGGCTTCGTCGTCCTCGATCCGGGGCACGGTGGCGGCGAAGGCGCCACGTTCAGACAGTCGTTCCGCGACGGCCGACGGCCAGGCACCGGCCGCGGACGCTCCCCGGCCGACGGCGAGTTCGTGGAGCTCGGCCGACGTGGGGCGGCCCTCGGGGTCCTTGTCCAGGCAGGACGCGACGATGCGGGCGAGTTCCGGGTCCAGGTCCCGCACCGGCTGGAGATCCGGCTCGTCGTGCACGATGCGGTACAGCGTGCCCAGTCCGGCCCCGTCCCCGAAGGGCGGGTTGCCGCTCGCCGCGAACGCGATCAGCGACCCGAGCGCGAACACGTCCGTCGCACCGCTCAACTGCCGCTTGCCCGAGGCTTGTTCAGGCGACATGTAGGCAGGCGTGCCCACGATCATGCCGGTTTGCGTCAACCGGCTCTGGTCGACGGCCCGTGCGACCCCGAAGTCGATCAGGGTGAGGCCGTCGACGGTCACCATGACGTTCGACGGCTTGAGATCCCGGTGCACCATGTCCTGTGCGTGGACGGTCTTCAGACCGGCGGCCGCCTCCCGCAGCAACAGCCACAAGGCGTCGGCGGACAATCTGCCGCCGTGCAGTTCGACCGCCTCGCTCAGGGTGAGGCCCGGGATGTACGCGGTGGCGAACCACGGCGGCCGAGCGGAGCGGTCGCTCGCGAGCAGGGGCGCCGTCGCCTCCGCCGGCAGCCGCGAGAGGTTGTCCAACTCGTGCCCGAAGTGCCGCAAGAACCCCTCGTCCTCGGCGAGGAGCGGCAACACCTGTTTGACGGCGGCATAGCGGCCGGCCGCGACCCCCAGGTACACCCGCCCCATGCCGCCGGAGCCGAGCTTGCCGACCAGCCGGATTGAACCGATCCTCTGCGGGTCCTCCTCCCCCAACGGCACAGCTCCGCTGCCGCCGAGGTCGAACCCCTCCCCCTTGAAGGTCATGCCGGAGAGGCTATCGAACGCCGGAACGGCCGTCAGTCGAGGCTGCCCCGTCACCTACCGACAAGAGCGGACAAGCGCGGCGGCTCGGTGACCGGAACGCCGGACACCCGCCCCGCCGCGCCGTCCCTCACCCGGCAACATTCCCACCGGCGTGATCGGCAGCCGGGTCCGTCAGGACTCGGACGCCGGGCTGCGTTCGGCGGTGCCGCGACGACGTCGGCGAACGAGCGAAGCGACGAGGGCCAACAGCTTGCGCAGCAGCCGGGAGCGCGGGCGCCCCCCGGCGGGAGAATAGGACGTGCGGGAAGGGGACTCGGGCGAAGGGGACGAGGTGGTCGCGGTCTCGTTGTGTGGTCTGGCCGGTGGGGTGGGGTGCTGCGCGGGAACGGGGGCCGCCGGGCCCTGCGGCTCAGGCGGATCAGCCGGTGCGGGCGGGGCCGGCGGGCGGGGCTCGGGACGGGGTGCGTTGCGGCGGGCCTCGGCGCGTACGAGCGCGCCGAGGGCGGCGAAGATGTCGACGGGCATGCCGGAACTCCTGCGGGGCGAAGGCGTGGACGCTGCTGCGGCAGGCCGCGACCGCCCCATCGGCCCAGGTGTGGGGAGGGCGGGGCGCGGTGCGCGACCGGGCCCGCTCAGCAGCGCAGAACGGTCACCCGCGCGGGCAGGCCGGAGGCGGCAGCCGAGAGGACAGCCCCAGGGGCGGCGTGCCCCGGCGCGTCCTGGGACTCCCTCACGGGGGATTCCCGCAGGGCCTTGCCGTTCGGCCCGGTGGGGACGTGATGGCGCAGATGGCAGGCCGTGGCATGGCACAACCGCCGGAAGCCGTTGCCCGGATGCTGGTGTGCGTCGCTCGACGGTGCCAGTACGTGCCCCGTGGTGTCGCAGGTCCGTTCCGCGGCACCGCTGAGGGCAGGGGCGCCGGCGTGCGTGGGGCACTTGCCGACGTCGGACGATGCGGCGTCGGAGTAGCCGGCGGTCAATGCCGTGACCAGCAAGGCCAGCAGCGCCAGGAGGAACAGCATGCGGCAGCCGCCGGTCGCCGCGGAGCGGCCGGTGCTGGCGGTGTGACGCATGCGGATCTCCCAACGCTCTTCCGGGGAGGGGATCCCCGGGGAGAGATCGGGACATTCAGGAGAGAGCGGAAAGTGTCGGTTATTCCACTCGTTCCGGCTATGGGTCGTATGTGTGACCCCACTTCCGCTTGAGGACGAGCGGCGAGGGACGCGCCGTGTGGCTGCGGCTCGGTGTGGCTGCGGCTCGGTGTGCCTGGGACGGTGCGCCTCAGAGGGGTCGGGTGAAGGCGACCCGGTCCAGCTCCGGGCCGTCGTAGTCGGCGATCGGGGCGGAGTTGGTGAAGCCCATGGCCTTGTGGAAGCCGATGGAGCGGCTGTTCTGGGGGGAGGTGATCGCCTTGACGAGACTGCGGCCGTCGGCGCGCGCCAGCTCGAAGAAGCGCTCGTAGAGGAAGCGGCCGAGGCCGGAGCGGCGCCAGGCGGGGGCGACGCCGGTGAAGTGGATGTACGCCTCCTCGGGCCGGGACGGTGAGAGGAAGCCGATGACGAAACCGGCCAGTTCGCCGTCGCGTTCGGCGATCAGGCTGGTCGCGCAGAAGTGGTTGACGAAGACCCGCGTCAGGTCGCGGGAGGCAGGGCGGCCCCACCAGTCGTCGATCACTCCGACGACGGTGTCGAAGTCCTCCGGCTTCGCCGGGCGCGTCGTGAAGGGCTCCAGTGTGCCCGTGCCCGGTGCGCCGAGCTTCCTACGGAGGACCGCCCGATGCTGCGCGGGGCCGTCGTAGTCGCTGTGTACGGGCAGGCCGTGGGCCTCGTGGTCACCGGGGACCAGTTCGAAACCCATGGCGTTGTGGAAGGCGAGGGAACCGGTGTTGTGCGGTGAGGTGATGGCACACACCTCGGTGCGGCCGGCCGCGGCGGCACGCTCGAAGAAGAGGGTGTAGAGCCGGCGGGCGATGCCCTGCTGGCGCAACTGCGGGTCCACGCCGACGAAGTGGATGTACGCCTGGTGTGCGTTGTCGGCGGAGTGGAAACCGACCAGGAACGCCCGGATGCCGGTCGTGTCCTCCAGGACCAGACTGGTCCCTGCGAAGTGCTGGAGGAACAGCCGCGGCAGCAGCAGTGACAGCTCCCGCGCCTGTTCGGGCGTGCGGGAATCGCCCCACCACTTCTGGACGCACTCCACGAGCGCGGGGTGGTCGGCCGTGCGGGCCCGGCGTACGTGGTGCATGCCTTGCCTTTCGTCGGTTCGGTCGCCGTGGTTCTTTCGTCTGCATCGGGAGGGTCATCGTCGACCCTACTTCTGCGGGGGCGCTGGCCTGGGGCGGGCCGCCGGCTTCACTGTGATCGGTCCGGTGACGGCCGTTCCTCCCGACCGTTGGGGGGCTGGTCCGCGTGGCGGGTCATACCGATCAGGAGCAGGGCCAGTTGGGCGCCGGCCGGTCCCAGGGCTTCCCGGTAGCCGCGCAGTACGGCGTTCTCCCGCGCCAGGTCGGTACGCGCGAAGCCGGCCGCGCGGCGTGCGCCCTGAAGCAGCCGGTCCTCCCGGACGCGCAGTCGGATCAGCCGGATGAGGTCGCCGTCCAGCTCGCGGAGGCGCTCGCGATGCTGTTCCACGTCCTCGCCGGCAGCTTCCCGCCGCGCGGCAGCGGGGCGCTCGCTCATCTGCGGTCCGCCCCGGCGGCCAGCTCCCGCAGCAACCGGCGGTAGGCCGCCGCCACCTCCGCCACGAAGGAAGGGGAGGTGGTCTCCGGCCGGTGCCCGAGAACCACTTCCGCGCCACCGTCGTGCTCCGGCCACACCTCCACTTCCAGTTCGTGCAGGGCGCGCCCGGCCCGGGGCCGTACGAAGACGGTCTCGCAGCCGTCGAGCGCGAGGCGCTGGGGCGGGCCGCTCTGCAAGGCGAACAGGGTCTGGAACAGCGGGTGGCGGGAGCGGTCGCGGGCGGGGTCGGCGGCCAGCCGTACGACCTCCTCGAACGGCACGTCCTGGGCGGCCAGTGCCGCGTGCACGCCGTCCAGGAGCGCGGGCACGCGGTCGGCCGTACCGTCGCCGGCCGGGCGCATGCGGAAGCAGATGACGTCGATGAGACAGCCGATGGCGTCGGCGGTGTCCGGGTGGTAGCGCTTGGCGATCGGTGCGCCGATCGCCAGATCCCGGTCGCCGGAAACCGCGGCGAGCGCTTCGGCGTAGGCCGCCAGCGCCACCGCGAAGCGGGTGCTGCCCCAACCGTGGGCGCGTACCTCAAGTGCGGCCCAGTCGGCGGCCGGTATCCGGAAGGTGGGCCCGGGTGACGTGCCGTTCCCGTCCGGGCCCGGCACGGTGAGCGGCGGTACGCCGGTCATCTCCTCGCTCCAGAACGTGCGTTGCTCCGCCAGCCCGGCCTCGTTCACCTGGGCCCGGGCGCCGGCGAGGACGGCCGCCAGTGGAGGTGGGGGGTCGGCGTCCGGCGCCCGGTGCCGCAGGCGGGCGGCGTAGGCCGCCGAGAGGTCGTCGGCCAGCGGTCGGGTCGAGCTGCCATCGAAGGCGATGTGGTGGACGACGATGCCCAGCACCCACGCACGGCCCGATGCCACCGGTGCCATGACACACCGCCAGTTCTCGCCTGCCCCGATGTCCAAGGGCGCTCCGAGCGCGCGGCGGACCGCCGCCAGGCCCGCGTCCCGGTCCGCGGCCGGGGCCAGCTCCGTCGTCTCCGCCGGTCTGATCTGGCCGTCGAGCAGCGCGACGGGGCGCCGGTCGAAGACGTACCGGGCGTGCAGCGACTGGTGTCGCCGGTGCACATCCGCCACCGCGGCCCGGAACGCCTCCGGGGCGAAGTCTCCGGTCGCCTGCCAGATCAGCTCGCAGTGGGCGGAGGTATCGGCGGGGTCGAGTTTCTGTTCGTACAGGAACCCGCTCTGCGTGGGCAGCAGCGGCAGCGGTTCCCCGGGAGCCGGCGGGTCCTTGGGGGCGGGCGTTTCCGCCGCTCCCGCCCGGGCCTCGATCCAGTGCGCCAGTTCCCGTACGGTCGGGCCCGCGATGAGTACGGAGGCCGGAACGGGGACGCCGGTGCGCACGCCGATCCGCACGCACAGGCGGGCGCCGTCCAGCGAGTCGCCGCCCAGTGCGAAGAAGGAGGTGTCGTGCGGAACGGCGCCGCCGGTACGCAGGGTTTCGGCGAAGGCGTGCGCCACCTGGCCGGTTACCGGACCGTCGTCGGGGCGGTGGCGGGGGGCGGCTTCGTTCCGGGGACCGGCGCGCCGTGTCACCAGGTCCAGCAGCGCGACGGTGTCCAACTTGCCGTTGCCGGTCAGTGGGAACGTGTCCACGGCGGCGAGCGCCCGGGGCATCAGGTACTCCGGCAGTCGTGCGGCCAGTGCGCCACGGACGGTGTCCTCGCTCACCGCCGCCCCGTCCGCGCGGGTGTACGCGGCGGCCAGTCCCACGCAGGCGCCCTCCTCCATGAGGGGAATGACAACGCACCGGCGGACCCCGGGGAGTTGGGCCACCCGGGCCTCCACCTCGCCCGGCTCGATGCGGTGCCCGCGTACCTTGACCTGGCGGTCGGCGCGGCCCGCGTAATGCAGCACCCCGTCGGCCGAGAGGTGGCCGAGGTCCCCGGTGCGGTAGATCCGGCGCGGGCCCCCGGGGCCGAGTTCGCGCTCGGTGAAGCTGTTCGCGGTCTGCTCGGGGTCGGCGAGGTAGCCGTTCGCCAGACCGGCGCCCGCCACACAGATCTCGCCGGTGGTGCCCGGCGGGCACGGCCGCGACCGCTCGTCGAGGACGAACACCTCGGTCCGGGCCACCGGGCGGCCCACGGGGATGTCCGCGCCCTCGGCGCAGTCGGCAGGCGTAATCCGGTGCGTCGTCGTGAAGACCGTGGACTCGGCCGGCCCGTACCCGTTCACCAGGGCGGTGTCGGGGTGCGCCGCGACGAACCGGCGGACGTGTGCGGGGGAAAGCCGTTCGCCCCCGGCCAACAGCTGCCGTATCCCGTCGAAAGAGTCGAGGTCCTCCTCGACGAGCATGTGGAAGACCGAGGCGGTGAGCCAGAGGGTGTTCAGACCGGCGCCGCTGACGAGGGTGCGCAGGCCGTCCGCGGTCAGGTAGGGCTCGTCGATCAGGACGCTGGTGCCGCCGCCCAGCAGCATCGACCACAGTTCCAGCGAGGCGGCGTCCCAGGGCAGCGGGGCGGCCTGCGGCATGACCGTGCCGGGGCCGACGGTCATGAATCGGGCCGGGTCGAAGAGCCGTACCGTGCCGGCGTGCGGGGACAGCACCCCCTTGGGGCGGCCGGTGCTGCCCGAGGTGAAGAAGACGCACGCGGTGTCCGTCTCCCGGACCGGCGGGGTGTCCGGGCGTACGGCGGGCCCGGCGGCCACCCGTGCGAGATCCGCCTCGGGGACCCATACCGGGCAGGACCAGCCCTCCGCGTGGGGTGGGGCCGCGGCGATCAACGGGGCGGCGGTCTGCTCCACCAACTGCGCCACCCGGGAACGCGGCCAGCGCGGGTCCATCGCCGCGTAGGCGGCACCTCGTTTGAGCACCGCGAGCACGGTCGCCACGAACCGCGGTGACCTCGGCATCAGCACCGGCACCACGTCGCCGGCGCCCACCCCGGCGCGGGCCAGTTCCGCCGCGAAGGCGTCCGAGGCCCGCTCCAGCGTCCGGTAACTCACGGCGGTGTCCCGGTGGATCAGGGCGAGGGCGTCCGGGCGCTCCGCGGCCCGCTGCCGGAAAACCCCGTGCATCGTGCCCCGGTCGTCGCCGGGGCCGTGTCCGTCCGTCATCGCACCTCTCCACCCTCCAACTGCTCCAGCCGGTCGGGTACCCCGGGTGCCCCGACGTCGTACGTGTCCCGTGCCGACCGCGCCACCACTCGGGCCTCGGGCACCTGGCGGCCCAGCAGCAACGCACCACCGGCACACCCCACGCACCCCAGGCCCAGGACCACCGGCAGCAGCCAAGGGTGTGCGCCGCCGAGGAGTTGTCCGCCCAGCAGCGGACCGATCACCAGGCCCGTGGACATCGCCGCGGAGTAGGCCCCGTTGTACCGGCCGCGGAGCGCGTCGGGGGCCAGGCTGTTGACCAGCGTGGGCAGCGCGACGGCGAGCAGCGCCTCGCCGACGGCGAAGACCGCCAACGCGCCGACGATCAGGGCCGCTTCGAGGGCCGTACGCTCGCTCGTCGTCGCCAGGAGAAGCAGCAACCAGCACCCCGCCCAGGTGGCGGCGGTGGCGGCGAGCAGCACGGCGGGCCCGGTCCGGGAGATCCGCGTGACGGCCGCGGCCTGGATCAGCACGATGCAGCAGGTGTTGGCCACGAACGCCCACGCCATGATGCGGGCGTCCATGTCCTGCACCGCGACCAGTCCCGGGATGCTGGACTCCAGCTGCCCGTATCCGACCACCATGAGCGCGACGGTCAGTGCCAGGACCTTGAGCAACCGGCGGTCACGCAGGACCACGCCGTAGCCGCGGCCGCCGGTGGTGGGCTCGGGGCCGGTGTGCGGGTCGGACGGCACCGGCGCCCGCTGGCCGCCGATCGCGAGGACCAGCAACGCCCCGGCCACCAGGAACGACAGGCCGTCGCACAGGTACAGCAACTGGAATCGGCCGGGATCCGCGGTCGAGGCGAAGACCCCGCCCAGCACACCGCCGAGCCCGACTCCGGCGTTGAGCGCGACGAACTGGAGGCCGAAGGCAGCGGAGCGGCCCTCGCCCTCCGTGCTGCGCGCGATGACGACGTTCCACACGGAGAGCATCGCGCCATGGGCCAGGCCGTAGGCCAGCCCGGCGAGCACGGCGCCCCAGACCGCCGTCACCAGCGCGAATCCGGCCGTGCCCAGGGCGGCTGTGGCCATGGCCACGGCGGCCGTACGCCGTACGCCGAAGCCGTCGGCGAGCCGCCCCGCCACCGGGCCGCCGACCAGGGACGCCACCGCGATCAGCGAAATGAGGGCGGTGGCGGTGCCCACGGACAGCCCGCGTACGCGGGTCAGGTACAGGACGAGAAAGGGCTGCACGAGGCCGGTGCCCACCGAGCTGACCAGGTTGGCGCCCATCACCACCCGTGTGCGGGGCGGCAGTTTGCCCAGGGCGGCGACGGACTCGAACCTCATGACCGGGCGACTCCCCCGGCGGTCGTGACCGCGGCACCGACCCCGCCCAGCGTGGCGTCCGCCACCACCGCGCTCAATCCCACCGGTACCCCGAACTCCTCGCGCAGCCGCTGTACCAGGGCCATCGCCTGCATGGACGTGCCGCCCAGAGCGAAGAAGTCGTCCTCGACACCGATGGCGGCACCGGGCGCCAGGTCCGGTCCCAGAATCTCCCGCCAGATCGCGGCGATCCTCTCCTCGACAGATGACATGCTGATTCAGCCCTCCACGGTGCGTAGCAGAACGGCGGCCAGATGTGCCGCACTCGATCCCAGCAGGACGACCGCGGGGTACGCCGACCTCGCGGTGCCCGATTTCGTACGGTCGGTGAGATTGATCAGTGGATCGCTGCCCAGGCAGTGCGCGATCCGCCCCACGTTGTCCTGGTAGAGCTGCCCGGGCGCGAAGCCGGCCTCGCCCAGGAATATCCGCAGGGTGTCGGCCGCGAGGTTGCTGGGCAGGACCGCGGCGACCTCGTGCGGCGTCAGACCGGTGGTCGACCAGAGGTCGCCGAACAGGTCCTGATATGCCGTCAGTTGTGCCTTGAGCCGTTGGGCGGCGAGGGCCGGTCCGACCAGGTCGTAGGAGACCTGCTGGGCGCCGCCGAGGATCTCCCATCCGTGCCGTCGGCCGGAGACGACGGCCGCGGCGGCTCCGTCGCTCGCGACCGCGGAACCGCCGAGGAGGACCCGGCTGCCCGATCGCACCGTGCCCACCAGGTCCCCCGAGGCCACCGCCACGGTCCGGGCCGCCCCCGAACTCACCATCGCCGCGGCCATGGTGAGGGCCGCCGTAGCGGTGGAACAGTCGGCGAAGCCGAGCGTCACCGGGTACGCGTTGGGCATCCCCAGGTCGCCCAGGAGTTGGGCGACGGCGGTCTGGGACGCCTCGCCCCGGGGCAGCGACTCCGTGGCGAACAGGACGGTGTCCACCGCCGCCGGGGGCGTCCCGGCGGCGGCCAGTGCGTCGGTCAGGGCCGGGCGCAGCAGGTCCAGCACGCCGCCTCGGGCGACCCGGTACTCGTCGAACGCAGCTCCCGGACGCGGCGGTTCCGCTGCGTATTCGGGCAGGTCGGCCACCTTCTTCCGCAGGTCGCCCAGCGCGGCGGCGCAGCCGTTCAGGTAGGCGGCGCCTGCGGCTGGGGCGTTGCCGTTCAGAGGGCTCCCTCCGATGCGTGGGGCAGGGGCTGCGCGCCCAGCAGTACGGCCGCCAGGTGTGCGACGCCCGCACCGAGCAGCACCAAGTGGCCGTCGTCCGCACCGTGTGCCGTCCGCGTACCGGCCGTTCTCGTCTCGGCGAGCCGGTCGGCGAGGTTGATCAGCGGATCGCTGCCCAGGCAGTGCGCGATCCGCCCCACGTCGCCGAGTGCGAGCTTGTCACCGCCGTAGCCGACGTCGGAGAGATAGATCTCCAGCACCATGCGGGCGAAGTTGCTGGGCAGCACTGCGCGGACGTCCTCGGGCCGGTGCGGGTGGTGCGCCGCCAGGCGGGCGAACAGCTCGCGGTGTGCGGTGACCTTCGCGGCCAGCTCCTGCCGCGCCCCGGCGCCCGTTCCGGTCACCGGCGAGGTGTGGTGGGCCATACCCAGCACCGGAAGGCCCGCCGCGGTGGCCGACACCAGCGCGGCTGCCGCCGCGTCGCTCGCGATGGCCACGCCCCCCGCCACCACACGCTCGCCGCCGGTGGCGTGGTCGGCCAGGTCTCCGGAGACCACCAGGACATGGCGTGCGCTGCCGTCCCGGACGAGGGAGGCCGCGGTGGCGAGGGCTGCCATGGCGGTGGCGCAGTCCATCAGGCCGAGCGTGCTCGCCGTGGCTCGGGTCAGCCCGGTTTCGGCGAGGAGTTCGGCGACGTCGCGGTGTCCCGCTCGGCCGCCCGGTAGCGAGTCGGTGGCCAGCAGCACGAGGTCGACCTCGTCACCCGGGACTCCGGCCTCGCCCAGGGTGCGCTGGACGGCGGCGGCCATCAGCTCCGTGACGGGCGCGTCCGACCAGCGGTAGGTGTCGAACCCGGCGGCGGGGGAGGTCAGTTCGGCGGCGGTCCTGGGGTCCGCCTGGAGCTCGGGCAGCTCGGCCACGGGGGCTGCGTACTCGCCCAGCTCGTAGGCCGGGGCACAGAGCCGTGCGGTGATCATGCCGGTCCCCCGTTTCCGGGTTCGGCCCTTGCGGCGCTGTCGGCGGCTTCTTCGGCGAGCGCCGTGAACCGCTCGACGATCCGGCGCGCGGTGCTCTCCTCGTACAGTTCGGTGTCGTACTCCAGCCAGCCTCGGGCGCCGTCCGGGCCGGGGTAGACGGCCAGCGTCAGGTCGTAGCGGGCGGTGCCCTTGTCGAGGTCGGCGGTGGCCACCCGGGCGCCTTGTATCTCCCGGGTGGCCTCCCCCAGGTTGTCGAAGACGAAGACGGTGTCCAGGAGCGGGTGGGTGCCCGGCACCCGGCGCCGCTCGGTGATCAGCTCACCGGGGTAGGCGGCGTGGGCGAGTCCGGACCTGGTCGCCGCGCGGGCCGCCCGGGTGCGCGCGGCGTGCGAGCCGTCGCCGGCGTCCCGCAGCCGTACCGGCAGCACGTTGAGCAGGTAGCCGACGACGTCGGTGCTGCCGGGCCGGTCCCGGCCCGCCGTGAACGTGCCGAGCAGCACGTCGTCACGGCCGCCGTACTCGGCGAGCGCGGCCCAGGCGACGGCGAGCCAGCCGGTGTACGCGGTGGCCGCCTCGCGCTGCGCCGCCGCCAGGATCCCGTCGGCGACGGGGCGGGACAGCGCGAAATTCACCCGGGCGCCCGCCCGGGCGGTCCCGGTGGAGCGCGGTCGGTCGGCGGGCAGCGGCGGCGGGGCGTCGGCGACCTCGGCCGCCCAGTACGCGGCCGCCGTCCGGCCCGCCGCACTGTCCAGCCAGGCGCGCTGTGCGTGTGCGAGGTCGCTGAAGGGCGGTGCGGGTGGTGGATCGGTGTCCGCGGGCCGGGCCAGGGCGTCCAGCAGCAACTCGAACGACCAGGCGTCGAAGACGAGGTTGGGCACCACGACCAGCAGCCACGCCTCGTCGGTCGTCGCCCCCGCGGAGAGGACCACCCGCAGCAGTGGACCGTTCTCCAGGTCGAACGGTTCGGCGGCCAGTTCGCGGGCCAGGGCGTGTGCCTCCTCGGCCCCCGCGCAGCGGGTGCGGATCAGCCGGGGAGGCAGCTGCGCACGCACGACCGGGCGGACACCGGCCCCGTCCCCCGCACTGTCGAACGTCGTGCGCAGCGCCTCGTGGGCCGCCACGAAGCCGAGCACCCGCTCGGCGAGCAGGTCGAGGTCGACGGGGGCCCCGGTGAAGTGGACGGCCTGGCAGACCACGTCCACCGGGCGATCGGCCACCCACTGCCTGGTGTCCCACAGCCTCAGCTGACTTGGTGTCAGTTGTGCTCGGGCTGCTCGTGCTTGGGGCAGGCGGGCGCGGAGCAGGGCCCGCTGCTCGGGGGTGAGTGCGGCGAGCCGGGCCTTGAGGTCGGCGGTCATGCGTAGCGCCTCCGGAGTTCGTTGAGGTGGCTGAGGCTCTCCACGACGAGGGCTTCGTCGACGCCGAAGTCGATCAGGCAGGCGATCTCGCCCACCCCCATGCCCTGGAAACGGTCGACGACCTTCGTGCAGGAGTCCGGAGTGCCGAGCAGCGCACCCTTCTCGAAGTACTTGTCGAAGGCGAACTTGATCAGCTCGTCCTGCTCACCGGCGGAGATGTCCCGGACGCCCGCCCCCGGGGCGAGGTTCTTCTTCTGCGAGTCGATGACGGTGAAGAACGACCGCAGGTATTCACTGAACGGCGGCCGGACGGTCTCCCGCACCTCCTCCAGGTCGGTGCCGATGAAGGTGTGCAGCATCAGCGTGACCGTGGTGCTCTCGGGGTCGTGTCCGTATTCCTCAAGGGTCCTGTAGTAGAGGGCGAGCTTCTCTTCCAGTTCCTCGTTGGTCATGTCGATGAGCGCGGTCAGCACGTTGCAGCCGAGCCGCCCCGCCATCTCGAAGGTCTCGGGACTCTTGGTGCAGGTGAGCCAGATGGGGAGTTCGGGCTGTACGGGCTGCGGGTGCAGCTCCACCTCGACGTGGTTGCCCAAGCCGTCCTGGACGTAGACCGGTGCCCCCTCCCACAGTTCGCGGAGGGTGGTGACCGCGTCGAAGGTGCGCTGCCTGCGGTCCTGCCAGCCGTCGGGCTTGATGGCGAAGTCCAGCGGGCTGAAGCCGGTGGCCAGCGCGATGCCGGCGCGGCCACGGGAGAGGTTGTCGACCACCGCCCACTCCTCGGCCACCCGGATCGGGCTGTGCAGCGGCAGGATGACGCTGCCGGCCCGGATCTGGAGCCGTTGGGTGGCCATCGCCAGACCGGCGCCGAGCACCGAGGGGTTGGGGTAGAGGCCGCCGAAGCGGTGGAAGTGCCGCTCCGGGGTCCAGATCGCGGTGAACCCGTTGTCGTCCGCGTAGCGGGCCGCGTCGAGCACGAAGCGGTATTTGTTCTTCTCGTCTCCGGAGAAGAAGATCAGGCTGAAGTCCACGGTCAGCGCTCCTGTTCCTGCGGGGCGGTGGTCTGCCGGGCCTCGGCCAGCAGTCGTTCGACCTCTTCCGGATCGAGCCCGGCCAACTCCGCCGCCAGCGCCTCGATGTCGTCGTCACCGGCCGCCGCCGGCCCGTGCGCACGGGCGTCGATCCGCTCCTGTACGAAACGGGCCAGCGCGCTCGGTGTCGGCTCCCCGAGCACATCGGCGAGCGGTACCTCGGCCGAGAACTGCTCCCGGACGTCGGACAGCAATCGCACGATCAGCAGCGAATCGCCGCCGAACTCGAAGATGTCACCGTCCAGCGGCATGTCCTCGCGGCCCAGCGCCCCGCGCACCAACCGCGCCACCTGGTCGGTCAGGTCGTCCGCCGCATCACCCGGCGCGCCCTCGCCGGTGGCGGTGCCCGGCGCCGCGCCCGCCGTCGGCCGGGCGATCCGCTCGTCGCGCACCCACTGGTCCAGCCGGTGTTCGATGTCCCAGGTGGAGACGGCGACATGGGAGACATCGCGCAGCGTCAGCAGCCGGCGCACGGCCTCCAGCCCCTCCTCGGGCTGGATCGCCTTGTCGTCCATGCTCCGGCCGATCGCGGAGATCGCCCGCTTCTCGTCCTGATGGTGCTGCCAGACGTCCCAGGCCGCGCTGATCCACACCGTACGGTCCAGACCGCGGTTGGCGCGCTCGGCGGCGGCGTCCATGAAGTGGTTGGCGGCGCCGTAGCCCAGGAGCCGCAGCCCGCCGAGCACCCCGGCCAGCGAGGACAGCAGCAGGCAGAAGTCCACCGGGTGGTCGGCGAGGACCTTCTCCAGCGCGATCTGACCGTGTGCCTTGGGTGCGAAGTGCCATTGGCACTGCTCGACGCTGGCCGCGGTGATCGCCCGGTCCCACTGCTCGCTGGGCAGCCCGGCCGCGTGCACCACCCCGTCCAACGCGCCGTAGTGGGCGGTGACCTGCTGTACTGCGGCCCGCAGCGCGTCCTCGTCGGCCACGTCGGCGTGGACCAGGAGCGGTTCGGCGCCCTCGGCCGCCAGGGCCCGCAGTCGGGTCACCCGCAGTGCGGTCGCGTCGTCCGCCTCGTGTTCGGCCAGCCAGGTGTCCCAGCTCTCGCGTGGCGGCAGCGGATCGCGGGTGAGCAGCGCGAGCCGGGCGCCGGGGCATTCCCGGCGCAGCCAGTGCGCGAGGGTGGAGCCGATCTCGCCGAGTCCGCCGGTGATCAGGTAGACGCCGCCGTCGCGCAGCCGGGAGGCGGCCTTGGCGGTCCAGTCGGCGCGTATGGGTTCCAGGCCGGCGATCCAGCGGGTGGCGCCGCGCAGGGTGGTGGCGACCTCGGGGCGGCGCTGGCCGGCCAGTTCGGCGGCGAGGGCGCGCAGCGACCGGTCGTCGGGGGTGGCGGGGAGGTCGAAGTGGCGGGAGCCGATGTTGCCGTGTTCCTGGCCGATGACGCGGGCGGCGACGGCGAGGGGGACCAGTTCGGCGGCCGGTTCGGGCTCGGCCGGGCTGATGGCGTAGGCGCCCGCGCTGATCAGGTCGAGGTGCAGGGGGTGCGTGACGCCGTGTGCGCTGACGGCCTTGACCAGGGCTATCAGGCTGTAGAGGCCGTTGCGCTGGGCTTGTTCGAAACGCTCCTTTCCCCGTTCGGCGGGCAGCGGGGAGGTGGACCAGGCGTGCACGGTGCGGTCCGGGAGCCGGTCCTCGGCGAGCAGGTCGCCGATGAGCCGGGCATGGTCCTCCTCGGAGTCCGGCCGCAGGGTCCAAGTGTCGCCGTCGCGTCCGTAGGCGGTGCCGGGGGTGACGGTGAGCACCTCGCCGGCGAAGGCGTGCCGGGCCAGCCGGGCGGCGGTGCCCTGGGGGTCGGCGAACAGGAGAACGGGGTCGGCGATCGGCTCGGCGACCGCGTCGAGGGTGCCGACGGCCTGCCGCCACACGGGTGTGGAGAACCATGCGTCCAGCGGCAGTTTGGGTACGGCGCTGTCGCGGCTGCCGGTGCCGGTGAGCGGGCCGCTGCCGGGTTCGACCCAGTAGCGGGCCCCTTCGAAGGGGTAGGTGGGCAGGGGCACCCGGGTCCGGCCGCGGTCCGCGTAATAGCCCTGCCAGTCCACGGTGAGGCCGGCGGCCCACAGTCGACCGAGCGCGGCGGTCACCGCGGTCAGGTCGGCGCCCGCGTCCCGGCCCCGGGCCGCGGAGGTGAGGACCGGCACACCGGTCTCGCGGTCCGGGTGCCGGCGGGTGAAGGTGGCCAGGGTCTGGCCGGGCCCGGCCTCCAGGAAGACGTGGTCGCCGTCGGCGAGCACCGTGGCGAGGCAGTCGGCGAACCGTACGGTTTCGCGCAGGTGCCCGGCCCAGTACTCCGGGTCCCGCGCCTCCTCGTCGCGTATCCAGGTGCCGGTGCGGTTGGAGAGGAACGGGATCTGCGGGCGGCGCAGTTCGACGCCGCGCAGCACCTCGGTGAACGGGCCGACCGCGGGGTCCATCATCGCCGAGTGGAAGGCGTGCGAGGTGGCGACCTTGCGGTGGGCGACGCCGTCGGCGGTCAGCCGGGTGGTCAGTGCGCGGACGGCTTCCTTCGTGCCGGCGACGGTGCACACCGCGGGCTCGTTGACGGCGGAGAGGGCCACCTCGGCGCCTTCGAGGTACGGGGTCAGTTCCTCGGGCGAGAGCATCACCGCGGCCATCACCCCGCCGGGCAACTCGTCCATCAGCCGGCCGCGTTCCGCGATCACCCGTAGCGCGTCGGGCAACCGGAACACCCCGGCGAGGGTGGCGGCCACGTACTCGCCGACGCTGTGCCCGATCAGGGCGGCCGGGCGCACGCCCCACGCCGCCCACTGCCGGGCCAGCGCGTACTCGACCGCGAACAGGGCGGGCTGGGTCAGCCGGGTGCGGCCCAGGTCGTGGGTCTCGCCCTGGTGTCCGCGAAGCCGGGGGTAGAGGGCGTCCCGTAGGTCCAGGCCGAGGTGTGGCGTCAGGAGTTCGGCGCATTCGTCCAGGACCGCGCGGAAGACGGGCAGGTGCACGTACCAGCCCTGTCCCATGCCGGGGTGCTGGGCGCCCTGGCCCGGGAAGAGCAGGACCACCGGACGGTCGGCGGGCTGCCCGGAGTCCTGGTGGGTGAAGCGCGGATCGGCGGTGCGCAGGGCGCGTACGGCCGTTGTCCGGTCGGGGGCGGTGATCACGGCGCGGTAGTTGAAGGTCCGGCGGCCGGTGGCAAGGGTGTATGCGGTGTCGTCGAGGGCGGTGTCGCCGGGGGCGGTGTCGTCCGGCGCGGTGTCGTCCGGCGCGGTGTCGCCGGGGGCGGGCGCCGGCTCCTGCGTGAGCGCTTCGAGGTGGTCCGCCAGTTCCCGGCGCGCGGTCTCCAGCGCGGCCGGGGACTTGGCGGAGACCGGCAGCAGCACCACCGGCGGTGCGGGCGCGGTGCCCCGGGTGGCGGGGGCCACCGCCGGGGCCTCCTCCAGGACGACGTGCGCGGTGGTGCCGCCCATGCCGGTGGAGGTGATCGCGCAGCGCAGCGGTCCGCCGTCCGCGGACTGCCACGGTTCGGTGCGCGTACCGACGCGGAAGCGGGTGCCCGCCACGGCGCACTGGGGGTTCCACTCGGTGAAGTGCGGGGTGGCGACCAGGGTGCGGTGGTGCAGCATCAGCACGCACTTGATCAACCCGGTGACCCCGGCCGCCGTGCTGAGGTGGCCGAGGTTGGCCTTGACCGATCCGATGGTCAGCGGTGGCGCGCCGGTGACCTGGTAGGACTGTGCCGCGGCGGCCAGTTCGATGGGGTCGCCCATCTTGGTACCGGTCCCGTGCGCTTCCAGATAGCTGACGCTCGCGGGGTCCACGTCGGCCACCGCGAGCGCCTCGGCCAGTACGGCGGCCTGGCCCGCGACGCCCGGCGCCGGGTAACCGACCCGGTCGGCGCCGTCGTTGCCGACCGCGGAGCCGCGCAGCACCGCCCAGACGGTGTCGCCCTCGGCGAGCGCGTCCTCCAACCTCTTGAGGACGACGACCCCGATGCCGTTGCCGAAGACCGTGCCGTCCGCCGCCGCGTCGAACGGGCGCACGGTCCCGGTCGCCGAGGTGATCCCGTCGGTCTCGTGGAGGTAGCCGGCCTCCTGTGGGAAGCGCAGTGCCGCCCCGCCCGCCAGTGCCGCGTCGCACTCCTGCGCCAGCAGGCTCTGCACCGCCAGGTGCACGGCCACCAGCGAGGTGGAGCAGGCGGTCTGCACCGAAATGCTCGGTCCGGTGAGGTCGAGGTGGTACGAGGCCCTGGTGGCGAGGTGGTTGGGGTCGTTGCCCATCAGCGTGGACAGGTCCTCGCGCATCCGGGGCAGCGAGCCGTTGAATCCGCGTTCCCCGGTCAACACGTTGTGCAGGAGGTAGGTGCTGCTGAGCGCGCCGGCGAAGACGCCTATCCGGCCTGGGTATTGCTCGGAGTCGTGGCCGCTGTGCTCCAGCGCCGACCAGGAGGACTGGAGGAAGAGCCGCAGCTGCGGGTCCATCCGCTCGGCCTCGCGAGCGCTGAGGTAGAAGAACGAGGCATCGAAGAGGTCGGTGTCCTCCAGGACCGAAGCGCGCCGCACATAACGGGAGTTGGCCAGCGTTTCGGGTGCCACTCCGGAGGCGCGCAGCCGCTCCTCGTCCACGTCGGTGAGGTGTTCGGTGCCCGCCACCAGGTTGCGCCAGAACTCGATGTGGTTCCGCGCGCCGGGCAGTCGGCAGTCCAGGCCGACGATGGCGATCCGGCCGTCGGGGGCGGTGTCGGCGGGGGTCGCCGTGGCGGCCGTCTCACCGCGGGGACGGTCAGTCACAAGTGCCTCCTGATTGCCGGTCGTTCGGGAACGATGACGCGTTGCGGGTACGGGCCGCGGCACGGCGGACGCCGTGGGCGGTGCGGCGGCGGGCTCCTCGGGCGGCGCCCGCCTCGGAGTCCGGCCGGCCGCCACCGCCGATGAGGTCCACCAGGCTGTGGAGGGTGGGCGCCCGGTACAGGTCGGTCATCCGCAGATCGGGCGCGACGGTGCGGGTGAGCCGTTCGTGCACGGTGGCGATCCGCAGCGAGGTGCCCCCCAGGTCGAAGAAGTTGTCGTTCGGGCCGACCGTGGCGACGCCCAGTGCCTCGCACCAGGCTTCGGCCACCGCCCGCGCCAACGGTCCGGCGCCCGCGGGACCGGAGCCGCCGCCCCCTCCGGCGGTCCGGCCCGGGTCGCCCGCGCTCAGCGGATCCGGCAGCGCGGCGCGGTCGATCTTGTGGTTGGGCGTCAGCGGCAGTGCCGCCAGGAAGACGAACGCGGTGGGTACGGCGTGGTCGGGCAGCACGGTGCGCAGCGCGGCCCGTAGCGCGGACGGTTCGGGCCGTGCGCCGTCGGCCGTCACCAGATGGGCGGCGAGCTGCCGCTCCCCCAGCCGGTCGTCGAACGGCATCACGACCGCCTCGCGCACCTGGGGGAGATCCTTCAGCGCGCTCTCCACCTCCCCGGTCTCCACCCGGATCCCGGAGATCTTCACTTGGAAGTCACGGCGCCCGATCAGCAGCAGCGTGCCGTCGTCGAGCCGCCGGGCGAGATCGCCGGTGCGGTGGGTGCGGCCGTCCGCGACCGCGCCCGGTGCGAGATAGGGGCTTTCGACGACGATCTCGCCCTCGCCCGGCCCCGAGACCGCGCGCCCGTCGGCGTCCTCCAGGCGTACGTCCGTCTCCGGCACCGCGAACCCGAGCGGGAACACTCCGGTGGGAGGTCGGTAGTCCCGGTCGGCGACCCGCAGCAGGGCACACGAGCACTCGGTGGAGCCGTAGGCTCCGGCGACCCGGCAGTGTGCCCCGAAGGACCGCCGGGCGGCGTCGAGGTCGGCCAGGTGCAGGGTGTCGCCGCCGAGCGCGAGCATCCGCATCCCGGGCAGTTCGGTGGCGCGCGACTCCATGGCCCGCACCAGGGCGCGGAAGACGGGGAGCGTGGAGTGGTAGACCGTGACGCGTTCGGTGGCCATCCAGTCCAACAGGCCGCTGATTCCCAGGGACTTCAGGTCGACGGGGTACAGCGCGGCGCCGTTGAGCAGTGCGGCGAAGGTGTCCTGGACCGCGGAGTCCCAGCTGTAGGCGGACTGGAGGGTGACCCGGTCCAGCGGGCCGATGCCCAGGCCGTCGGTCCAGACCCGGGTGTGGTGCAGCACGTTGCGGTGGAGCTGCGCGACGGGCTTGGGCCGCCCGGTGGAACCGGAGGTGTGGAGAACGTATGCCTCACTGTCCGGGCGTACCGGTACCACCGGTGCCTCGCAAGCGTGCACCGCTTCGGCTGCGGACGCCTCGGCCCCCTCCGTCCGCACCAGATCCTCGTAGGCCAGCACCGGCCGCCGCGTACCGGCCAGTCGGCCGGCGAGCGGTGCGTTGTCCGAGAGGGCGACCAGTGCCCGGACGTCCGCGTCGTCGACCATGAAGCCGAGCCGGGGTTCCGGGTACGAAGCGTCCAGCGGTACGTAGGACATACCGGCCCGCAGCACCCCGAGGAGGGCTGCGACCATCTCCGCGCCGTGGGAGAAGAGCAGGCCGATCCGGTCACCGGGCCGCAGACCCGCCGTGGTCAGCGCGGCGGCGACCTGGTCCGAGCGCCACGCGGTCTCGCGGTAGGTCCAGCGGACCTCGGGGGTGACCACGGCCTCGCGCCCGGGGTGCGCCGTGACCTGCTCCAGGAAGCGGTGGACGAGTGTCCCCGCCCGCTCCGCGGTGGGGAACGGCCGGTGCCCCGAGGCCACTTCGGACACCGGGGTGGCTGCTGTCACAGCGTTACACTCCCCTCGTGCGGGCCGTAGCCGAGGAGGACGGCGGGGTGCGCGGGCCGCTCACGCAGTTGCGCATACGCCTGCGCCGCCCGGTCCAGGGGCAGCCGCGGCAGGCCCATCGCACGGGGGCGGATGGCGCCGGTGTCGATCAGGTCCAGGGCCCGCTGGAGGTTCTCGGTGACCGTGCCCTCGCCGGCCGGGGCCGTCACGTCGCGCAGTCCGCGTGCGTACGAGGCGTCCCGGTATCCGGCGCCGCAGCGGGCCGCGTAACGGATGTCGAGATTGCCGAGTTCCACGCTGAAGTCGATGTGCGCGGCGAAACGGCCCACGCCGACCAGCCTCGGCCGGCCCGGTGCCCGGCCCGCCCAGCGGGCCGCCGCCGCGATCACCTCGCCCGCGTCACCGGTGCCGCACAGGAACACGCACCGGCCGCCGGCCGGACGCGTTTCCTGGGTGTCCTCCGCGAGGAAGCTCCGGCCATCGGCGGCGGCCAGGCCGAGCGACGCCGCCGTACGCAGCCGTTCGGGGCGGAGATCGACCAGCGTGACCGGGACTTCGCGGGCCGCCGCGGTCTGGGCGACCAACTGCCCGACCATGCCCGCGCCGATTACGACCACCTCGTCGGCCGGTTCCAACACCGCCCGGTCCACCGCGTGGACGGCCGTCGCCGCGAGGCCCGCCACCACCGCGTCCGCCAGGTCCAGGCCGTCGGGGACACGGCGGCACAGCCGGTAGGGGACGGTGACCGCTTCGCTGTGCACGGCCTCGCCCCAGCCCATCGCGATCACCCGGTCCCCGGGTGCGTATCCGGGGGCCTGCGGGCCTACCGCGTCGACCACCCCGGCTGAGCAGTAGCCGAGGGGGAAGCGTTCGCCGGTCCGTGCGCTGCGGTCCAGGTAGTGCAGTTCGGTACCCGGGCTGACCAGGCTCCACTCGGCGCGCAGCCGCAGTTCGCCGCGTCCCGGCGGTTCCCGCCGCACCTGCTCCACGACCGGTTCGACTGCCCCGTCCGCCACCAACTGCCGTACCCACAAGGTGGGTTCGACTGGCATCCGAGTGGTGCCTGGCTCCGTCGCCGCGCCCGCCGCCGGGGTTCCGCCCACCGCAGTCACCTGTCCCCCTCCCCTTCCGGCGCCGCGATCCACTTCTCGTCGGGCACGATCTCCAGCTCCTCCTGGTACCCGGGAATCGGCCCCAGCGGTACCGGCTTGCCGGACCGCTCGTAGGACGCCCGCCGGTTGCGCTTGCGCTCCAGTCCGAGGTTGAGTCCGGCCAGTTCCACCGGCGTATGGCTGAGCAGTCCGTGTTCCCGCGCCGCGGCGACCGCTTCGGCGCCTGCCTGGGTTCGGATGAACACCCTTCCGTGCTTGGGCTGTTCGGCGCCGGTCACGCTCGCGGCGAAGATGTTCGGATCGCCGTCGCTGACACTGATGTCGGCCAGCCCGGACATCCAGTCGCCGCAGGACAGACAGCGGTGTGTCTTGTTCCCGGCGAAGTCCCGTACCGCGCGCCAGAACTCCACCCGGTGGTCCGCGCCGTCGTCCGTGCGGACGGCGATGTCGCCGGGGTACGCGCCCTCGCGGTAGCGCAGCCGGACCACGGAGTCCAGCGGGACGCCCGCGCGCTCGCGGATCACGGCGGCGGTGCCTTCGGGGCGCGTACTTGAGGAACAGGCGGGTTCGACCAGGAGCACCACCTGGTCACGCGCCCAGCGGCCCACCTCCGTGTCCCTCGCCTGGAGTTTGCGCATTGCCTGGATGTGACAGGCCACCCCGGACATGGCGACCCGGGTCTGGGGCTCCTCGACCATGAGGTGACGCAACTCCCCCAAATACGGGGCGAGTTGATAGGTGGACTGGGCGGTCTCCACCAGGTCGTCCGGGTCCCGTACCAGGGTCGGCGCGGCCCGCCAGGGCTCCTTCTCGTCCCGCCCCATCGAGAGCACCGCCGTCACGCCCAGTCGGTGCATGGCGGTCTGGAGCAGGGCGGTCAGGCTGCCGCCGCTGGCGGATGCCTCGTAGACCACTGGGTCCAGGGCGTGCCCGGCGACCACCTCGGAGAAGACGCCGATCCAGCGTTCCCGCGGGGTGCGGGTGCGGCCGAACAGCCGCGCCTCGGTCTCCGGGGTGCCGGGGTCGGCTCCCGGGCAGACGTCGAGGCAGTCGGAGCAGCCGGCGCAGTCGTCGGCGGTCCAGGACTCCGCGGTGAGCACCGGGTCCAGCCCGTCGAAGCCGATCACCCCGGCCGGGCAGGCAAGCTGGCAGACCCCGCACACGGTGCACAACCCCGGTTCCAGCACGTCCTTTTCGAGTTGCCGGAACGTCATATTCGACCGCTCCCGTCCGACTCCTCGGCCTGTGCCACCGCCGACGCGATCCGCTCCGTCAGCCAGCGGTAATCCGCCTCGTCCAGGAGGGCCGGCGGCACGATCTTGACCGTGGCGCCCTCCGGGCCGCCCCCGAACAGCAGCAGCCGCCCCCGCAGCGCGGCACCGGTGACGGCCTTGGCCAGTGCGGGGTCGAACCGCCCGTCACGTACGCAGTCGAAGGCGGCCAGCGCCCCGACCGCACGGACGGCATGCATCCACGGGTGGCGGGTGGCCAGCTCCGAGAGGTCGGTGTGCAGCCGCTCGCCGAGCGCCCGCGCCCGGCCCGCCACGTCCTGCCGCTCGACGACGTCCAGCACGGCCACGGCCGCGGCGCAGGAGAGGGGATGGCCGGAGAAGGTGGAGGTCTGCACGCTCGGCGGCAGCGCGTCCAGCACCGCCCGCTCCCCCACCACGGCGGCGACCGGGAAGCCGTTGCCCAGTGTCTTGCCGAGCAGTGTCAGATCCGGGGTCCCGGTCATCAGCTCGGCGGTGAACAGTCGCCCGGCCCGGCCCAGCCCCGTATAGATCTCGTCCAGCACGAGCAGCGCGCCCCTGGCGTGTGCCTGCCGGGCGATCTCGTCGAGGATCACGGCGGGTACGGGGAGCACGCCCTCGGTCACCTGGACCGGTTCGAGCACCACCGCCGCGGTGCCCCCGCGCAGGTCGGCGGCGTCCAACGCGGTCGAGAGGCCGGCCGCGAAACGGGCCGTACCGTCGGCCGTTCCGCCGGTGCGAGGGTCGGGCAGCTCCGCGGTGACGACGTGGTCGGGCTGCGGCCCGCTGTAGGTCTTGAACTCCGGGCGCCAGGTCAGGGCCAGCGCTCCGGCGGTCTTGCCGTGGTAGCCGTGCCGGAAGGTCACCACCGCCTGGTGTCCGGTGGCGGCCCGGGCGATCTTCAGCGCGGACTCCACCGCCTCGGCCCCGGTCGCGGTGGGCAGCACCGCGGGCTCCTGGTACGGAGACAGTGCGCCGATCCGTTCGACCATGCGCGTACGGGCGTCGGAGCCGACCTTGCAGCCGGTGTGGGTCAGGCGGTTCAGCTGGGCGACCGCGGCGGCCGTGACGTCCGGGTGCTGATGGCCGAGGGTCGCCGCGCCGCTCCCGGAGGTGCCGTCGAACCAGGCGGTGCCGTCTTCGGTGAAGAGCCAGGGGCCGCTGCCGGTGCTGAATTCCGGGCCGAGCGTGCTGCCGGTGGACCGCGCCTCCACGGCGCCGGGACGGCTGTCCCTCCTCCCCCGTCCACTGGCCGCCGGGTCGGTCACTAAGTCGGTCATCGCTGGCTGTCCTCCACGATCCGGGCGCCGACGGCACGTTGCACATCGGCGAAGTCGGGAAATGACGTGTGGTGGCAGGCGCCGCCGTGCACCGTCGTGCGCCCAAGGAGGCACATCGCGAGGGTCGCGGCGGCCATGGCGATGCGGTGGTCCTCGAAGCTGGGTACGGTCCCGGCGCGCAGCGCGGCGCCGCCCCGTACCGTCAGCCCGTCCGCCACCACCTCTGCCCGGGCCCCGAACGCACCGACCATGCGCGCCGTCGTCGTCAACCGGTCGGTCTCCTTGAACCGCAGCTCCTCGGCGCACCCGATCCTTGACGTGCCGGGCAAGAGGGCGGCGACCGCCGCGAGCAGCGGTACCTCGTCGATCAGCGCGTGCAGGACGGCGGGATCGTCGACCCGCAGCGACTCCAGACCGTCCAGTCCGCCCCTGGCCACCACCGTTCCGGTCGGTTCACCGCCGCTGGTACGCCGTTCGTCCTCGTAGGAGATACCGGCGCCGGCCCGCCGCAGCACCTCGAAGAATCCCAACCGGGTCGGGTTGAGGCAGACGCCGGGGATGCGCAGCTCCTCGCCGTCGCCCCACATCAGATGGGCCGCCACGGGATATGCCGCGAGTGAGGGGTCGGCGGGGACGTCGATGACGGACGGGACGGTGTACGGTCCGCCGTCCCAAGTGATCGTGCGTTCGTGCTCGCCCAACCCGGCGCCGAAGGCGGCGAGCATCCGCTCGGTGTGGTCGCGCGAGCGGACGGGATGCCGCACGGTGGCGGGGAGCCCCGCCGCGGCCACGGCGAGGAGCACCGCTGACCGTGCCTGTGCGCTTCCCACGGACAGTTCCACCGTCCCGGGCCGGCATACCGGTTTGCGCACCAGCACGGGTAATCGCCCGGGTTCTCCCAAGTGATCTATTGCGGCGCCGAGTTCAGCGAGGGGTTCGACGATCCACTCCATCGGCCGGTGGCGCAGCACCTCGTCACCGTCCACCACGGCGCGGGTCCCGGTCCCGGCCAGCAACCCGATCAGCAGCCGGGCCGCGGCGCTGGATCCTCCGGTCTCCAGATAGGGCACGCCCGAGGGCCAGGTGGTGATGCCGGGGTGTTCACGAACCGTCTGCGGGACGGGTACGGCGCCCCGGCGCACGACGAGCGTGCCACCACCGTCGTCGTCCACCCGTAGCCCCAGCGCGTGCAGGGCGGGCAGCAACGCCCGTACGGCGCCACCCGAGTTGGCGTTGCGTACGGTGAGGGCGGCGGGGGCGCCGGGCAGCAGGGCCGCCAACAGCGCCCGGTGACTCACCGATTTGTCGCCCGGCACCTCGACGGCCAGTGGGCCGCGGGGGCATGACGTCCGCCCGCCGTACACCACGAGGTGCGCCGCTTCGGTGGCCGGTCTGTCGAATTCCCGGGCACCGTCGCAGGCGGTTTCCCGGGCGGCTTCCTGGCCGTCCTTCCAGGCTTCAGGCACACCATGCTCCTTTTCCTGGGGCCACGAGACCCCGGGCAACCGACCGCACCGTTCCCTGTAGCGATTCACCCGTGCGCTGGCGCACGCAACACTTTCGAAGCGGTCACCGAATGAGGAGAGGAGAAACCCCTGCCGGAGGGGGCCATGACACTCGTGAACACGGTGGAATCGAGTGACGGCACCAACGTCCGCGGCGGTTCGGCAACCCGGGGTGGGCTCCCCGGCGCGTTCGACTCAACCATCCCCGCCGAGCGAATGTCAACGAAAACGGATCACTACCCGCTAGCCGGCCATCCCCCCATAAGCACAAAGAAATGCGCCGCTTCCCCTGCGCAAGATCCCGTAATCACCCAAAATCTCAAAGGATTCCAAGGCGACCCGCATGGTCACCTGCGCAGCGCGGACGGCACGGCGACAGGAGCCCGGCCACCGGCCACCGTCGGCGGATCAGCCCTCCGCGCCGACGGCCTTGTCGTACAGGGACTTGATGGCGTCGTTGAAGTAAGGGCTGTAGGAGACGTCGTCGGTGTCACCGCCGGTCTGATAGCCGCCGATGACACCGACGACCTCCCCGGTGCGGGTGGCCCGGTCGAAGTTGGCCAGCCAGGGACTGCCGCTGGTGCCGCCGCTGTATCCGGTGCAGTCCACCTTCATCTGGTCCGCCTGGAACTTCACGGTCTTGTTGGCGCACGAGATGGGGTCCTCGCCGCTGGCCGGGTAGCCGGTGATCTTCACGTGGTTGGCGTAACCCACGTTGTAGCCGAAGCGGTTGGCTCCCAACACATCGGCGATCCGCTTGCCGTCCAGCTTGTCGACGACGACGAAGCCCACGTCGAAAGCGGGGTCGGAGGACTGTGTCCAGTGGTCGTCCACGATCATCTTGCTGATCATCCAAGTACCGTTGGGTGCCTGCCCGTTGCGGTATCCGGGGACGAAGGCCAGGTCGGTCTGATAGCTGCCGCCCTTACCGCCGTGGATGCAGTGTGCCGCGGTGATGACGATGGACTTCTTGGGACTGTCCACGACGCTTCCGGTGCAGAAGTGGTCGCCGGTCCCGTCGTGGCTGAACACCGCGCCCACGCGGGCGTTCGCCGTGGTGGGCGGCGAGGTGTGGGAGACCCCCGGCGGGTGGCGGAACGGGTGGGCGTCACGCATCCGGGCGCCCGTCCATCGTTGATGCTGCGGGGCCGACGGCGCGGACGAGGCGGCGGGGGAGGCAGAGTGCATGCTGCCCGCGGCCGACACCTCGCCGCCGGCGCAGCCCGAAGCGGCGGCGAGCACGGCCAGGACGGCGACCGTCACAGCGAACCTTTGGTTCATGGGCGGGATCGTAGGGCACCGGCCCGGGGTGGCGGTACGTGGCGAATCCAGCGGCAGCCCGACCACCTGGTTGCCGACTCACCGGTGGTGTCCGAACGCGGCCACCTCTACGCCCGGGCGGCCCTCGGCAGCCGGCCCCTCCTCGGCCCGCTCGCACCCGGCCGCTACGCCGAACTCCTCCGCAACGGACAGGCGCCGCCCTGGCCGCCCGGCGGCACAGGGCACATCAATACCAGTTCGATGCTACTGAGTTGACGATCCATCAGAGATTGCGCCGGCGCGCGGTACAGGCAGGAGTGCTCGTTCGGCGGACCAACCCGGTAGGGCCCCTGTCACTCACTCTCGCGAGCGCGGGTGTAGTAGTGGGAGAACCGCTCCAGTGGCTCGCCCTCCGCGTTCCACGGCCAGGGCGCGGCCATGCCTTCGGTGGTGCGCAGGGCGATCGCGGCCTCGCCCGGCCGCGCGGCCTTGATCAGCGCGTAGGCCAGCAGGTTCATGTCGGCGAGCGCCTGGGCGTGGCCGAGGTACCCCGGGCTCGGCCAGTGGTGCGCCGCGTGGTCGAGCGCCGCGACCGCGTCGTGGCGACGCCAGAACTCGCCCGAGCCGAGGGCCGACACCCCGCCGGGGGCCATGGTCCGCTGGTGGTTGCGGACGAGGGCGGTGAGTTCCAGGCCGGCCGCGGGGGCGTTCGGGGGCATCGCGGAGCGGACGCCGTCGAGCAGTTCCAACACCTGGCTGCTGGAACCGCACTCGTCCGGCGAGAGGTAGCCCAGGGCCTGGAGGTGGGCCTCGCGGTTCCACGGGTCACGGGCCTTGATCTCACGCCAGATCGCCGCCAGCTCGGCGGACGGACTCCGGTCCAGGCGGAGCGTGGCCAGGTACACGGTCCAGGGTGTGGGGTCGGCGGGCAGCAGTTCGGCCGCGAGGCGGCAGGTCTCCCGGGTGGCATCGAGGTCGATGGCGGCCCCCGCCTGCCCCACTCGCAGCAGGTCGGACCAGGCATGCAGCAGCAGGGCATGCTGGTTGCGCGGGTTGTGCTGCCGCCAGATACCGGGCAGGGCCCGCCCCGCGGACCCGGCGAGCACCCGCAGGCGGTGCGCCTTGCGGTCCCAGTCCTCCCCGGCGTCATCGAGCGTCTCCGCCATCAGGGCCATGACAGGCGTATCGAGCGAACCGCGGTCCCAACAGGTCTCGACGCGGCGCCGGACCCGGCCCAGGGCGGCATCGTCGAGTTCGGGGAGCAAACGGGGACGACTGCCTTTGCGGCGTCTGAAGACGGGCATTCCGCGGTGGCCTTCCGGGAGGTGCGGACGGGATGGAGCCCCGGCATCGTACGGGCGTCGACCGGCCACGCAATCCGCCGCCCGCACTCCGAGACGCACCCGATACTCAGGCCCATCCGTTCAGATCCCGGAACATCCTTGTCCAGAACCTTCACCCACATGGGCCCCATTTTCAACCAGTTTGTCAGATGCTTGTCATTTGTTGAGCGAATCTGTGCGCTGTGCGCGGCTCCACTCGGCTCCGCTTCGACGCTCATCCAGGGACGATCACCGGCTCCCCCTCCGGGGGCAGCCTGGCGTAGCGCACCGGCCCGATCAGCGGCACCCCGCCCACGACCGGTGACTGCGCCGCCTCCGCGCCCAGGGCGACGAGGACCCGAGTACCGTCGGGGAAGACAGCGGCGACGGTGGTCCCTTCGACCGCGCACTGTACCCGCGGCGGTGCGGAATCCGCGCCTCGGCCGGTGAGGCCGACCAGGGCGGCGTGCACGGTCCGTACGGTCGTGCGCCGGCCGGTGGCATGGGGAACGGCCGTGTGGCGGCCGAAGGCGCTGGTGCCCTCCGCGGTCGCCACGGCTACCTCGGTGTGACCGGCGAGGGAGACGAACGTGCTGGTCAGGCCGTCGTCGGTGACCGCTTCCGCCAGGAGCCCGGCGGTCCGGAGACGGGGTGGCCGCTCCCCCGCGATCTGCCAGCCGCTGTCGCGCACCGGCAGGTGCGGGGGTGCGTCGACCAGATGGGCGCGCAGTTCGTACCCTCCCCAGACCACGCTCGCGGTCTCGATCCGGGCGTCGGTGGCTGCCTGGCCGCGCCAGAGTGGTTGGTGCCAGGACGCGGCGTAGCGGTCCTGGACGCGCAGGCGATGGATGCGGGTGCGGCGGGACGGTCCGAGCTCGGGGTGGAGGAGGGCGACGTGGTTGTCCGGCTGGCTGCGGCGCGGGGCGTCCGTGCCGTGGCACGGGCCGGTCGCCGTGGAGTAGGCGAACCGTGCGTAGTGCGGATCCCCGTCCGCACGCACCGGGGTGTGGGCGCCGATCCCGGCGCCGCCCGGTACCGGGTCGCCGGTTGCCTGGTCGGCCGTGGCGTAGTTGTCGCTGCCGTGGTTGACGAGCCGGACGATGCCGTCCGCGCGGGTCGCCGAGATCACGAAGCCGGGGACCGGCAGGGCCTGGATCCGATCGCCCCGTTCGACCGGCAGCGGCTCCTCCGGTTGCGTCCAGCACGGGTGGTCGGCCGGCAGGAGGAGGCCGAGGAATGCCTTGGAGAGCCAGTACGGGGACGCCGGGCCGGAGTAGCCCTGCACCAGGGGCGGGTACGGCCCGTACCAGCCGAGGGTGGCGATCCCGTTCCGGTCGCGGAACCCCCGGTCGGTGAAGTGTCGCAGCGCACCGCTGGCCAGCCGCCGGGTCTGGCCCGGGGTGAGCGGGGTGGCGTCGACCAGCGCTCCCAGCCACGGTGCGGTGGCCGCCGCGAACCGGTAGATCAAGGAACGCCCCTGGTGCACGGGGGCTCCGTCGGCGCCGAAGAAGAGCGCGTAGTCCGCCAGGAACCGCCGCAACCGCGCCGTGAGCACCGGCAGCCGTCCCGCCCGGCCCGTCGTGCGCTCACCCGCCATCAAGGCCCACAGGAGGGGGTAGGTGTGCAGGGCCCAGCCGTTGTAGTGGTCGAAGTTGTCCGCGGTGCGGGCGTCGCCGCCGTCGCGGTACCAGCCGTCGCCGACGTAGAACTCCTCGGTGCGCGCCAGGTCGGCGTCCATTTCGGCGCGGTCGTGGGCGCCGCCGACGCCGGCCAGGAACTCGCCGACGATCACCCGGAACATGTGCCAGTTGTTGTCGGGGATCCGCAGTCCCCAGGCACCCTGCAACCAGCCGACGACCCGGTCCTGGACCGCGCCCGGCAGGTGGTCCCACAGCCACGGCCGGGTGAGGTGCAGACCGAGTGCGAGGGAACACGCCTCGACGAGCGTCTGCCGGCACTCCTGGCCGAGGGCCGGCCAGGCTTCGCGGTGCCCCGGGTCGGTGCCGGCGCCGATGCCCTCGGCGTAGGACTGGAGCAGGCCGGCGGGCGCGTCCCCACCGCAGCCCGCGGTGCGGAAGGCCAGCAGCAGGAACGTCCGTGCGAAGCCTTCGAGTTGGTCGGAATCGGTGCCCGACGAGGAGGGTCTGCCGGACAGCACGATACGGGCGCCGGAAGGGGACGCGAACCGGTGCACGTCCGTCAGCAGCCGGTCGGCGATGGCCAGCCAGTGGGCACGGCCGTATCCGGTGAAGGGGGACAGCGTGCGGTCCTCGGGCGGCAGTGGCGGTCCGGTCCAACTCGTGTGCTGCATGGGCCCCTTGAGGTGTTGTGGCCTGGTGGCGTGCGGCTCCCGTGGTGTGCTGCTCTTGTGGTGTTGCGCTCCCGCGCCCGTAACGAAACGCCCCACCGCATCGCCCCGAAGGAAGGTTGATGACGTTGTCACAGACCCGGGATGAGTCCGGCGCTCGGCAGGCGCCCGACGCACGGCGGAAGTCCGACGCACGGCGGAAGTCCAGCGCTCGGGAACACCTGCGGCTCGCCGTGGTGGGTCTCGGCCTGCGCGGAACGCTCGGCAGGCACGTGGCCGAGCAGGGCTTGCCGGCGCGGGTGGTGGCGGTGTGCGACCCGGTCACGGCCCGTCGGGAACGCAGCCGGGAGTGCTATCCGGAAGCGGCCCGGTTCGCCGACCACCGCCGGTTGTTCGACGTGGGGCTGGACGGGGTGGTCCTGACGACCCCGGACGACACCCACGAGGAGCTGGCCATCGCCTTCCTGGAAGCCGGCGTCGCGGTGTTCGTCGACAAACCGCTGGCCATCACCACGGCGGGGTGCGACCGGGTGCTGGCCACCGCCCGACGTACCGGCACCAGGCTCTACGTCGGACACAACATGCGCCACATGCCGGTCGTCCGAACCCTGCGCGAACTCGTCACCGAGGGCGTCATCGGCGAGGTCAAGGCGGTCTGGTGCCGTCACTTCGTCGGCCACGGCGGCGACTTCTACTTCAAGGACTGGCACGCGGACCGGCGCAGGACCACCGGTCTGCTGCTACAGAAGGGTGCGCACGACCTCGACGTGATCCACTGGCTGGCCGGCGGCTACACCGCGCGGACCCAGGCGATGGGCGGGCTCACCGTCTACGGCGACATCACGGCCCGGGGCGGGCAGGGCGAACGGACGATGACCGAATGGTTCGATCCGGAGGCCAACTGGCCGCCCACCTCCCTGACCGGCCTGAACGACGTGGTCGACGTCGAGGACCTCTCGATGATGACGATGCGGCTGGACAACGGCGTTTTCGCCACCTACCAGCAGTGCCACTTCACGCCCGACTACTGGCGCAACTACACCGTCATCGGCACCCACGGCCGGCTGGAGAACTTCGGCGACACCGAGGGTGCGGTGGTGAAGGTCTGGAACAGCCGGCGCAGCGGCTACCGGGCCGACGCCGACCTGGTGGTCGAGGTGCCCTCGGACGACGGCGGACACGGCGGGGCCGACCCACGACTCGTGGCCGAATTCGTGGACTTCGTCCGCGACGGCATTCCCACGCTCACCTCACCGGTGGCGGCACGGCAAGCGGTGGCCGCCGGCTGCGCCGCCACCGACTCACTACGCGCCGACGGCGTCCCCGTCGACGTCCCGGCGCTCTCCCGGGAGTTGGCCGACCATTTCGCCACCGAGGCCGGGTAAATCCACAGGGGCCGCCAGGAAAACCTGAGCTTCCCGGGAGGTCAACTCCTTCGCCACGCACGAGTCACGGGCGCGATCGCGCCGGCATCGCCCCGATCGAGCCGTCCATCGGCCTGGGCCGCCTCGCCAGCGCCCGTACCGCGGAGCTGCAACAAGCCCATCTGGTCGCGATGGACGCCTACCGCACCTACCGGCGCCACGTACACCCGCAGGCCACCGACGACCTCGTCGAAGTGGTCACCGGGACCGCAGATCGTGGAGCGCATCATGCAGGTGGAGGACGCCGCGACCACCGAGGTACTGCGCTTCGACGCACCGCCGTGGCACACCGGTGGCACGCCCAACCCGACCGAGATCCGCAACCTGGAGCGCGGTGTGTCCTACCGCATCGTGTACTCCAAGTCCGCCGTGGAGCACAGCGGTTACTACGCCTGCAACATCCGACCGTGCATCGCGGCCGGCGAGCAGGCCCGGGTGTTGCAGTCCCTGCCGGTCAAGCTGGGCATCTTCGACCAGCGGCTGGCCATCGTCTCGATGGCGTTCGGTGACGCCGAGGTGAACGACTCGATGCTGCTGGTCCACCCCTCCAGCCTGCTCCGCGCGCTCACCGGCCTGTTCGAGGCATCCTGGCGGTCCGCCTATCCGCTGCACTTCGGCGAACGGGTGCCACCCGCACTGCGCCCGGTGCAGCGCCGGATCCTGGAACTGCTCGGCAGCGGTGTCACCGACGAAACCATCGCCGAACTACTCGGCATCAGCCGCCGGACCCTCTCCCGCCAACTGGAACAGCTCAACCGCGCCGCCGATGCCACCACCCGCTTCCAACTCGCCCTGTACGCGGCGCGGAAGGGCTGGATCTGACGCGCGTCGTTTCGTGCGGTGGAGTGGTGCCCCGCAGGGGAACGGGGTCGGTCTCCGCCCCCGTTGAGCGCGAAGACCGCCCCCGCCCGAACCCGCTCCCCGTGGAAGGGGACACCCTGGTCGGCTATTCCCCGTCCTCGACGACGCGGACGGCGCCGGACGGGCAGAGGTGGCCGGCCTCGCGCGCCGCGGCCCGGGCGTCGGCGGCCGGGTCGGTCTCCAACACCGTGACGATCCCGTCGTCATCCTGGTCGAAGACGCCGGGAGCGGTCAGTGCACACAATCCGGCACCTACGCAGACCGTTCGATCGGCGCTCACCCGCATGGTCATTCCGTTCCCCCTTTCCCGCGTCACCAGGTGACCGGGAGCTCGTTGACGCCCTGGATCGTGGTGCCCGGCCGCAGCACCAACTGCTCGGCCGGTACGGCCAGTCGCAGTGTCGGAACGCGGTCGAACAGTGCGTTGAGGATGACCTCCAGCTCCAGGCGGGCGAGGTTCTGCCCCAGGCACTGGTGCACGCCGAAGCCGAAGGAGAGGTGGTGGCGCGCGGAGCGGCGGACGTCGAGCATGTCCGGGTCCTCGTACACCGTGCCGTCCCGGTTGGCTATGGAGTTGGAGACGATCACGCCGTCGCCGGCCCGGATGAGCTGCCCCTCGATCTCGATGTCGGCCTTGGCCACGCGGCCACCGGCGATATCGGCGATCGCGAGGTAGCGGAGCAGTTCCTCGACCGCATCGGGAATGAGACTGCGGTCGGCGCGCAGGGCGGCGTACTGGTCGGGGTGTTCCAGCAGAGTGATCACGCTGAGCGAGGTCATCGAGGCCGTGGTCTCGTGGCCTGCGATGAGCAACAGCATCGCGGTGGAGCCCAGTTCCTCGCGGTCGATCTCGCCGTTGGCCAGTTGGTTGGCGACCAGACTGCCGACGAGCCCCGGACCGGGCTCGGCCTGGAACTGGGTGATGAGGCCGTCCATGTAGCGCGCGAGGTCATCGCGAGCGCCGGCCGCGCTCTCCGCGTCCGGCGCCTGTACCAGTCGCTTGCTCGCATCCTGGAAGAAGTCGTGGTCGGCGTAGGGCACACCGAGCAGTCGGCAGATCACCATGGACGGCACCGGCAGTGCGAACTGGCTCACCAGATCGGCGGTCGGGCCCGCGGCGAGCATCTCGTCGAGGAAGCCGTGCACGATCTGCTCGACCTCGGGGCGCATGCCCTTGATCCGCTTGACGGTGAACTCACTGATCGTCATCCGTCGCTTGGTGCCGTGCTCGGGCGGGTCCATTCCGATGAATGCCTGGCGACTGTCCCGGATCACCTGGATGCGCGGTGAGGTGGCGGGGAAATTGTCGTCGGCGCGATTGGAGGACAGGCGCGGGTCGGCGAGCAGCTTGCGCGCCGCCTCGTGCTTGGTCACCACCCACACCTGGCGGCCGTCGTAGAGGGTCACCCGGTGCAGTGGTCCGGGGGTGTCCCGCAGCTTGGCGTAGCCCTCGGGTAACTGGTAGGGACAGGTCCGGTCGTTCGGGAAGGCGGGTGCGTCCGTGGTCTGGGGCGGTGTGGCGGTATCGGTCATCGGTCCACTCCGAATCGGAATCTCTCACCGTTAAAGAACGCCATGTTCTCTAATTTGGAGAATAGACTGACCCCATAGAGAACGCAACGGCCTCTACCGGACATCTTCAGGAGTCACGCTGTCACCCAACGCCGATCCCACCGCCGCCCCCGCCGCTGACCACCGCAAAGGCCCCCGCCGCCGCGGCGCGGAGCTGGAGAACGCCATCCTGATGGCAACCCTGGAGGAGCTCAGCGAGACCGGATACGCCGCACTGACGATGGAACGGGTGGCCACCCGGGCCCGCACCGGCAAGGCCGCCCTCTACCGACGCTGGTCCAACCGCGCCGAACTCGTCGTGGACGCCTGCCGGTTGGCCGGTCTCGCCGAGATCAACCAGCCCGACACCGGCGCCCTGCGTACGGACGTGATCGCCCTGATGCAGCAGATCGCCGCCAAGGTGGCCAGCCCGCTCGGCGGCATCCTGCGCGGCCTCCTGGCCGAGATGACCCGCGACCCCGACTTCGCCACGCTGGTCCGGGAAAGCGTCCACACCGTCGGCCCGGCGACCCTGCGCGTCATCCTGGAACGCGCCGCCGAACGCGGCGAGATCGAAGCCTGGATCCTGGATTCCCGGCGCGCCACGGTCGCCACCGACCTGCTGCGCAACGAATTCCTGCTCTTCGGGGCCCCGGTCGGGGACGACGCCATCACGGACATCGTCGACGACGTCTTCCTCCCCCTGATCCTGCACCCGGCACCGAAGCGAGCGGGCGACACCCGCTAGGTCCGGTCGTCACCAAGGTCGTGCCTGTTCCGACTCGGTCGGTCCCCGAAAGGCCGGCGTGCGTCGGCGCCGGCCGTGCGGCATCCGCCGTTCGCCCGTCCGGGACCCCCGTGCGGACCGGGCGGTCGCCCCTGCCGTCTCCCCTCCCCTCGGCCCCTCCCCTCGGCCCGCCGTTCGGGGGACTACGGGCGCGGCGAGGGCTGCCGGCCGGTCGTCTGCCCTTACGAAGGGAGCGACCTCGCACCGGGCGATCCGCCCGGCACGGCGCGAGCGCAGCGCAGAGCGAAAGGAGCCCGCATGTCCGCACCGACCGCGATCGATCACCATGCGACCACCGGATACAGCCTTCCCCTGGCCTACTGGCTGGCTCAGGCATCCGATCTGGCTTACAAGGACGAGGCCACGATCGAGTCCGAGGCCCGCTCCTGGGGCTTCGACCAGGTGCGTCACCATCAGACGCGGTTCACTCCGCCGTTCCCGCTGGAGGACACCCAGGCGTACACGGCCGCCAGCGACCACATGATCATCACTGCCTTCCGCGGCACGGAGCCGGCGCAGATCCGTGACTGGCTGTCCGACGCCAGCACTCCCCCACGCCCGGGCCCGGCCAAGACCGGCTACGTCCACTACGGCTTCGCCGAGGCCCTCCAGTCGATCTTCCCTGAAGTCAAGGACACCCTGGCCGAGTTGCGCACCAACAACCAGTCGGTGTGGTTCACCGGCCACAGCCTGGGCGGCGCGCTCGCCATGCTCGCCGGTGCGCGGATGTACCTGGAGGAGCCGCGGCTCCAGGCGGACGGCGTGTACACCTACGGGCAGCCCCGGACCTGCGACCGCCTCCTGGCGGCCGCGTACAACAAGGGCTTCACACACCGCATGTACCGCTTCGTCAACAACAACGACATCGTTCCGCAGCTGCCGCCGGAGCCCGCCTTCACCCACGTCGAGGCGTTGAAGTACATCGACTCCGACGGCAGGCTGCACGACTCCATGGGCCTGCTGGGCAGTCTGGCCGACCGGGCCAAGGGGCTGACCGCAGACGCCTTCGCGCCCGCCACGGACGGAGTCCGGGACCACTCGATCAAGCGCTACATCGCCGCCATCGAGCAGAACATCTCCTGAACGGCTCGCCGGATCGGACCCGGCCCGGGCCGCGATGACGTCGCGGTCCGGGCCGGGGTGGTGCTGCGGCTCGTTTGCCTGGCTCCGTCAGGCGGTGTTGAGGCTGGTGTGGTTCCACCAGCCCTGGCGGCCGACGGTGAAGTCGATCGTCGGGCTGCTCCCGTTGATCTTGCCCTGGTACTTCTGGCCCTTCTTGAGCTTGCTTTCCTTGATCACTTCCTTGGGGTCCTTGATCGACTCGATGACGAGGGTCGGGACCTTCTTGAGCATGGCCGGGTCGATGGTCTGCTGGGTGGTGACGGTGACGACCTCGTCCCAGTTCGGCTGCTTCGCCAGCTGGTGCGCGATGTGGATCTCCTGGCCCTCGCCGAACACCAGGTAGGTGAGGTAGTCGGGGTATTCCAGGCCCTTGAGCTCACGGAAGTGCAGGACGTCCGCCGGCTTGCAGACCACCTTGGTCACCTCCTGGGTCATCTGCTCGAACTTGCGCTTGGCGCCGCCTTCCGAGACGACGACGCGCTCCAGGTGGACGTTGAACTCCTTGCCTTCCTTCAGCATCGGCAGTTCGAAGTGGTCCGGACAGTACAGGGAGTAGAAGACCCAGTTGTTCTCGTTCTTCTTGAGGTCCTCCAGGTACATCTTGCGCAGGCTGCCGTCGTCCTTGATCTCGAAGGTGAAGACGGCCTGGTAGTTGTGGCCGGAGGCCGGGTTGTAGAGGGCCAGGTGGTAGAAGAAGAGCTTTTCCTTGCCCAGGATGAGGAAGCGGTGGAAGTGCTGGTGGTCACCGTGCTGGGTGGACTCGGGTGCGGTGCTCATGGTGTGTGGATTCCTTTCGTTGAGTGGGGTGTGCGGTGCCGCCGGGCCCAGAAGGGGCGGTCGGCCCATCGGGTTTCCTGGGCGTGGACGGCGCGGTGGCCGTCCCGGTAGGCGGTACGGGCAGTGGCGACCTTCTCCGCGTAGTCGGCCAACGCCCTTCGGTCGCCGTCCAGTTGGGCGTCGACCGCCTCGCCCGCGCTCAGCCCGGTGTAGAGGGCGGTCAGGATGCCCTGGGAACTGAGCGGGTCGAACGCGGCGGCCGCGTCTCCGACGGCCGTCCAGCCGTCCCCGTACACCCGGTCCAGATGGGCGGTGTGCGCGGGGGCGCGGCGGGGCGGCCGGAGGGCGGTGAGCCCGTGCGGACGGGCCCGGTGGGATACGTGCCGAGTGGCCAGTAGTCGGTCGCGGAACCCCTCGGCGCCGCGGTCGGCGGCGAGGGGCAGGTCGGGGTCGGTGAAGTAGGCGACCAGGCGCTGCCGGGAGGGCAGCAGAGCGGTGTACCACCAGCCGTCCTGGTCGGACTCGACCAGCGAACGACCGTCGGGGGCACCGTCCCGTGCCGGGTCGAGGAGGAGGTGCAGGGCGGTCAGTCGGTCGCCGGTCCGGCGGCGGGCGCCGGCGCGGACCGCCAGCGCCGCGCCCCGTCCGGTGGCGTCGACCAACCAGCGGCAGCGGACCGTGCGTTCACCGTCCCGGTCGGCACGGTGACGCAGCAGGACCCGCCAGGTGCCGTCCGGCTGCCGGACGGGGCGCCGGACGGCGGTGCGTTCGGCGACCTCCGCGCCGGCGGTACCTGCGGCGGCCCGCAGCCTGCGGTCGAAGAGCGGGCGGTCGAGGTGCCAGCCGTGACCGTGCGGGTCGCGGAGGAAATCCACCTCGTGGAGTGCGGACGAGCCCCAGGCGGACTGGTTGCCGTGGCAGGGCAGGTGGCCGGCGCCCAGGACCTGGCGTTCGGCACCCAGGTCGGCCAGCAGCAGCCGTCCCACGGGGACCAGCGCCTCACCGACCTTGGGCGGGCCGGTGCCGGCGTCGGCCAGCAGCACCCGGCGCCCCGCCCGGACGAGGGTGAGCGCGGCGGCGCAGCCGGCCGGGCCGCCGCCCGCGACCACCACGTCGTAGGCGGGTGCGGGACTCACAGGCTGTCGTGGAGCGGGTCGAGCTTTTCCAGGTAGCCGGCGGCGATCGCCGACTCGTCATAGCCGGTCAGCTCCTTCACCTCTTCGACCGCCTGTTGGACGAGGGCGGATTCCACGTCCGCGGCCGGGATGGCGCCGCGCCAGGCACCGGCCGCCGCGGCCAGCTGGGGCGCGCCCGCCTCGGGCACCTGGATGTTGAGGAGGTTGGCGTGGTCGGGGGCCGGCGGGTAGCCGGGTTCGGATTCGACCTGGATGTACGGCGGGAACTTGCCGTCGCCCACGGTGTATTCGTGCGGCTCGACGATGCCGAACTTGTACCAGTCGCCGATCATCTGCTTGCGCTGCTTGTTGAAGTCGGTGCCCTGGAGGCCGCGCAGCCAGACGGCCCGGTTTTCGAATGCCTTCTCCCGGGCGGTGTCGTCGGCACCGGACGGCTTGGTGTTGACGATGTCGAAGTCCGCCTTCTTCAGAACGTGGTTGGGCATCTGGGCCGGCCAGAAGGTGGGGAGATAGGGGCTGTAGCGGGGGCCCAGCCCGGACCGGATCTGGTAGCCGAAGCGGCAGCTGGCCGTGTCGCACTGCCAGGGGGCGGCCATCCAGCGGGTGAGGTCGCCGGGGCCCTGTGCGTACAGCGGGCCGTTCTTGCTGACCACGTCCTCAAGGGTGAGCACGTCGCCGTAGTCGCGTTCCGGGTTGTCCTGGCCGCGGTGCAGGATACGGAAGGGCTCCGAGTACATGGTCTTGTGGCGGATCGGCCAGGTGATCTCGCTGCCCGGGTGGAAGGCGTCCGCGGCGCAGTTGTCCAGCGCGGCCCGGTCCAGTAGACCCGGTTGATCGCCGACGGGTGCCTGGTCCACGTCCGGATGGCCGGGGTAGGGCTCGCCGGGGGTGAAGTTGCCCTCGGCCCAGGCGGCCAACTGTCGGTCCTGTGTGGGCGACAGGGTGAGGTGTTGCCGGACGGAGGTGGCCTTGCCACCGGTCATGGCGTCGCCGTAGATCCACGGCCAGGGCACCGGCGAGGTGCCGTCACGGTCGTAGTCGCGCATCTGCTGGTAGACCTGGCGGCGCAGGTCGCGACTGGTCTCGCTCGGGTCGTTGAGCCGCTTGCGCATGGCCGGGTCGAGGAAGGAGTGCGGGCCCTTCCAGCCGAACTGGGTGGCGAAGCCGTGGTTGACCCATTGCAGCTCACAGAACCGGCTCAGCAGGGGTTCGATGTGCCTGGGGTAGGAGGGCTGCACCTCCACGTCCAGCGTCTTCTCGGCGACGAACACGTCGAACAGCAGGTCGTAGAGGGTGCGGACGGTCTTCACGCCTGGTGCGTAGTGGGGCGGGCCGACCACGACCCAGGCGGGGCTGGCGGGCTTGGTGGTGCCGTCGATGGTGACCTCGGCCGTGATCGGGCCGTCGGAGACGTTGTCGTACCAGGTGTCGTTGTTGGCGACGCCGGTGATCTCTCCCGGGGGGTCGGTGAAGGAGGCCGATGCGCCGTCACCGCCGACGACGACCAGCCGGCCGTCGGCCTGGGTGGAGGCCGAGCCCAGGCGCACCGACCGGCCCATGATCTGACCGTCGAAGACGGTGACTTCTTGCTGGGTCGCCTTGAGGCTCTGGCGGCCGGGGTCGATGACGAGCTTCCTGCGGGCGTCGCCCATGATGTTGGCGTTGCGTCGGCTGCGCTGCTCCGGGGGCAGCCCGGCGGCTTCCGGTATGTCGAGCGGAATGTGGAACTGGTACCAGGCGGCCTTCTTGTTGGCCACGTGGACCGACCACTTGATCTCGGAGACGCCGTCTTTGCCGAGTTTCAGTTCCCTGACGACCTCGCCGGCCTTGTTGTAGCCGTAGATCCGGAAGCGGGCGGCCTGCTTGATGACCCTGCCCTCGTGGTCCTTGTACGAGCCCACCGGCAGTGCCGGCTGGTCCGGTGACTCCGGCCCGATGAAGGGCGTCTGGTCGCTGTTTCCGACCCGGGCTATGCCGATGGCTGGGTGAATCCTGACCTGGACGATCTGCTTATCCATTACGGGACCTCATGATGGAGAGTTGTCTGAGTGTCCCCCCAGTTACGTAATGGTTGCTATCTCCGCATCGTCCGGCGATTCCACTGCGTCCCAATGGGTGTGCGTTCACTCCGTTGCCCCGCCGCGCCGGACCGGGCCGGTCTTCCGGTGCGGCGGCGCGAGGCCGGAAACACGGCGGCACCGTCCTCCTCGCGCTGGTCGAACGCCGCGGCGCGGCGGGGTGGGGTGGGGCGGGGCGGGTCACCAGGTCACCGGCGGTTCGTACACACCGTGGACGGAGCCGTCGTGCTTGAACATGTTCGCGGTCGTCTCGCGGCCGGCGATCAGCAGGAAATCGTCGATACGGACGGCGTCGAGCCGGGTCGGTTCGCCCTCCGCGACCGGCTGGGCGAGGCGGGCGAGCAGGTCGTCCGTGGGGTGGGCGAGCTGCTCGCCGGCCAGGCCGTCCAGGTAGTCGGTCAGCCGCCCGTGGTCGTCACCGGGGCGAGCCACAGGCCGGTGATCGCGTCGACGAGTCCGTTCGCGTAGGTGTCCCAGTCGGGGTGCACGGTGGGGGTGCCGTCGGCGAGGGCGCGTTCGCGCTCGGCGAGCGTGTGCACCATCAAGTGGCGTGCCATGGCGCCGCGTTCGAGCCGTACGGGCAGGGGCAGGTCGGCCAGGCACCGGTTGAACCCGTCGAGGTTCCGCTCGATGGACGGGCCGAACGCCTCGTCGATCATCAGCTCGCGGAGCACCGGGTCGGTCATCAGCTGGGCGGCGAACCGCGCGTACCAGGTGGGGCTGCCCAGTTGCGCCAGGTGCTGGGCAGCGGGCCGGACCAGGCACGCCACCCAGTCCCGTACGTCGAGGGAGTCGCCGGTCCGGGCGAGCATGCGTTGTCGCAGTGCGTCGATCGGTTCGGCGTGCCGGCGGACGACGGCCCGGATCAGGTCGGTCTTGGTGCCGAAGTGGTAGCCGACGGCGGCGTTGTTGCCCTGGCCGGCGGCCTCGCTGATCTGGCGGTTGGAGATGGCGAACACACCGTGCTCGGCGAACAGGCGCTCCGCCGCGGCGAGGAGCGTCTCCCGGGTCTCGGCGGAACGGGCGGCCTTGACGGACATCGTCACCACCGGACCGGAACGTCGCACAGGCCGCCGACGACCAGCCCTTCGATGCGGCGCAACTCCTCAGAGGATACGGCTAGTTCGAGGGTGGGCAGGCGGCGGATCAGGACGTCGAGTACGACCTGGAGTTCGGTGCGGGCGAGTGCCTGGCCCAGGCAGGAGTGCGGTCCGGCGCCGAAGGCGAGGTGGGGGTTGGGGCTGCGGTCCAGGCTCATCTCCTCGGCGCCGGCGAACACCTCGTCGTCCCGGTTGGCGGCGGCCATGCTGCACACCAGGGTCGTACCGCGGGCCAGGACGGTGCCGGCGACCTCGATGTCCTCCTTGACGTAACGGGGCATGCCGAAGCCTGCGTTGGCGTCGAACCGCAGGGCCTCCTCCACGGCAGTGCGCACCAGTGAGCGGTCGGCGACCAGTTGCTCCCAACGGCGGCGGTCGGCGAGCAGCAACGCCATCATCTTGCCGATCATGTTGGCGGTGGTCTCGTGGCCGGCGATCAGCAGTGCCTGGCCGGTGGCGGCGAGTTGGTCGTCGGTCAGCCGCCCGCCGTCCGCGTCGGTCGCGGTGATGAGGGAGCTGAGCAGGTCCTCACCCGGCTCCCTGCGCTTGATTTCCAGGTGCCCAGACAGGTAGGCGTGGAACTCCCGCTGGGCGGTGTCGATCTCGCCCTGTCCGTAGCGGGTGAGGTTGAGCAGCATGTCGGACCATCGGGAGAACCGGTCCCGGTCGGTTTCGGGGACGCCGAGCAGATCGCAGATCACCCATACCGGCAGCGGGAAGCCGACGCTCGCCTTGAGGTCGGCCGGGTGGCCGTGCGCGACCATGTCGTCGACCAGTTGCTCGGCCATCGCCTCGATCGCCGGGCGCAGCGCGTTCATCCGCTTGGCGGTGAACCACTTGGTCAGCATCCGCCGCCAGCGTTGCTGGCCGGCGTCGTTGTCGTGGCTCATCACCGTCTCCCTTCGTCGTGGGGTCGGTGAGCAGTCAACGCCGCCCGAATTCCTAAGTCAAGCAACTGACTTACAACTGGTGCACTCCTGACGCAGGCCGGGTCGCCGCGGCGCCGCTGGTCATCTCAACTGATCGAGTGCACTCCGGGGGAGGTCGTCGTCTCGGGGGCGCGGGCCCGATACCCTCCGCGCCATGGGGACCTTCGCCGACGAAGCACGGTCGCGGCTGGCGAATCTGCTGCGCATGGCAGGGAACAGCGAGCGGGACCGGGCGCTGATCATCGCCTATGTGGAGTCCACGCCCGAGCCGCCGCCGCTCGGACCGCGCGGCATCCACACCAGCGGCTGCCCGCAGTGCCGGAACACCATGTGGGGCCAGCGCGACCGGGACGGGCGGCCGATCGCGGTCTGCGCGCGGTGCGGATTCGTCAAGGAGGCCGACAGTGGACTGTCCTGACTGCCGCTTGTCGATGCTGGAGCCGGGACCGCAGAGTAACCGGCACTGCTGCTACCGGTGCGGCCGCGTCGCGGCGACGGGTGAGACCGCGGACGACATCACCCTCCGCGAGCGCGGCCGGCAAGAGGCGTTCGTCCTGCTCGACTACGCGATGGCGCTGCGCGGCGACTGCCGCACGCGCCCCCCGATGGAGGATCTGCCCATGGGCCAGCTCATCGAGACCCGAGGCTGCGGCAAGTGCGGCGGCACCATGTACCGGACCGTCGAGACGGACGCGGACGGGAATCCGACGCAGGAGAGCCAGTTCGTCTGTTCCGTCTGCGGACACATCGAGTGAGGGAGCGTCAGCTCCGGCCCGTGCGTGCGGCTTTCGTGGGTCGCGCGAGGTCGTAGGGCCGTGGGTAGGGGCCCGGCCGGAAAGGGCGGTAGCGGGCGGCGGAGGTGGGGTCGATGCGGCGGGCCTCGGCATTGAGCGCGGTCGCACCGGTGTCGCCCCAGTGGCCGGTGGTGATCCGCCGCTCGACGGTGTGCAGTGCGGCGATCCGCTCGGCGGGGGTGAAGGTGCAGTGGCCTGCGTTGTCCACGTACGCGTGGCGGAGCAGGCCGGTGGTGCCTGCGGTGGCCGCCGTGCGCTGGTAGGCGCTCTCGGACTGTACGGGTATCAGGGCGTCGCCGATGGTGTGGATGTTCAGCTGGGGCGTGCGGAGCCGGCCGGTGAAGGCGACGTTCTCGGCCAGGTAGGCGACGGCGGTGGGGTCGGCGCGGAGCCGGGGGGCGGTGTCGAGGGTGGCGAGGTCGTGGGCGAGGGACAGTCCGGCGGACTTGTAGAGGGCCTTGACCTCCCGGTAGTCGGAGGAGTTGCGGAGCATGGCGGTGTAGTCCACGCCGGTGTTCCACGACATGCTGCCGCCGGCGCGGTGTTCGGCTTCCTGGCGCCAGGCGAAGGCGGGCATCGCGATCAGCCCGGTCAGTGCCTGGTACTGGTTGGCCTGTTGGGCGGGGAAGTCGGTGGGGGCGGGGCGGGTCTGGGCGGGGTCGTTCCAACCGGGGATGTTGTGCAGCGCGGCGGCCAGCGCGATCCGCGCGCGGCCGGTGGCACTGCGCTGTGCCTGTGTGACGACGCCGGTCAGTGCCTGTGCCGCGGCCCGGGCGTGGGCCGGGTCGCCCAGGCGGGTCAGCGGGATGTCCGAGCCCGGCGCGAGCAGGGACTTGACGGCGAAGACCGGGTCGAGGGTGGAGTTCCAGTTGGCGACGCCGCCTTGGACGAGACCGCAGGTGGACAGCGAACCGTCGATGCGGCCGGGGTGGCGTTCGGCGAGGGCGGTGGTCACCAGACCGCCGTACGACTGGCCCCAGGCGAGGGTGCGGCGGGCCTTTCCGACCTTCGCGGTGAAGGTGTCGAGGGTGGCGAGTTGGTCGGGCACGGCCTGTTCGGCGGCCCAACCGGTGGTGGCGTAGGAGGAGCCGGCGAGCGCGTAGCCCTCGGCGAGGAGCAGATTCCGGGTGGTGTCGTCGGAGGCGTCCTCGGCGGGGTTCGGGGCGCCCGCCGGGCGGTAGCCGTGGCTGAAGAGCAGCAGGGTGCCGTTCCAGCCGGCGGGCACGTCGAGCACGTAGGTGGCGCCGGAGGCCAGCGTGCCTTCGAGGTGAACGGCCGGTTCGGCGGCATGTGCCGGGGCGGTGGCGCCGAGCGTGCCTGCGGTCAGTAGCGCGGCGGTCAGGACGGCGGCGCCTCGCGGGGCGCGCGTGCGGTGTTTCATGGGCGGGCTTCCTCCTCGATCGGAGTGGGGGGGGCTTCGCTGAGGACGGAGGGATGTCACTGTGGGCAGAGGGGCGTTGCTGTGGGCGGCGCGGCTGGTCTCGCGGGTGAAACGGCATCCGCCGGCCCCGGCCGCGGAACTGTGCGTCAGGTCCGGTCGGGCTCCGAAGTGCGGAGCAGCAGCGCGTGCAGGGTGTCCCGTTCGTCCTCCGACAGCGGCTGGAGCAGCTGGTCGGTGACGCGGCGGCTCATCCGGTCGGTGTCGCGCAGGAACGCCCGACCGTCGTCGGTGAGGACCACGATGCGGCTGCGCCGGTCACCGGGCGCGGGGCGCCGTTCGACGAACCCGAGACCTTCCAGATCGTCGACGAGGCCGACGATGGCGCTGGGGTCGTAGCCGAGGCGGGCGCTCAGCTCACGTTGCAGGGCGCCCTCGACGGTGGCGAGGTAGCGCAGCAGCGCGTAGTGGCGCAGCCGGACACCGGACTCCTGGAGCGCGGCGTTGAACAACTGCCCGGAGCGCAGGCCGAGTCGGTAGAGGAGATAGCCGGTGTCGGCGTGCAGGCCGCGCATCCAGGGCTGGTCCGCGTCGACGGGTTCGGGCTTGTGGGTCTGCGGTCGCTGAGTGCTGATGGCGTGCTCCCTGGTCTGGACCTTTGGGGCCGGTGCGGTGTGCGGTGTGCGGTGTGCCCAGCATGGCGAAATCTGATGTCGACGACAACCATTGACGTCAACAATTATTGGTCTTAGCGTCCCCATGGCGGATCGGTACGGATCGAGCCCGGCTCTCCGACGCCTCCACCCGCCCTGCACAACTCCCCGCCCGATGAAGGGACTTACCGTGTCGCACCCCACACCCGTCGATCTCACCGGCAAGGTCGCCGTGGTCACCGGCTCCGGCCGCGGACTCGGCCTCGCCTACGCCACCGCGCTCGCCTCGGCGGGCGCCGCCGTCGTCGTCAACGACATCGACGAGGCCGTCGCCGAACAGGCAGTTGCCGCCCTCACCGCGGCCGGCGGGACAGCGGTCGCCGAGACCGTGGCGGTCGGGACCGCCGAGGCCGCCGACCGGCTGGTCGCCCGCGCCGTGGACACCTTCGGCCGCCTGGACGTACTGGTCACCAACGCCGGGATCCTGCGCGACCGGGTGCTGTGGAAGATGACCGACGACGACTTCGACGCCGTCATCGCCACCCATCTGCGGGGCACCTTCACCTGCGCCCGGGCCGCCGCCGTCCGCATGCGGGAGCAGGGCGAGGGCGGCACCCTGGTGCTGGTCGGCTCGCCCGCCGGCCAGCGCGGCAACTTCGGGCAGACCAACTACGCGGCGGCCAAGGCCGGTATCGCGGCCATGGCGCGCACCTGGTCCATGGAACTGGCCAGGGCGGGGATCACGGTCAACGCCGTGGTGCCGGTGGCCGCGACGGCCATGACGGAGACCGTCCCGGCCTTCGCCCCGTATGTCGAGGCGATGCGGCGGGGCGAACCGCTGCCGGACGTCCTGCGCAAGCGCGAGGGGTTCGGCACGCCCGAGGACTGCGCCGCCCTCGTACCCTTCCTCGCCTCCGACGCGGCCCGCGGGATCACCGGTCAGTGCATCGGGATCGGCGGGGACAAACTCGCCCTGTGGTCGCACCCCCAGGAGATCGCGACCGCGTACGCCGACGGCGGCTGGTCCCCGGAGACGATCGCCGCCGCCTGGCCCACCTCGGTCGGCAGCGCGCCCCAGTCCGTCGGCATCCCCGCCCCGAAGCTCCCGGAACCCCGATGACCGGCATCGACGTGGCCGCGCTCACCGCGATCGACGTCCACACCCACTGCGAGGTCTCCTCCCACGGGCAGGCGTCGCTACCGGCGGAGCTGCACGCCGCCTCCAGCGCGTACTTCAAGGTCCAGGGCGCGCGGAAGCCGACGCTCCAGGAGACGGCGGCCTACTACCGGGAGCGGAAGATGGCCGCGGTGATCTTCACAGTGGACGCCGAGCACGCCACCGGGACCGCGCCGGTACCCAACGAGGAGGTCGCCGAGGCCGCCGCCGCCAACCCGGACGTGCTGATCCCCTTCGCGTCCGTCGACCCCTTCCGGGGGCGCGCCGGGGTGCGGCAGGCCCGCCGGCTGGTCGAGGAGTACGGGGTGCGGGGCTTCAAGTTCCACCCCAGCATCCAGGGCTTCTTCCCCGACGACCGGCTTGCCTACGGGCTGTACGAGGTGATCGAGGAGACCGGCACCATCGCGTTGTTCCACACCGGCCAGACCGGCATCGGCGCCGGCGTCCCGGGCGGCGCCGGCATCCGGCTGAAGTACTCCAACCCGCTGCACGTCGATGACGTCGCCGCCGACTTCCCCCACCTGAAGATCATCCTGGCCCATCCGTCGTTCCCGTGGCAGGACGAGGCGTTGGCCGTGGCCACCCACAAACCGGGCGTCCACATCGACCTGTCCGGCTGGTCGCCCAAGTATTTCCCGCCCCAACTGGTGCGGTACGCCAACTCGTTGCTCAAGGACAAGGTCCTCTTCGGCTCCGACTACCCCGTCCTGACCCCGGACCGCTGGCTGGCCGACTTCGCCGACCTCCCGATCAAGGACGAGGTCCGTCCGAAGATCCTCAAGACCAACGCCGCACGGCTGTTGGGGCTCACCGGATCCGACTCCTGAAGGGGGACGTGATGCGCAACGACGGACTGGGGTCGTGGCCCGCCCGCCGGGCCCGCAAGACCCCGCACCGCACCGCCCTGATCCACCGGTCGACCGCCGTCAGCTACGCCGAACTCCACGAGCGCACCACCCGTCTCGCCCACGCCCTGCGGGCCGCCGGCCTCCGCCGCGGCGACCGTATCGCCTACCTCGGCCCCAACCACCCCTCCTTCCTGGAGACCCTCTTCGCCGCCGGCCTGCTCGGCGCGGTCTTCGTCCCGCTCAACACCCGCCTCACGGCACCCGAACTCGCCCACCAGATAGCGGACTCCGGTGCCGCGGCCCTGCTCCACTCCCCCACCTGCACGCCACTCGCGGACGCGGTACGCGCCGGGACCGGCCTGCGGACCGTCCTCGCGGCCGACGGTCCCGGGTACGAGGACCTGCTCGCCGCTGCCTCCACCGCACCGGTCGACGAACCCGTCTCCCACGACGACCTCGCCCTCATCATGTACACCTCCGGCACGACCGGCCGGCCCAAGGGGGCGATGCTCACCCACGGCAATCTCACCTGGAACGCCGTCAACGTCCTGGTCGACGTCGATCTGTCGGCCGACGAGACCGCCCTGGTGTCCGCGCCCCTGTTCCACACCGCGGGGCTGAACATGCTCACCCTGCCGGTCCTCCTCAAGGGCGGCCGCTGCGTGCTGGTGGAGTCCTTCGATCCGGGCGACACCCTCGACCTGGTCGAAGTGCACCGGGTCAGCTTCATGTTCGGGGTGCCGACCATGTTCGACCTGATCGCCCGGCATCCGCGCTGGGCGGCGGCCGACCTGTCCAGTCTCCGCATCCTCAACTGCGGCGGCTCCCCCGTACCCACCCCGCTCATCGCCACCTACCAGGCGCGCGGCCTGTCCTTCCGCCAGGGATACGGCATGACCGAGGCGGCACCCGGCACGCTCTTCCTGGACGCCGAACACGCCGTGACCAAGGCCGGATCGGCCGGCGTGCCGCACTTCTTCAGCGACGTACGCGTCGTCCGGCCCGACCTGAGCCCGGTGGACGTCGGGGAGACCGGCGAGGTGGTCGTCCGCGGCCCGCACGTGATGCCGGGCTACTGGGGGCGGCCGGAGGAGACCGCCGCCGCCTTCTCCGACGGCTGGTTCCGCAGCGGTGACGCCGCCCGGATCGACGCCGACGGCTACCTCACCATCGTCGACCGCATCAAGGACGTGATCATCTCGGGCGGGGAGAACATCTACCCCGCCGAGGTGGAGAACGCCCTGCTCGCCCATCCCGACGTCGCCGAGTGCGCAGTCATCGGCGTCCCCGACGAGAAGTGGGGCGAAGTGCCGCGGGCGGTCGTCGTCCCCCACCGGGGCACCGCCCCCCACCCGGACGACCTCCTCGCGTCGCTGGGCGACCGCCTCGCCAAGTACAAGATCCCGAAGTCCGTCGTGCTGGTGGCCGAACTGCCCCGCACCAGCTCCGGAAAGCTCCTCAAGCACCAGGTCCGCAGCGCGCACGGCACCGTCTGAACACCCCACCGCCCTTCCCAGGAGGCCCCCATGACCCGCACCGTCAACGGACTCGACGCACTCAAGCAACTGGCCGGCAGCGACTTGGGCACCAGTGACTGGATCACCGTCACCCAGGACCGGATCACCGGATTCGCCGACGCGGCCGGCGACCACCAGTGGATCCACGTGGACCCCGAGAAGGCCAAGGACGGCCCGTTCGGCGCGCCGATCGCGCACGGCCACCTGACGCTGGCACTGTTCATCCCGCTGTTCACCGAACTCCTCGACGTCCACGGCGTCACCACCAAGGTCAACTACGGTCTGAACAAGGTGCGGTTCCCCGCCCCGGTCCCGGCGGGCTCGCGACTGCGGCTCGCCGCGCGACTGGCCGCCGTCGATGACGTACCCGGCGGAGTCCAAGTCACCATCGACGGCACCATCGAGATCGCGAACGGGAAGAAGCCGGCCTGCGTCCTCCAGAGCCTGTCCCGCTTCTACGCCTGACGCCCGCCCCGGCGCGCAGGATCCGACGGTTGACCGCGCCCACCCGCCCGCCAGATCCGGTCGGGCCCGTCCCGGAGCACGTCGACCGAGCGCGCGGTGAGCCCGAAGGGCGTCTTGCGGCCGCGGCGGTGCCGGGCGAGCAGGTCACGGGTGACCATACGGCTGAGGGTGGATCCCGCGAGGTGCGAGGCGTCCGCCAGGCTCCGGGTGACGGGACAGGTGCGGCTCACGGCCGGGTGAGCGCACGGTCGGTGAGGGCCGCCGCCGCTCCGGTGTAGTGGGTGGGGTCGGTGAGGGCAACCAGGTCGAGGTCCTTGAGGGCCGGCTCGGCCGACAGTGCGTCGGCCAGGCTTCCGCCTCCCGTACGGACGGTGTGCGCGGCCTCGGCCAGCAGGCGGCGGGCACCGGACCGGCCCAGTCGGGCGGCGAGGACGGCGGTCAGCCGCTCCGACACCACCATCCCGTCGGTCAGGTCCAGGTTCGCCCGCATCCGCGCGGGGTGCACGTCCAGTCCGGCGACGAGTTCCGCGGCGTCCCGGGCCGCTCCCCCGACCAGGCGCAGCAGGTCCCGCAGGGTTTCCCCTTCCGCGTGCCAGGCACCGGCGGGCCGCTCGTCCTCCGCGGCGACGCACCCGTACAGCACGGCGGCCATCGCCGGCGCCCGGCGGGCGGCCGCGGCGATGAGCGTGGCCCGCACCGGATTGGCCTTGTGCGGCATCGTCGACGAACCGCCGCCGGTGCCCTCGCTCACCTCGCCGACCTCGGTTCGGGAGAGGACCAGAACATCGGCGGCGAGCTTGCCCAGTGCCCCCGCGGTGAAGGCCAGGACGCCGGACAGATCGGCCACCGGGGTGCGCAGGGCGTGCCAGGGCAACTCGGGCTCGGCCAGGGCGACTTCCCGGGCGTAGGTGGTGAGCAGGCGCACCGTGGACTCCGGCGGCACCGCGCCCTCGGCCTGCGCGTAGGCATGGAAGGCGGCCAGGGTGCCGGCGGCGCCGCCGAGTTGGGCCGGGAGGGAGCGGCGTACCGCGGTGAGGCGGTCCCTGGCGTCCAGTACCAGGCTGCGCCAGCCCGCGGCCTTCAGCCCGAAGGTCGTCGGAACGGCGTGCTGGGTGAGGGTGCGGCCCGGCACGGGAGTGTTGCGGTGCTCGGCGGCCAGGCGCGCCAGGGCGCCGGCGGTAGCCTCCAGGTCGGCCAGGACGAGCCCCGTCGTCCGGTGGGCGACCAGCATCAACGCCGTGTCGAGGATGTCCTGACTGGTGGCGCCGCGGTGCACGTACGGCGCATGGGCGTGGGGCACCGCCGCGGTCAGTACGGCGACCAGGGGGATGACCGGGTTTCCGCCGCCGCGCCCGCGCAGCGCGAGGTCACGGGCGTCGAAGCGGGCGGCGCGGGCGGCCTCGGTGACGGCCCGGGCCGCCTCCACGGGCGCCAGGCCGAGGGCCGCCTGGGCCCGGGTGAGCGCGGCTTCAGCGTCCAGCATCGCCTGCAAGAAGGCGGTGTCGCCGGTGGCGACCTCGGCCGCCGACCCCACCCGCACCGGGTCGAGCAGGCCGGCGTCACGCTCGCCGTGCGTGGCGGCGTGACCGTCGCACGCGTCGCAGTCGTGGTGATCGTCGTGGTCGTTGCTCATGCGAACTCCAGGAACACCGTCTCCGCCGCACCCTGCAACCGGATGTCGAAGCGATAGCTGCCCTGCGGTTCCGCGGCGGCCCACAGCGTCGCACGCCGTTCGGGTGACAGCGCGGCCAGCAGCGGGTCCGTGGTCGGCTCCCGGTCCGGCGCCGGCAGGTACACCCGGGTGAACAGGTGCCGGGTGAGACCGCGGGCGAAGACACAGACCGCGAGGTGGGGGGCGTTGCCGCCGCGGGCGCCGGGGCGGAGGGTGCGGACCGTCCAGTGGCCGTCCGCGTCGGTCGGGACCCGGGCGAAGCCGGTGAAGCGGACGCCGTCCCGACCGAGGAAGCCGCCGGTCGCCGGCTCACGGCGCAACGATCCGGTGGCACGCGGCAGTTCGCCGTCCGGGTCGGGGCCCCAGAATTCCAGCAGCGCGTCCGGGACGGGGGCGCCCGCGCCGTCCCGGACGTGGCCGTGGAGGGTGAGGGTGTCCGGGTGCGCCGCCGGGGCCGCGTCGCCCCCGCCGGGGAACGGCAGGGCGTAGCCGTAGAACGGGCCGACCGTGTGGGCGGGCGTGGGCAGTGCGGGTGGGGTCGTCATGTCAGCGGCCCTCCTCGATCCAGGTGGCGGTGGGGCCGTCGAGGACGATGTCCCAGCGGTAGCCGAGGGACCACTCCGGCTCCGACCGGTCGTGGTCGTAGCGGGCGATCAGCCGCTGCCGGGCGGCGTCGTCGGTGACCGACTGCAGGATGGGGTCGTGGCGGAAGAGCGGATCGCCGGGGAAGTACATCTGGGTGATCAGCCGTTGGGTGAACGCGGTCCCGAAGAGCGAGAAGTGGATGTGGGCGGGCCGCCAGGCGCCGCTGTGGTTCCGCCAGGGATACGCCCCGGGCTTGATCGTGGTGAAGGTGTAGCCGCCGTCGTCGCCGGTCAGCGTCCGGCCGACGCCCGTGAAGTTCGGGTCGAGCGGCGCGGGGTGCTGGTCGTGCTGGTGGGCGTAGCGGCCGGCGGCGTTGGCCTGCCAGATCTCGATCAGTTGGCCGCGCACGGGACGGCCGGACCGGTCGAGCAGTCGGCCGCTGACGGTGATGCGTTCGCCGAGCGGCGCGCCCTGGTGCTGGCGGGTGAGGTCGTGGTCGAGTGCGGTGACGTCGGTCCGGCCGAACGCGGGCGAGCCCAGTTCGACGGCCTCGGGATCCCGTTCCAGCGCCACGGCGACCAGCGGCTGCTTGGGGTGACGGAGCGCGCTGGACCGGTACGGCGGGTAGTCCCGGGCCGGTTGTGCGGTGCGGGTGGCGCCCTCGGCGACGGCCTTTTCGTACGCCTCCCGCGCCTGGTCGATCTCCCGGTCGATCTCACCTTGGGTCACTGCCATGGGTCCTCAACTCCCTTGCCTACGTGGCCTGTTGCTCAGATTCCGAACCGGTGCGGCCGTCTTCGCGACGATCTCCTCGACGGTGACGCCCGGCGCCCGCTCGACGAGGACGAACCCGCCCTCGTCGATGTCGAGCACGCCGAGGTCGGTGATGATCCGGTCGACGCACCCCCGGCCGGTCAGCGGCAGCGTGCAGTCCGCGACGAGCTTGGCCGAGCCGTCCTTGGCGGTGTGGGTCATGGCGACGAGGACGGTCCGGGCGCCGTGCACGAGGTCCATGGCCCCGCCGATCCCGGTGATCATCTTGCCGGGGACGGCCCAGTTGGCGAGGTCGCCGTGGCGCGACACCTGCATGGCGCCGAGCACCGCGACGTCGATATGGCCGCCCCGGATCATCCCGAAGGACAGGGCGGAGTCGAAGTAGGAGGCGCCGGGCAGGACCGTGACGGTCTCCTTGCCGGCGTTGATGAGGTCGGGGTCGATCCGGTCCTCGGTGGGGTACGGTCCGGTCCCCAGGATCCCGTTCTCCGACTCCAGGATCACCTCCACGCCCTCGGGAAGGTAGTTGGGGATGAGGGTGGGCAGTCCGATGCCGAGGTTGACGTACTGACCGTCCGTCAGCTCTCCGGCCGCCCGCGCGGCCATCTCCTCACGGGTCCAGGGCATCAGCGGCTCCCCCGTCCCCGGGTCCCGGGCGCGGCGACGGTGCGCCGTTCGATCTGCTTGTCGGCGGCCTGCTCGGGCGTGAGCGGCACGATGCGCTGGACGAAGATGCCCGGCAGATGGACCTGGTCCGGGTCGATCTCACCGGGCTCGACCAGTTGCTCCACCTCGGCGACGGTGATGCGTCCGGCCATCGCCGCAAGGGGGTTGAAGTTCCGGGCGGACTTGGCGAAGACCAGATTGCCGTGCCGATCCCCCCGGGCGGCCCGGACGAGTCCGAAGTCGGTGCGGATCCCCCGTTCCAACACGTAGCGGCGCCCGTCGAACTCCCGCACCTCCTTGGGCGGCGAGGCCACCGCGACCCCGCCGGTGCCGTCGTACCGCCAGGGCAACCCGCCGTCGGCGACCTGGGTGCCGACCCCGGCCGGCGTGTAGAAGGCGGGGATGCCCGCGCCACCGGCGCGCAGCCGCTCGGCGAGCGTCCCCTGGGGGATCAACTCGACCTCCAGTTCGCCGGCCAGGTAGCGGCGCGCGAATTCCTTGTTGGCGCCGATGTACGACCCGGTGACGCGGGCGATCCGGCCCGCGGCGAGCAGCACGGCCAACCCCCGGTCCATTGCCCCGCAGTTGTTCGAGACGACGCCGAGCCCACCGACCCCCGCCTCGTACACGGCGTGGACCAGGACTTCGGGCACACCGCTGAGCCCGAAGCCACCGACGGCCAGTGAGGCCCCGTCCCGCACGTCAGCCACCGCCTCGGCGGCCGAGCCCACCACTTTGTCCATACCCAACCCTCCCCTACCATCGCCGAATTGCTCAGTGCACTGACTAACTTCCGGCAGTTCTGAAGCGTGGCATGATGAGGAAATGAGGGCAAGACCCTCAGTACAGTGAGCATTTGCGAGAGGACAGGAACGCACCGTGCCCGCGCTCGACCTCAGCACCCACCCCGGCCATCTGGCCCGGCGGCTCCAGCAGGCGCACACACTGCTGTGGACCACGATCGTGTCGGAGGACGTCACGTCCCCGCAGTTCGCCGTGCTCAACACGCTGGTCGGCGAGGACGGCCTCGACCAGCGGACCGTGGGTAAGCGGGTCGGCCTCGACCGCTCCACCATCGCCGAGGTGGTCCGTCGTCTGGTCGCCCGCGAGTTGGTCGACAAGGTGCGCGACGCCAAGGATGCCCGGCGCTCCGTCCTGCGCCTCACCGAACAAGGAATCCGGCTGCACCACAAGCTCTCCGGGCGGACCGCCCGGATGAACCAGATCTTCCTGGCCCCCCTGGACCCCCAGGAACAGGCCACGTTCCTGGAGTTGCTGCACCGGGTCTCGGACGCGGCCGAGGGATTGCGCAACCCCGCCGCCCGGCCGCCGGACAGGCCGGCACCCTGACCCACCGAGCGGACCGGCCGAGGAACGACCGGGCCCGCCCCGCCCCTGGCCGAAGCGGCCGGAAGGGACGGGACGGGCCCGTTGCCTGGAAACCCTGGCTTACCCGGTCAACGGCCGCCTTCTTCACCCTCGTCGTGGTGGTGGCGGCGGCCGTGATGCCCCTCCTCGTGCTCCTGGAAGCTGGCGTTGATGCACGTGTTGCCGAAGGCCGGGTTCAACACCCCAATGAAGTTCGCGGTGTTACCGCACAAGTTGATGGGAACGTCCACCGGGATCTGGACGAGGTTGCCCGAAATCACGCCGGGCGAGCGGACGGCGGAGCCGGCCGCGTGACTGTCGGCGAAGGCAGCCGAACTCCCGCACAGCGCGGTCCCAGCCGCGAGAGCAGCCATGGCGGTAATCCGAGTGATCCGTGACATTCCGAACCTTTCGATCATTCCAAGCGACCCACTGCCGCTCTCTGTTCTTCCCTTCGGCACACAGATCTCCACCATTAGGGCAACCGCCAACAATTCCCCCTTTCGCGTTGTTTCAGTCATCTCGCCCACCCTCCCGTGCCCCCTTCCAGTGACCCTCGCCCCCTCGGGCACGGCACCGCCAGGTCACCCGGAACCGGACCGACCGGCCCCACCCGCCCGTCAACCCGCCATCGGAGCCCGGCAGTACGGGCAGGTGGCAGCGCCCCGAACCGCGGAATGGCGGCCGCAGTCGGGACACACCCGGCCCAACCAGCAGGCGTCGTCGCCGCCCTGCTCCGGCGGACCGCCCACCGCACCGGCCCTCAGGTGCCGCGCGAGGACCCTGGCGTGACTGAGGTGTATCGGCATAACGGCAGTCTGTAGGACCAACGGCCCGCCCCCCGCCAGCCCGTGGAGGCGCCGGAGCCCCGCGGCGCGTACCGGGTCGCCGAGTTCACGCTCGTACCGGTCGGCGAACGCCGGGTACCTCGCCTCCTGCATTCCGTACCATCGCCACAGCGCGGCCGACGGTGCGACCGCCGCCAGCCACACGTCCGGGTACGTGATCCCGCACGGGCGCCCCAGCGGAAGACTCCGGTCGACCAACACTCTTGTCCCGGGCCACGGCCGTGCGACGGCGTACATCGATTCCGTCCAGACGCTGCGGGTGGTCTCACCGGCCGCCTGGCCATGGCGTTCCGGTCGTTCCTCACCACTCACCGGGCGCACTCCTTGTCATCGGGCAGCCCTTCGAGGCTCTCACGCGCCGCTCACCCCGGAGCGGACCCGCGCCCGGCCCGTTGCTCAGACCACACCGTCGGAACCGGGAGCGTCGACCGGTCGTACGCCAGTACCGAGGTGGGGGCGAGCGGTACGCACGTTGCGAGGACGGATGGCTGAAGGCGCGCAGGAGCTGGCGGCCGCACAACGGCGCCATTGGTGAAATCCCGGGGTTCCGCAACGTGGGAATTCCGCCCCTCAGAGCAGTTCGGGCCCCGGTGCGGGAACGTCCCCGTGCAAGGAGTAGACGACGAGGACCTGCTCCGGGGCGCCGGCGACGGTGAACGCCGCGTGGCCGAGTATCAGCTCACCGCGGGAAGGGTGCCGGACGCGTTTGCTGCCGGTGCGGTGGGTGGCGATGTCGTACCGGGGCCACCAGGCGTCCGCCGCGGCGCTGCCCGCGCGCAGTTCCGCCGCGAGCCTGGTGAACCGCTCGTCGCCCGGGTGCCGTCCGGCGTTCGTCCGGAGCCGGGCGAGGACCGACTGCGCGACCGTCTCCCAGTCAACGAGTACCTGCCTGGCCTCGGGGTCGAGGAACACCCAGCGTGCGAGGTTCGGGCGGTCGGTGTCCGGTCGGTGGATGAGCCCGGGGAAGAGCTCGGCAGCCGGTTCGTTCCAGACGAGCACGTCGGTGGTGGCACCCGTGACGTAGGCCGGGGCGGGAGCGACGAGCGCGGGGACCGCGGCCACCTCGGGAGCGACGGTCTCGACCGCGGACGGGAGGGGTCCCTCGCGGGTGACGGCGTACCGCTGGCCGGCGGCCCCGTCGGCCAAAGTCCGGAGGTGTGCCCGCTCCTCCCCGGTGAGCCGCAGGGTATCCGCGATCGCCGCGAGAACCTGGTCGGACGGGCGCACGTCCCGCCCCTGCTCCAGATACGCGTACCAGGTCGTGCTCACCCCCGCCAGGACCGCGAGTTCCTCCCGCCGCAGACCGGGCGTGCGGCGGCGGGCCGATCCCGGAAGTCCCACCTCGGCCGGGCCGGTCCGCTCGCGCCGTGCGCGCAGGAACGCTCCGAGCTCGCGCCGCCGCGCGACCGCCACCGCATCCTTCCGCTCGGCGCTCATCCTGGTACTCCCGGTTCCACCATCAGGCACGTCTGGATACCGCCTCTCGCAGCGTGTGGACTACGTCGTCATGAAGGCATGGCACATGACCACACCCGAAGGCGGCCTGCATCTCGCGGAGTTGCCCGACCCCCTGCTGCGCGGCGGCGGCGCGACACTCGACGTCCTCGCCGCGCAGGTCCCCGCGTACACCGGCGTCCTCGTGGCCGGCGGGCGCGGCGGATTCCCGACGCCGATCGTACTGGGGGCCTGCGGCATCGGCAGGGTGACGGCCACGGCGGACGACGTGTTCGGGGTGCGGCCGGGCGATGTCGTCGTCGCGGGCGGCGTCTTCCGGTCCGGTCGGGTGTCCCGTCCGGAGGAGGCGCTGCTGGCGTGGACCGGTATCGGCGGTGACGGTCGGGCCACCCCGACCACCGAGCGCATGCGCGACGTATGGCGCGACGGCCTGTACGCCGAGCGGGCGGTATGGCCGGAGCGGACACTGGTCGCCCTGCCCGGCGCGGACGCGTACCCGGCTCCCGAGCGGCTCGCGTTCCTGCCGTGGCTCGGCATCGCGGCGGAGGCGATCGACCGCGCGGGGGTACGCGCGGGACACGTCGTCGCCGTGGTCGGCGCGACCGGACAACTCGGGGCGGCGGCCGTGCTCATCGCCCTCGCCCGCGGCTCCGCGGCGGTCGTCGCAGTCGGTCGCCATCGTGGCTCGCTCGACGCCCTCGCGGGCCTCGATCCACGCGTGGTGCCCGTACCGCTCAGCGGTGACCGCGCAGCCGACGGGCGGGCCATCGCGGCGGCTGCCGGGCCGGTCGACGTGGTCATCGACACGCTCGGCGCGGTGCCGAGCCCCGACCCGACGATGGCCGGGTACGACGCGCTGCGTCCGGACGGGTCCTGGGTCCTGGTCGGCGGGGTACGGCAGGATCTGCCGATCCCGTACGGCGACTTCATGCACCGTCGGCTGACGCTGCGCGGATCGTGGATGTACCGCGATACGACCGTCTTCGAGCTGTGGTCGATGGTCCGCGGTGGCGTCCTCGACCTCTCGGTACTCGACGTCACGGTCGTCGGGCTCGACGACCCCGCTGCGGCGCTGACCGCGGCCTCCCAGTCGCACGGGCTGGGCATCGTCGTCCTGGTCCCGTGACGTGTGACGAAACGGCGTGGGGACCGCTGAACGGCGGCCCCACGCCCCCAACCCAGCTCGCCTACTCCCAGGCAGGCCACGGGTTCTTGCATGACGAACGGCCCGACTCCTACGGCGCGACGGCTGCCGCGGATGCCTGGCCACGGACCCTGAGCGCGCTCGCGCAGCACGTCCGGTCCGACTGGGCGCAGCCGGCCCCGCCGCTCTCGGAGGCGGGGCCGCCTCCTCCCCGCACACCACTCACACCAACCCCCTTGGCATGGGCATGATTTGATGCTTCACTGCCCACGTTAGGAAGGTTTCCTAACAACTCTGGGCATGGGTGTCCACCTCCACTTCCGAGAGGACGGTTCCCCGATGGGCCGCAAGACCACGACGTCCCTGATGGCCGGCGCAGTGCTCACCGCCCTCCTCACACTCACCACCCTCTCGCCCGCCGGGGCCGGTTCGGCGCGCACCGCCGCCGCAACCCCGGTGACCAGGGCCGCCGACCAGGGGCCGGACCGTCACCCGGCGAGGCCGTTCCGCCACCCCGGCGTCCTGGTCGGCGGCCAACAGTTGGCCTTCTCCAGGGACCGGTTGGACGCCGGGGCCGAGCCGTGGAAGTCCGCCTTCGCGGAACTGCGGGCCAGCCGGTACGCCTCCCTCGACCGGCAGCCCAAACCCCGCGCCACCGTCGAGTGCGGTTCCGGTTCACACCCCGACAACGGCTGCTCCGACGAACGCGACGACTCGATGGCCGCGTACACGGACGCGCTCCAGTGGGCCCTCACCCACGACCAGCGCTACGCGCACGAGGCGATCAAGATCATGGATGCCTGGTCGGCCGTCATCCAGGAACACACCAACTCCAACGCCCAGCTACAGACCGGCTGGTCGGGCAACAACTGGGCCCGGGCCGCCGAGTTGATCCGGCACACGGGGGCCGGCTGGCCGGCCGCCTCCGTCGACCGCTTCGCCACGATGCTGCGCACCGTCTACCTGCCTGAACTGACGCCGGGCAGCCCGCGCAAGAACGGCAACTGGGAACTGATCGAGACCGACGCCCTCATGGGCATCGCGGTCTTCCTCGACGACCACGGGGCGTTCAACCAGGCCGTGACGATGTGGCGGAGCCGCCTGCCCGCGTACGTCTACCTGGCGTCGGACGGAGCGCTACCGGTGCCACCACCGCACGCCGGCATCAACGGGAGGGACGCGCTCGTCAAGTACTGGCAGGGCCAGTCGGACTTCAGGGACGGGCTGGCGCAGGAAACCTGCCGCGACTTCGGGCACACCGGTTGGGGGCTGGAGGCGGCCGCGCAGGCCGCCGAGACCGCCCGGCTCCAAGGGCTCGGCCTGTGGGCCGAGGGCCGCGAACGGCTGGTCAAGGCCCTGGAGTTCCACACCGCGTACGCCAACGGGGCCGGCGCGCCGGACTGGCTGTGCGGCGGAACGGTCAATGCCGGCCTCGGCCCTGCCGTCCAGCTCGCCTACAACGAGTACCACGTGCGGGAGGGCATCGCGATGCCGCAGACCGCGCGGTACGTGGCCGCGCACAGCCCGTTCGGGGCCAACTACTTCATCGGCTGGGAGACCCTGACGCACACCAACGCCCCATGAGCGGCGCGCCCGTGCTGCGCCGGTCGGAGCCCGGCCGGCCCGGCTGTCGCACCGCGGCCCGTGCCGCACACGAGCAGTCGCCGCAGGACTCGCGTCAGGAACGGAAGCCGATGACGCCGAAGCCGGGACGCGCCTGCGCATGGCGCATCCACTCCAGGCACTGCATGACGGCCTCCACCACCTCGGGCTCCAGCGGCGGCGCGTGATCCGCCCGCTTGGTGGCCTCGAACTCCTCCAGCGCCTGCGCTATCTGCTCGGGTGTCCACTCGCCGCACCCCGGCGTATCCGCGTACGGAACGGGAGCGGGCGGAGCACCGTAGCTGAATGCGCTCACGGACACGGACGTGATGCGCAGGTCCTTCAGCCCCTGGTCGACCGTCTCCAGCCAGCCACCGCGGTGCGGCGTGAAACAGTCATTGGCCAGGAACGAACCGGTCAACGCGCACAGCCTCTTGTAGGCGTAGCCGTACTGGAAGGCGTGATGGGAGTGGTCGCTGAAAGGGCCGCCGTGGATGACCTCGCGGAGCGCGTCGTACGCGGTGGGGGCACCTGTCCCGATCTCGTGGCTGAAGTAGTCGTCGTCACGGGCCAGGTCGTCCGCGAACCGGGTGCGGATCACGTCCAGTAGCTCGTCGTCGCGGGATCCGACCAGGGCGCGGGTCGCGGCGACGTCGAGCAGATAGACGCTCAGGGAAGAACTCATGGCACGACCTTAGAGGTGGCCACTGACAGTGCCGTTTCCCGCGTCGTCGTCGTGACTGGCTCGCTCCCCGTCAGGAAACCAGGGCCTGTGCGGTGGTGCCGAGTCGGGCGGGAAGGTGGGCGTAGCCGCGCAGGATCCGGGTGCTGCGGCGACGGGCTCCGGTACGGAGGGTGAGGTGCGGAAAGCGGCCGTAGAGGGCTTGCAGGCCGACTTCGGCTTCCATGCGGGCGAGGGCGGCGCCCAGGCAGTAGTGCCGTCCGCCGGAGAAGGAGAGGTGTTCCTTGGCGTTGGGCCGGGTGATGTCGAACCGGTGCGGTTCGGCGAAGAGTGCGGGGTCGCGGTTGGCGCCGGCGAGCAGCAGGGTGACGATCGCTCCGCGCGGCACCCGGTGGCCGCCAACCCTGGTGTCGCGAACGGCGGTTCGCCCCGTGAGGAACACCGGTGGGTCGAAGCGGAGCATCTCGTCGACGGCGTTCGGCCACCGGGACGGGTCGCCGTGGAGGGCGTCGCGCTGGTCGGGGTGACGGTCGAGCAGGGCGATGCCGTTGCCGAACAGGTTCACCGTGGTTTCGAATCCGGCGGCGAGCACGAGGCCGGCGGTGGCGCGCAGCTCGGTCCCGGTCAGGCCCCGGCCGTCTTCGTCGCGGGCGGTGACCAGTTGGCTGAGGAGGTTGGTGCCGGGCTGCCGCCGGATCTGTTCGATGTGCTGCGCCAGCCACCCGTCGAAGTCGGTCAGGCAGCGTTCGACGGTCAGGAACCGGCGCCAGGACAACCCGAAGTCGAGGCTGGGTGCCGCGCCCGTACCGAAGCGGAGCACGCGGTGCCGCTCGGAGTGGGGGACACCGAGGATCTCGGCGATCACGGTGACGGGCAGCAGGGCGCAGTACGTGGCGACCAGATCGACGTCGGCGGCGCCGGACGTGCGGCGTTGCAGGTCGTCGAGGAGTTCCTCGGCGATCTCCTCGGCACGGGTGCGGAGTTGCTGCACGGCACGCACGGAGAAGACGCGGGTGACGAGCTTGCGGTATCTGGTGTGCTCGGGCGGCTCGGTGACCAGCAAGGACGGGGGCTTCAACGGTCCGATGGGCGCGGTCGCACCGGCCCAGGAGGCCAGTTGCGCGAGTGGTCCCCCCGTGGCGGGTACGGCGCCGGTGCGGAAGTCGTTGCTGGTGAGCACCTCCTGGACGGTGGGGTGGGAGGCCGTGACGAAGCCGTAGCGACTGCGGTGCACGGGCCCGTCCGCACGGATCCGGTCCATCAGTTGGCGCTCGACGACAGCCGCCTCGCCCTGGGGGCCCGGGTCCCGGGAGAGCGCCACCAATTGGCCGTTGAGGTCGCCCCGGCGCGCCGCGCGGTCCATCGCCAGCCGGGGCAGGGCGTGCCCGAGGGCCCACCGGACGTGGCGGGCGAACAGCCGTTGCGTGAGGGGGAGGTCACTCATGACGTGGGTCGCTTCCTTCCGGTGGTGCGCCGTCCCGCACGCGCTCGTGCGGTGGCGCGGCCGCTCGCGTACGGGGGCGCGGAAAGGCGGGGTGGTCGGGCTCCTCGTGCCGACCGGCCCGGCGAGGCCGGCACGGTCTCGCCTCACCTCACCGCGCCGCGAAGACTTGCACTGCAAGTCACCGACGAAAGGACGCTAAACTTGCAGTGCAAGTGATGTCAAGGAGCGGGTGATCGCCGCAGCCGGATCGGCCGCGGCCAGGAGGGTGACGTGACGGTTCGAGGCACCGGCCGCGGAAGAAGACTCGGCCTGACGCGGGAGAAGGTGATCGCCGCGGCCGTGACGATGATCGACCGCGACGGCGCCGACGCCTTCTCCCTACGGAAACTGGCCATCGAACTCGACGTCGAGAACATGTCCCTCTACAGCCACGTGCCCAACAAGGACGCCCTCCTGGACGGCGTGGCCGAAGCGCTCCTCGCCGAGGTCGACTTCCCCCACAACGACACGGACAGCTGGCAGGACCGGATCCGCGCGCACGCCGCGGCCTTCCGCGCCGAAGCCCAACGCCATCCGAAGGCGTTCCCCCTCGTGCTCACCCGCCCCACGCGGTCCCCCGCGGCGCTGCTGGCTCTCCACTCCACCCTGGCCACCCTCACCGACCTCGCTCTTGAGCCTGAGGAGCGGGTCCACGTCCTGCGCAGCTACACCGCCTTCATGATCGGCTCGATCATGCGGGAGTTGGGCCACGCCATCTACCTGGGCTCCCTGGACGATCAGCAGATCCAGCGGCAGAGCGACGACATCGCGGCCACCGGCGACCCGATCCTGATCGCCACCGCCCCGTACCTGGCCGCCGGCAACCACGACGCCGAATTCCACTACGGACTGGAACTGCTGATCGCCGGCCTGGCAGCCCGGGCCGGCGTCCCGTACGACGGCGGCCCCTCCAAGCCCTGACCCCGGCCCGCGGCGCCCTCTCCGCGACACGGGTACGACACCCGGGCGAACGGGCCCCGCACGCGGCTCAGCGCCGGTTTCCCGGCTCTCCCCTCACCTTCCCGGCTCGTGTCGCCGCGCCGACCGGTCACGAGCGGCGTCGTGGGCACCGCGCAGCAACTGCGCGACCAGGTCCCCCGTACGCTCACCGGGGTTGACGACGGAGATCCAGCCGAGTGTCCCGTACACCGGGTGGGGCAACACCACATCGACGGCCGAGTGGTCCCGGGGCCGGGCGAGGCTGCGCGGCTCCTCCTCGGTCAGCTCCCGGAACGTCGCCCGGTCGACGTGGATGTTCACCCGCCAGCGTCCCTCGGGGTCAAGGTCGGATGCGGCGTCGTCGGGGTAGTTCTTGGTGACGATCGTCCCGTAAGGCTGGGTGGTCCGCGGCATCTGGCCGTCGGGCGCGTAGTAGAAGAACGCATCCCCCCACACGAGCTCCGGCAAGTCGCCGCCGGGCTCCGGGAGGACCACGAGCGCCCCGTCGAAGCCGCGCACCGTCGCGATGATCTGTTCCATATTCATGGTTCAAGCATCTCCTTCAAGTGCTTCTGTGGGGTTGGTCGATGGGTGAGCTGGTGAGCGGTGGGCAACGGGTACCGCTCCGAACGGTCGATGTCGCCAGGGAGTCGGGGTACTCGGTGCAGCAGGTGCGCGACTTGGAGCGGCTCGGGGTCCTTCCCCCGGCCACGCGGTCGAGCAACGGGTACCGCGCCTACACGGCGGTTCACGTGCACGCCCTGCGCGCCTATCGAGGGCTCGCGAGCGCCGTGGGTCCTGTCGCCGCCCGACAGCTGCTCACGGAACTGCGAACGGGCCCGCTCGCGGAGGCGGCCTCGGCGATCAACGAGCTCCATGTGCGGCTCGCACGGGAACGGGACGAGGCCCTGCGCGCCCAACGGGCGTTGCGGGCGATCCAGGCCGAGGCGCAGACATCCGAGTTCGAGCGGGACAGCGACGCGATGACGATCACGGAGCTCGCGGGAGCGCTCCACGTACGCACCTCGACCCTGCGGTTCTGGGAGCAGGAGGGACTCGTCACGCCCGAGCGCGTGACGTCGCTGCGAGCACGTCGTTACGATCTCTCCGCCATCAGGGCGGCCCGTATCGTCGCGGCCCTTCGCAGCACCGGCTACGGCATTCCGGCCGTGCGCGAGATCATCGGCTCCCTGCACCGGCTCGACGGCCTGGAAAAGACCCAACACGTCCTGCAACAACGTCTTGACCAGATCGCGACCCGGACCGTGGCACTGCTCCGAGCCGGCGCAGACCTGGCAGCCGTCGTCACGTCCCCCGTCGAACCGACGACCACGGCCGCAGCCACAGCCACGAAGGCCACGGCCACGGCCACAGCCACAGCCACAGGCAGGATCGGGACCAGGGCCGGGACCGGGACTACCTAGGCGACGCCGCACGCTGGCGATCCGGAGTCGTGTCGGGAGGGCTGCTGGGTGCCCAGGTCGCGCAGCCGTCGGCCCGCCGCTGAACGTCGTGTCACCGTCCGCCCGTCCAGGTCTCCGGACCACCGCCCTGCCACTGGATCAGGTCCGGGTCATGAAGATCGACGTGGTCGGGGTCGAGGCCGGCGCGGCGGACGAACTCCAGGACGTCGATCATTCCGTAGGCCAGGCCCACCGAGTCGTGGCCGATCCAGACCCGGCGCCCGCCGTCCGCCGCCGGCGCATCGACCATGATCTTGGGAGCCCTGTCCATGGCTCCACGGTGCGGGCTCCTTGTTCGCGGCGCGCCTGCCATCGGCCCACCTGGGCGAGTCACCGGTGATGGTGCCGCCGCCCCCGCTCTCCGTCAGGTCACTCATTCCGCCGCGGCGGGGTCGGGGAGAGCGGCGTGCCAGGTGCGCTGGGCCGTGCCGCGCAGGTGGTCGAGGACGTCGGGGTCGGCGTCGAGGGTGTAGTCGGCATCGAGGCCGACCAGGGTCTGGGCGATGCGGGGCAGGTAGTCGTCGGAGGCATCGACCAGGCAGGTGTTCCCGCCGCCGGGACGGACGCGGGTGGCCAGACCCGGAGTGCGGGCGCGGACCTGCTCGGCGGAGGTGTGAACGGTGGCGACGGCGCGGTAGCGGGTGGGGGCAGCGGACAGCCGGCTCGCCACGAAGGCGGCGGGGTCGTCGCCGGGTACGGGGCGGGGTGGGACGCGTCGGCCGGTGGGGGTGGCGTTACTGATGCGGTCGAGGCGGAAGAGACGCCAGTCGTCCTTGTCGGTGTCGTGGGCGAGGAGGTACCAGAGGTTGCCGGAGGCGACCAGGTGACAGGGCTCGGCCCGGCGCCAGGTGGTGGTGCCGTGGCGGGTGCGGTAGTCGAAGCCGACGATCTCGTGGTCGCGGCAGGCCACGGCGAGGGCCGCTAGGAGCACGGGGTCGGCGCGGGCCCCGCGGGTTTCCCAGGCGATGCCGCTGGCGGATGCCTGGACAGCAGTGACCTGGCCTCGCAGGCGGCGCGGGAGGACCTGTTCGAGCTTGGCCAGGGCACGCAGGGCGGTCTCCTCGATACCGGTCAGTCCGCCGGCGGCGGTGCGCAGGGCGACGGCGATGGCGACGGCTTCGTCGTCGTCCAGGAGGAGGGGCGGCAGGTCGGTGCCGGAGGCGAGACGGTAGCCACCGGCGTGGCCGCGTGCACTGTCGACGGGGTAGCCCAGCTCGCGCAGGCGGTCGATGTCGCGGCGGACGGTGCGCACCGTCACGCCGAGTTGTTCGGCGAGATCGGCACCGGACCATTCCCGCCGGGTCTGCAGCAGGGACAGCAGCCGCAGCAGGCGGGCGGTCATGTCGCTCGTCATGCATTCCACTATGCCCGAGCCAAAGGACACGGCCTGTCCTGAATCCCTGTCCTGTAATGCCTGTCCTGAATTCCCGTTCGGCTGTCCGCCCACCGGATCCGCCTGGATCCAGGCGAATCCAGGCATAAGAAACCGTCCAGGCAAGCAAAGCGGGGCGGCGCCGGTCCTGTCAGGTGAGGAGGCGGTGGCCACCGTCCACGTCCAGCACCGTGCCGGTGATGAATCCGTTGCGCATCACCGAAAGGAACGCCTGGGCAATGTCGTTGGGGGTGCCGATCCGCCGGGCGGGGAGCCGCTCGGCCAGTTCGGCGAAGGCCGCCTGCTTGTCCATGCCGAGCTGGTCCCAGATGGCGGTGTCCACCCAACCCGGAGAGATCACGTTCACGCGCACGGGCGCCAACTCGATCGCCAGGCCGTATGCCAACGACGCGAGCGCACCATTGGCCGCGGCCACGATGGTGTTGGCTCCGTTCGGTCGGTACGCGTTGATTCCCGAGGTGTACGTGATCGACCCGGTCACCCGCCCGACCGCGTGTTTGCCGACGAGCCAAGCACCCAGCAGCTTGGTGTCCACGACGGCCTCGGCGGCCGCCGTGGCGACGTCGGCTATCCGGCCGTACGCCCCGGTCACGTCTGCTGCGGTGACCGCCACATGCTCCACTCGCTCCACCCAGGCGAAGAGTTCGGCCACGTCCTCCTCGCGGCCGATGTCTGCCCGCACCGTGCTGATCTTCCCTTGCGCGGCCTGCGCCAACTCCTCCTTGGCGGCCGCGAGTCGGTCGGCGGACCGGCCGACGATCGTTACGTCCATACGCTCGGCGAGCAGGGTCCGGGCCAGGGCCAGGCCCATCCCGGAGCCGCCGCCGATGATCATTGCGTCAGTCATGATCCGAGCTTCTGCCGAACGCCGGGGCCCGGGAAGGCCGTGCCGTTCCTGGGTGTGACACGGCCACCCAGGAGTGGATCATTCGATGGCACACTCAGGGGCGTGAACGCGATGGCGGAGTTCCTTCGGATCCGGCGCGGGCGGATCGGCCCGGCAGACGTCGGGTTGCCCACCGGGCCAGGCCTCCGGCGCGCCCCCGGGCTGCGTCGCGAGGAACTGGCCGCGCTGGCCGGGGTGAGCGTGGACTACTACACGCGCATCGAGCAGGGCCGGGAGACCGCGCCCAGCGACGCGGTACTGGACGCGCTGGCCCGGACCCTGCGCCTCACCGACGACGAGCACGCTCATCTGCTCGCCCTCGCCGACCGGACGGCCGGACGGACACCGCGCCGCCGGCCCGCCGACCCACAGCCGGTCAGCGCCGGTCTGCGGCTGCTACTGGAATCGGTCCGGCCCAACCCGGCGTACGTACTCAACGAGATCAATGACGTGCGGGCCGCCAACCCCGAGGGCCTGGCGCTGCTGTCCGGGCTCGCCGACTGGCCGCCCGGCCAGCGGAACATGATCCGGTACGCCTTCCTGCACCCGGCCGCGCGCACGCTCTTCACCGACTGGGACCGGGTGGCTCGCAACAGCGTCGCGCACCTGCACACGGCCGAGCAGACCGCCCCGGACCGGACCGCCGCGCTGGTCGCCGAACTGTCCTCGGCCAGTGGCGAGTTCGCCGCGCTGTGGCTGCGGCACGAGGTATGGGTCAAGCGCGGCGGCGAGACCGCTTTCCACCATCCGGCGCTCGGCCCGCTCACCCTCACCAACGAGGTGCTCAACACCGCCGACCAGAGTCAGCGCGTCCTGCTCTACCAAGCCACACCCGGCACCGCCGAACACGATGCCCTGGTACTGCTGGCGATGACGACCCAGGACACCGGCACCTCGTAGACCTCACCGACGCGCCCGCGGGCGCTGGTGACCTCGAACTAGGAACACCGGGTGCGCGGCCGTTTCCGGCGGACGAGCTTGCCGCTGCCGAGCGTGATCGTGGACGCGGTCGCGGTCGCTGTCGAAGAGGGCCAGCCCTCCCCCGTCCCCTTCCTGCGAGCCGCCGCACAACTGGGTGCCGAGCCGAGCCACTGCCTGGTCATCGAGAACGCCGCGTCCCGGGGTCAGTCCGGACTGCGGGCCGGACTGACGGTGTGGGGCGTGAACGCCACCGTCGCGGTCGAGGGCGTGCACCGTCACTTCAACAGCCTGCGTGAGGCGGTCCCGCACATCCTGGCCTTCCCGTCCGGAACACTGGCGCACTGGCGCACTGGCGCACTGGCGCACCGGGGCACGCCGCGGCTTGAGCCCGTCCGCCGACGAACCGGCCGGCCGCCTGCGGCCCTGGCCTGGTGTGCGGCGATGCCCCCGCGTTTCTCTGTCTTTCGGCAGAGAGACACATCGCCCGCAGGGTTCATGCCGTCACGCAGCCGGACGTCGATACTGGTCAGCGTGGCGCGCACCAACCCTTTCCGTCGACTCGCCCGATGTCGCCCGCTGGTCGGAACGGCCTCGGGCGGGTCCGCGCGCACCATGGCGGTGACGGCCGGTGCGGCCCTCTCGGGCCTGGGGCTGTACGTGACGCTCGGGCACCTCGGGTTCTTGCCGTACCCGTGGTTCCAGTTGCTGGCGCTCGCTGTCGGTGCCGGGGTCTTCCCCCTGCACCGCCGGTTCCCCGAAGCCGTGCTGCTCGCGCTCGCCGTACTGAGCGGCCTCTCGCCCGGCGTCGGGCCGATCACGGCGGCGGCCGCGTACGCGATGGCGCGCCGGGCGGTCCGGGCACATTGGCGTGCCCGGCTGCTCGGCACGGCGGGGGCCCTCGTCGTGGGTTCCGCGACGGCGGCCGCGCCGTGGCTCGGTCCCGGGTCGGTGCCGTACGGGCTGGCGCTCGGTCTGGTTCTGGCGTCGACCGGCGTGGTCGTGCCCGGCCTGGTCGGCACGGCGCACGGGCAGCAGGGGCGCTTGCTGCGGGCGCTTCGCGAGCGCGGTGACGCGGCGGAGCGGGCCCGCCGGTTCGCCGACAGCGAGGCCCGGATCCACGAGCGGTCCCGCATCGCCGCGGAGATGCACGATCTGGTGGGGCACCGGCTCAGCCTGATCTCACTGCACGCCGGCGGGCTGGAGCTGGCCTTGGACCGGGCGGCACCCGAGCTGCGCGAGGAGGCCGTCCTGGTGCGGCGGACCACCCGGGACGCGATGCGGGAACTGCGGCAGGCGCTCGGGGTGCTCGGGCCGCTCGGCCGGGACACCGGGCCGGATGTGCTCACCGATGCGACCGGCACCCGCGCCGATATCGAGACGCTGGTGGCGGAGTCCCGCGACGGCGGGATCGCCGTCCGGCTCGATTGGACGGGGCCGGATCTCGTCGCCCGCCCGGCGCGGGTACGTCGGGCGGTGCACCGGCTCGTACGAGAGGCCCTGACCAACGTGCACCGGTACGCGACCGCGGCGCACGTGACCGTCACGGTCCGGCATGACGACGAGCAGGTGCGGGTCACCGTTCGCAATGGTGCACCGCCGAAGCGGCCGGCCACCGCCAGGGACGTGGGCACCGGCCGCGGACTCACCGGCCTCAGGGAGCGGGTGGAGCTGCTCGGTGGGTCGTTCGCCGCCGACGCGTTGCCGTCCGGTGGGTTTCAGGTGGACGCGACGGTACCGGCAGATCCCGCCGATCCTGCCGATCCCGGAGACGTCCTCGTCCCGGAGCGGCCCGGCAGCGGGCAGGACGCCTCCGATCCCGCGGGGGAGAACACCCCGTCCGCTACGGAGGAAGCGCAGGACCAGCCCGGCGCGGACGTCCTGGCCAGCGCGGAAGACCAGACCGGTGGCGAGCGGCCCGTTCCGACCGAGCGCCGGACCACCGAGGCGCTGATGCTCGCCATCGGGCTGGTGGGACTGTCCGTGCTGATGGCCCTCGGGGTCACCTTCGTGTACGCCACCCGGCCACACGTGGCGGGGCCGCCTCCGCTGCCCCGCGTCGGCATGACCTACCAGGAAGTGGCGGGGCTCGGCGTACTGGACAACGCGGCGGTACGGGCCGCCGCCACCGGCCACGAACCGCCGCGCCCCGTCGCCTCGGCGGGCTGCATCTACCCGTTCAACGGCGCCACCGAGAGCCGCCCCGGCAGCCTGACCGTCGCCCGCTACTGCTTCGACGCCTCGCAGCGTCTGATCGCCATCGACCGCTTCACCGTCCCGTCGGTCCGGGACGCCGCACCCTGGGAGACCCCGTGACCGAGCCCAACCGGCCCATCCGCGTCCTGCTCGCCGACGACGAAACGATGATCCGGCACGGTGTCCGCCTGATCCTCCGGCACGCCGACGGCATCGACGTCGTCGCCGAGGCCCCGGACGGGCGGCAGGCCGTCGACCTGGCCGCCGCCCACCACCCCGACGTTGCGCTGGTGGACATCCGGATGCCGGTGTGCGACGGCCTGGCCGCGATCGCACCGCTGCTCGCCCTCGACCCCGCGCCGCGGGTGGTGATGCTGACGACCTTCGGCGACGAGGCCAACGTGATCCGGGCGCTGCGCGAGGGCGCCTCCGGCTTCCTCCTGAAGGACGAAGGCCCGCAGGAGCTGATCAGCGCGGTGCGGGCGGCCGCCGCCGGCGATGCCGTGCTCTCACCGGGCGTCACCGGGGCGGTGATCGCCCGGATGTTGCGCGGCGGCGATCCGGAAGCCGCCGACCGCGCGCTCGCCGACGAGCGGATCGCCCGACTCACCGCCCGGGAACGGGAGGTCCTCGCGATGCTCGGGGAGGGACTGTCGAACCAGGACATCGCAGGGCGGCTCGGCATCGGGATCGGCACGGTGAAGACGCATGTCGGCGCGATCTTGGACAAGACCGGTTCGACCAGCCGGGTGCAGGCCGCTCTCCTGGCCCACCGGACGGGCCTGGCGGGCTGAGCTCCTGAGCTCCTGACGTCGCGAGGACCTGCGGTTCTGCGGTCCTGCGGTCATGGGTCCTGGCTCCTGCGGGGGCGTTCCTGGAGCTCGATCGGCGTCCCCGTGCCCTCTTCCGGCCCCGCCCTCGCCCAGGCGGCGGCTTTCGTGGGCGAAGGCGGAGTGCGTTGCCTGAGTCGGTCGGTCAGCACTCCCCACGGACGATTCCGAAGGGCGATGCGTGCCGGTCTGCTGCCTGTGCTCACCCCGACCCGGTCCTTGCCGGTCGTCGCCTGTGCTTGCCGGCCCTTGCCGGTCGTTGCCGGTTGCCTTCTCTTCCCAAAGGGAGAGTCCGGCCGCCGGAGCTGGGTCCAAGAGCAGAGACGGCGCCGGCCGAACCTTGCCTTGGGCAGAGGTCAACTCCACCCGCCAGAACGATGTTTCCGCAGGTGGGGGCGGTGAGGATGGAGGAGTTCCTCCGGTCCGCGGCACTGACTGCGGACCCTCGCACCCAGGCGGAGTACACATGTCACAGCTGTCTTCTTCCCCCCGCTCCCCCGTCGCGGAACCAGCCGCCCGCGCCACGGGCCTGACCAAGGTGTACGGGAAGGGTGAGACCCGGGTCACCGCCCTCGATGCGGTGTCCGTCGAGTTCGCCCGGAGCCGCTTCACCGCCGTCATGGGCCCCTCCGGGTCCGGCAAGTCCACCCTGATGCACTGCTTGGCCGGGCTGGACAAGGTGACGTCAGGTTCGGCCCGCATCGGTGACACCGAGCTCTCCAGCCTGACGGAACGACAACTCACCGCGCTGCGACGGGACAAGGTCGGCTTCGTCTTCCAGGGCTTCAACCTGCTGCCCACCCTCAGCGCACTGGAGAACATCACGCTGCCGCTGCGGATCGCCGGACGGCAGCCCGACACGGCCTGGTTGGAGGCCGTCGTCGCCACCGTCGGGCTGGCCGACCGGCTGGACCACCGGCCCGTCGAGCTCTCCGGCGGCCAGCAGCAACGGGTCGCCGTGGCCCGCGCGCTGGTTTCCCGGCCCGAGATCGTCTTCGCCGACGAGCCGACCGGAAACCTCGACTCACGGTCCGGCGCCGAGATCCTCGGCTTCCTGCACGACTCGGTACGGGAGTTGGGGCAGACGGTGGTGATGGTCACCCACGACCCGGTGGCCGCCGCGCACGCGGACCGGGTGGTGTTCCTCGCCGATGGGCGCGTCGTCGACGAACTGCACGAGCCGACCTCCGGCGCCGTACTCGACCGAATGCTCCAGTTCGAGGACCGGGCCCGGGCCCGAGACCGGGACGACGACCGGGACCGGACGCACTGACCCCGTCCGCCCCGGGACCGCCCGGCGCCCCGGCACATCCGCGTCGCGCCCGCTCTCTTCCCCACGCCTCCCCCGCCCTCCCCCACCTCCCTGCTCCCGAAAGCTCCCCATGCTGCGAACAACCCTGCGCAACGTCCTCGCGCACAAGGCCCGTCTGGCCATGACCGCCCTGGCGGTCTGCCTCGGTGTCGCGTTCGTCTCCGGCACCCTCGTCTTCGCGGACTCCTCCGCCGCTGCCTACCGGGCCGCCGCGTCGAAGGACTTCGCGGACATCGCGGTCACCGTGACCCCGAAGGACCCGCCGTCCGGACCCGCCGCGCACCAGCGCACCGCGGCGCTCGACGACGCACTCGCGCACAAGCTCGCCGAAGTGCCCGGTGTCGCCGCGGTACGACCGTCGGTCGACGGCTCGGCCACCCTGTCCGCCGCGGACGGCACTCCGCTCCGGGCCGGCACGTCCTGGGCGAACCTCGCCGCCGCCTACACACCGGGCAAGGACGACAAGGACAGTCGCTACCCGCTGGTCAAGGGCCACGCCCCCCGGAACGGCGGCGAGTTGGCCGTGGACAGCGGCACCGCCGCAGCGGGCGGGTTCAGCATCGGTGACACGGTCACCCTGGCCACCGACGGTCCGGTCATGACGAAGCGTCTGGTGGGCATCGTCACCACCAAGGACAGCCGGGTGGTCGCGGGCGGCACCCTCGCCCTGTTCGACAAGGCCACCGCCCAGCGGCTGTTCGCGTCCCCGGGCCACTACACCGGGATCGACCTGTCCGCCACGCCCGGCACCAGCCAGTCCGCGCTCTCCGACCGCGTCGGCGCCGTACTCCCGGCCGACCGGGCCGAGGCCACCAGCGGCGCCGCCCAGGCCACCCAACAGGCCGGATACCTGGACACCCTGACCCGGGGCTACACCAAGCTGCCGCTGGTCTTCGCCGGGGTCTCGCTGTTCATCGGCTCGTTCCTCATCGTCAACACCTTCACGATGCTCGTCACCCGGCGCATCCGTGAGATCGCGCTGCTGCGGGCGATCGGCGCCTCGCGTCGCCAGGTGGTCCGCTCCGTCCTCGCCGAGGCGGCCGTGCTCGGCCTCGCCGCCTCGGTCGCCGGTTTCCTGCTCGGCCTCGGCATCGCCTCCGTGCTGCCCGACATCCTGAGCACCGCACAGGACACTCTGCCCAACGGACCACTGGTGATCGGCCCGCGCCCCGTCATGGCCGCGCTCGGCGTCGGCGTGGGTGTCACGGTGCTCGCCGCGTGGCTGCCCTCCCGCAGGGCGGCGAGCATCGCGCCCGTCGAGGCGATGCGCTCGGCCGAGCAGGCACCCTCCCCCGGCCGGTCCCGGTTGCGTGGCGTGGTGGGACTGGTCCTTCTCGTCATCGCTGCCGGACTGCTGGTGTGGCTGACCGGGGCGAAGGACGCCTCGGTCGAGAACCTACAGAGCGCGATGCTCGGCTGCGGCATCCTCGCCGTCTCCATGATCGTGCTGGCGCCGCTGCTCGCCAGCCCGGTGATCCGACTCACCGGCCGGCTGACCAGCCGTTTCGGCGTCACCGGCCAGCTCGCGCGGGAGAACGCGCTGCGCGACCCGCGGCGCACCGCGGCCACCGCGTCCGCCCTGATGATCAGCACCGCGCTGGTCGCCGGGCTCGCCGTCATCGGGAACTCCACCGGGCAGGCGCTCGACCGGCAGGCCGCCGCGGGCCTCGGCGCCGACTACGTGATCAGCACCCGCATCCCGACCACCAGCATCGACCCGGCCGCCGTGAGCCGGGTGGCCGGCACCTCCGGAGTGCGGACCGCGGCCACCATCGCGGACTCCACCCTGTTCACCGGCGGCCACGTCCAGCAGATCTCCGGCATCGACCCGGACACCGTGGACGCGGTCATGAGGCTGCACTTCGTGAGCGGTTCCGCGAAGGACCTCGGGCCGGGCCGGATCGCGCTCTCCAGCACGCTCGCCCGGGAGCACGGACTGAGCGCCGGCGGCCGGCTCAATGCGCGCATGGGAAGCAACCAGGAGTTCCAGCAGTACACCGTCGTCGGCGTCTACCAGGACAACCCGGTCGCCCGCGACGCGCTGGGCGCCCGTGCCGAAGTGCAGAAGACCGGCTTCCTGCCCGGCTCCGCACAGCGGATCCTCGTCCGCACCGACAGCGGCGCCACCTCCCAGATCACCGAGAACCGCCTGCGCACCGCGGTGGGCAACAACCCGCTGCTGAAGGTCCAGGACCGGTCGGAACTCGTCCACGAAGCCGCCGGCACCATGGGCAACCTGCTGGTCCTGATGTACGGGCTGCTCGCCATCGGCCTCGTGATCACCTCACTGGGCATCGTGAACACCCTGGCCATGTCGGTGTCGGAGCGGACTCGGGAGATCGGCGTGCTGCGCGCCATCGGCATGGACCGCGCCGGGATCCGGCGCATGGTCCGCCTGGAGTCCTTGACCGTCGCCGCGTTCGGCACGCTGCTGGGCCTGGTGGGCGGGGTGTTCGGTGCCTGGGCGGTCGGCGCGCTGGCCAACGGCGCGCTGACGCAGTACTCGCTCGCGCTCCCCTGGGGGACGCTGCTGCTGGTCTGCCTGCTGTCCCTCGCGATCGGCGCGATAGCGGCGGTCGTCCCGGCCCGCCGGGCGGCCTCCCTGAGCCCGCTACGGGCCGTCGCGGACGCGTAGGAGCAGTCGGCTCAGAAGGGTGCGCCGGTCGCGGCCGAATCGGGCGGAGCTCGACGAACGGCCGGCGTACCACCTCGCTCCCCACTCACACCCCCGTTTTGAACGCGTTCAATTCTGCGGGTTACGCTGATGTCCACCGAAGCTGAGGGGGCTCGATGAAGATAGTGCTGCCCGGGGGAACCGGACAGGTGGGCGCGGTCCTCGACCGTGCGCTGACGGCGGCCGGCCACGAGGTCACGGTGTTGACCAGGCGCCCGAGGCGGGAGCGTGACATCGGCTGGGACGGGACCACGCTCGGTGCCTGGGCCGAGGCGGTCGACGGCTGCGATGTCGTGATCAACCTGGCCGGACGCAGCGTCTCCTGCCGCTACACCGCCGAGAACCTGCGGGCCATGATGGATTCCCGGGTCGACTCGGCGCGGGTGGTCGGCGAGGCGATCGCCGCCGCCGCGCGTCCACCGCGCGTCTGGCTACAGATGAGTACCGCGACGATCTACGCCCATCGCTTCGATGCGGCGCACGACGAGGCGACCGGGGTGATCGGCGGCTCGGAGGCCGGGGTGCCGGACTACTGGGCATACAGCGTCGACATCGCGAAGAACTGGGAGCGGGCGCAGACCGAGGCGCGGACGCCGGCGACACGGAAGGTGGCGCTGCGCTCGGCGATGGTCATGAGCCCGGACCGGGGCGGGGTCTTCGACGTACTGCTGCGGCTGGCACGACTGGGGCTGGGCGGGCCGGTCGCCGGCGGTGCGCAGTACGTCTCCTGGATCCACGACGAGGACTTCGTCCGCGCGGTGGAGTTCCTGATCGCCCGGGACGACCTCGAAGGGCCGGTGAACCTCGCGTCGCCCGGCCCCCTCCCCCACCGGGAGTTCATGCGGGCACTGCGCACGGCCCGGGGCGTCCCCGTAGGGCTGCCGGCGACGCGGGGGATGGCGGAGCTGGGGGCGTTCGCGCTACGCACGGACACGGAGCTGCTGCTCAAGAGCCGCCGGGTGGTGCCGGGTCGGCTGCGCGCGGCCGGGTTCGACTTCGCGCATCCTGAATGGGAGAGGGCGGCCGCGGACCTCGTTCGGCGGGCCAAGGCGTCCCGTTCGGATCACCGGGCGGGCCGGAGGCGCCCGGGAGCGGCATCACGGCAGCGATCCTGAACGTGTCGTCGTAGGTGGTCGGTACCGCAACGCGGGCCGGGGCGACGCACGTCACATGCGTTCGTGTCACATCGTGCCGGGCCCCATCCGTCAGAGGTGTGTAGCCACCGACAACGGCAGAGGAGCTCATCGTGGATGCCCGTTTGAACGTCTTCGAAAGTCCGACCGCAGGCAAGTTCCTGAGGCACATCGTCTCGGCGGGCAAGGTGATCTCGGACTCACCACTGCCGGCCGCGACCCAGCAACTGGTGGCGCTCCGCGCGAGCCAGATCAACGGCTGCGGCTTCTGCGTCGACATGCACACCAAGGACGCCACGGCCGCCGGTGAGACGTCGGTGCGCCTCAACCTGGTCGCGGCGTGGCGGGAGGCCACGGTCTTCACCGAGGCCGAGCGCGCCGCGCTGGAGCTGGCGGAAGAGGGGACCCGCATCGCGGATGGTGCCGGTGGGGTCACGGACGAGGTCTGGGCGCGTGCCGCCGAGCACTACGACGAGGAGCAGCTCATCGCCCTGGTGGCCCTGATCGCCCTGATGGGCACCTTCAACCGACTGAACGTCATCACCCGGCAGCCCGCCGGCGACTACCAGCCCGGGCAGTTCGGATAGCCGGCAGCACCTGCCCGGGAGCCGGGGCCATCCCCGTTCCACACCACAGGCGGCGGCTCCGGGCTCCGGGCTCCGAACTGCGGGGCCCTTCGCTACGGGACCCCGAGCGGGCTCCCGGCAAGGACCGGTACGGGGAAATCGGAGAATGGCCGACTCACGGCAGGCGCCCTCCCCCTCACGGTGCGGGGCGCCTACCGTGACCGCCATGTCGTATGGGACTCCTGGCAATGACCCGGCATCGGTGCAGTCGCGCCGCCACATCTTCGGCGACGACGCCGAGCAGTACGACACGGCCAGGCCCGGCTATCCCCGCCAACTCGTCGAGGACGTCCTGGACTTCTCCGCTCCGGCCGCGAGCGGGCCGACGCTGGAGGTGGGTGCCGGAACCGGCAAGGCCACACTCGCCTTCGCCCGGCCCGGCGTACCGATGACGTGCGTCGAACCGGACGTCCGCATGGCCCGGGTGCTGCGCCGCCGCTGTGCGCAACTGCCCGACGGCAATGTCAGCATCGAGGTCGCCGACTTCGAAACCTGGCGTCCCTCGCGACGCTACGGGCTGCTGTACTGCGCACAGGCATGGCACTGGGTCGACCCCGCCGTCCGCTGGGCCAAAGCGCAGGCCGCGCTCGCACCCGGCGGAGCGATAGCCCTCTTCTGGAACCACTGGTTCCTCCAGTGCGGCGAACTGACGGACCGGCTGACCGCCGCCCACACCCGGCACGGCATCGAGATACCGCCGGACACCCTTCTCGATCCCCGCCCCCGTCCCGCGCGCCGGGGCCCCGAGTCGCGCCAATGGCGCGAGATGACGGCGGCGGGCTTCGTCGACCCGGACCACCGCCTCTACGCCTCCGTCCACGAACGGTCCACGTCTGCCCTCATCGGCCTGTTCGCCTCCTACGGGGGCTACCGCGCACTCCCGCCCGAGCCCCGGGAGCAGCTCTTCGACGACATGGCCCACCTCGTGGACGAACACGGCGGACGCGTCCACGTGAAGGTGATCACGAGCCTCTTCCTGGGGCGCACGCGAGTCGATGCCGCCCCGTCGGCCCTGCCGTCGTAGGGAACTGACGTGACGCGAGGACACCGCCCGCGCTGGCCGTCACGCCCAAGCTGGGCATGACGCACCGCCCCGCAGGGTCGTGCCGGAAGGCGGGTCGAGTACTGACAAGCCCGCGTGAACGCCTCCCCGGCAGGTGAACCCGCCCGAGAACACCGAGCACACCTCAACGCACTGACGGCCCAGCTGGCAGACCTCCTGGCCAGGCCCGCCGACGACCCTCCACTGGCCGCGCTACGGGCCGCGGCCGCCGTGGAGCGCCCGCATCTGAAGGTCTTCAACGGACGCGGCGGGAACCGGGGCCGCCGTCCATGGTGACGCACCGTCTGGGACGGCTCCTTTCACCGTCACTTCATTGGTACGGAATGATTACCAACCGTGACTTACTCGTCAGTCACCACGTTGGCCCTTGCGATCCGGGGCTCAGGCGAACGGCTCACGGATCATTTCGGAGTCCTCTTTCCCCGCAAGGAGCACCGTATGAAGCTGCCTTGGTCGAGACTGCTCACCGCCCTCCCGGCGGTCACCTTGGCTGCGGGTCTCACCACTGCGCCCGCCGCCGCTGCCCGCCCGTCGACCACCGTGCTTCCCGGCAAGTCCCTCGGGATGCCCCTCCACACGCCCCCCACCACGATTCCCCGGGGGCCCTTGGGAAGGCCCCTCCTCAAGCCGTCCTCCGCAGGCACTCCACGGCACGCCCCCTGGGCAGCCAGCGTCAGCAGTGGCTGGAACAACTTCACCTGCGAGCCGTCCGCTCGGCACCCCCGCCCGGTCGTCCTCGTCCACGGCACCCTCGCCAACTCCGTCGACAACTGGCTCGGCCTCGCCCCCTACCTGGTGCGGCGCGGCTACTGCGTCTTCTCCCTGACCTACGGCCAGTTGCTCGGCCTCCCGCTCGTCGGTGGGCTCGGTCCGATCGACAACTCGGCCAGGCAGCTCGCCGCGTACGTCGACCGGGTGCTGGCCGCAACCGGCGCCAGGAAGGTCGATCTCGTCGGACAGTCGCAGGGCGGCATGATGCCGCGGGTGTACTTGAAGTTCCACGGCGGCCGCCACAAAGTGCACACGTTGGTCGGGCTGGCCCCCGACAACCACGGCACCGACCTGCACGGACTGGCCAACCTGCTGGACATCGCCCCGATCAAACAGTCCCTCCACGCGCTCACCCCGGGGCTGATCGAGCAAAAGGCCGGCTCCGCCCTGCTGCGTCGCCTCAACGCCGGCGGCGACACCCTTCCCGGCATCCACTACACCGTCATCGCCACCAAGTACGACGAGGTCATCACGCCCCACGGCTCGGAGTTCCTCCACGGCCCGCATGTCCACAACGTCCTGATCCAGGAACTGTGCCCGGCCGATCTCTCCCTGCATGCGAGCCTCGGCCTCGTCGACCGGATCGCCTTCCACGAGACGGCCAACGCGCTCGACCCGGCACACGCCACCCCCACCACCTGCGCCTCCGCCCTGACCTGACTGACTGACTGACTGACTGACTGACTGACTGACTGACCAGACCAGACCAGACCCAGCGTCCCGTTCGGCACTGTCCAGGCGGCGCGCGTAGAGGACTTACCCGGCCGGGGCGGGGTGCCCGGCCGGGTATACCGTCCCTGTGCGTGAGCCTCTTCGGCCGGACCGTCGGGGGTGTGGTGCCCCGTCGTCGACGGCGACATCGTCACGGACGGCTCGCCGACCCGGCCGGTCACGGCGGCGGGACCCCGCCGTGCGCCCGGGGCCGGTGCCTGGCGTCAGTCACCGGGGGCGGCCACCAGCTTCCGTACGGTCATCGGCTCGGCGAGGGCGAGTTCGAGGACCTGGCTGGTGTGTTGGAAGTGGGCGGTGGCGAAGTGCGCGGTGAGTGCCTGGGCGTCCGACCACTGCTCGACGACCACCATACGGGCCGGGTCGTTGGGATCGGCGTAGGGACGGTAGGCAAGGCAGCCGGGTTCTTCCAGCGACGGTTCGATCATTGCCTCCAGGGCGATGCGGAGCCGGTCTTCGTACCCGGGGGCTGCCAGGCATTCGGCGATGACGGTGAGGGACATGGTGTGGTGGGTCCTCTTGTGCGGGAGATGGGTCGATGTCAGGGGCGGGCCGGGCCCGTACCGGCGCCGGAGGTGGTGATGGCCGCGGCGATCTCGTCCAGGTCGGCCAGCGTCAGTTGCACCGAGCCGGCGCCGATCCAGCCGTCTACCTGAGCGGTCTTGCGGGCGCCGACGATGGCACCGGTGACGCCGGGCCAGGCAAGGGCCCAGGCAATGGCGGCTTCCGCAACGGTAGCACCGTGCCGCTCGGCGACTGGCCGCAGTGCGTCGGCCAGGCGGAGGTTGGCGACGAGTCCGGAGGTGAAGTCACGGTGGGTGGAGCGCCAGTCGTCCGCGGGCAGTTCGGCTGCCCGTTCGGCGGAGAAGGTGCCGGTCAACAGGCCGGACTGGAGGGGTGAGTAGACGATTACGCCGGTGCCGTGGTCCCTGGCCCAGGCAATCTCGGGGGCGGCGGAACGGTTGACGGCGGAGAAGGGCGGCTGGGTCACGTCCACGTGGGCGATCCGGTCGGCGGCTTCCAACTGCTCGGGAGAATGGTTGGACAGACCGATCGCGCGGACCTTGCCCTCGGCCTTGGGGTCAGCCATGACCTGCCAATACTCCTCCAGCGGGGTGGCGTTGGGCGAGACCGCGCCCGAACCGTCGCCGGCGTATGCCAGCGATTCACCGGTGTCCGGCCAATGCCTGGTAGAGGTCGATGCGCTCCACGTTCAACCGCCGCAGTGAGTCCTCGACCTCGCGGCGCACGCTGGTGGGGTTCATGGTGCGGCGGGGCGGTGTCTGCGGGTCGGTCGGGTCCCAGACCAGTCCGACCTTGGTGAACAGGTACGGACGCTCGGACTCGGGCAGACCGGCGATGGCCCTGCCGACCAGTGCCTCGGAGTGCCCCAGGCCGTAAACGGCCGCGGTATCGATCCAGTTGACGCCGGAGGCGAGGGCGTGCCGGACAGCGGCGATCAACTCGCTGTCGTCCTGGCGCCCCAGCCGAAGCGCCAGCCGGTCCCGGACACCGCCCACGAACCGAAGCCGGTGTTCCTCGACGAGGGGATGCGCAGCCTGTACGCCGACTGGCGCGGCAAGGCCGCCGACGTGGCGGCCTACCTCCGCCTGGACGTCGGGCGCCATCCGGACGACCCGCGGTCGGCGGCGCTGTTGGACGAACTCTCCACCGCGAGCCCGGAGTTCCGCGAGGCGCGGGCGGAACACCGGCTCAAGGACAAGACGCACGGGCGCTACGTCTACCGGCATCCGGTCGTGGGGGAACTCGACCTGGGTTTCGAGACGTTGCGGCTGCCCGACGACCCGGATCAGGCCCTGATCGCCCACACCGTAGAGGAGGGGACGCCCTCGGAGACGGCGTTGCGGCTACTGGCGAACTGGGCCCGCGAAGAGCTGTCGGTCGGCTGAGCACACCACTGCGGGTCACGCCGCGACCGGGACTGTTCCACCGGTGCTCGCGGCCCACGAACCGCACTGTGGAGTGCGCGAAAGCACTTGCTGTGGGGGTTGCGGCCGTGGAGCGAGCACAGCCCGTCAGGCTGTGCTCTCGCGGGTGCTACTTGGCCGGCTTGCCGGGTTGGTCGTGGGTCGAGCAGTGGATACCGCCTCCGCCCGAGGCGATGGTGTCGATCTTCACCTGCACGATGTCGCGTTGCGGGAACTGGTCCTGGAGGATGCCCTTCGCCCGGTCGTCGGCCTTGGCGTCGCCGAAGCGGGGGATGAACACCGCACCGTTGGCCACGTAGAAGTTCGCGTAGGTGGAGACGAAGGCGTCACCCCGGCCGGTGATCTTGTCCAGGTCGGGCTGGGGCAGGTCGACGACCTCCAGGGACTTGCCGCGAGCGTCGGTGGCGTCCTTGAGCACCGACCGGGCCTGGTCGGCCGCGCGGGACCAGACGTCCGGGGGGCTGTCGGGGAAGGCGCGGTCCACCAGGACGACACCCGGCGCGGTGAACCGGGCGATGCTGTCGACGTGCGCGTCGGTGATGTCCTTGCCGCGCACCCCGGCCAGCCAGATCACCTTCTCGATGCCCAGACTGCTCTTGATTTCGGCCTCGATCTGGTCGCGGCTCTTCCCCGGGTTGCGGTTCTTGTTGACCACCGAGCTCTCGGTGATCAACAAGGTGCCCTCCCCGTCCGTCTCGAAGGAGCCGCCCTCGGCGACCAGCGGGGCCTTGGCGCGTGGGATGTCGTACTTCTCCAGCAGGAGGCGGCCGACCTGGGCGTCGTTGTCGTGCGTCTGCTTGTTGCCCCAGCCGCTGAAGTTGAGGTCGACGCCCAGGATGCCCCCGGATTCCGCAACGAACAGGGGGACGGTGTCGCGCGCCCACAGGTCGTCCACCCCCAGCGGGATCACCTCGACCTGGGAGCCGCAGGCCCGTTGGGCCGTTTCCTGCTGCTCCGGGCGGGCCATCAGGACCACGGGTTCGTACTGCGCGACGGCACGGGCCACCCGGGCGATGTCGTCCCGTACGGGCGGCAGTTGAGCACCCCAGACCGACTCCAGGGCCGGCCAGGACATGAAGGTGCGGGTGTGGCTCTCCCACTCGGCACCGAACCGGCGGCCCGTCTTCATCCGAGAGGGCGACGAGGACGCTGGCGCGGCCGGGGTTTCGCGCGGACCGCAGGCCGCGGCTCCGAGGGCGAGGGCGCCGATGCCGGCGAAGGAGCGCAGGACGTTGCGGCGGGACATGGCGGGATGGGACACAGAGAACTCCGGCATTCAGCTGGCGAGCCTGATTTCAGGGAATGGCGAGCGTCCTGAAATTCGAGCCCTGAGGGCAAGGAACATCCGACGGCTATGACGTATTCGGGAGGGTGCGTATCGGGGCGGCGTACAGGTGTCGGGGATTACGGGACGGGTTCGTGCATGGTGGAGCAGTGGATTCCACCGCCGCCGCCCATGAGGCGGTCGACGTCCAGCTGTACGACCTCGCGCCCGGAAAACGCCTCGGCCAGGATCCGGCGGGCCGCGGCGTCCTTCCTGTGGTCACCGAATTGCGCCGTGATGACCGCGCCGTTGACGAGATGGAAGTTGAGGTAGGAATCCACGAACGTCGAGCTCCGCGAGCGCACGGTGTCCGGTCCGTCCACCCGGATCACCTGGAGGCGCCGCCCCTTCGCATCGGTCGCGGCAGACAGAACGGCGAATTGCTCCCGCGCGTCCCGGGCCCAGACGTCGTTCCGGTCGTCCGGGGGAACCTGCACCATGACCACGCCGGGACCGACGAAGCGGGAGGTGACGTCGATGTGGTTGTCGGTGATGTCCCGGCCGCGGACGCCGGGAACCCAGATCATCTTCTCGGCACCGTATGCCGCCAGGACTTCTTCTTCGATCTCGTCCCGGCTCATGCCACGATTACGGTTCTTGTTCACCAGGCTGCTCTCGGTAGCCAGCACCGTGCCGTCGCCGTCGGTCTCGATCGATCCGCCTTCTCCGACGAAATTCGCCTCGCGGAGGGGAATTCCGTTGAATTCGGCAACGCACCAGGCCACTTCGGCGTCATCGCGGTGCGTCTGCTTTCCGCCCCACCCGTTGAAGTGGAGGCTGACGGCGTCGAGGTTCCCCTGACCGTCGCGCCGGAATACGGCGCAGGTGTCGCGCATCCAGAGATCGTCCGTGGGGATCGAGCCGATGACGGTGACCCCCGGGCCGCAGGCGGCCCGGGCGGCCGCCGCGGCGGTTTCGTCCGGCGCGCACATGAGGACGGGCTCATAGGCTGCGACCGTGCGGGCGATGAGGGCGATGTCCTGCTGAACACCTGCCAGTCGGCGGCCCCAGATGGACCTCCGCGACGGCCAGGACATCCAGGTCCGGGTGTGCGGAACGTCGTCGGCCGGCACGCGCCACCGGAGACCTCCCGCGTCGTCGGGCGAAGATCCTCGCGCCGGGCGCGGGCCAAGGATGGCATCGAGCAGCCACCTGCCCGCGGAGAGGTCGTTCATGGGGGCTCCACATCGAATCCGTTGCTTCGGGCGGCCGTCGGCCGCCGGGGCCTGGGTGGACCAGGGGCGGGACTTCCCCTCGCCGTCGCCCGGCAGCGTTCACACCGACGACGCGTGCGGCGGGATCGGGGCCGGCCACGCCGCCTGCACCCCTCCATCCAGTCGAGGCGGGGCGCAGTGCGTGAGCCCGACGTGGGGCAGAGACACGGCGCCGCCCTGTCCCACACTGTGGCACTGACTGGATTTTCAGTCAACCCGAGGGCCACGCGTGTCCCCCGTGTATGCGCACCGCACCGGGCTCAGCCCTGCGAGCCCCCGGCCAGCTCACGCTCCAGCGCGGCGGCCACATGCGCCCTGGCTTCGGCAGTGGTGAGCAGGCCGGCCAGCCAGCGCCCGCTCAGTCCTTCCACCAGGGAGGTCAGCCGGACCGCGGCGGCCCGCGAGTCGACCGACTCGGGGATGCTCCCCTCGTCCTGCCCGTCCGCGATCAGCTCGGCGATGTCGACGAGCCAGCGCTCGGTCAGTGACGCGAGAGTCGGCCGCAGTCCTTCGTCGAAGGTCGCGGCCGCACGCACCTCGCCCCACACGGCGGAGTTCTCCCGTACGGCGGTGTCGTCCTGGAACTCCGCCGCCAGGAGGCCGAGCAGCAGATCACGGACGGGGATGTCGTCATCGCCCGTGCTGCCCACGTAGCCCTCGGCCCGGTCGTTGACGAATTCCAGGGCACTGGTGACCAGGCCCGCGCGATCGCGGAAGTGGTAGTAGATCAACGTCTTGGACACGCCCGCCTCGGCGGCGACGTCTTCCACGCGCAACCCCCGGACCCCCCGCAGGGCTATCACTCGGCAGGTCGCTTCCAGCAGTTTGGCTCGTCGGGTAGTCACGTTCGTACAGTAACCACTTGGGTGTACCGGGATTGCCGCGGAAGGCAACGCAGGGCGCCGGGCCTTACCTGCGCTCCAGTCGCGCCAGCTCCGCGTCGATGGCGTCCCGCATCAATGCACGGGCATGCTCCAGCGGCAGGATGCCGCTGAGCCAGCGCATGCTGAGCCCTTCCACCAGTGCCGTCAGCCGCTCGGCGGCGATGGCCAGACTTGCGGCGGTCGCCATCGGGCGCACCCGGCCGAGCAGGTCGGCGATTTCCTGGACCCAGACCAGCGTCGCCCTGGCCAGGTCCTCCCGCAGGTGGGGCTCGAAGATGGCGCTGGCGCGCAGTTCTCCCCATGCGGTGCTGTTCTCCCGGACGGCCTCGTCGTCCTGGAGCTCCAACAGCAGGGTCTGTTCCAGCTCTTGCCGGGGATCGAGGGGGGCGGCGTCCGGGCCGCGCTCCGTGGTGTAGCTCCCGGCACGGTCGTTGATGAACTCCAGGGTCCGGCGCAGGATGCCGGCCCGGTCCTTGAAGTGGTAGTAGATGAGCGCGGTGGAGACCCCGGCCTCGGCGGCCAGCTCCTCGACCCGCAGCCCGCGGACCCCGCGCCGGGCGATGACCCGCGCAGCCGCCTCCATGATCGCTGTTCTACGGTCGCTCACGATTGCCCAGCTTAACCAGCCCTCGCGCGCCTCCTTCCGGCGGGGCAGGTGGATTGACTGAAACTTCAGTTACAGTCGGGGCGCGGAGCCGTGCCAGCTGCCCCGCCCTTCTGCCGGCCCGCGCTTGCCGCCCCCATCCGAAAGAGCCACCGCATGACCACCGAGCATCCCGGCGCGTCGCCGTCCTTCGCGGTTCTGACCGCTGACGATCCGGCGGAGATCGGCGGGTACCGACTGCACGCCCGGCTCGGCTCGGGCGGCATGGGGCACGTCTACCTGGCGTACACGCCGGGCGGCCGGCCGGTGGCTCTCAAGACGGTACGGCCGGAGCTCGCCGGGGACCCCGAGTTCCGTCACCGGTTCGTGCAGGAGGTGGCCAACGCCCGGCGTATCCACGGCCTGTACACCGCCCAGGTCATCGACGCCGGCGTCGACGCGGTGACGCCGTGGTTGGCGACGGCCTACGTACCCGCCCCCTCGCTGCACGAGGTGGCGCGTCGGCACGGTCCGCTGCCGGTGGAGACCGTGCTCCTCCTCATGGCCGGCGTCGCGGAGGCCCTCCAGTCGATCCACGCCGCCGGCGTGGTCCACCGCGACCTCAAGCCGGCCAACGTACTGGTCGCCGCCGACGGCCCCAGGGTGATCGACTTCGGCATCGCGCGGGCCGCCGACGCGGTCGCGCTCACCAGCGCCGGCCTGCGGATCGGCACGCCCGCGTTCATGGCGCCCGAGCAGGCCCTGGGGCAACCCGCCACGTCGGCCACCGACGTCTTCGCGCTCGGCGCACTGGCCGTGTACGCCGCCGGCGGCACACCCCCCTTCGGCGACTGTCCCGAATCCGTGGCCCTGTACCGGGCGGTCCACGAACAGCCCGACCTCATCCGCGTACCGGCCGAACTGCACGCCCTGTTGGGACGATGCCTGGCGAAGGATCCCGCTGAACGGCCCACCACCGGCGCCGTGATCGAGGCCGTGCGCCGCCACCCTTCCGTGGGCGCGCAGGTGCGGTTCACCGACGGCTGGCTGCCGACCGCCGTCCGTACGGAGCTCTCCCGCCACGGCGACCTGCCTGAGCCGCCCGCGTCGCCGCACGCACAGCCCACCGTCACCGCCACACCCGTGCCCCTCCCGCGGGCCGAGGTGCCCGGCCCCGCCTCGCCGCCGGCCCCGACCCGGCGCGCCGGAAGACCCGTTCGCTGGATCGTGTTGACGGCGATCGCCGCGCTGCTGCTGGGCGGCGGTGCGGTCTACTACCTCGACTACCCCCCGGAGGATCCGGCACCGCCCTCCGAGGTCGAGCAGTCGCAGGACGCGCCCGGAGACGGATACCGGCCGGGGTACGCGGGCGTGGAGCTGACCTCGCCGGATCCGAGTTACGAGTTCGACCTGCAGAACGGCAAGGTCGTGCCGGAGTCCAGCGTCGACTGGTACCTGTCGCGCACGGCCACCGCATTCACGATCCCCGACGACAGTGACGCCTTCATCGCTTCCGGCGACAGTCTGACTCCCGATGACTGTCTCAAGGGGATCGACAGCAGCCCGGTCACCTCGCTGAAGTTCAGCGAGCTCGAAGACCGGCACCCCTTCTGCATCCGGAACGCGAACGGCCGGGAGATCGTGATCGTGCGACTGGTCGAAGCCGTTCCCGGCGGCGGTGCGGTGACCGTCTCCCTCAGCCACTACGGCAAGGACGCCTGACCCTTCCGGGCGCTCCGCGTCGCGACTCCGGCAGCTGATCGGCACTCGCCGCCGACCCTCGCAGCAGTCACGCCCGATGCATTGACTGAATTTTCAGTCAGTGGCAAGGTCGGGCCAGATCACGCTGCTGACCTGCCACAGAAAGCCACGCCCTCATGCGCAATGGCACTCCGACCGGTGTGCCCGCTCCGACCCGATTCCAGGAGCCACGGCCATGCAACTGACCCCCACCGAACGCGACCGTCTGCTGCTCTTCAGCGCCGCCGAACTGGCCCGGGCGCGACATGCGCGCGGCTGCCGGCTGAACGTGCCCGAAGCGACGGCTCTGATCGCCGACACGGTCTGCGAGGCGGCCCGCGACGGCGCCCGGCTCGCCGAAGCCCTCACGGCCGCCCGCAGTGCGCTCGGGCCCAGGGACGTGCTGCCCGGCGTGCCCGACGTCGTCACCGAGATCCATGTGGAGGCGGTGTTCGACGACGGAACCAGGCTGGCCGTGGTCAGCGACCCGTTCCAGGGGGGCGGCCTCGGCGAACGCGCCCCGGGTGCGGTGCTGCCCGGTCCGGCTGATCCCGAGCCTGAGCCCGTCGTGGTGGTTGCGGTGCGCAACACCGCGACGGTGCCGATCAGTGTCACCTCGCATTTCCACTTCTTCGAGGCCAATCCGCGGTTGGAGTTCGACCGCGGCGCCGCGTACGGCATGCGGTTGTGCGTCCCGGCCGGTTCGTCGGTGCGGTTCGACGTCGGCGGGTCCTTGGAGGTCGGCCTGGTGCCGATCGGTGGCGACCGGATCGCGATCGGCTTCGCCGGTCTGGTCGACGGCCCGCTCGACGCGCCGGGCGCCAAGAACGAAGCGCTGCGGCGGGCCGCCGCCTG